>DAOPOS010000002.1:0-241034 GCA_035358035.1 Syntrophales bacterium | reverse complement strand
CGGTTGACGAACCGGTCGAAGTCCTTGCCGTGGGCCCGGATGTCCATGAAGAAGATGGTCGGCTCCATCCCCTTGGCATGTTCCTTCCCGATGATGGCCTCCTTGGTCGCATACATGCAGCACACGGAGGAGCACCAGCTGTTGCCGCAGGACGTGTCCCGGGAACCGACGCACTGGATGAAGGCCACCTTCTTCGGTTCCTTTCCGTCGGAGATCCTCTGGACATGGCCGAAGTAGGGACCGGACGCGGAAAGGATCCGCTCGAACTGGATGCTCGTGACGACGTTCGGATAGACGCCGAAGCCGAACTCGCCCCGGATCTTCGCATCGAAAATCTCGAAGCCGGGTGAGGCGATGACCGCCCCGACCTCGATTTCCTCCTCCTCATACGTCATGTCGTGATCGATGGCCTTGGCCAGACAGGCGTCCAGACACTGGTAGCACTCCGAGCAGATCCCGCAGGAGAGGCAGCGGCTCGCCTCGGCGACGGCCTGTGCCTCCGTCATGGGTTCGACCACCTCCCGGAAGTGGGACTTTCTCGTCTCGGCGGGAAGCATCGGCATCCGCACCCGCTCCGCCTTCGCGAACGCGCTCGTATCGCCCGGATCGGCCAGGCCTTTCGTCCAGTCACGCTCCCGGCCGGCCTTGACGTCCTCGCCGCGGAGATAGCGGTCGATCGAAACGGCTGCCTCCTTGCCCGCATAGACGGCCTTGACCACGGTGGCCGGACCGGTGACGACGTCGCCGCCGGCGAACACGCCGGGTACGTTCGTGGCGAACGTCACGGGGTCGACGTCGAAATTTTTCCACTTGTTGATGGCGATACCGCTTTCGGCCGTGACGAAGTCGAGGTCGGCCTCCTGGCCGATGGCGGGAATCAGGGCATCGCAGGGAACGATGAACTCGGAGCCTTTGATCTCCACGGGACGGCGACGGCCGCTGGCGTCAGGTTCTCCCAGTTCCATCCGCGTGCATTCCACGCCGGTCACCTTGCCGTTCTCGCCGACGACGCGCTTGGGCGCCGCGAGGAACTCCATCTTGATCCCCTCTTCGAGGGCCTCCTCGATCTCCTCGGGCGCGGCCGGCATCTCCGCACGGGAGCGCCGGTACAGGATGAAGACCTCCTTGGATCCCGTGCGAACGGCCGTTCGGACAGCATCCATGGCCACGTTCCCGCCGCCGACAACGGCGACCTTGTCCCCCAGAAAGACCTTCTCCCCCAGATTCACGCGCTTCAGGTAATCGACGCCGTGGATCACCCCCTGCATGTCCTCGCCGGGGATATTGAGCTTGCTGCTGTTCACCGTGCCGCACCCGATGAAGACGGCATCGAAGTCCTTCTGGAGTTGGGCGAAGGGGATGTCCTTCCCGACGGCCTTGCCCAGATGGATCTTCACGCCCGTGTCCTCGATGACCCGGATTTCCGCGTTGAGCACGTCCTTCGGCAGACGGTACTCCGGAATGCCGACGGCCAGCCACCCGCCCGCCACCGGCAGCGACTCGAAGACCTCGACGGCATAGCCCTCGATGGCTAGATAGTAGGCCGCCGTGAGTCCCGCGGGCCCGGACCCGACCACGGCCACCTTCTTGCCGTTCTTTTCCTTCACGTCCGGGAGGTAGCGGTGCTCGTCCATCAGGTCGAGATCCGCCACGAACCGTTTCAGGTGCATGATGTCGATGGGTTCGTCGACATCGCCCCGCTTGCAGGCCTCTTCGCAGGGATGGTTGCAGACGCGGCCGCAGACGATCGGAAAGGGATTGTCCTTCTTGATGAGTTTGAGGGCTTCCTTGAACTTCCCCTGGGCGATCAGCGCCACGTACCCCTGGACGCTGATATGGGTGGGGCAGGCGGCCTTGCAGGGGGAAGTCCCGCGTTTGTCGATCGCGAATCCGCTCGGAATCGCCTGGGGGAAGTGGCGGTAGATGGCCTTGCGTTCGTTGAGCGTTTCGTTGAAATCCGACGGGATGGAGACCGGACAGACATTGGCGCAGTCGCCGCACCCCGTACATTTGTCCAGGTTGACGAAGCGGGGGGCGCGCGTCAGCTTGACCGTGAAGCGGCCCGGCTCGCCGGTCACGGAGTCCACGGTCCGGCGGGTCATGATCTCCACGTTCGGATGCCGGCCGACCTCCACGAGTTTCGGGGAGAGGATGCAGGCGGAACAGTCGTTGGTGGGGAAGGTCTTGTCCAACTGCGCCATGACCCCGCCGATGCTGATTCCGTTCTCCACCAGGTAGACCTTCATACCGGAATTGGCGAGATCCAGGGAAGCCTGGATGCCGGCAATGCCGGAACCGACGACCATCACGGCACCGATTTTTTCGTTATCTTTTACCACCTGTCTGCTCCTCGGTAATGTTTATTGATCATCCCCAAAACTGACCCACGGTCAGTGATTGTTCTCACAGCGTGGCAGCGGTTATCACGATTTCCCCGGGCTGTCAAGCGTGAACATCCGCGTTCAAACCCGCGCGCCCCTTTTCCGTCAGGGGACCTGGCCGGGAGACCGGAGAGCCTCCTCGACGGCCGTCCAGAGGCGCTCGCGTCCCTCCCCCGTCCGGGCGGAAAATACGATGGCGTCCACCCCTTCACCGAGGTCAAGAGGTCCCCGGAAGCGAAGGACGGCCTGCCGTGCCTCGTTCCGGGACAGCTTGTCGATTTTCGTCAGGACCGGCAGCCAGGGGCGGCGGTAGGCCCGGAGCCACCCGACGAGGGAGAGGTCGTCCCGGGTCGGCTCCCGTCGGCTGTCCATCACAACGAGGACCAGCTTGAGCGTTTCCCGCACCCGGAGGTACGTTTCCACCATCGGTCCCCACTGACGCCGGACCGCTTCGGGCACTTTCGCGTAGCCGTAACCGGGAAGATCGACGACGGAAAACCGATCATTGACGGCAAAGAAATTCAGGGCCTGCGTACGCCCGGGCGTATGGCTCGTCCGGACGAGCTGTTTCCGGTTGAGGAGGGCGTTGATCAGGGAGGATTTGCCGACATTGGACCGGCCGGCCACGGCCAGCTCCGGGTTCATGGCGGGAGGGTACTGGTTGGGCCGGGTGGCCGTCTTGACGAAGGACGCGCAGGTTATCTTCATCGTGTCGAAGGAATCGGGTCGCGGATCATTCCCGCTCGAAGTGCAATTTGTACTTTTCCAGCTTGCGTTCGAATGTCGGGCGGGAGATCCCGAGAATCTCGCACAGTTCCCCCTTGGTTCGGTCCCCATACTCGGAAATGATCTTCCGGATGTACTGCTCTTCGACCTCGTCCAGGGTCATCAATCGCTGCCCCGGGGCGCCCGCCGCCGGCGCGGCATCGAGGGCCCCCGTGCCGGCGGCGAGCCCCTCGTCGAGCCCCGGGAAGTCAGACCGGCCCAGGACCTGTCCCTTGGCGACCACGACGGCGCGGATGAGGAGATTTTCGAGCTCCCGGATGTTGCCGGGCCAGGGGTACTTCAAGAAAACCGCCATCATTTCATCCGACACGCCGATCACGCGCTTGTGCAGATCCCGGTTGATTTTCGTCAGCAGATATTCGATCAGGGGCGCAATGTCCTCGCGCCGTTCCCGAAGCGGGGGGATATGGATGGAAACGATGTTGAGGCGATAGAAAAGATCGTCGCGGAACTTGCCCTCCTGGACCATCGCCTTCAAATCCTTGTTCGTCGCGGTCACGATGCGCGCATTGACGCGGACCCGGTCCTTGCCCCCGACACGCTCGAACTCCATTTCCTGCAACACGCGCAGGAGTTTTGCCTGGAGGTTGACCGACATCTCGCTGATCTCGTCCAGGAACACCGTTCCCGATCGGGCGAGTTCGAACTTCCCCAGTTTTCGGGCGATCGCGCCCGTAAAGGACCCCTTTTCATGGCCGAACAGCTCCGATTCGAGCAGGGTTTCGACGATGGCCGAGCAGTTGACGGCGATGTAGGGCTCATCGGGCGAGGTGTTGTTGTGAATCACCTTGGCGATCAGCTCCTTGCCGGTGCCGCTTTCGCCATGGATGAGGACCGTCGTGCGGCTCTGGGAAACGACGCCGACCGTCTTGAAAATCTCGCGCATCTCCCGGCCCGTCCCGATGATGTCGCCGACCTTGAACTGGCGCGACGGTTCCATGAGCAGGCCGTCGATTTTCCGCTCCATCTCGCGCGCCTTGAGCGCTTTTCGGATGGCCAAGTCCAGTTCATCCACATTGACCGGTTTGTGGATGTAGTCGAACGCCCCCCCCTTCATGGCCTTGATGGTGGTTTCCATGTCGTGAAACGCGGTGATCATGATCACCTTGACGTTTTCATCCTCCTCGCGCAGGTCCTCGAGGACGGTAAAGCCGTCGATGTCCGGTAGACGGATGTCGAGGATGACGAGGTCCGGAACGGTCTCGACAAAGGCGTTCAGCCCTTCGGTTCCCGTGAGAGCGGTCTTGACCTCGTATCCCTCTTCGGTGAGGTACAGATCGAGGGTTTCACAGATCGAGCGGTCGTCGTCAATTACGAGAATTTTCGGCATTCCTCACTCCTCATGGTTCATGATCCCGGGGCGCGGCGTCGACCTCATGCCGGCGAGGCCGGGGGGCGATCCGCGAGCGTCAGCGGAACGGGCAGCGTGATGACCACGCGCGTCCCCTCGCCTGGCCTGCTCTGGATTTCAATGGTGCCCTGATGCAGTTCGATGATTTTCTTGACCTGCGTCAGCCCCAATCCCGTCCCGTATTTCTTTTTCGTGAAGAAAGGGTTGAACAGGTGCGGCATGTCCTCGGGATTGATCCCGCACCCCTCGTCCCGAATTTCGATTTCCACCGCGGGCACCGCTCCGTCGGCATACCTCGTGCGGAGGGTCAGCGTGCCGTTGTCCTCCATGGCGTCGATCCCGTTGCGGATCAGATTCAGGAAGGCCTGCTCGAGCATGGCCGGATCCACCAGAACCGGAGGCGCGGCCTCGTCGTAGGCGGTCGCGACGCGAACCGCCTTCTCGGTGATCCCCTTCTCCGCCATGGCCAGGGTTTCTTCGAGAATCCGGCGAACGTCGTAGCGCTCCTTGCGGGGTTCGGAGGGTTTCGCGAAGATCAGCACATCGTTCACCAGATGTTCGAGGTGCTCGACCTCCTTCTGGGCGATGCGGAACCGTTTCTGATCGTTTCCCTGCGGCTGCAGGCGCTTCTCCAGGATTTGCAGGCTCATCTTGATGGATGAAAGCGGATTGCGGATCTCGTGCGCGATGCCCGCCGACAATTGACCGACCGCCGCCAGTTTCTGGCTTTCATAATACTTTTTCTCCAGGTTCTTGAATTCGGTGATGTCGCGCTGAGCCACGACGAACCGATCCGTTCCCTTGAGGGGCCGCGTGGTGATCAGGAGGTTGCGTCGCGATCCATCCCCCGCGGTGACCTCGATTTCGTAGGGCGTGAAGTTGCCCCGCCTTCCCTCTTCCCAGCGCTGCATCATGAATTCACGGAGCTCGGGGTCCATGAACTCGGTAAAGTGGCGGCCTTTCACGGGTCCGGACGTCATGCCGCCCCCGCGGGCAAAATCATGGCTGATGTAATTGACGATCCCGTCGCCGGACATGTCGTAGAGCTTGTCCGGGGAGCTTTCCAGGATGGATTGGAGGTAGTTGTTCAGGGATTCGATCTGCGTGCGCAAATTGATGTTTTCCGTAAGTTCGACCTGAAGCGTTTCTGCGTATTCCTTGATGCTGCGGGACATTTCCTCCTCCCGCGTATGATCCTGCAGGGTTTCGATGGCGGCGATGACCTCGCCCTTTTCGTCGTGAATCGGCGCGGCGAGGAAGTACAGATGGTGGCTTCTCCCGTCCGTCAACTGGAAAAAGTCCCGGGCCTCGTAGGCCCCTTCGACGGTGGACGATTTCCTGATTTTCTTCGTCCCGTAGTATTTCTCCAGATTCTCGATGTCTCCGTCGATGATGAGGTCCGCGATCAGGGGCCGTTTCCGGGTATAAAAGGGCGCGTAGTGCCGATCGGTGCCGATCATCGTTTGCGCGCTGAACCCGGTCAACTCCGTGCAGGCCTTGTTCCACAGGATAATCTTGTGCTCCCGGTCAATCACGAAGGCGGGAATGGGCAGGCCTTCAATGATCCCCTCCACGGTTCGCTTTTCCCGGACAAGCTGATCCTGCCATTCGTTCCGTTCCCGGAGCAGCCTGAGCTTCTCCTTCATCCGGAGGTGCCGCCGCTCCGCATAATCGATGGAGATGCCGGCGATGATCACGGCGATGATCACGCCGGCCACGCCCATCATGACATTGAGAAAGGCGCGCCTGACGACGGAGATCACGCGGTTGTATGGGGTGCTGACCACCATGAACCAGGCCTGCGGACCGATGCCGATCGGGGCGTACGCGACGATCTTCCGCTCCACGGAGGCGCCCTCTTCATTCAGGAGGTATTCCCCATAGCCCGCCCGGCCCCTCAGAATGTCGGGCTGGAGCGCACCCGGGCGCCGATTGTCCCTCTTTTCGAGGACGCTCACGTCGCGCCCGATGAACCCCTCCGCCGGATGGACGATCAGCCGCCCCTGATGATCGACGATCCAGGAATCCTGCGCCATCTTTCCCTGGGGCTCCTTCCCGAAGAAGTCGATCACCTTCTCCAGGGGCATGATCGCGAAAACCACTCCGGTGAACAGGGTCCCGTCCCCGTACCGGTACTTGGGCACGCCGATCACGACGGCGCGACTCATCCCGAGCGTCCGGGACAGCGGGGTGTCTTCGGAAAGGTCCAGTTCGCCGACGAAGGGCCCCCTCGTTTTCCGGATCTGGTGAAAAAAGGCGTACCGGTCAAATCGCTCCCCAAGCAGCCCGGCAAAGGCCCGGTTGGGATAGACGGACCGCAAAATGCCCCGCTCATCGAGGCGGGCAATGAAGCGCACCTTCCCCTCGAGGTGGTCGTGGATGACCTTCATGCTTGAAACGGTTTCGTCGGGGGTCACCATCCGCACACTCGGCAGCAGCGACAGCATGGTCAGATTCTTTTCAACGTTGCCCAGCAGGGCCTCGATTCGCGCCGCCGTTCCCCTGGCCAGGGCGAGTTGCTGCATACTGAACTGGTCGACGATATCCTTTTCCCTGACCCGGTTCACCGTGAGGGCCATCAGCAGGATGAACACGATCACCGCAATCGTCGTCAGCCAGATGGAAATGCGCATTTTATGTTTCATCACGTCAGTACTCCTTCGCCTCACCGGACCGCGCCGCGTCCGGCCCTCTTCAGTCATCTTCCTTCTTTTCCCTCCGCTCCTTCAAGGCCATCAGAATATAGACGCCGACCGCCGCCGCAAGCGAGATGATCAGTTTGAGCAGGCCGTTTTCAATCTCGATCACACGCTCGCATATCAGCCACGCAACCAGATAGGTCACGGCCGTCAGGATTTCCTGCATTCTTAAACCTCTTGATGGAATTCAAGTTTTGGGCGCCCGATAGTACCGGTGCGGCCGGAAAATTTCAATAGAAAAGATGGTGCCCTGTGCGCTCCCCATCCGCCCCGCCCTTTTACTTTTCGTTCAACGCCCAAAGCGGGTTTAAAGGAACGTTCAAGCCCGGAAGGCGGATCGATGCGCAAGAGCGGGGCCGCGGAAAATAATTAATCAATCATTGCTTGCATTTGACGGAGATTCCCCGGTGGGCGCCATGGGCGGCATGTATTTTGCGATTGGCTCGCAGCGTTTGCGGAAGCGAATTCTTCTGTACCGGACCTTCAGAGTGTGGTATCGGTCGGAAGGCAAAAACATTATTTCGGAAAGGAGATAGGAAAATGTTAAGGAAATTCGGGAAAAGTTTATTGACGTTCTTCACGACGGCCGCAGCCGTGTTGGTGTCTTCACCGGTTGTGTTCGCGGCGGAAGCCATTCCAGCGGGTGATACGTACGTGAAGGTCATCTTTTCCGTTGGGGCGATGGTCGGCGCGGGGTTGGCCATCGGTCTGGGCGCCATCGGCGCCGGCGCCGGAATCGGCCAGGCGGCGAGCGGGGCTTGCGAAGCGGTCGGAAGAAATCCTGGCGTTCAGGGAAAAATCATGACGGTGATGCTGGTCGGTATGGCCATGGCGGAATCGATCGCGATCTACGCCCTGGTCGTTTCACTGGTGCTTCTTTACGCCAACCCCTACATGAAGTATTTTCTGGCCGGTTAATCCGTCAGCATCACTTCGATACTAAAACAGTAGGGGGAAAAGGGAATGCCAAAAATTAATAAAGATAAGCAGTTATTCACAGTCGGAAGGGTATTCTTCCTGCTTATCGTCATCCCCTTATCTCTGATGGCCCTCTTGATTGCCAATGGCATTATAAAAGTCGGGGACACCGCAAGGGAACGGACGGTAACCATTCTGGACCAGAAGTCCCAGGAAGAAATCAAGGTGCGGGCTGTAAATGTGGCGGATGAAGTTGCTGATTTTCTGAAGGACCGGGAAAAGGATCTCCTCATCGCAACCATCTTGCCCGCCACGGATGCAACCTACAAAGAATTCGTCGCAAAAAGCAAGAACCCTCTGTGGGTGAAGAAGGACGGGAAGATTCAAAAGATCTACGAACCGCTCTACAAGGAAATGGCTTTCGTCGACAAGTCCGGGCAGGAGCGCATCAAGGTGGTGGACGGAAAGATTGCGAGCGCCAGCCAGCTGATCAACGTCAGCAGCCCGGCTGCCACGCCCCTCAAGGAAGACTACTTCGCCAAGGCGAAGGCCTACGGCAAGGGGGATCTCTACATCTCTTCGGTCAAGGGGCTCTACGTCAACAAGGCCGAGTTTGAAAAGGGAAAGAGATTTTCCGGCATCATCCGGATGGCCACGCCTGTATTCGACCAGCAGGGGTTTGCCGGTGTGGTCACCCTGGCCCTGGATGTGAGGCATCTGGCCAAGTTTACGGACAACATCGTCCCCATGCAATCCGGTTACGTGGTCGAAGCGGAGGCCGCTTCCGGCAATTACACCTTCATGGTGGACAACCGGGGGTTCATTCTCTCTCACCCGAACGATTACCACATCGCCGGACAATACGCCGATGGAAAGCCGGTACCGGCGATCACGGACAAGACGTCCGCAGAGACCATGGCGCAGAAGGGCGAGGAGGTCCTGAACCTCAACCAGATCGGCTTCATGGATCCCACCCTCCAGAGCATTGCCAAGGAGGCGGCGGAGGGCCGCGCCGGGATGAAGGAGTATCAGTTCGCCGGACGCAAGGAGTTCGTCGCCTATGCGCCCATCAAGTTTTACTCGAAGGACTACCCGAAACCGACCGGTTTCGGCTGGATCGGCATGAATGTCGATGTCGTGAAATTCAGCGCCTATGCCTCCGCCACGGCCAAGAAAATTCAATCTGAGGCAAAATCCTGGATTACGACGATCATCACCATCATCATCATTTCGGTGATCCTCCTGTTCCTGATCATGGCCATTCTGGTCCGGGGCATCACGCGCTCGATCGAGGCCGAAATCCCCATCGAGGCTCAGGAAGCGTCCAAATTCTACGATGACGAGGACGACGACAAATAAACCCACCGCGGGGCCGGAAGCAACCTTCCGGCCCTTTTTTTTGACCGTTCGTTCCAGCCGGGACGCGGCAGGAGACGCTGCCGGGACAGGCCCTGAACCCGTGATCCGCTTCGATCGGACACGGCCTCCATGCCAGGCTCAGGCCTGGCCGCCCCCGCCGATTCCCCCAGGGCGCAGCCCCGCCGGGTCCGCACATTTTCTTTGACTTCAAAATGCAAAACTGCTAGACACGACCCGCCCGTGACGGCCTTTGGTACCCGTCGACCCCATACCCCCAGGAGGCGTGCATGAAAGACAAAAAGTTGATACTCTGGTTCGATGAGATCGAACTGAACGATATCCCCCAGGTCGGCGGGAAGAATGCCTCGCTGGGGGAGATGCGCCGGGAACTGATTTCCAAGGGGGTTAACGTTCCCGACGGTTTCGCCGTCACCGCGTTCGCTTATCGCTCCCTCATCGAGTCCGCAGCGCTTTCCGAGAAAATCCGACAGGTCCTTGTCGATCTTGACACCCATGACATCGAGAACCTGGCCGCGAAGGGGCGACAGATCCGCGCCCTCATCTACGGGGCCGAATTCCCCGCGGATCTGAAGACCGCCATCCTGGCCGCCTATGCCAAGCTCTGCGAGGAATACGGAGCGGACACCGATGTCGCCGTCCGCAGTTCCGCCACCGCGGAAGACCTCCCGGATGCCAGCTTCGCCGGTCAGCAGGAGACCTACCTGAACATTCGCGGTCCGGAAGCGCTGATCGAGGCCTGCAAGAAATGCTTCGCCTCCCTGTTTACCGACCGCGCCATTTCCTACCGGGTGGACAAGGGATTCGATCATCATTCCATTGCCCTGTCCATCGGCATCCAGAAGATGGTGCGCTCCGATCTGGCCTGCTCCGGCGTGATCTTCTCCATCGATACCGAATCCGGATTCAAGGATGCCGTGCTCATCACCGGGGCCTACGGCTTGGGCGAGACGGTGGTCCAGGGCATCGTCAATCCCGATGAATTCTTCGTCTTCAAGCCCACCCTTAAGGAGGGATTCCGCCCCATCCTCCAGAAGACAATGGGCAGCAAGGAAATCAAGATGATCTATGCCTCGGGCTCGGCCTCCGAGGCGACCGAAACGGTCTCCGTCGAGGAGGCCGACCGGCAGCGCTTCTGCCTGACGGACGACGAGATCCTGCTCCTGGGCCGCTGGGCCATCATCATCGAGGACCACTACTCCCAGCAGGCCGGTTATTTCAAGCCGATGGACATCGAGTGGGGCAAGGACGGCCGGACGGGCGAGCTGTTCATCCTGCAGGCCAGACCCGAAACGGTGCAGTCCCAGAAGGATTTGAGCGTGGTGGAAACCTACGTTCTGCTGGAGGAGAAGGAGCCCCTGGTCACGGGCACCAGCGTCGGCGCGAAAATCGGCGCCGGCCCCGTCAACCGGATCGCCTCCGTGGCCGACATCCGCAATTTCCGCAAGGGCCAGGTCCTGGTCACCGACATGACGGATCCGGACTGGGAGCCCATCATGAAGATCGCGGCGGCGATCGTCACCAACAAGGGCGGGCGGACCTGCCATGCCGCGATCGTCAGCCGCGAACTCGGCGTTCCCTGCATTGTGGGAACGGGGAACGGAACGGAGCGGCTCCGGGACGTCGCCGCGGCAACGGTCTCCTGCGCCGGCGGGGAAGTCGGAAAAGTCTACGAGGGCATCCTGAAATTCGACGTGAGCCGGATCAACGCCCAGAACCTGTCACGCCCCAGGACCAAGATCATGATGAATGTCGGCAATCCGGAGAATGCCTTTCAGCTTGCCGGGATTCCGAACGACGGCGTCGGCCTGGCCCGCCTCGAATTCATCATCAATCAGCACATCAGCATTCATCCCATGGCCCTGATTCACTTCGACCGGGTCACCGATCCGGTGGTCCACAAGCAGATCGAGGCGCGGACCCGGGGATACGACAATCGCAGCGACTTCTTCGTCGAAAAGCTGGCGGAGGGCGTCGGAAAGATCGGCGCCGCCTTCTGGCCGAACGACGTCATCGTGCGGATGAGCGATTTCAAGAGCAACGAATACGCCAACCTGATCGGCGGCGCCTTCTTCGAACCGGAAGAGGAAAACCCGATGATCGGATTTCGCGGGGCCTCACGCTATTACGACGACCGCTACCGCGAGGCCTTCGCCCTCGAATGCGCCGCCATGAAGAAAGTCCGCAACGTGATGGGGCTGACCAACGTCAAGTTGATGATCCCCTTCTGCCGCACGGTCGACGAGGGCAGGAAGGTGATCGCGGTCATGGCCGAAAAGGGCCTCGTCCAGGGGGAGAACGGCCTGGAGCTGTACATGATGGTCGAGATTCCCAGCAACGTGGTGCTGATCGACCAGTTCGGCGAGATCTTCGACGGATTCTCGATCGGGTCCAACGATCTGACGCAGCTGACGCTGGGGCTGGACCGCGACTCCGCACAGGTCGCCCACATCTTCGATGAGCGGAACCAGGCGGTCATGGATCTCATCCGCATCGCCATCACCCGGGCCAACAAGATGGGCAAGAAGATCGGAATCTGCGGTCAGGCCCCCAGCGATTATCCGGAGTTCGCGAAATTCCTCGTGGAGTGCGGCATTTCGAGCATCTCCCTGAACTCGGATACGGTCATCAAGACGACCTTCGAGATCCTGGACACGGAAAAGCAGGTCGGGCGGTCGTAACGCACGTCCGCCGATGCGGAAGCCCCGGGCCGCGGCCAGGCGGGCGACCGGACACACCTCCGGTCCGGCACCGGGTTGATGAAAAGAAGGGGCGGGAGCGGCGCGTAAGCCGAATTCTGTCCCGGCCTCCGGTCACCCGTCCGCCGGTGATGGTCATTCCTCTGGGACGGCCGTTGCCGGCCGCCTCAAGCGACGCTACCCGAGGACATCGGGCGGGCCACCCTCAAGCGTCCTCCTATTTGGTCTTGCTCCGGATGGGGTTTGCCTAGCTTTCCCGGTCACCCGGGAAACTGGTGAGCTCTTACCTCGCCTTTTCACCCTTACCCGCATGCCGCGGGCGGTATCTTTTCTGTGGCACTTTCCTTAGGGTCGCCCCCAGTCGCCGTTAGCGACCATCCTGCCCTGTGGAGTTCGGACTTTCCTCTGATCCGCGAGGATCAGCGACCATCTGCCCCCCTCCAGCCCCCTCCATTCACTGCCTGTTGCGCGGGTTCACACCCCGGTTTGGCCGGAACCGACGCGACGGGAGTCTCGCTCGTAGCCGGCGTCCACGGCCTGATCCGATCCCCTGGCCGCCGCCACGGCGAGGGCATCGCAACGCTCGTTTTCCGCCTGGCCGGCATGACCGGGCACCCACAGAAAACGGACCTCCCGGTGCCGGCAGAGCTTAAGCAGCCGTTCCCAGAGATCGGCATTCTCCGCCCGGTCCTTCCGGTTTCGCATCCAGCCCTGCGCCTGCCAGCGGACGGCCCACCCCTTCGTCATGGCGTCCACGACATAGCGGGAATCCGAATGGACCGTCACGTCATAGCCCGGCTTGACCGCCTCCAGACCGACGATCGCCGCCATGAGCTCCATCCGGTTGTTCGTGGTCAGGCGATACCCCCCCGAGAGTTCCTTGCGCCGTCCCCCATAACTCAGGATGACGCCGTATCCACCGGGTCCGGGGTTGCCGAGGCAGGCGCCGTCCGTATGGATCACGACACCGCCAACCGCACGCCCGTCTGCCGGTGCTCCCCCCTTCAAGATTCACCCGCTGAGGTTTCGTTCCTCCAGTAAATGATGCGGTGACAATTCGGGCAGGTTCTCAGCTCCTGCGAACGCTGGAGCTCGATGTACATCTGCGGCGGAATGTTCATGTGGCAGCCGTTGCACACCTCCTTCCAGACGGAGATCACGGCGAGGCCGTTTCTCTTCTCCCGAATCGTCTCGTAGCGGCGCACCAGGTCCCCGGGCAACGCATCGAGGACGGCCTGACGCTTCTCCTTCAGGCGGATCAGGGTGTCGTCGAGCGCCTGGACCTGCTCCTCCAGGGCCTGTTTCTCATCGGCAAAGACGGCGAGAAAAACCGACAGGTCCTTTTCCCCCTGTTTGACGGCCGCCTTCATGTGGTCCGCCTGCTCAAGCAGCGAGATGATCTCGTCCTCCACCTTTCCCTGAAGCGTTTCAATGACCTCCATCTCCTTCAGGATGGCCTGATACTCCTTGTTGGTCTTGACGTCGAGCAGCCGCTGCTTCGCCTTTTTCAGCCCCTCCACGCCCCGCTTCAACTGCTCCTCCTGGTCCCGGTGCCGCTGGATCACCCCCTTGAGTTTCTCCCCGTCTTCATCCACTGCGGCCTGCCGTCTCTGCCGCGTTTCCTCCAAAAGCCGGATCTTCTCAGGCAACGACTGTTTCCGGGCCGCCACCTGGACCGCTTCCGAATCCAATGCCTGTAACGCAACCAATAACGCGATCGTATCCTTCAATCACCTGCTCCCTTCCCCCGGGAATGGAAAAAAAAAGCACCGGCCGGTGGCGGTGCATGCTCGATCATGGGGCCTTCTCCCCCTGAACCTGCGCTGATGGGCAGGACATGCTGCCATGCCGGCCATCCTGATATGTCTTGGTTGATGACATTCCGCTGAATGTTCCCTCGATGATGGTGGGCCCACCTGGGTTCGAACCAGGGACCGACCGGTTATGAGCCGGTGGCTCTACCAGTTGAGCTATGGGCCCGTTCGATCGTCCTGCCGTCTTTGCCGGACGGAGTCGGTTTCTAACCCCTCCCGGCCGCCTTGTCAATCATTTATTTCGCCCGCAACGGGGCGACCAGCCGTCTCTGGGACGGGTTTCTCAGCTTGCGTCCCTGACCGGCGTCCATGGGCTTGATTTCAATCCGCTTCACCTCGAACACATCCCGGTCCTCCTCGAAGGCCTGCTCGAAGCGCTCGCTGATGCCGAAGCGCATCCTCAGGACCTTTTCCTCCCGCGGCGTCAGCGTGGAGAGGATCTTGCGTGTCTGTTCCGCGAGGTCCATGTTGATGGTCGCTTCCGAGGGGGACATGACCTTTTTATCCTCGATAAAATCGCCCAGATGGCTGTCCTCCTCCTCGCCAATCGGGGTCTCGAGGGAGATGGGCTCCTTGGCGATCTTCAGGACCTTGCGGACCTTCTCCAGCGGATACTCCATCTTGTTGGCGATCTCCTCCGGCGTGGGTTCGCGACCCAGTTCCTGGACGAGGTACCGCGACGTGCGGATCAGTTTGTTGATGGTCTCGATCATATGGACGGGAATGCGGATGGTCCGGGCCTGGTCGGCGATGGCGCGGGTAATCGCCTGCCGGATCCACCAGGTCGCATAGGTGGAGAATTTGTACCCGCGCTGATACTCGAATTTGTCCACCGCCTTCATGAGGCCGATGTTCCCCTCCTGAATCAGATCCAGAAACTGGAGCCCGCGGTTCGTGTACTTCTTGGCGATGCTGACCACGAGACGCAGATTCGCTTCGACCAGTTTGCGCTTGGCGATCTCGGCTTTCCACTCCCCCTTCTCGATCGACAGCACGGCCTTCTTCAAGGCGGGCGCTGGAAGGCCCGTTTCCAGCGTAATCCTCCGGATCTGCCGCTGCGCCTCCAGGACGCGGGGCTCCGTCGCCTTCAGCCTTTCGACGGAGACGCGCCGTTCGCGGGCGGCTGATTTGGCCTCCTGGGGGGACTTCCTCAAGCGCGCCCAGAGACGCTCCATCTCCTTGATGTTGAGGCCCGTGATGTCTTTGGCCTTCTGAATGTCCCGCTCCGCCTCCTCGATCTCCAGGAGGTAGCCCTTCAAGCGGAACACCATGCGATCGATCTGCCGCTTGCTGAAACGAACCTTTCGACAATACTTGACGATCCCCTTCGTGTTCCTGGCCAGATCGTCGCGCAACAGCGCCTTTTCCTTTTCGGACAGCCCCTTGGCCCGCATTTTCTGGCGCATGACGTCGTTTTTCCGGTCCAGCGCCGCGACCTTCTCGATCAGTTTGAGCACCCGCTCCCGGTGCAGGTCCTCTTCCACGAATCCGTCTTCGTCCTCGAGGTTCTCCACCACGTTCTTGATCCGCAGTTCCTCCGCCCGGATCTTGACGCCGATATCGATCACATCCTTCACGGAAACGGCCATCCCGAAAATGGCGTCCATGATCTCCTTGTTGCCCTCCTCGATCTTCTTGGCGATCTCGACCTCCCCTTCCCGGCTGAGGAGGGAAACGAGTCCCATCTCGCGCAGGTACATCTTGACGGGATCTCCGGTCTTTCCGGCCGAAATCAATCCCAGAACATCCTCTTCCTCCTTGTGTTCAACGAGCTCGCCGGGGCTTTTTTTGACGACGATCTTGTCCCCCTTGTCGGTATCGATGATATCGATGTTCTTCTCCCCGAACAGGATGATGATATCGTCGATCTGGTCCGACGAGATCACATCCGAAGGCAGGAGATCGTTGACGTCGTCATAGGTCAAGAACCCCTTCTCCTCGCCCAGGGTCATCAGTTTCTTGAATTCATCCGATTGTATTTCTTTCGCCATGGCGATCTCCCCTCATTCTTTGCTGCGCTTGATATCGACGCCCTTCTCCTCCCTGAGGAGGCTCTCCTTCTGGCGCAGAAGTTTCTCGCTGCCCGCCTGATCCCCCCTGTCCTGGGCATCGCGGAGGGCTTCGGCCAGCAGCCGGTGCCTTTCCCGGAACCAGCGCCTCCGGATCCGGTGGACGGCATCGATCCGGATCTTGTCCACCACGCCGGGATCGTAGGGGCTCGCGGTCACGGACAGTCTCTGCAGCCGCTCCCGGATCGGGTCTTCGGGCCATGCGGCCAGAACGTCCTGGATGGAGGGCGTCCGCCCGTGTCCTTCACGCCCCCGCTCCACGAGATAAGCGCCGAAGCGCCGCAAATCCTCATGCAGAAAACAGTCCAGAATGCCGCTTCGGGAAACTTCCCCAACCGTCTCCGGATGTTCGAGCATCAGTTGCAAAAGGCCCCATTCCAGCGGGTCCAGCGGGGCCGCTTTCCGTGTTGCCGCCGATGCGGGAACCGCGGCCCCGGATACCGGGACCCCGCGCGAAACCTCCTTTTTCAGCAGGCCCTCGTCGATCCCCACCCGCTCTGCCACGCGTCGGATGAAGAGTTCGCGGCTGACCGGATCCGCGATCCGGGCCATGAACGGAACGGCCGCCTGAATCGCCGACTGCTTCTGTTCGAAGGAGCGTTGCGACCCGATCATCCGATCAATATAATAATCGACGGCCGACGGGGCGTGCGCGACGACATCGAGAAAGGCCTCGGGACCCGACGCCCGCACAAACTCGTCCGGGTCCCTTCCATCGGGAAGAATCACCGCCCGGGCCCGCATCCCTCCGGCCAGAAAGATTTCGAGGCTCCGGGCCAGGGCCTTTCGTCCGGCCTCGTCCGGATCGAACACGGCCGCGACATTCCGGGTATACCGCCTGAGAAGGTCCACGTGATCCCGGGTCAACGCCGTTCCCAGGGTGGCGACTCCGTTCCGGATCCCGGCCTGATAAAGCGCAATCAGATCGAAATAGCCCTCCACCAGGATCACGCCATCCTGCCGACGGATCTGTTCCCGGGCCCGATTGAGCCCGTAGAGCTGCCGGCCCTTGCTGAAAAGGAGCGATTCCGGAGAATTGAGGTATTTCGGTTCCCCCTCGCCGATGATCCGGCCGCCGAAGGCGACCACCCGCCCGGCCGTGTCTTCGATGGGAAAGATCACACGGGCTCGGAAACGGTCGTAGAACCCGCCGTCCTTTCCCGGGATGATCAGGCCGAGCTTTTCCGCGAGGTCCAGGGGCGCGCCCGACCGGGCGAGGCAATCCCGCAGCGAACGCCAGGCGTCGGGCGCATAGCCCAGACGAAACTCCTTGACCGTCTCCGCGCCGATCCCCCGTTTCTCGAGATAGGCCCGGGCGGCCCGCCCCGCCGCGGCGTGCAGGCTTCGGGCGAAATGGGTCGCGGCCAAGCCGTTGACCCGCACCGCCTGTTCTCTAAGGCCGTCCTGGGCCTTTTCCGTGGCCGACCGGACCGGTTCGGGAATGACGACGCCCGTTTTTGCCGCCAGGTGACGCACCGCTTCGGGAAACGTCATGTGGCTCGCCTTCATCAGGAAGTCGAAGCCATTGCCCCCCTCCCCGCAGCCGAAACAGTAGAACATCTGTTTTTCCGGGCTGACGGTGAAGGACGGCGTCTTCTCCTGATGGAACGGACACAGCCCCAGGTAATTGCGCCCCGCCTTCTTCAGCGTGACATATTCCGACACGAGGGCCACGAGGTCCGCGCGGTCCCGGATCTCGGATATCTTGTCCGCCGGTATCGGTCCCTTCAAGATCCGTCCGCCTCTCCTACGCCCCGGTCAGTCTTGCCTTGACCTTCTCTCCCACGGTCTTGCCATCGGCCTTCCCGGCGAGTTTCGGCATGAGGATTTTCATGACCTTTCCCAGATCCTTCGGGCCGGACGCTCCGGCTTCTGCGACGGCCCGGTCGATCTCCCGGTCGATCTCCTCGTCCGACAGGGGACGGGGCATGAACTCCTGGATGATCCGGAGTTCCTCTTCCTCCTGGGCAACCAGGTCGGCCCGCCCCCCCTTGCCGAACTGTTCGATGGAGTCCCGGCGCTGCTTGACCATGGAGGCGAGCATCTGGAGAAATTCGGCCTCGTTCATCTCGCGCTTGAGATCGATTTCCCGGTTGTGCAGGGCCGTCTTGATCAGCCGTAAGGCGGAGAGCCGGATCTTTTCCCGGCTCTTGGCGGCCTGAACCATGTCTTCGGTCATCTTTTGACGAAAATTCATAAGGGATCATCCTTCCGGCATGCGATTAAGTTAGTGCATCTCGATCGGTTGTCAACAACGTAAGCCCTTCAGGCCAGATCGTCCTTCAGCCGCTGCCCCCCCAGGATGTGGCAGTGCAGGTGAAAAACGACCTGCCCACCGTCCTCCCTGCAATTGATCACCATCCGGAATCCGTGCCGGTCCAGGCCCTTGATCCGGGCCACCGCCTGCACGCCCTGGATCAGGTGCCGGGGCAGATCGTCCTCCGACGGCGCCAGATCGAGCAGGGTCGGGATATGCCGTTTGGGAATCAGGACGACGTGGACCGGGGACATGGGATGGATGTCGTCAAAGGCCAGGACGTGCTCGTCCTCGTACACCTTGCCGGCGGGAATGGTCCCGCTGACGATTTTGCAGAAAACGCAATCCTCCATGACATCACCCTCCGTGCGAAGCCGCAGGCTCGCTTCCCGCTTGCAGACGGAGCGCCTCCGGCAGGGATATGGCGCCGGTGTACAGGGCCTTGCCGATGATCACGCCCATGACGCCGGCCTGTTCGATCTCCAGCAGTCTTTCGATATCCCCGATCCCCGCCACGCCGCCCGAAGCGATAACGGGCACGCGGAGGGATTCGGCCAGGTGTTTCGTCGCCGCGATGTTGACCCCCGTTTCCATGCCGTCACGACGGATGTCGGTATAAACGATGGCCGCCAGCGCAAGGCGTTCGTAGCGCCGGGCCAGGTCGATCGCCGTTTCCGCCGTGCTCTCCGTCCAGGCCTCGACGGCCACGCGTCCGTCGGCGGCATCCAGGCCGAGGATGATGCGCCCAGGCCAGCGCCGGCATGCCTCCTCCAGGAGGGAGGCGTTCTTCATCGCCGCCGTCCCGAGAATCACCCACCGGATCCCCAGTTCGAGGTAGTCGGCGATCGTGTCGAGCGTGCGGATCCCCCCCCCCACTTCCACGGGGACGGGCACCGCTCTGACGATGTCCTGAACGGCCCCGCGATTCCGGGGTTCGCCGGCACGGGAGCCATCCAGATCGACAACGTGGATCCGGGTCGCGCCCTGACGGCACCAGTGGATTGCCATGGCCGCGGGATCTTCCCCGTACACGGTCACGCGCGAGAAGTCCCCCTGGCGGAGGCGCACGCACTGGCCTTCTTTCAGATCAATGGCCGGGATGAGGATCACGATCGCACTCCATGAAAAAAATTCGGAATTTCCTGCCAGCGGAAATTCCGAAAACGATAACGGGATCGAAGCGTCCGCCTAATTCAGTCCGGGAAAGGTCTGGAGAACCCCCTCCATCCCCTCGTCCGTCAGTTCCGCCGCCGATACCCACCGTCCCTTCTCCCGGTAGAAAGAAGCGGCATGGAGGATGTTCTCCATCAGGGAGGCCTGGGTGTGGTCGTAAATGCCGCGCCAGACGGAAGCGCCGTCGCTGACGCGGATCAGGTGGACCTCGAAGGCGACCGAGGCCGGGCGTTCCGCGGCGTAGGGATACCCCCTCCGCTCCCGAAACCGGTAGACATAGCCGGCCACGATGCCCTCCACCGCGAGGTCCTGGCCCGCCGCCCTCAGGACCTGAAGGGGGGTCTGTTTCAGGGTCGCCGCTTCAAGACGCTGGTAGACGGCCTGGGTCCGTTCGCTCGGAACAAGATCGAATTTGCCCCCGGTCCCGATCCGCCGGACAAAGGCGTCCTCAACAACGCCCGTAGCCCCTTCCGGCATCGCTTCCGCGCTGAACAGGGCGCCGCACACGGGACACCGTCCCGAGCGCCCGGAGGTTTCATCGGGGGAGATTTCCGCAAAGGGCAGAACGGCGATCCGCTTCAGGATGGCCGTCTCCCTGACCGGAATGCCGGCGGCAACCCCGGGCCGGGAAGCGCAGGCCGCCGCGCCCCACAGGGCGACGGCAATGGCCAGAAGAAGGCAGGCCTTTCCAGGCTGTGTCACGCAGGTCTTCATGAACGATGCCGGCTGCCGGCCCGGCGGCGTTTCCCGCCGGCGGGAAACGCCCTACAGGAGTCCCTTGGTCGAAGGAAGGTCCGTCCGACCCTCCGGAATCGCGACGGCCTCCATCAGGGCCCGGGCAAAGGCCTTGAAGGTTCCCTCGGCGATGTGGTGGGTATTTTTACCATAGACAAGATTGATATGCAATGTCATTCCACTCCGGTCGGTCAGGGCCTTGAAGAATTCATGCAGGAGCGCCGCATCGAACTGCTTGATTTTCCGGTTGCCGAACTTGACATGGTACACCAGATAGGGGCGCCCGGACAGATCGAGGGCCACGCTGCAGAGGGTTTCATCCATCGGCGTCAGGGCGGTTCCGTAACGGTTGATGCCCCGCTTCCCCCCCAGCGCCTCCTTCAAGGCCTCCCCCAAGCAGATGCCCACATCCTCCACCAGATGATGGTCGTCGACCTCCGTATCTCCCGAGGCCTGAACGTCGAGGTCGAAGCGGCCGTGCTTGGCGAACAGGGTCAGCATGTGGTCCAGGAAGGGAATCGTGGTATTCACGCGGGCTGCACCCATTCCCTCGAGCGCGATGACGACGGCGATGTCCGTCTCGCTCGTCTTTCTGTGTATCCGGGCCTTTCTCTTCATGGCCACCTCAAATGACTTTGTGCAGGGGATACTCGATGATGCCCTCCGCCCCCGCCTCCGTCAGGAGCGGGATGAGGTCCCTCACGATCGCCATATCGACGATCGTCTCCACGGCAAACCAGTCTTCGGAATAGAGGCTGGACACCGTCGGCGCCTTGAGGGAGGGCAGCAGGAGCATGACCCGCCCCAGGTTTTGACGGGCGACGTTGAGCTTGATCCCCACCTTGTTCATGGCCTCGAGCGATCCCATGAGGAGGGCGCGGATCTGTTCGATCTTCTGTTTTCTCCAGGGATCCTTCCAGGCCTCGGCATTCGCGATGAGCTGCGTATTGGTTTTCAGGAGTTCGTGCACGATGCGGAGCTTGTTGGCCCGGATGGTGCTGCCGGTTTCCGTCACCTCCACGATGGCGTCCACCAATCCCTCGACCACTTTCGCTTCCGTCGCCCCCCAGGAAAACTCCACCTGCACGCCGATCTTTTGCTTCCTGAAATACTTCTTCGTGAAGTTGACCAGCTCCGTCGAGATGCGCTTTCCCTCCAGATCGGCCAACGACCGGATCGGCGAATCCTCCCGGACGACGAGCACCCAGCGCGCGGGGCGCATGGAGGCTTTGGAATAGACGAGGTCCTGGACGACGACGACGCGGGATTCGTTCTCCATGATCCAGTCCCGGCCCGTCAGCCCCAGGTCCAGCGTCCCGTCCTCGACGTAACGGGACATCTCCTGCGCCCGCACGAGGGTGCAGAAGAGCTCTTCGTCGTCGATGTCGGGGAAATAGCTCCGGCTGTCATAGGTGATCCGCCAGCCGGCCCGCTTGAAGAGGTCGATCGTGCTGTTTTCGAGACTGCCTTTCGGAATTCCGATTTTGAGCCTGCGTTCCGGGGTTCCGCACACCGGCGCGGCCTGCATCTTCTTCCTGGGGGCCATACGTTTTTCCCTTTCCAGATTCCCTCCGCCCGGGCCGGGCCGGACGACGCCGGGCCGGTTCCTCCATCCACCGCGCGTCGCCCGAGGGTCTCAATCGCCTTCAGCCTTTTTGGTAAACGGTTTCCGGGTCGAATATCCGCTCGCCCACGATCGCTTCCGGACCCGGGGAGAGCTTCCGGTAGAAACAGGACTGGTATCCCGTATGGCAGGCCGCGTCCCCGACCTGGCGGACCTTGAGCAGCAGGGTGTCCCGGTCGCAGTCGATCCGGATTTCCTGAACCTGCTGAACGTGACCGGAAGACTCCCCTTTCACCCAGAGGGTTTGGCGGGAGCGGCTCCAGTAGGTGGCCTTCCCCGTCCGGAGGGTTTCCCGCCAGGCCTCGGCATTCATGTAGGCCAGCATGAGCACTTCCCCCGTCTCGCTTTCCTGAACGATGACCGGTATCAGGCCGTCTCCCTTGTCAAAATCCGGTTCTGTCATGGCACAGGTTCCTATCCCGACGATGCGTTTCGGCGCCCCCTGGAAAATCGATCTCCCGGGCAAGCCAGCGCCGGGCGATCCCCGCTGGCCCCCGCCCGGCGGCAGTGCGGAGGATGCTAATGGAAGTGGTCCAATTTATCAAGAATTATTTTCCGGATGGCGCGACTCCCTCCGGCGCGGGGCACGCTCGCAGCAACGCCGGGCGGAATGATTTCATCTTGCAGATCAACCCGTTTTGTGATAGCCGGGATGCGCAGGGGGCTTTTGCCGGGTTCATGTCGAGCGTCGCGCGGATGGCGAAGCGCCGGCGTCGGGCCGGGCGCCGGCGGTCCGCCATGCGGCGGACCCGCTATCAAAGGAGGACGGAAAATGCCATTGAATTCTCTGATGTTGGGCGGTGCCGTCGCGGCCGTTCTCGGGCTTGTCGGTCTGATCGGATGGCATGAGGCGTTTTTCATCCTGCTCAAGGGCGGCCTTCCCATCGCCCTGCTTTTGGGGGGAATTCTCGCCGTCTACGTCGGATTCGACGACCTCCAGGACAAGATCCGCGAGGAGAAGCGCCGCCAGGAGGAGAAGCTCGACCAGGCCCGGGAAGAAATCGAAATGGTCAAGGCCCGCGCGGAGCTGTACCGGGAAGAACTGGAAAAACTCAAAGAGGGAAACCAGAAATAAATCGCTTGACAGCCCCGGTGAAATTTCATAAAGGCCAGCATCGGCGCATCACTGACTCCGTCGCGTAGAGGTTTTCATCCCGGATGAAACGTACCCCCAGCCATCCCCCGAACGTCTTGACCTGCCGGCCGATCTATACGTATTGATGCCTGCTGCCCGCCTTCCGTGCGGTCCAGCAGGCGATCCGATTCCCATTTCCCGATTTCATGTTTACACAGTCCCGGTTGAACCGGGCGGCTTGGCTAAGCTGTCCCGGCTGGCGTTTATTGCATTATTTTTCTTAAAACCCGAACCTTCGTCAAAGGAGCCTCGCCATGAAAAGACCATGTTTCACGTTGCTGCTGACCGTCTCCGCGGTCCTCCTGTGGGTCGTGACCCTCACGGCCATCGATTGTCGGGCCGCCGACATCACCCTGACCTACAGCATCTTCTTTCCCTCCACGCACGGGCAGGCCAAAGCGGCCGACGCCTGGGCCAAGGAAGTCGAAAAACGCACCCAGGGACGCGTCAAGATCAACCTTTTCTACGGCGGCACCCTGACCCAGGCGGATCAGTGTTTCGACGGCGTCCTGAACGGGATCTCGGATCTCGGCATGTCCTGTTTCGCCTACACGCGCGGCCGGTTCCCGGTCATGGAGGCGCTGGACCTCCCCCTGGGCTATCCCAGCGGCCAGGCCGCCACGTATGTCGCCAACGGTTTCTATCGACGCTGGCAGCCCCGTGAGCTCGGCGGCGTCAAACTCCTTTACATCCACGCGCACGGTCCCGGCCTCCTTCACTCCGTGAAGCCCATCAGGACGCTGGACGAGCTGAAGGGGAAGAAGATCCGCTCCACCGGACTGAGCGCCAAGGTCGTGACGGCGCTGGGGGCCATTCCCGTGGCCATGCCCCAGGGCGGCACGTACGAGGCCCTCCAGAAGGGCATCGTGGACGGGACGTTCGCCCCGATCGAGACCCTCAAGGGATGGAAACAGGCCGAGGTGGTCAAGAGCACGACGGAAGCGACCGCCGTCGGCTACACGACGGCGATGTTCGTGACAATGAACCTGAAGAAGTGGAACTCCCTGCCCCCGGACATCCGGAAGATCCTGGAGCAGGTCAGCGAGGAATGGATCGACGTCCACGCCCGCGCCTGGGACGACCTCGACGCCGAGGGCCGCCGGTACACCCTCAGCCTGGGCAACCGGATCATCCCCCTCTCGCAGGCCGAGTCCCGGCGCTGGGTGAAAGGGGTCGCGCCCGTGGTGGACGAGTACGTCGTCGCCAGCCGGTCGCAGGGGGTGAACCCGGAGAAGGCCGTGCGGGATATCCAGGCGTCGATCAAGGCCTTCGGCAAGAAAAAGTTTTCGAGCTATCGCCAGTACAAACTGGCGACGGGCGTGAAATAGGGTCGTCGCGGACGGTCTTGATGAAACCTGCTCCCGGCCGCCTTCACCGGGCGGCCGGGAGCCCCTCAACATCGGAGCCGGAAAAAACATATGGATCGAGCGGAGAAGATCATCCGGCGGGCAAGTGACCTGTTCAGCCACATGGCCAGCGCCGCCGTCGTCGTCATGATGCTGCTGTCCGCGGCGGACGTCGGCCTGCGCCTCTTCGGACGCCCCATCCCGGGAACCTACGAGCTCGTCGGTTTTCTGGGGACCTTGGTCGTTTCCCTCGCCCTGGCGCGCACCGCCATGGAGAAGGGAAACATCGCCGTGGACATCCTGGTGGAAAAGCTGCCCCGCCGCGTCCAGACGGTCATCGGCCTCATCAACGACGCAATCGGAGGCGCTCTTTTCGGTCTGATCGGCTGGCAGAGCCTCCGGTATGCCCTCGAGCTCAGGCAAAGCGGAGAGGTGTCGTCGACCCTCGGCATGCCCGTCTACCCCTTTGCCCTGGGCATCGCCCTGGGCTGCGCCCTGCTGGCCCTGGTCCTGTTCACCGAATTTCTCGCGAGGTTCGGCAAGGCGGTGCGGCCATGACACCGACCACCGCGGGCATCATCGGCTTTCTGGTCCTCGTCATCCTCATGTTCCTCCGGATGCCGGTGGGCTTCGTCATGGCCATCGTCGGCATCCTGGGCTTCGGACAGCTCGTCTCCTGGCCGGCCGCGTTCAACCTCACCGCCCGGGATTTCTTCGCCACCTTCAGCGCCTACAACCTCACGGTCATCCCGCTCTTCGTGCTCATGGGACAGGTCGCCTTCCACGCCGGGATCAGCGGCCGCCTCTTCAACGCCGCCCACAAGTTCGTGGGGCACCTCCCCGGCGGCCTCGCCATGGCCACCATCGGCGCCTGCGCCGCCTTCTCCGCCATCTGCGGGTCCACCAGCGCCACGGCGGCGACGATGGCCTCGATCACCCTGCCGGAAATGAAGAAATACCGCTATGACCCGGCCCTGGCCACCGGCGTCGTCGCGGCCGGGGGGAGCCTCGGCATCCTCATTCCCCCCAGCACGATCTTCATCGTCTACGGGATCATGACCGAGCAGTCCATCGGGAAACTCTTCATGGCCGGCGTTCTGCCGGGCCTTCTGCTGACCGGCCTTTTCATGGCGACGATCCTGATCTGGACCCGCCTGCAGCCGCAGATCGGGCCGCGGGGACCGCGGACAACCGCCGCGGAGAAGCTCCACTCTCTGGCCGGCCTGATCGAAACGCTCCTCCTGTTCATCCTGGTGATGGGCGGACTCTTCGTCGGCATTTTCACCCCGACGGAGGCGGCCGCCATCGGGGCCTTCGGAACCCTCCTGATCGCCGTGATCGGCCGCAACCTCTCCTGGCAGGGGTTCCTGCGCGCCTTGGACGACACCACCCGGATCTCCTGCATGATCTTCGTCATCGTCGCCGGGGCGACGGTCTTCGGTCATTTCCTGGCGGTCACCGGCATTCCCTCCGGCATCGGGGAATGGGTCTCAGGCCTCCATCTGCACCGCATGCTGATCATGGCGCTCATCATCGTCGTCTACATCTTCCTGGGGTGCCTCATGGACTCCCTGGCCATGATCATGCTGACGATTCCGGTCTTCTTCCCCGTCGTGACCGCGCTGGGTTTCGACCCCGTCTGGTTCGGCGTGATCATCGTGCTGGTCGCGGAGATGGGCGTCATCACCCCGCCGGTCGGCATCAATGTGTATGTCGTGGCCGGCGTGGCCCGCGACGTGCCGCTGCACGTCATCTTCAAGGGGGCGACCCACCTGCTGGCGGCCCTCGTCGTGACGGCCCTCCTCATCCTGGCCTTCCCCCAGATCGCCCTCTATCTGCCCGGCCTGATGAAGTAGAATCGCCTTGAAATCCCCCCGGCCGCGTGGTAGCGTCCACGGCAACGGCGCAGCATCGCCGGTCCGTCGGCGCCGCGCCCGGCCGTCCGGCTGGGCGCCGGCGAGAACACCCGGCAACGGAGGAATGTATGGGGCGCTCGCGTACAAGGACCTTCCTCGGCGTTGTCCTCTTCGTCGTCTTCGCCGGCGCCGCCGGCGCCGTGCAGGCCCAGGCGCCGTCCGGTTCGCCCCCACTCTCCCCGACCGCGCTTTCCACGATCGCCCGGGCCTTCCCCGCGCCGGAAGAGGGAGTCCTCTACGAATCCGCACTCGTCCGGAAATTCTACGAAAGGCGCGCCTGGCGGCCGGCCTGGACGGATGCCGCCGGGGCGAGCCCCGCGGCCCTGGATTTCCTCGACACGCTGCGCCGGGTGGACACGGAAGGACTTTTCCCGGCGGACTACCATCTTGATCGCCTTCAGACGCTCTCCGCCCGCCTTTCCCCCTTCGCATCCGCCCTCCCCGGGATCGTCCCGGAGATTCGGTCGCGGTTCGAGTGGCTCATGACGGACGCCTTCCTGCACTGCGGCCGTCATCTGTCGAACGGCCGGACGGGGTACGCCCGCGGCGGCACGCCCGGCGCAAATCTCTGCCCGGATACGGACCTCGCCGACGCCCTGGAGAAGGCCCTCGCCGAAGGGCGCGTCGGGAAGGCCCTCCTCGATTTCTCTCCCCGGCACGGCTATTTCCTCAATATGCGGGCCGCGCTGTCCCGCTATCGTGAAGTCGTCGCCCGGGGGGGCTGGCCCGTCATTCCTCCGGGACCGGCGCTGAGCCGGGGAACCCGGGACCCCGAGGTGCCCCTGATCCGCCGGCGCCTGGCCGCGGAAGGGGACCTGGGCGAGGCATCCGTCGCAGCGCCCGAAGACTTCGATGCACGTCTGGAAGAGGGCGTCAGGAAATTTCAGCAGCGCTACGGCCTGAGAGAATCCGGCGCCGTCGACGCCGACACCCGGCAGGCCATGGGCGTCCCGGCGGCCGAACGGCTGGCCCAGATCGAACTGAATCTGGAGCGTTGGCGATGGCTGTGCCGGCAGTTGGGGGACGACCATCTTCTCGTCAACATCCCCGACTTCAGGCTGCACGCCGTGCGGGACGGCGTCCGGGCCTTTGACCTCAGGATCGTCGTGGGCCAGACCCGACCGGAGTGGCAAACCCCCGTGTTCAATTCCCGCCTGGCCCAGATCGTCTTCCACCCTTTCTGGGTGGTGCCGAGATCGATCGCGACCCGGGAAATGCTGCCCAAAATCAAGGCCGATCCGGATTACCTGAAAAGACAGCGCCTGCAGGTGGTCAGAAGCGTGCGGGATGAAACGGGTCTCGATCCGCTCGGGATCGCGTGGAAAAGCCTCTCCGAGGAATACTTCCCCTACACCCTGCGGCAGGATCCGGGAGCGGGAAACGCCCTGGGGCGCATCAAGTTCGTCCTCACGAACACGCCGGACATTTACCTCCACGACACCCCGTCGACGCGGTACTTCCGGAGGCCGGTCCGAACCTTCAGCCACGGCTGCATCCGTGTGGAAAAGCCCCTCACGCTGGTGCGGCATTTGTTCGGAAAAACCCCGGCCACGGAAAAGCTGATCCGGGGGGGCCTCATGAAAAAGCGTCCCTCCGCGATTAATCTGC
Organism: Syntrophales bacterium; assembly: GCA_035358035.1. Classification (GTDB taxonomy): domain Bacteria; phylum Desulfobacterota; class Syntrophia; order Syntrophales; family UBA2251; genus UBA2251. Next base: position 213,146 of record DAOPOS010000002.1, on the reverse strand, counting down.
CCCGGCCGGTTCCCGTCTATCTCGTCTATGTCACCTCCTGGGCGGAGGCGAACGGGAACGTCCATTTCCGCTCCGATGTCTACGGGCGCGATCCCCTGCTGTCCGCCCTGCTCAGGGAGCCGCGCCGCCCGTTTCCATCCGTCGCGGCGGTCCCGCCAGAGGGGTGAGGATCACTTCATAAACGCGTGGCCAGAGTTTCCCCGTGATGAACAGGCGCTTCCCCCTGGCGTCGTAGGCGATCCCGTTCGGCCCTTCGCCGGCCGGTCCCCGTTCCAGTTCCGGCAGGTGAATCCATCCCGCAACCCGGCCGGTTTTCGGACAGATGCGCGCCACCCGGTCGCTCTGCCAGACATTGGCGAAGATCTCTCCGTCCACGAACTCCAGTTCGTTGAGGCGCTGGACGGGCCGTCCATCCCCGTCCCTCACGGACAGCGATCCGATGGGGCGATGCGTATCGGGATCGAAAAGCCGCAGACGGTCGGTTCCGTCGCTCGCGATCAGGCGCCGGCCGTCGCAGGTGATGCCCCAGCCCTCGCCCTCCCAGGGGAAACGGCCCAGCAGGCGAAAGGTGCGAAGATCGTAGACGAACCCCACCCGCTCGCGCCAGGTCAGTTGAATGATCCGGTTCCGGCAGGACGCGATGCCCTCGCCGAAGAGCGCCGCTGAAAGACGGCGGATGCGGACGATCCGCCCGGAGGCGAGGTCGATCCGGCGCAGCGACGATTTCCCGTAAAGGCCGGTGCCCTCGTAAAGATACCCGTCCTGGTAGAACAGGCCCTGGGTAAAGGCCTCCGGATCGTGCGGGTAGGCGCGGACGACCCGGACGCCGAAATGAGCCGCGGCCGGGGCTTTCCACGCGTCCGCCCGGACCGGCCGCGCGGCCGGGAAGAACGCCCCATTCGGCGGGGCCGAGGCCGTGAGGAAGAGGAACCCCAGACCTCCAGCGAGCATGAGGAAGTGGAAAGCGAGCCGCAAGCGGTTCAAGACGTCCGTTCCTGGATCTGCGCTCGCGTGAACCGACGGTCACGCCAACTTGATTTCTTGAATGCGTTTTTCCTTTTTCAGGCCTTTGCCCGGCCTTCCCGGATCAGCGCCAAGACGAGGAGGATCGCCCCGGCGGAGATGGCGGCATCGGCCACGTTGAAGGCCGGCCAGTGGTGCACGCCCCAGTGTACGTCCAGAAAATCGACGACCTCGCCGAAGCGCACCCGGTCGATCAGGTTTCCGGCGGCACCGGCGAAGATCAGGGACAGGCAGGCCGCCTGGAATCCCTCCGCCTCCGTTGCCTGGTAGAGGTAATAGAGGATGAGCCCCAGGGCGAGGAGGGTGATGGCGATGAAGAACAGGATCCGGAACCGGGGGGAGGCGCCGGCGAGAAACCCGAATGCGGCCCCGGGATTGCGGATATGGGTGATGTTGAACAGACCGGGCAGGACGTCCCAGGATTGATGCAAGGGAAGGGTTTGGGCGATATAGGCCTTGGTCCACTGATCGAGCAGCACCACGACGAGGGTCGTGACAACCAGTACGACGTACTTTCGGGACACCGTCCGCTCCTTCAGGATTCCAGACTGCGACAACAGCGCTCGCACAGGGCCGGGTGCCCGGTCCGGGAACCGACGGTCTCGCTGAACATCCAGCAGCGGTTGCATTTCCCGCCCGTCGCCTTCGACACGCCGATCACAAGCCCGGGAAACTCTTCGCTGGCATAGGGGGCATCCATCGCCCCGGGCTCGACCACGTCCAGCCGGGAAACGATCGAGAGGGCCTGGAGTTCCTCCCGTGCGCCTTCCACGAGCGCGCGGAGCGTCTCCGGCAGCGCGAGCGCCACTGCGACATCGAGGGAGTGGCCGACGACCTTGTTCTGCCGCGCAATCTCGATGGCCTTGGCGATCTCCCCCTTGAGGGCGATCAGTGTCTTCCATCGCTCCCCCAGGGCCGCATCGCCGGGGTCGGTCTGCGATTCCGGAAACTGGGTGAGGTGGACGCTGGAGGCCTTCCCGTCGAACGGCGGCAGGGCGCCCCAGAGCTCCTCCGCGGTGAACGTGAGAATCGGCGCGAGCAGGCGCGTCATGGCATCGAGAATCGCCATCATCGCCGTCTGCGCGGAACGGCGCTCGCGGGAGGCCGCGCGTGACGTGTACAGCCGGTCCTTGAGCACGTCCAGATACAGGGCGCTCAGGTCCACGGTGCAGAAATTGTACAGGGTGTAGAAGGCGACGTGAAACTGGTATCGGTCGTAGGCGTCCCGGACCCGGCGGATGATCTCCTGGAGCCTCAGGAGGGCCCACCGGTCGATGTCCAGCATCTCGGCGGGCGCCACCCGGTCCCGCTGGGGGTCGAAATCATACAGATTGCCCAGGATGAACCGGCCCGTATTGCGGATGCGCCGATAGGCCTCGACGAGCCGCTTCAGGATCTCCTCGGAGATGCGGATGTCGGCCGTGTAATCCTCGGCCGCCACCCACAGGCGGAGGATTTCCGCCCCGTACCGGTCGATGATCTCCTGGGGATCGACGACGTTTCCCACGGACTTGGACATCTTTTTGCCGTCGCCGTCGACGACGAACCCGTGGGTCAGGACGCTCTTGTACGGGGCCTGTCCACGCGTTCCGACCGATTCGAGGAGCGACGAATGGAACCAGCCCCGATGCTGGTCGCTCCCCTCCAGGTACAGGTCCGCGGGCGAGCGGTGGCGTTCGCGGGTCTCGAGCACCGCGGCATGGCTGACGCCCGAATCGAACCAGACGTCGAGGATATTCGTCTCCTTGGTGAAGTCGCCTCCGCCGCAGGACGGACAGACCGTGCCCGCCGGCATCAGCTCCTTCGCCGTCCGCTCGAACCAGACGTCGGCCCCGTGTTCCCGGACCAGGGCGACGATCCGGTCGGCGATCTCGGGCGTCAGGAGTTCCTGCTGGCACTGTCGACAGAAGAAAATGGTGATGGGCACCCCCCAGAGCCGCTGACGCGAGATGCACCAGTCCGGCCGGTTTTCGACCATGCCGTAGATCCGGTCGCGGCCCCAGGCCGGGATCCATTGCACCCGGTCGATGGCCTCCAGGGCCTTCCGGCGCAGGCCGTTCTTTTCCATGGAGATGAACCACTGCTCCGTGGACCGGAAGATGATCGGCTCCTTGCAGCGCCAGCAGTGGGGGTAGGAATGGCCGATGTCGACGCGCCCCAGAAGCGCGCCGGCCTCCCGGAGCTTGTCGTTGACGGCGTCGTTGGCGTCGAACACGAACTGGCCGGCGAAATCCTTGACGTCGGGCGTGAACCTCCCGTCCGCGTCGACCGGGGCATAGTTGTCGAGTCCGTAGACCATGCCGATCTCGTAGTCCTCCTGACCGTGCCCGGGGGCGATATGGACGCAGCCCGTCCCGGCCTCCAGGGTGACAAAAGGCGCGAGGATGAGCAGGCTCTCCCGTTCGATCAGGGGATGCCGGCATTTGAGCCCCTCCACCGCGGCCCCAGGAAACTCGTCCAGGATCTCGTACGTCTCCCCCCTAAACCCGAAGGCGTCCAGGCAGTAGTCGACGAGTTCCTTCGCCAGGATGAGGACCTCGCCCCGGATCTTCAGGGCGACATACTCGAACTCCTTGTGGAAGGCGATGGCCAGGTTGGCGGGAATCGTCCAGGGCGTCGTCGTCCAGATGACCACGCTGACCGTCTCCCCGGCCAGCCTGGGCCGGACGGCCGCCACGTCGGAAATCATCCGGAACTTGACGTAAATCGAAGGGGTCGTGTGGTCGGCGTATTCGACCTCGGCCTCGGCCAGGGCGGTCTTGCAGGTGGCGCACCAGTAGACGGGCTTCTTGCCCTTGTAGACGTCCCCTGAGAGGAAGAGCTTGCAGAACTCCGCCACCGTGATCGCCTCGTATTCGTAGTGCATCGTCAGGTACGGATTTTCCCATTCCCCGAATCCGCCCAGCCGCTTGAACTGCTCACGCTGGATGTCCACGAACCGCTCTGCGTACACGCGGCAGGCGCGGCGCTTGTCCGCCTGGGACAGGCTCTCCTTCCGCTCCCCGAGTTCCTTGTCCACCTGATGCTCGATCGGAAGCCCGTGGCAGTCCCAGCCGGGAACGTAAAGGCAATCCAGGCCGGACATGTTCTTGGCCTTGATGACCATGTCCTTGATGACCTTGTTCATGGCCGTTCCCAGGTGGATATTGCCGTTGGCGTAGGGGGGGCCGTCATGGAGGATATAGACGGGACGCCCCTGCGAGGCCTCGCGAATCTTGTCGTAGATCCGCATCTCCTCCCAGCACCGGAGCATGTCCGGCTCCTTCTGGGAGAGATTGGCCTTCATGGGAAACGGGGTTTGAGGAAGGTTCAACGTGTCCTTGTAGTTCATGAAGCACTCCTGCATCGTGAATTGGCGCTGTAGCTAACACAGAATCCCCCGCATTTCAAGCGGGGAGGCGGATCAGTCAAAGGATACAAAGCGGTCGCGCTTTGCACCGCAGACGGGGCATTCGTCCGGGAGGACGCCGTCGGCGACGTATCCGCAGATCTTGCAGACATGATAGTGCGTTTCCCGTTCCTCCAGGAAATGGTTCATGGCTTCCTTGTACAGCTTGGCGTGGGTTTCCTCGACATCCCGGCTCTGGCTGAAATGGAGGAGCGCCGGCTTGTTTCCCTCCGCCTCGGCCTGCTTGATGAACTGGTCGTAGGCGACTTCCGCCACCCGCGATTCGGATTCGAAGCTCTCCGCCAGGTTCTCCTCCGTGGACCGGACCTCCTTGAGAACACGGAGCGCCCGCGCCCCGTGAATCTCTTCCGAAAAGGCGACCACCCGGAAGAGCTTGGCCATCTGGAGGTAGCCCTCCTCCGCCGCCTTTTCCGCGTAAACCTTCAGCCTGAGGGCCGCCTTCGCCTCACCCGCGTAGGCCTGATAAAGCGCATCTCTGATCGTTGCCATGATTCCTGATCTCCAGATTTGTCGTTCAATGACGCCCGGATTCTCCCCGACCCTCCACCGGCGCGCTCCGAGTGCATTTTGAAAATATTATCCCGGAAACGCGCGCGACGCCATTCCGGGACCTGACAGGTCCGGCGCGGAGGGATTCCGATGTTCACCGGTCCCGGTCCGCTACACGGGGGAAAACTGATCCTTTTCCGCGCCGCAGATGGGACAGGTCCAGCCCTCCGGCAGGTCCTCGAAGGCCACGCCGGGGGGAATCCCGTTGTCCGGATCGCCCTTGGCCGGATCGTAAACGTAACCGCACACGCCGCACTCGTAACTTTTCATGGGTCCGCTCCTTGGTTTTGAGGTGATTTATGCCGCGGTCGCCGCCGTCGCGCACAACCGCTCCCCGATCTCCCGTCCGAGGGCGTAACAGTCGGCCAGGACGCCGGCGTCGGGCCGGTGCTTGACCCGGATTCCCTCCCCGACCCGGTCCACCTTCATCTCCGCCAGGATGTCGTTCAGCTGGCGGACGGACTCCCCGCTCCAGCCGTAGGACCCGAAGGCGGCGCCCAGAAGATTTCTGGGCTTCAGCCCCTTGAGATAGGTCATCACGTCGGCCATGTGGGGCAGGAGGTGGTTGTTCAAGGTCGGCGACCCGCAGATCAGGGCGCCCGCATCGAGCAGTTCGTAGGCCACCTGACTGCGGTGAACGTGGTCCATGGACATGACCCTGACCTCGGCTCCCCCCGCCTTCAGTCCCTCGCTCACCGCACGGGCCATGCGCTCCGTGCTGTGCCACATGGTGGCATAGACGACGACCGCCTTCCGCGTCGGCTCCTGCCTCGCCCAGCGCCCATAGGCGTCGAGAATGACCGGGATGTCCTTCCGCCAGATCGGTCCGTGATCCGGGGCGACGGTCCCGAGCCGGAGGCCGAGGCCGCCGACCCGTTCCAGGAGCTGGGTCACCAGCGGCGCATAGGGGAGCAGGATGTTGGCGAAATAGGTCGCGGCTTCGTATTTCAGGACGTCCGGATCCATCTCGTCATCGAACCGGTCGAGCGAGGCCAGGTGCATCCCGAAGGCGTCCTGGGAAAACAGCACGGCCTCCTCCTCGAGGTAGGAAAACATGCTGTCCGGCCAGTGGAGCATCCGGGTCTCCAGGAACGTCAGGTTCAGGTTCCCGAGGCTGATCCGGTCGCCGTCCTTCAGCGGGAGAACCTCCAGCGCCCCGTGAAAGAGTTCCCGGAGGGTCCGCACACCGACCGGGGAGGCGTAGACCTTTTCCGGCCGGATCGCTTCGACGGCCGCGGGCAGGCCGCCCGAGTGGTCAAGTTCGGAGTGGTTGGAGATGAGAACGGAGATTTTTTGCGGATCGATGACCGAGGCGATGCGGGACATCATCTCGTCCATGAAGGGGGCCTTCACCGTATCCAGCAGCGCGACCTGGTCGCCCAGGATCACATACGCGTTGTACGTACTGCCCCGGGGCGTCGTATAGCCGTGGAAATCCCGGATATTCCAGTCGATCGCACCCACCCAGTACACGTGATCCGTCACCCGGACGGCCTGATACACATCCTTCATCGCGTTCGCCCTCCCGTTGTTCCGGACCGGCTCCGCGCCGGACCGGCGGCACGGGTCTCCCGACCCGTCCCGCCCCTTATAGCCGAAAACGCGATGGATTGCACACGGGATTTTGCGACGCGAGGGGAAACGGGAATCGGCCGGGAGGGTCGAAGGACCCCTGGCGGAAAGGGAAACCCGACCGGGGCATCCCTCCGGTCCGGGGACGGAGACGGGACGGCCGCGGAAGCGCACCGCGGGAGGCGGCCTACCGGATGCGCTTCAACGCCGCGACGATGTCCTCGACGCCCGTATAGGTCTTCTTTCCGGTGCGGGTTTCAATGACGCAGGTGGGGGTGAACTGAATCCGGTCCGTGCGCAGGTAGCCCAGGAAGACCTCCAGGGTCGGCGCCACGTCGACGGCCCGGAAGGAAACCCCGCGGGCGGCGAGGAAGGCCTCCAGCTCGGCCGGATCCCGGACCCTTTTCTGCGCCGCCTCGACGAGGAGCGCGCGGATGCGGAAGGCCGACGCCAGGGTCGGCGATTCGCGGAGGACGTAGAGGTAGTATTTGACGTAGAGCTTCGTTTCCGCATGGATGGGCGTATCGATGAAGGTCAGCCGGATCTTGTTCTTGCGAACCAGCGCCTCGAGCAGGGGCTCCGCCCGCGTTTCAAGCTTCTGGCAGGGCTCGCAGGCGTAATCGGTGTACAGGCGGACATGGACGGGCCCCTTTCCGAAAGCCGGAACGGGAACCGGTCCGGCGGCGTAAACGGGGGTCGCCGATCCGGAAAATGCCAGGAGGAACGTGAGGAGACCGGCCACGACGCCCAGCAGCATGGCCGCCTTCTTCCCCGGCTGGACATGCAGGGCGAACAGGACGAGCACGATGACCGCGAACGCGAGGCAATAGGGGCAGAACACCTGGTGGACGACCTGAAATCCAACCAGGAAGACCTCTCCGCCGGCGCCGAAGGACAGCAGCAGGCTGTTCCACAGGGTCCTGCCGAACAGGCCCAGGACCAGGACCCCTCCCATGTACACGATGCCCCAGTATTTCAGATCAACGCCGAAGACCGAGCCCGTCAGAAACCGGCAGGCGTCGTCGCAGGCGATATAATACAAGGTCACCCCCGCCCCGGCGAGGGCCAGCAGGACGGTCAGGGGCCTGAGGGATGCCTCTCGCGGCAGTTTCATGGCTTCTTTCCCTCCAGCAGCCTCTCCATGCGGGGCAGATCCGCCCCGGCCACCACCTCGCCGTCGATCACGAAAAACGGCGTCCCCTCGAGGCCGAGACGCTGCCCGAGCTCGCGATGCCGTTTCATGATCTCGCCCGCCTGGGGATTCTGGCAGACCTCCGGCGCGGCGCCGTCCCTCACGCCGGCCATCACGTCCTCGTAGGCCTTGCCCCGGTCCGGGGCGCAGAGGACATGACGGATCTTGTCCCCGGATTTGGGCGACAGGGGAAAGAAGAAGATGTACCGGGACAGATCCTTCCTGTCTTTCAGGTATTTCGAGGCCTGGCGGCAGTAGGGACAATTCGGGTCGGTAAATTCGATCACCGTGTGGGATCCCGTTCCGATCCGGACCGCCAGATCGAGGGGAAGGGTTTTGACCTGCTCGGCCTGGAGTTCCCCTTTCCGCTGACGGGTGAGGTTCTTCCGTTCGCGGTTGATCATGTCGCCCGTCAGGATGACCCCCTCCCCGGGCAGATAGTACAGGATTTCATGGCCGATAATCACCTCGGCCATGCCCGCAACCGGGCTGGGACCAATCCGGTCGAACTTCAGCTCCGGGAAGTCCTTCCGGAGGGCCTCCTCCGGGGTCGCGGCACAGGCGGGAAGGACCGTGAGGACAAGCCCCAGCACGGCCCCGAGGGCACGCCGGCTCAGGGCGCCCTTCCGCCGCCTCAGGGCCTGCCCCGGCAGATTTGCGGATGGATGCATTTTTTCACCTTCAACCGATTCGGTCCCGGCGCGCTTCCGGGACGCGGCGCCGTCCCGGGAAGAATCCCGGACGCCTCCCGCATCTTCCGGGTCGCCCCCAACAGACTCCCGTTACAGGGTGGCGCCCCCGGCCGTCCGCCGCGCCCGCCGAACCGACCGCGAAGTCGACCGTAAACGCAAACGCGCCAAAAATCAACCGCGAATTCCCTCCGGACCGCCCCCCCGGTTAAAAAAGCTTGCAGAAGACCCCTGAAATCTTTATAACTCGACCATCGGGCGATTCCGGTCAAGGAGAGAGATCATGGGAAGAACCGACCTGTATTTTGCCTACGGAACCAACATGAACCGGGCGGACCTGCAGGCCTGGTGCGACCGGGAGGGGCTTCCCTATCCGCTCGCAGGGAAAGTCGGCAACGCCTGGCTCCCCGATATGCGTCAAGTTTTCAATTTCCTCTCCGAAAGGCGGGGAGGCGGGGTCTCCAACCTCCGTCACCGGACCGGCCAGGCGACGCCGGGCGTCCTTTACGAAACGCTGCCGGACGGCTGGGCGACCCTCGACGAACGGGAAGGGGCGCCGAAAATCTACAAGCGCCTCCCCGTGATCGTTCTCACGGAGGATGGCCGGGAATACAGCGCGGTCACCTACCAGGTCGATCCCGCCATGATCGAGGGGACCTTCGTCCCGCCCCACCCCGATTACCTCGCCGCCGTTCGGGAGGCCCTGGTCGCCCACGGTCTCGACGACCGGATGTTCAACGCCGTTTCCCTGGGATTCGATCCGCCCTGGACCGTGGACCGCCTGTTCGTTTACGGCACCCTCATGGAGGGCGGACCGCGTCATCACATCCTGGAGACGTGGGGAGACCACACCTGCCGGGGCGCCGCCCGGGCGCCGGGCCTGCTTTTCGACAGCGGGAAGAACTTCCCCTGCATGACCCCTCCCGAGGAAGAGGACGCGTGGGTCGCGGGCGAGGTCTATCCCCTCAAGGACCCGCGCAAGGCCTTCGAAATGTTCGATATCGTCGAGGGATTCAAAGGGTACGGCAACCCCGGCTCCCGATTCCGCCGGACCCTCACCCGCGTCCGGACGCTCGACGGCAGCTGCTTTCCCGCCTGGGTGTTCATGTACGCCGGTTCAACCGGGGGCATGCCCCGCATCGCCTCGGGAAGCTGGCAGGCAGCCCCGCCCGCCTGACCGTTCCGCACCGCTTCCCCGTCATCCCGGGATCGGCGTCGCCGCTGACGCCGCGCGGCGGCGCCCTCCGTTCCGCCCCGAAACCCCCGATCTTTCCGCACCGTCCGCCATGGATTGACACGCCCGGCAAGGTGTCCTATATTACGGACACGTTATGGTTGAACCCTGCCGCTCCGGCTATCCCGGCCGGATGGCACGTTCGGCACAACCGGGTTATTCCGGCGAGGCGGATATGTCCCAGTCGCTCCATCCCGATCGGCCAGCGCAACATCCCGACGTTCATGATGATGTGGCGCGCCAGGAGCCGAAGATGTACCGGGTCGTCCTTCACAACGATCACTACACAACCATGCAATTCGTCGTGGAGGTGCTGATCGCCATTTTCCACAAAGCCGCAGCCGACGCGACCCGCATCATGCTGGACGTCCATCGGAAGGGTCGGGGCACCTGCGGCGTCTTCACCTACGATATCGCCATGACCAAAATCGACCAGGTCCACCAACTGGCCCGGAAAAGCGAATTCCCGCTGAAGTGCTCCGCGGAGGAAGCCTGACCGCCATGAAGATCTCCGAAACCCTGAACCGAATCATCATGGCGGCCTACGCCGAGGCGAACGTGCGCCACCATGAATTCATCACCCCGGAGCACCTGCTCTACGCCTGCCTGTTCTTCGAGGACGGCCGGGACATCATCGGCCGGTGCGGCGGCGACATCGAACACCTCAAACGGCTCCTGGCCCGCCACCTCCAGGAGACGCACGCCTCCGTCGAGGGCAACCAGACCTTCCAGTCCCTCGGATTCCAGAGCATTCTGGAACGGGCCGTCTGGCATACCTCCAACGCGCAGAAAGACATCCTGGAACTGGGGGACGTCCTCGTCTCCATGCTGGACGAGAAGGAATCCTTCGCCGCCCATTTTCTGAGAAAAGAGGGGATTTCCCGCTTGTCCCTGCTGAACTACATCTCCCACGGCGTTTCCGCCCTGCCGCCGGAGGGGGAGAGCGGCCCGCGGACGGAGACCCCGCCGTCGCGCGAGGACGCGAAACCGGAGGAGAAGAAGGAGCCGGACGCGGGCAAGATCCTCCGGGCCTTCACGACCGAACTGACCGCCAAGGCCCGGGCCGGCGAGTTCGACCCCCTGATCGGCCGGGAGGAGATCCTCGACCGCACCCTCCAGGTCCTCTGCCGGCGCCTGAAGAACAACCCCGTTCACGTCGGGGAGCCGGGCGTCGGAAAAACAGCATTGACCGAGGGACTCGCCCAGCGGGTTGCGGCCGGCGCCGTTCCGAAGAAGATCCGGGACGCGAAGATCTTTGCCCTCGACATGGGGGCCCTGCTGGCGGGCACCCGCTACCGGGGCGACTTCGAGGAGCGGATGAAGCGGGTAATCGCCGAGCTCCAGAAGATGGAGAACGTCATCCTCTTCATCGACGAGATCCACACCATCGTCGGCGCCGGCGCCGTCTCCGGCGGATCGCTGGACGCCTCCAACATCCTGAAACCGGCGCTCGCCTCCGGGAAACTCCGCTGCATCGGCTCGACGACGTACGACGAATACCGAAAACACTTCGAAAAGGACGGCGCCCTGTCGCGCCGCTTTCAAAAGATCGAGGTCCCGGAGCCCACGGCCGCCGAAACCCTGGAGATCCTGAAGGGCGTCAAGGACCGCTACGAAAGTTACCACGGCGTCGTTTACACGGACGCGGCCCTTCAGGCGGCGGCGGAACTCTCGCACCGCTACATCAGCGACCGCCGCCTGCCCGACAAGGCGATCGACGTCCTGGACGAGGCCGGGGCGGTGATCGGCATGGAAGCCGGGGAGGATTCCGGCGTTCGTCAGATCGACCGCCGGGCTGTCGAGACGGTCGTGGCGAAGATCGCGCGGATCCCGGAACGGAGCGTCTCCTCGTCCGAGGTGGAGAAGCTGCAGGACCTGGAGGCGGAACTGAAGCGCCGGATCTTCGGCCAGGACGAGGCGGTGGAGACGGTCGTGGAGGCCGTGAAACGGGCGCGGGCCGGCTTCCGGGAGGCGGACAAGCCCGTCGCCTCGCTGTTGTTCGTCGGTCCGACGGGCGTCGGCAAGACGGAACTGGCCCGCCAGTTGGCGGACGTTCTGGGCGTGCCGCTCCACCGCTACGACATGAGCGAATACCAGGAACGGCACGCCGTGGCGAAACTGGTCGGCGCCCCCCCCGGTTACGTGGGGTACGAAGAGGGCGGCCTCCTGACCGAGGCGATCCGGAAGACCCCCCACGCCGTTCTCCTCCTGGACGAGATCGAGAAGGCCCATGCGGACATCTTCAACGCCCTGCTTCAGGTGATGGATTACGCCACCCTCACGGACAACACGGGCCGCAAGGCGGACTTCCGGAACGTGGTGATCCTCATGACCTCCAACGCCGGCGCACGGGACATCGGCCGCCCGGTCATCGGCTTCGAGGGCCGGCCGTTGAACCGCGACGCGGTCTTCCCCGCCCTCGAGAAGGCCTTTTCCCCGGAGTTCCGGAATCGCCTGGACGGCGTCGTCAATTTCAACGCGCTCACGGACGCCGCGGTCCTCGACATCGTGCGGAAACGCATCGACGAATTCCGCCTGCAGCTGAAGGAAAAAGGCGTGACGCTTAAGGTGACGGACGCCTGCACCGACTGGCTGGCCCGCCGGGGATACTCTCCGGAATTCGGCGCGCGGGAGATCGGCCGCCTCGTCCAGGACAAGATCAAGCACTTCTTCGTGGACGAGGTTCTCTTCGGCCGCCTCCGGGAGGGCGGCGCCGCCCGGGCCGACATCGAGGACGACGACGTGGTGGTGCGGTCGGTCTGAGTCCCGATCCCCCGGCCCACAGACGGCCGGGAGGGGCTTGGGCCCCCCGTTACAGGCTCTGGAGCTTCTTCAGCAGCGGACCGTCCTTCCGCCACACCCAGCAGGTGTCCTCCAGAAACCGGGACAGCCCCGTCCAGGTCGATTTCAGCCCCGTATCGTCCCGGAGGATGTGCGCCGCGAAGCCCTGAACGGCGGCCGGTGCCATGGCGGTCAGAAGGGCCAGGAGGTGGCTGCATCCCTGGATCCCGCCCAGCATCTCCTTGACCTTCAGCGTGAAACCGCCCGCGATCCGCATCCCCTTGACCCGCTCGATGCTCCCGCGGGTTTCCAGACATTCATCGCGGGGCGTGTCGGGCATCTCCACGTGGACGTCCTCGATCTCCAGGGTGCGGATGTTCACGAGCAGATGGATGATCATCCCGTGCAGGACGCCCGGCGGCTTCTTCTCGCCGGTGGCCAGGTAATGATCCTGCCAGCGCAGATCCTTCAGGGCGCCCTCCACAACCAGACGACCGGCGTCGTACTCATAGGTGTTCACCTCGATCGTCCGCGTGTGCAGCTTCCTCCCCTTCGGCTTTCCGAACAGGCTCATGGACGCACCCCTTTCGTCTCCGGCGTTTTTTTGCATGCAGCGTGACCGCACCCATACCGGATCGGTTCGTGCCTGTCAATCCGAAGTGTGCTATAGAGCCCGCATGCCCGTATTCGCATTGACCGAGGACATCCTCTTCCCGCCGGCGCACCTGGCCGACCGGAGCGGTCTCGTCGCCGTCGGCGGCGACCTCTCCCCCGCCCGCCTCCTGGCCGCCTACCGGCAGGGGATCTTCCCCTGGTACGGCGAGGGGGACCCGCTCCTCTGGTGGTCGCCCCACCCGCGCTTTGTCCTGACCCCCCGGGAGCTCCACATTTCCGGCAGCCTGCGGGCGCTCCTGCGGAAGAACGCCTTCGCGGTCACCTTCGATCGCGATTTCCCCGCCGTGATCGCGGCCTGCGGACGGCACCGCCCCGGCCGGGACGAAACCTGGATCACCCCGGAGATGCGGGAGGCCTATCTGACCCTTCACGAATTGGGATACGCGCATTCCGTCGAGGCCTGGCAGGGGGAGAATCTCGTCGGCGGCCTCTACGGGGTCTCCCTCGGCCGCTGCTTCTTCGGGGAATCCATGTTCACCGAGGTCAGCAACGCCTCGAAGGCGGCCTTTGTCAGTCTGGTCGAGCGGCTTGGGGAGTGCGATTTCACGCTGATCGACTGCCAGGTCTTCACCCGTCATCTGCAAAGCCTGGGGGCCCGGATGATCGCCCGGAAGACCTTCCTGAACCGGCTGCGCCTCGCACTGGCCCATCCGACGCTCCGGGGCAACTGGGGGGAGCGGCCCGGATTCATCGTTCAGCCGGGAAACCCCGAAGCCCCGGGAACGCGCCGCCTGCCTGTACAAAATCGGCGACGGGCGCACGGTACGGAGGGAAAGCCCGGGGGGTTGGAATGACCGCATCCCGCCGGGCTCGCCCGGAGTTCCAGCCCGCCGGGAAACCTTGAGCCCCTCGACGGGCCCTCGTCTCCGCGGCGGCGGATCACTCCCGCATAAAGTAGTCGGAAATCACGCCCATGAAGGGGTTGTACTTGATCGCGTAGTGGGTCCGGCCTTCGGCCTGGAATCGTGAAGAGATCTCGCGGTCTTCCTCCCGGATGGCGGGGGCGGCCCGTTCGAACGCCTCCTGATCCATTTTGAGCAGGGCGTCCACCCGGTCCCGATAGAAGGGAGACACCTCGAGCCCGGCGTGGGCATTGACGAACCAGGGCAGGATGAGGCCGGCCTTCTTCAAAAACAGGTTGTGTTCGGGACCGAAATCCAGACAGGATTCATCGGTGAAATTCATGAGCGAGCCCATCCGGTCGAAGTTCACGTAACCGCCCTCGACGCTCAGGTCATGGGCCCTGGTGCCCGGAAACGGGAAGAAGAAGGTCCACCGGAACCTCCCGGGTTTCGCCTCTCCGAGGAGGGTGATGGTTTCCATGACCTCCCGTCGCCCTTCATAGGGAAGGCCCAGCATGATGAAGCACGAGCTGTGCATCCCGAAACGGTCGATCAGCCGGATCACCTCGACGATTCTCCGGTTGCTGGTGCGCCGGTTCATCACCTGGCGGCGGATGCGCTCGCTGCCGCTCTCGATCCCCACCTTGACGATCTTGCAGTTCGCCTCCGCCAGGGCCCGCGCCCGCTCCTCGTCGAAGAAGCCCACGTGGGCGTTGACGACGAAGGGAAGCGACGAGACCTTCCGGTAGGCCCGGCAGAATCGAACCACGTAGTCCCGGTCGAAGGTGAACAGGTCGTCGTCAAAGATGAACATCTTGATGTTCCGGTACGTCTTTTCAAGAAACACGATCTCGTCGATCATCTGTTCGACGCGGTGGTGACGGATATAGTGGAGATCCTGAAAGCTGCACGCGAGGTCGTCCCGGTATTTCTTCACCATCACATGGTTGAAGCAGTAGGTGCAGTTGAAGGGACAGCCGCGGGACGCCATCAACCCGACCCAGCCGTTTTTCGCATCGATGATCCGCTGGAAGTCGAAGATCGCGTAGTCCTTGGGCGGGAGCGCCTCGAGATCCGGCATCGGCCGGATCGGATTGATCCGGATCTCGCCGTCGACGACCCGGCCCAGGTTCCGGACGTCCGAGACGTCCTCCCGGCGGGCCAGCCGGTTCACGAACTCGGGGAACGCCTCCTCGCACTCGCCCGAAAACACATAGTCGAAGGCCCCGGTCGCCAGGATCTCCGGGGCCGCAACCGTGGCATGGATGCCGCCGCAGACGAGCGGGGCGGACGTCGCCTCCCGGCACCACACGGCAAGTTCCCGGGCATAGGGCCACTGATTCGTCACCACGGAAAAGCCGATGACGTCGGGGTCGATGTCCTTCAGCCAGGCGATGAATTCGTCTTTGGACGGGAGCGGCCCCAGATCCTCGCACATCTGGCGGAAGGCCACCTCGTGGCCGGCCGCCTTCAACAGGGCCGACAGGGAGGAGACCCCGTAATTGAACCCCAGCTGCGAGCCGACATTCGGATACACGAAAAGGACTTTCATCTGCTGCCTCTCATCCCGTCGCTCCGTCATCCCCTTCTGGCGTCGATGATGCGGGCGACGATGTCCTCGTCGTCGAACATGGGCGGATGCGTCAGGGTGTCTACATGGATGATCTCGCTCCGGGCCGGGCCGCAGGCGTGCCAGCGCCGGATGAAACGGGTGTTGTTGCTGCCCGCGAAGACCGTATACGTGGGAACCCCGACCGCGGCGGCGATGTGCTGACAGGCGGAATCATAGCCGATGAACTCATCGCTGTGGGAAATCAGCGCCGCGATCTCGCCGATGTCGCATTCGACGCCGACGAGGCCGCCGGGGATCCCCCGGTCGGGCAGACCCGCGAAGGGGACGTCCAGGCGCGGCCGGTCGCCGAAGGCGGCCATCAGGCGCGCCGTGCGTCCCAGCTCCTCCTCCCCGAAGCCCTTGTCGAGGAGAATGACGGTCCGGGGGTCTTCCAGCAGGGTCGAGATCAACCGCCTCTCGAACGCCTCGCTGAGGCGTTTCCGGGAATTGCCGCCCACGCCTAAATTGATGGCGATGACGCGGCCGCACCCCGCCGCCCGGAGGCCCGCCACGAACCGGGCCGCGCGATCGAGATCGTCTTTTTGAAGCCAGACCCGGGGGTAGCAGAATTCCGCCTCGCCGAACACCCGATCGAGCCAATGGTTGGTGAGCTCCGAAATGGACATCTTCTTGGGATAGGAATCCTTGCCCCGGCTGTTGAAAAACAGGTAATGGCCGTCCCCGATCAGCGGCAGCACGCCGAGTTGAGACAGGCGGGAGTCCGGATCCACGAGGATGACCTCCCGGGCCAGGTCCGGGGGCGCCTCCCGGCCGATCGCCTCGAGCACGGCCTCCCAGCCCCGGAAACGTTCGAACAGCCCCCCCCGCCGGGAGTAGTTGAACACATCGATGTGGACGTCGGGATTTCCGCCGAAGATCTGGTCGAGCTTCGCGCCGCCGATGACCCGGATCTCCGCCTCCGGGAACGTGCGCTTCAGCCGCTGGATCATCACGCTCGTAATGGCGACGTCCGCGCCGATGGTCACGCGGGACAGGAGCAGGATCTTCTTCGGGGGCCGGATGTCGGGCCGGTACGCGTCACTGTGATTGCGGAAGGTTTCGATCCGGCCGAACAGGGACCCGTAGGAATCCATGCCGAACTCCTTCAGCCGCCGGTCCAGCCAGGCCCCGGCCGGCAGGGCGCGGCAATGGGTGACGACCTGACACATCACCCGGTTGTAGGTTTCGGTCTGGAGTTCTTCGAAATCGTCACAGAGGCTTTCGATGACGATGCCGAACAGGGCGCCCGCTCCGGACAGATTGAGCGCATCGTCCTCGAAGGCCGTGGCCATCTCGCACAGCAGGCGGATATAGCCGGCCTCGTACCGATCGTTGTAGAAATACTCGTCGAGAAACGACAGGGCCAGTTGCCTGGCCAGGGGTTTGAGCTCCGCCGCGCTCGGGCGTTCGCGCAGGCGCGCCCATTTGTCCTCGTAAAATTCGGGTCTCATCTCGAATCGGCCCTCTCCAGCAGATGGATCGCCTCCCCCAGGACCTCCGCCGGCCGGATCTCCGTCATGCACCGGTGGTCCCGGGGGCAGATCTTTTTATGGCACGGAGAGCAGTCCAGCGTTTTCCGGATCACGACGGACCGGTCCAGATTGGCCGACGTGTACCGGGGATCGGTGGGCCCCATGAGGACGACGACCGGCACGCCGAAGGCGACGGCGATGTGCCTCGGTCCGGTGTCGTTCGTCACCAGCAGGCTGCACCGCCGGATCAGGGGCTTCAGGGTGGCCAGGTCGATCCGGTCCGGCCCGGTGTCGATCACGGGCACCCGGCAATGCCGGACGATCGCCTCGGCGATCCCTTCTTCTCCCGGGCCGACGAAGAGCACGATCTTGCCGTCCAGCCGTCCCTTCAGCAATCCGGCGAGTTCGGCAAAGTATTCGGCCGGCCAGCACTTGGACGAGCCGAAGCTCGCCCCGGGATTCAGGCCGATCACCCGGTCCCCGGGGGCGATCCCGTACTTCCGCAGGAGGCCTTCGCCCCTGGCCTGGAGCTCCGCCGAGACGAACAGCTCCGGCCGGGGATCGTCCGGCGGTTTCAGATCCAGCGAGCGGCAGATCTCCAGGTAATACGTTTGCATGGGCAGGGCCTTCACCCTTCCGGTCCCGTCGCGGACCGGCGCCGGTCCCCCGGCCAGGAGCAGCCCCCGGAGGTTCCTCCGGTACCCGTAGATCTTCTTCGCCCCGCCGAGCCACGAGGTCAGCAACGAGCGGATGGAATTGGGCAGAAGAATCGCCAGGTCCGGACGGATCCGGCGTATCTCGCATACCGTCCGCGTGAAGCCGGAGAGGGTCTTGTCGTTGCAGGCGATGATGTCGTCGAACCAGGGGCCGTCTTCGATGATCCCGCGGGCATAGCCCCGGATGCAGGCCACGATGGAGGCTTCGGGAAAATTCTGCCGCAGACAGGAGAAGACCGGGGTGGCCATGACAATGTCTCCCACCCAGTTCGGGCAGCGCACCACGATCGAATTGACCCCTGCCAGGCTTCCCGGCATGCTCCTTTTCTCCACCCAGCATCGAAATGACGGACCGTCCCCTCGTCGTTCCCCACGGACGATCGGGGCCCCCATATACTGCGTCGCCCCCGGCCCGTCAAAGAAAAAATCCGGCTCCCGCCGGTGCGGCCGGCCGGTTGGGGGCTCCCCTGGATCCGACCGGGGACGGGCGGGCTCACCCCCTACACGCGGGCGGAGCGGGCCGCGCGTTTCCGGTTCAGGCGGTCGCGGCGGCGGTCGAGGGCGGCGCGGTCTTCCCCCGACAGGCGGCCGGCGCCGGCGCGCTCGGTCAGCGCCAGGGCCCGGTCGAAATCGTGTCGGCGGTGTTCCCACCACTTGGCCAGCTCGACGAGGGCGAAGGCGTCCCCGGGGTCCCGCCCGGCCATCTCCTCCCAGATCCGGACCGCCGCCGTCCACCGGCCGGCCCGCTTGTGGAGCAGGGACAGTTCGCGCGCCGCCTCCCGCGCCGTGTCCGGATGCGGGCAGGCGCAAAGCGGCGCGAGCATGCGCGCGGCCGTTTCCGGACAATCCCGCGCGAGCAGGAGGCGCGCGGCGGCGAGGCGGTCGTCCGGTCGATCCGCTGAGGTTCCGCCGTCGGGCACGATCATGTCCGACAGGCGGGCGGCCAGGGCCGCCAGCGACAGAATGTCGAGCCGGTTGTGCGTGAAGACATCGGCCATGAGCCGCCCGTCGCGGCTGCGGAGCCAGTCGAAGTAGCGCCGGGGAATCTCGCTTCCGGGGATGTCCCCCTCCCGCTCGAATCCGAGGATCGCCGCCTCCAGCGCCCCCAGGCGTCGGTCGCCCAGACGATGGGAAAGCAGGCGCCGGGCGGGATGGAGCAGATCGAGGTGGGGGAGCCCGGAGAGGGGATCCGGCAGGCGGTTCAGGATGAAGCGCGTCGCCAGGAGGTTGACGTCGAAGGCCTTGCCGTTGAAGGTGACCAGGAACCGCCGGTCCGCCGCCAGTTCCCGCAGATGGACGAGCGCCGCCCGCTCTTCGGCGTAATCACGGGCAAAGAGCTGCCGGGTCGCGAATCCCCCCTCTTCGAACCAGCCCAGGCCGATGAGGAAGGGCACCGTCCCCGCCCCGCCCGCCAGCCCCGTCGTTTCCGTATCCAGGAAAAGGGCCTGGCCGACCGCCAGCCCATTGAGGGCGGCATCGTTCGCCAGAACGGCGAGCCCCGGCATGTCGAGGGGCAGCCAATCCCGGATGCACCGCGCCCCGTGGCGGACGGCCCCCCCCGCCCTCTGATTCACGCAGAAAAAGACCCCGGCCGCGTTCGCCGTTTCCGCACCCGGAACCAGGTCCTCCAGGGCCACGCCGCGTCCGCGAAGGGACGGCCCCGGCCCGCCTTTCCCCGCCTCCGGCCGCCGGGAGAGGATGGCCTCGATGCGCTCCCTCAGGACCGAGATGTCCGCCGCACGCGATCCCTCGCGGGCATCGCTTCCGCCGTCGGTCGTCCCGCCTGTCAGTCTCTGTAAACGGCCCCTGACGCTCATGGCCGCATGATACCATGCTCCCGGTCAACTTCAACCGCTATTTCCGCCGGCCAGGATCTTTCCCGGACCGACCTGATCGAGGGGGACGTATGGGTCTCAAGCGGAAGGGGAATCAGGTCTTCTTGAGCAGATAGCCCCGCTCCCGGAACAGCGTGAGGCAGGCCTCGACAACCCTCCGGTCGTAAAGGACGCCCTGGTGTTTCTCGATCTCCTCGAGGGCCTTCCCGATGCCCCGGGCCGGACGATAGGGCCGGTGGGAGGCCATGGACTCCACCACATCGGCGACCGCCATGATACGGGACTCCAGCAGGATCTCGTCCCCCTTCAGGTTTCTCGGGTAGCCGGACCCGTCCAGCCTTTCATGGTGCTGATACACGATCTCGGCCAGCGGCCAGGGCGACTCCACATTCTTCAGGATATCGTATCCCTTTTGGGCATGCTCCTTGATCAGGTAGAACTCGGGTGCGCTCAGTTTCGTCGGCCGGGACAGGATCTCGGCGGGAACCGACAGCTTCCCGATGTCGTGGATGGAAGCCGCCATCAGGATGCCGTCGATCGTCTCCCGGGGCAATCCCATCTCCTCGGCGATGGCGCGGGCCAGATCCGCCGCGCGGTTCTGATGACCCGCCGTATAGGGATCCCTCGACTCGACGGCCGACACCATCACCTGAATGGTGGCGCCGAACGATTTCCGCAGACTCTCCAGGGTTCGCTGGAGCTCCTCCTCCGCCCGCTTGCGATCGGTGATGTCGTGGTGTGAACCGTAAAATCCCGTGAGCCTGCCCTCGGCGTCACGCATGGCCCGGATGTAGGTGACGAGATGCCGGATAGAGCCATCCTTGTGATAATATTCGAGCTCCAGGGTCCGGGACCGGTCTGGATCGATTCCCGCCTCCTTTTCCCGTTCCAGTTCCTCCGTCAGAATCGCGAGGATCAAGCGCTGGGATTCGGGGGTCAACTGCTGACCGACGTTCTGGGCAACCCGTTCGGACGGCGAGAATCCGAGCATCCTTTTGATGGACGGACTGACGTAGGTGGTCACCAGATTCATGTCCACCGTAAACACGACGTCGGCCATGCTTTCGGCGAGAAACTGGTACCGGGCCTCGGAGTTTCTGAGCGCCTCCTCCGCCTGCTTGCGTTCGGTGATGTCGTCAGCGTGGACCATGACCGAATCCGGGGGAACATACACGAACGTGACCATTGCGATCCGACCGGGCATGAAATTCTCGGACCGGGTCTCCAGCTGGATGACCCTTCTCTCGTCGAAGCAGCGCCGGAAACTGGTCAAGGCGGCCGGGCGGTTTTTATAAATCTCGTTTGCACTCCGGCCGAGGAAGGCCCCGGTCCGGTTGCCCACCATGGCCTTCGCCCGGTCGTTGAGGCTCACGAGGATGAAGTCTTCCCCCCTCTTCCGCCAGGTGAACGTCGGGATGGGGATGCCGTGGTACTGCGCCCGCAGTCGGTTTTCGCTTTCCCTGAGCTCCTCCTCCGCCCGCTGGCGTTCGGTGATATCCATGATCAGATTGAGGGTGGCCGGCCGGCCCTGCCATTTGACCATGACGGAGCTGTTCTCGATCCAGCGGATCTGGCCGTTCTTGTGGATGGTGCGATAGGTGAAACGGGTGGGTTGATTGTCGCCGCGGATCTTCTGCAGGTAACGCTCGGTTACCATCGACCGGTCTTCCGGGTGAACCAGATCGAAAATGGGCGTCGTCAGAAATTCCTGTTCCGAATAACCGAACGAGGCAACGGCCTGGTAGTTGACGAACTTGACGACACCGTCCTGGATCAGCAGGATGGCATCGTTCGCATTCTCGACGAGAAGCCGGTAGCGATCCTCCGTGTCCTGGAGCGACACCTCCCTGTGCCGGGTCTCGATCAGTTCCTCTTCCAGGACCCCGATCCTTCGCTCAAGGTCTTCGTAGCTGGGTTTTGCCGTCACAGAAGAATTTCTCTCCGTCCTGGCGGTCTGGCGGGTTGTCGTCGGCCTTCGACGTCACCCTACCCCATCCGCCGCCCGTCAAGCGGTCTTTGACACATTTCCCGTTTTCCATCAACCAAAGAAAAGAGGGGAGAGGGCCCCGGAAGCATCCTCCGGGGAGGCTGGGGCTTTCTCTGTGAAGGCATCCGCTCGAGGATCGGCGGGGCGGCCCCCCTGGCCTTCGGTCCCACCTTAAGGATCAGGGACCGACGCCGGAGGGGCAGCCGTTCGGGCAGGGGCAGCTAGAGATGCTTCGATCATCCGTCCACGGGTTCGCTCTTCGTCAAGAGAGACGACGGGGAAGCCCTATTTCTTTTTCTCCTTTTGTTCTTTTTTCTCTTTCAGATACTGGCTGACCTTATCGCCGGACGAGGAACTGCTTGACGCCCCCTTTTTCACGGATGCCCCCCCGCCTGCGCCTTGCGAAGCGCCCGTTTTGCCCTGAGCGGACCCCTTTCGCTCCAGGGTCGTCCTGAGGGTTCGATCGGCCGTTTTGAGGTCGAGCACCCGCTTCACCTTGCCCGGCGGAATCACGGCGAGGACGGCCGGCAAATCAGCCGCGTCGGTTGGCGCCTCGCCCAACCCGGGAATATCCCCCTTCTTCATCCTGTCCTTGACGTCTTTTGCCTCTCCCTTCATTTCCTGTTTGGGTTCCTGTTCGGATTTGGACTTTCCGGAAGGCGTAACGGCCTTCACCTTCGTATCCAGTTCCGCATCCGAGAAGGGCCTGGGACTGGTCGGCGTCGCCTCTTTCCTGTCGATGAAGGAGATGTTCCCGGCCGTGATGGGCACGATCAAGTCGGGCTTTGCGCTGTTATAAATATACCCGTGACCGGTGATGAACAGGACGCTGCTCACCCCCCCATGATAGGAAACGATCATGTTGGATCCGCGGATCCCGCATGTGGCGGTCTTGGTGTTGACCTCGTACCGATTCTGTTCCGGCGAGGCGGCAAGCCGCTTGATGAAACCGAGGGAAGAGATGGCCTGCACCATCCCCCTGTGGAGCTTCATCCTGGCGACCGTATCGTCCCCTTTGACCATGTATTCCTGGATCGTCACGCGCGACGAAGCGGCGATTCTCAGGATGTTGTCGTCGCTGAACGTCACGGCCGCCTTGCTCTTGCTTTTGGTTCTGAGGACATCCCCGACCTCGACGGATTCGCCAAGAATCACCTCTCTGGCGCCGGGAGAGCCTGCCCTGGTGATGTCGACGTTTCCTTCGACATGCGTCACTTTGCCGACGGGCGCCGTCATGGCCAATGGCGGAATGGCCAGCATCAGCGCCAGCACGATGGTGATCGCGAACCAAATCTTCCTTTTCATCTTGCCCACCTCCTCATGTTCCGGGAGTCTCCCTGCGGGGTCGTTAAAACTTCAGTTCAAGCCCGACGGTATACAGATGCTGGGTGTAGTCGTACAGATCGATATTCGATTTCACATGGACATAATTGTACAGGGCGTTGAGCGAGACGGATTTGTGGACGTCCCAGATGAGGCCCGCCAGGGCCGAATAGGTTTGATCCTTTCGGGTCTTGTCGTAAATCGTGTGCGTGTTCTTGTACCTCTGGAGGAAGGCATCGCCCCCCAACTGCCCCTGGATCGTCTTCCGGAGCGGGAAAATCATGTTGGCCGTAAAGCGATGGCCGCGGTTGCTCCAGTTTTCGCCGTCGGCGTCCTTGTCGCTGTAGCCGTATTTGAAGTTTGCCATCCCCCCGTTTTGAAAAAGCCTTGTCCATCCTAAATAGCCTTCTATTCCCGAGTTGTCCTGATCCTCCTCCGGCAATCCGGGATCGATACAATAGCTGTCCTTGGCATAAGCGCCATACGCTTCGATAATCTGATTCTGCGACAGGAGAAAACGAAACAGCGGCCCGACCGTATAGGCCTCATAATAGCGTTTGTAGCTGGGGTCCCGTTTCAGCGTGTGGGTGTAATTCGTGGAGAGATTGACGGCCAGGCGCCCGAATTTGTACCCCGGGGCCGCATAAAAGGTGCCTGTCAGCGTGTCGTAGGTGGTTGAATTCTTCTCATGCAGTGAATTGCCGATGGCAAAGCCCGCATTGAACAACCCGTTCCCGGAAAAAACCGGCAGGTAGTCCATGCGAAACGACGTCTGCATGACAAGGCTACTTTCCTTGCCCAAATCAGGGATGTCGGATGCGTCGGGCTCCTGCAGCATGTTGGTGTCGTATTGGCCCAGGATTCCCAGGGTCAGCATCAGGGGCCTTTCCAGTTGCCGGCGCTCCTCGATAATGTCCTGATAACGCCGGGCGAAAGAGGCCAGATCGGACAGCGGATCCTGTGCCACCACGGCATTCAGGCGTTCCTTGGCCTTGTCGTAATCGCGGTTCGCCAGATGGGCGATCCCGATATGATAATCCACGATTTGTCCATAGGAAGCATCCAGCCGCTTCGCCCCTTCGAGGGCCTCGATCCCCTCAGGGATGTTTTCCTCCTTGATCAGGATGGTCCCTTTGAGAAAAGCCGTTTTCGCCGGAAAGGTGTTGTAGGCTTCGCTCTGTGCCAACCACTTCTTTGCTTCGGGCAGATTGTCGAGCCGGTAAAGAACCTCCGCCAGCTCCACGGCGGCTTCTTTGACGGGGGGCTGCAGGGTGAGGGATTCCCGGAGAGGCGGGAGGGCCTCCTCAAAATCACCGGCCTGCTTGTAGGACATCCCCAGAAAGAAAGAGACCTGGGAAGACCCGGACCCTTTCGCTTGAAGTTTCTGAAATATCTCGATCGCCTCCTCGTAATTCTCCGCGTAATACTGTCTGACGCCCTCCTGAAAAAGCGTTCCCTCCTCACACAGGACAGGCGAGTTCAATGCCAAAGAGAAAAACAAAAACAGGCCGGCAAAAAAGAACACGCGTTCTCTCTGCATCCATTCCCCCCTTTTGAAATCCTTGAACTTAAATTAAATGAGTTGCGAGATACGGGATTTTGATGATCTCTTCAGGGCATCGCCTCTGCGGGACGGGTCAGGCTCGACATCAACGTCAAAACCGTTGACGATACCTTCCGCCTGTGCGTTTGTGTGTACCGAACCCGCAAAAAAGTCAAGGGATTATTTCATTCAAAAACGAGAATCAGCACGGAGACTCCGGCCAGCAGAATGCCGGCCCAGGACACCCCCGTGCACACGTAGGACACGATGCCGCGCCACGAGATCACGGACGCGGGAAGGAAGGAGGACGCCCCCGGCGCGAGCGTTCGGGCAGCGCGCCTGGCGATCAGGAAGACCGCGGCCCCCGCTGCGGCCATCAGCATCAGGGTGAGTTGCTGGGTTGTCATGGTTCTTCGATCCGCATGAACACCGCCGGATCGTCAGCGGCGGGGTCTGGCGTCACCGGCCCGGCGCCTGTTTATTCTCCAGCAGGCCCAGGATCGCCAGGGCGGCCTCCTTGGCCTTCGGTCCCACCTCGAGGACCGGACCGACGCAGGAGGGGCAGCCGTTCGGGCAGGGACAGCTTTCGATGAGCTGCCGGGCCAGGTGCATCAGGAGGTCGTGGCGCTCGAAGAGCAGGTCGGAGAATCCGATCCCGCCGGGGTACGCGTCGAACAGGAAGATCGTCGGGTCGAAGGCGTCCATCGTGGGCGCGGCGCCGTCCTCCCCGGCGGGAGAGGCCGTGATCGTCCGCCCCTGTTTTCCCGTCCGGACGAACCATTCCCCGCTCTTGTCCCCGATCGCCCGGTCGAGGTCGTGGAGGTCCGCCATCAGGAGCATCGCCGCCAGATGGTGCAGGGCGTAGGCGGTCCCCGCCAGGCCGTCGATGATCTCCGCCTGGTGGAACGGCAGGCCCGACAGCCGGTCCCGGGGAAGCGTGAACCAGTAGCTCGTGGTGTGCATGTCCTTTTCCGGCAGGTTGACGTCGCCGTAGCCCAGGTTTTCGGAGGTGTAGAACTTGATCTTCTTGTAGCCGACGACCTTGCTCACCACCTGGACCTCCCCGTGCTCGACCAGGACCTCCCGCCCCGGCTTCTTCGCGAAGGCGTCGATGACCCGGACGTTCGTGTAGGTCATGGCATCGGTGAAATACTCCGCCTCGACCTTGTGGACGTAGGCGGTCTTGCGCTCCAGGTCGAGCCTGTCCACGTAGTACTGCTGGGACTCCACCATGTAGATCGCGTCGTCGTGGACGGTCGTGAAGGCGCTGTCCCAGTCCACCTCGGCGATGACCCGGTGGCTTCCCGCCTCGGTCGCATCGACGACCACGACGTTTTCGGGATTCACGCTCCTCAGACTCACCTCGTCGGCGGGATAGCTCTCCGCCGACCAGTGCCAGCGTTCGCCCGCGCGGTGCAGCACGCCCTTTTCCTCCAGGTAATCGAGCAGTTCCTCGAGATTCTCCCCGCCGAAGGTTTCCCCCTTCTCGAAGGGGAGCTCGAAGGCCGCGCTCTTGATGTGGTGCAGGAGGATCAGGAGATTGTCCGGATTGATCCGGCAGTATTCCGGCGAACGGGAGAAGAAGTAGTCGGGGTTCTCCACGATGAACTGGTCCATCGGCGCGCTCTTGGCGATGAGGACGGCGACGCTGAGTCCCGTCCGCCGCCCCGCACGCCCGGCCTGCTGCCAGGTGCTGGCGATGGAGCCCGGATAGCCGCAGAGGATGGCCGCCTCCAGGTCGCCGATGTCGATCCCGAGTTCGAGGGCGCTCGTCGCGACCACGCCCATGACCTCCCGGCTGCGCAGGCCGGCCTCGATCTGCCGGCGGAGGTTCGGCAGGTAGCCCCCCCGGTAGCCCGTCACGAACTGCGCGTCGACGGGCTTTCTCTTCGCGAAGCGGTCCTTCAGATACTTCGTCAGGACCTCGACGTTCAGGCGGCTCGTCGCGAAGACGATCGTCTGCACGCCGTTCTCGATGAGGTCGCCCGCCATCTGGCGCGCGGGGGTCAGGGCGGACTGGCGGATGCCGAGCTCCCGGTTCACGATCGGCGGGTTGTAGAGGATGAAGGTCTTCGCCGCGGCCGGCGCCCCGCTCTCGTCAATGAGCGCGACGGGGCGCTCGAGGAGGCGTTCGGCATGCTCCCGCGGGTTCGCCACCGTGGCGGAGCAGCAGACGAAGACGGGGTCGGCCCCGTAGAACCGGGCAATCCGGACCAGGCGCCGCAGGACGTTGGTCAGGTGGGACCCGAAGACCCCCCGGTAGATGTGGAGTTCGTCGATGACGACGTACCGGAGGTTCGCAAAGAGCTTCTGCCACTTCGTGTGGTGGGGGAGGATCCCGGCGTGGAGCATGTCGGGGTTGGTCACGACGACGTGCCCTTGCCGGCGGATCGCCCGCCGGGCGTCGTCGGGGGTGTCCCCATCGTAGGTGTAGGTCCTGATGTCCGCGCCGAGCGCGCCGATCAGGCCGTGGACCTCGTGCATCTGGTCCTGGGCCAGGGCCTTGGTCGGGAACAGGTACAGGGCACGGGTTTCCGGCTCTTCGAGGATGCGCTGCAGGACGGGCAGGTTGTAGCAGAGGGTCTTGCCGCTCGCCGTCGGCGTAACGATCACGACGCTTTCCCCCCCGCGGACGCGCGCGACCGCCTCAGCCTGGTGGCTGTAGAGCCGCCCCATCCCCCGCGCCGCGAGGACCTGCGCGAGCGAGGGGTGCACCCAGTCCGGATAGGGGCGATAGACGCCCTCACGTTCGGGGATCCGGCGGACCGCCCGGACGTTCTCCATGAACCGCCGGTCGCCCTCGGCCCGCGCGAGCCACTCCTTCAGCGTCAGTTTGGCCATGACGGAAAATCACCCCTCCCCGCGGTGCCCGTTCGCGTCGCGACGTTCAGGCCGCGGCGGCGGACTTGGCGGCCCCGAGATCGAACGCCGTCAGGTTGATCTCGAGCTTGTCGGCCGCGAGGCTCTCCTTCATGACCTCGGCGAACTCCGCGCGGCCCACGGGCAGGATGCCCAGGCCGCAGGCGGCGCCGATCATGATGACGTTGCCCAGGATGGGGTTGCCGAGCCGGATCGCCTCTTCGGTCGCGTCGATGAACCAGACGTGCCTCGACAGGTCCGTGAGGGCGCCGGCGATCTCGTCTTGTGCCGGATAGTTGAGCTCCCCGGCGATCACGCCGACCGGATAGATGGGCCGGTCGTTGACGAGGATGCGGACCTCCTCGTTGCCGTAGTCCTTCATGACCCGGATCGCCTCCACCGGCTCCAGGGAAACCACCATGTCCGCCTTCCCCCTGGGGATCTGGGGACTCCAGGCGCCCCGGGCCGAAACGCGGATGTGGCTCATGACCGACCCGCCGCGCTGGGAGGCGCCGAAGGTCTCCCCGATGGTGACGTCGTACCCCCGGTGGACGAGCATGTTGGCGAGCACGCGCGAGGCCAGGACGTTCCCCTGTCCGCCCACGCCGGTAATGATGATGTTAAAGGGATCTTTCGGTAAGGTTTGCGTTCCCATCGTTCAGGCCACCTCCTCTTTCCGGATCGCCCCGGCCGGGCAGATGAGCGCGCAGACGCCGCAGCCGGCGCACAGGACCTCGTCGACCCTCGCCTTCTTCCGCTCCTTGTCCCACACGAGCCCCGGACAGCGGAAGACGCGCGTGCAGAGGCGGTTGCAGCCGCAGGTCTCGCCCAGGCACAGCGCCTCGTCCACCCGCACCTCGTACTTCTTTTTCGCCCGCTTCTCCGGACTGAGCGCGCACATCTGCCGCATGATCAGAACCTTGACGCCCTTCTGATCGAGAAGGCGGATCAGGGTCCCGCGGGTCTCTTCGAGTTGGAAGGGGTCCCGGACCTCCACCTTCGCCCCCATCGCCGCGCAGATTCCTGCGATGTCCAGGGCGGGAACGTCCCCGCCCATGGCGTTTACCTTAAGCCCCGGATGGGGCTGGAAACCCGTCATGGCGGTGCCGCTGTTGTCGAGAACGACCACGGTCAGGTCGGCGCGGTGGTGGATCGCGTTCACCAGGGCCGGCATGACGGAGGCGAAGAAGGTGGAGTCGCCGCAGACCGTCATCGCGGGCTGTTCCATGCCGAAGCGGTGGAGCTGCCCGAACCCGCTCGCCACCCCGGCGCCCGATCCCATGGCGTGGAGCGTCTTCAGGGTGCTGAACCCGCACGGGAGGGCCGCCATCGAATAGCAGCCGATGTCGCCGCAGACGAAGCCCAGGCGGTTGTCCATGAGCAGGGCGTGGTGGATCGCCCAGAAGGAGGCCCGGTGGGGACAGCCGGGACAGAAGGTCAGCTCCCGGTTGGGGGCCTTCGCGAAGCTCATGAGCGTCGCCTTCTTTTCGTAGTCCGGCGGCATGGCGACGTGGTCGATCCCCAGGATTTTCGCGATCGCCGCCGCGATGAGGTCGGGATTCAGCTCGCCGATGGAGGGGAGCGTCCCGTCGTTCTTGCCGAAGAAGGTCTTGGCGCCGATCTCGCGGGCGGTCTCCGCGGCCAGGATCTTGACGTTCTCCTCCAGGAAGGGGATGACCTCCTCGACCACGAGGACCCGGTCGGCTGCCGCAAGGCGCTTCTTCAGCAATTCTGGCGGCAGGGGCCAGGTGGTCCCCAGCTTGAGCAGGCCCACCCGGTCCTTTACGCCGAGGATGTCGATCGCCTCCCGGCTGTACAGGGTGCAGGCGCTGCTCGTGACGACGAGGAGCTCGGGCTTCTCCGGGCCGGCGTAAGTGTTGAAGGGGCTCGTCTCGAAGATCTCCCGGACCCTTTTGAGCTTTTCCTGCTGGAGGGTGTGCTTGTAGGGCACCGGCGCGCTGACGACCGGCCCCTCCAGGGGGTCGAGAATAAAACCGTCGTACTTGAATTCCGCCTTCGGCCGCGCGTCGGAGAGCTTGCCCAGGGTCACGTTGCCGCTCGCGTGGGACATGCGGGTCACGCTCCTCAGGACGACGAGATTCCGGATCTCCTCGGAGAGTTCGAAGGCCCATTTCGTCATGTCCTTCGCCTCCTGGAAATCGCCGGGCTCGAGAAGCGGAACCTCCACCATGCGCGCGAAGTGGCGCGACTCCCCCTCGTTGACGCTCGAGAGCGCCCCGGGGTCGTCGCAGGTGACGAGCACCATGCCGCCCCGCGTGCCGGCCGCGGTCAGATGGAGCAGAAAGTCCGAGGCGACGTTCACCCCGTTCTGTTTCATGGCGCACAGGGAACGGAGCTTCGCGAAGGAGGCCGCCGCCGCCACCTCCATGGCCACCTTCTCGTTGACGGACCACTCGACGTAGAGGTTGCGCTCCCCCGCCACGTCCGCCAGGTTCTGGACGATTTCGGACGACGGCGTGCCCGGATAGCCCGCCGCCACGTTGACACCGGCCTCCAGGGCGCCCCGGACAATGGCCTCATTGCCCATGAGGAGCACCCGGACGCCCTCCCGCGGATCGATCAGTTTCGACATCTTGTCCTCCGTGTCGTTACAGAAATGGTTTCTCTAGTCCAGGATGGCGCGGATGACGGGGTCCCGGCGATCCATGTAGATCAGGTCCTCGGGGCTGCCCGTCCTGGCGATGATCTTCTCCAGGGACGCCTTCTTCTTGTCCCGGGCCGCGGCCTTGAGTTCGTCGAGCGCGCCGGCGGGGGACTCGCGGAATTCGAGAACGCCCTTGCGGCGCGCCAGATCGATCAGGGCCTGACCCGCCTCCGTCCGGACGATGACCTGGTTCCAGGTCCGGGTCGTCTCCCACGGCTCGCCGATCCGGGCGGAGCCCACGGAAAGATCGGCGAACTCGGCCGTCGTGTCGATGCAGACCCCGCAGGCCTCCCGGGCGATGGGCGCGACCTCGTCCCACGGGATCTCGATGTCACCGTTCCGGGTGTAGATGACGACCAGCCGCCGGCCCTGGGGAATGTCCATCCCGGTGATGTCCTCGAGGGCCGTGCGGGCCGCGAGCAGGGCGGTGAATTTCCGCCAGTCCAGGGCCCAGCCGCAGAAGAGCCCGATGACGAGCTTCAGCTTGTCGATGTTGTTATCCCGTTCGGGCAGGGGCTTCATCCGCATCTTGGCGAGGGCGAAGACCTGGCAGGGCGTGGCGACCACGCCTATGGCTTCGGCCGGGCCCTTGGCCGCCCGGTTGAAGGCGGCCACCGTCGCCGCCGCGATGAACCGGCTCTTACCCCGCTTCAGGACCTCCGCCCCGTCCCCGACGGCGACGCCCTGCTGCAGAAAGCGGTCCGCCCCCTCGGCGACGATCGCCGTATCGATCAGCCCCTCGGCAAGGGCGAGTGCCATCAGGGCGCTGACGGTCCCCCCGTGCTGGGCGCCCCTCCGGATGGTCGCATCGGCGGCGCGGGCAATCAGATACCCCTTCACCGCCCCGATCTCCGGCGTCAGATCGCCGGGGGCGAAAAAGCGTCCCCGCATCGCCTCGAGATCCGCCGGTGTCCGGGGACAGAAGGCGAAACAGCGGCCCTCCTTGATGTCGCAGGCGTCCAGGACAATCGTCTGGTCCTGATAGAACACCTGATACGGACAGAGGTTGACGCAGGCCCCGCAGCCGGTGCAGAGCTGCGCCCGGTGCACCCGTTCCTGGAGCTCTTTCTGCCCCATGATCGTCATTTCCATATGAACCCGACCTCCCTCAGTTTGTTGGATCATGCCCTTCGAATGGCCCGGACGCGTCGTGCTCATCCGCTTCCCGGCGGCAGGATGTACTGCATCGTCCCGTCCTGGACCACGGCCACCTTGGCCTCGCCCGGATAATCCGCCTCCAGGATCGTCCGGACCTCGTCCCAGGTCTTGACGACGACGGCGTCGTCCGCGTGGCAGACGAGGTCCAGGCACGTCCGGTCCGGATGGGGATTCAAGACGATCAACTTCTTCATGAGCAGGCCCACGAATCCTTTCGCGCGGGCCTGGTAGTGGCGTCCGCCATAGTCGGTCCCCCAGGCGCGCATGACGTAGTGGGGGACCTGGCCCTCCGGGGCGTCGCAGACGAGCACCCCGGTGCCCTGCCCGGGCTTCATCGTCGCCAGGGTAAACACCAGGGCGATCGCGGACTCGTTCGCCTTTCCGTAGGCGTTGCAGACCGTGACGTCGTAGCCCGTGGCGAAAGGGATGCCGTAATGGAACTTTCCCTCCTCGGCGCCGAGGGCGTGGGTCTCGCGGAACGGCCCGGCGTAGAGGTTCGTGATCTCGCCGCGCCGGTTGATCAGGCAGTCGACCTTGAAGTCGAGGCCAGTGAGGTCGCCCGCGGCGTCGCACTCGGCGCGCATGATGTTGTTGTCGAAATTGCCTAGGCCGGTCCGGGCGAAATCCCGGAACTGCTGGTTGTGGAACTGGTTGATCGTTTCGATCCCCGCCACGCCGGGCAGGATGATCTTCGCGCCGCCGCCGAACCCCACGTGGACGTGGGCGGTGACGCAGCCGATCCCGATCTTGAGGTCGCAGGCGAGGTATTCCCGGTTGAACCAGAGCTCGACCCCGGTCGGCGTCCGCCCCACCCGGGCGCAGTTCTGGAAGGCGTCGTGGTTATAGACGGCGTAGTTCTCGACGATGTCGTCTCCCAGCTTCTTTCGGGCGGCGATCATGTCGTAGGCGGCGTGACTCCCGAGCGCCCAGAGGAAGCGGATCTGGTCCCGCTGCATCCCGGCCCGGTGCAGGGCGCCCAGGATTGCCGTCGCGACCTCCTTCGCCGGTGTCGGGCGCGTCATGTCGTCGAAGACGATGACCGCCTGTTTCCGGCCCCGGGCGAGTTCCTCCAGGACCGGCCCCGAGACGGGGCGGGCAATCTTCGCCGCGACCTCTTCCGGCGTGAGGCCGGGCTTATCCAATCCCGGAGAGGTCAGGTTGTCCACCTCCCAGCGGTCCGGGAACGTCAGCTCCCGCTCCTCATTCTCATACCAGCGCCGCGACGGCACCCAGACACGTTTCATGCTTTCCTCGCAAGATCAATAGTTGAGTAATACAGATTTATTGCATGCATTTGTTCATCCATCGCCTGAAGGCTGCCGGGGCTACCCGACCAGGAGGGCGATGACGCGCCGGGGGCCATGCATCCCCTTGAAGGGCGTTGCCTGGATGTCCGCCGTCATGCTCGGGCCCGTGATCAGGGTCAGGTGCGCCGGCATGCCGCCCCGGGCCGCGATGATCCGCTCCAGGGCCTGCTCGTAGACCGGTAGAATCCGGTCCACCGGGATGACCACGACGTGGAGGATCGGTGCCAGCGAGACCAGGCGCGGCTGCCGCTCGTCGTGAACGAGGGCGACCGTGCCGGACTCGGCGACGGCCCAGTCCACGCCCGTGATCCCGGCGTCCACCCGATCGAAGACCGCGTCCTTGAAGGCGTCCCGGTCCGTGAAATCCGCCGCCGTCAGGACCTCGACCCCGTTCGCCCGGCCCCAGGCCGCCAGATCGAGCGGCGTCAGGACCTCGTCGGTCGCGATCATGACCGCCTTCCAGCCCTCGGCCCGCGCGATCTCCGCCAGTTTTTCGAGGGCGGCCGCACGGTCGGCGACCCGGTGGACGACCCCCGTCTGGAGGACGAGGTTCTCCGTGAACTTTTCAATGAGCTGTTCCGCGCCCCAGCCGAGTTCCGTCAGGGGCGGCAGCGGGGGTCTCGACGGCGCCTCCCCCCACCGGTCCGTCTTCTTGAGCTTCCCGAGGACGTCCTCTCTCGCAGCGTACGGCATGCTCCCCTCCTTCGCATACAGGTCAGGCCCGCTTCTTGCCCCCTGCCCGCTCCTTCCAGCGTTCATGGAACGTCTTTTCCGCCATCGCCGGCAGGTCCCGGCTCCGGAACCACCCGTCGAGCGGGTCCACGGACCGGCTCAGGAACCCGTCCCGCGCGTCGCGGTTGACCCGGGGGCGCACCCGCTTCGCCCCCTGCCGCCACAACCGGGGATGCGTGGCGGCCCACGCGAAGAGGTCGTAAAGCGTCCGTTCCTTGAGCGGCCGCCCCCGGGACCGCAGCTTCGGGTCACCCGCGGCATCCCGGGCGCGGTAGTAAAGAAGCATCCGGGGATGGTCCACCCCGGCCGGGCAGACGCTCTTGCAGACCCCGCAGAGGGTGCAGGCGCGGAAGAGGTCCGACGTCCCGGAAAATCCGAGCAGGAGCGGGTTCAGGAGCTGCCCCATCGGTCCCGTGTAGGCCCAGCCGTAGGGATAGCCGCCGATCTTCGTATACACCGGGCAGATGTTGGCGCAGGCCCCGCAGCGGATGCAGCGGAAGACGTCCCGGGCGACCGGATCGTCGTAGAGGTCCGCCCGGCCGTTGTCGACGATCACGCAGTAGACCTCCTCCGGGCCGTCGATCGCCCCGGCCGCGCGCGGCCCGGTATCGAAGGAGATGTAGGACGCCATCCTCTGGCCCGTGCCGTTCCGGCACAGGAGGCGGATCATGTGGAGGGCGTCGGCCATCGTCGGCACGACCTTTTCGAGGGACATGATGGAGACCTGCGTCCGGGGGGACGATTTGGCGAAGCGGATATTGCCCTCGTTCTCCACGTTGATGATTGTCCCCGTCTCCGCCACGGCCAGGTTCACCCCCGTCACCCCCATCTGAAGACGGTGAAACTTGTCCCGCAGATGAAGCCGGGCGGCATAGCCGAGCGCCACGGGATCTTCCGTCGGTTCAGCCAGGATGCCCTTTTCCATAAAGAGATCGCGGACCTCCTCGACCGCGATGTTGACGGCGGGGCCGATCAGGTGGAAGGGGGGGCGCTTGAGCATCTGGATGATGAACTCGCCGAGATCGGTTTCGATCGCGTCGACGCCGTTGTCGATCAAGGTGTCGTTGAGCCCGATCTCCTCGCTCAGCATGGATTTTCCCTTGGTGACGTAGGCGACGCCCTTCCTTTTCGCCAGATCGAGGACGAAGGCGTTGGCCTCCGCGGCCGTCCGCGCCCAGACGACCCTCGTCCCCCGCGCGGTCGCGTTCCGCTCGAATTCCTCGAGCAGTTCGGGAAGACGGGTCACGGCCTCGGACCGGATTGCCGCGCCGTACGCCTGGGCGGCGTCGGGATCGGGAAAGGTCGCGAGCGAGATCTGCCGCATCGCGTTGATCACCGGCGGCAGGAGGCCCAGAAAGGCCTTCGAGCGCGTGTTTTTCATCTCCTCCCGGGCGATCTCGATAAACTGTTCGGTCCGGATCTTCATGCGCCCACCCCCTTTCCGTTGCCCGCGAGAAGCGTGGCCAGATGGAAGACCTTCTTCTCCGGATGATGTCGGTGCAGGTAGCCGGAGATATTGAGAAAGCATCCCGGCTCGCACAGGACGAGGGCGTCGGCCTGGCTGTTGATGAAATTCGCGGCCTTCTCCGCGACGAGGACCTCGGAGATGTCTGGATAGTGGAGGGAGAACTCGCCGCCGAACCCGCAGCAGGCATCGGCGGCGTTCAGGGGCACGAGTTCCGCGCCGGCCACGGCCCGGATCAGCTTTTTCGGCTGCTCTGAGACGCCGAGCCCCCGCAGGACGTGGCAGGCCTCGTGATAAGCGAGCTTCCCGCCGAACGTCGCCCCCACATCCTCCACGCCGAGAACGTCGACAAGGTACTGGGACAGCTCGTAGACCCGCGGGGCCAGGGTCTCCGCCCGGGCCTGCCAGTCCGGCTCGCCGGCGAAGAGTTCCGGGTAGTGGCGCTTGACCGTGACGACACAGGAGCCGGCGGGGCTGACGATCGCCTCGTCCTCGCCGAAGACCGTCAGGAAATGCCGGGCGACCTTGCGCGCCTGCGGGAGGTATCCCGCGTTGATCGCCGGCTGTCCGCAGCAGGTCTGCGCCTCGTGGTACACGACCTCGACGCCGAGGCGACTCAGCAGCGCGACGGCGGCCTCCCCGATCTCGGGCAGGAACAGATCGACCAGGCACGGAACGAACAGAGACACCCTCCTCATGCGGATTCCTCCCTTCCCGGCCGTCAAAAGGCCGGATGGCGCGTGTAGAGGCAGACGATGCCGTCCTGCCGGTTGATTTCCGCCTTGGTTTTGCGTCCGTCCGCGACTTCGCGGATGAGGGCGACGATCTCGCCGCCGACCGCCGCCAGACTCTTCCCTTCGAGAATCTCCCCGGCGTTGACGTCCATATCGTCCTCCATCGCCCGGTAGAGTTTCGCCGTGCTGGCCACCTTGACGACGGGGACGGTGGGAAATCCGATCGGATTGCCGCGCCCCGTCGTGAAGAGGACGAGCTGGGCGCCCGCGGCGGCGACCCCGGCGATGGATTCCGTATCATACCCGGGACCGCGCATGAGGACAACCCCTTTTTCGGCCGGGACCTCCGCATAGTCGGTCACCTGGGTGATCGTGCGGCTGCCGGCCTTGACGATGCATCCCAGCGACTTCTCCCGGATCGAACTCATGCCGCCGTCCATGTTTCCCGGGGCGATGACGTAGGGCGCGAGCGGCCCCAGGAGGTCATGGGTCAGCCGTTCGGCGTCGGCGATCATCGTTTGGATCTCTTCCGCGACCGCGGGGGTATTTGCGCGCCGCGCCAGGATCGGGCCCGTCCCGATCATCTCCGTGTCCTCCGTCAGAAGGACGGCGCCGCCCTGGTCGACGAGCCAGTCCGAGGCGAGGCCGACCGCGGGATTGGCCGTGATGCCGGAGAAGGCGTCGGAGCCCCCGCACTCCAGGCCCAGGGTGAGCCGGGAAAATGGAAAGGGGCGACGTTCGCACCGGCCGGCCGCGCGCAGCATTGCGCCCGCGATCTCGATCCCCTTCGCCGCCGACCGCCGCGAGCCCCCGCATTCCTGAATGTTGAAACAGTCGACCGGCTTGCCCGTCTCGGCGACGGCGCGGGCGATGCCCTCGGCCCGGAGGACCTCGCATCCCAGCCCCACGACGAGCACGGCGGCGCAATTCGGGTGCCGGCCCAGATTGACGAGCGCACGGGTGTGGAGCGGGATCTCGACGGCCCGGCCGCAGCCGTGGCCGTGGTAGAGGGGCACCACTTCGGGAAGGGTCCGGGCGATGGCGGCCACGACCCCGTTGGCGCAGGCGACCGACGGGATGACCGCCACGTGGTTCCGGATTCCCACCGACCCGTCCGGCCGGGCATATCCCAGAAACGTCTCCATCTACGGGGTTTCCTTCTTTTCTTCGATGTCCAGGTTGTGGGTGTGAATCCAGCCGCCCCGACGGACGTCCTCCGTGACCTCGCCGATCACCTCGCCATACTTGACGACCGCGGCGCCGGCGGCCAGGTCGGCCAGGGCCACCTTGTGGCTGTACGGAACCGCCGTGAGCGCGGCGAAGGTCCGGCCGTCGGGGAGGGAAACGCTCGCTCCGGCGGGTAGATCCTCCAGGGCGACCGCGACGTTGTCCCGCGGATGAATCAGGATGACGTTCGGCTTCACGACAGGCCCCCTTCCCGGCTCAGCGCATGTCCTTTTTTTCTCCACGAGGCGAGGCGGGATCACCCCTCCAGCCTCACCTTTTCCACCTTGTTCAGGTCTCTCACATAGAAGAACGATCCGATGAAAAACGCCGCGCCACCGAAGAGGGCGAACAGCGGCAGGAATTGGAAGGCCGTGAGCAAATCGTAGCGGTCCGAGATAAACCCGATGAAAATGGGGCTCAAGGAATACCCCAGGAGCATCATGAAGAACTGGGCCAGGCTGTACGATATCGCGCGGAGGCCGGGGTGCACCACGTCCTGGGTCACCGCGGAGCCGCCCGCGGCGAACATCGGGGCCGTAAACCCGAAGAAAATCAGGAAGAGGTATTGCGCCCTCCCCTCCAGGAAGGAGAAGCCGACAAAAAGGAAAAGCGCCGTCAGAAACGAGGTGACGGCCGGGATGGTCATGCGGGCGTTCAGGAACCTCTTTCGGATCCGGTCCGTGATATAGCCGCCGATGGGCGCGCCGAAGATGGCCAGGAGAAAAACGATGGAGGTCTTGAGCCCGGCCTTGTCCATGGGCAGGCCGTCCACGCGGTGGTAGTAGGAGGGAAGCCAGTTCATCAGGCCGGTGGTGACAAAGGTGTTCCCCACGTATCCCAGGTAGGTGAACAGCACCGACGGCGTATGCAGAAACTCCCTCACGATATCGGCAAGCCTCATCTTCACCCGGACGGCCTGTGCGCCGTCTCCGGTGGTTCTCACGATCTGCACGGTCTTGTAATCCTTCACCCAGAAGAAGAGGATGGCCACGATCAGGCCGGGGATGGCGAGGAGGCCGAAGGCGTAGCGCCAGCCCAGGGTCTCGGCGATCACGCCGCCCAGGATGACGCCGATGGCCGTCCCCATGGGAATGGCGGCCGTAAAAAGGCCGTTCATGGTGGCCCGCTTTTCTTCAGGGAAATAGGCGGCGATCATGGCATGGCCGCCGGAGGTATACGCCGCCTCGCCCACGCCCACCAGGGAGCGCATGGCGAAAAGCTGGGTGAAGTTACGGGTGAAGGCGCAGGCGGCCGCGCCGAAACTCCACAGCACCGCCATGATGCCGATGGCTTTTTTCCGGCTCCACCGGTCCACCAGCAGGGAGACGGGAAAAACAAACACCGTCATCATCAGGGTGACGATGGAGGCAAACCAGCCGCACTGGGTATCGGTCAATCCCCAGTCGGCCTTCAGGTAGGGGAAGATCGCCGCCACGACCATCCGGTCGACGTAGTTGAACAGGTAGAGGAGGAAGAGCAGCAGGAAAACGTAATACGCGTAGCCTCTCGAAACGTTGAAGTCTTGCGCTGCGTGCGGATGTCTTGATGCCTCCATGAGTGGGCTCCTTCCCTTTCGGCTGCAACGACATCGGTTGTCAGGTGAACCCTTGTCCGTCACCTCCCTCTCTTCGCTCTCACGTGTTGGAATGATGATGCCGCAACTTAGCGAAGGGTTTCCCTATAGTCAAGACAAAAAGCCGGGCGATGGGCATCCGGGAGGGGGGCGCGGGTGCGGACAAACGTTCCGGGGCGTACACAAAATCCCTCCCCCATGAAATTCGCCTGTTGACTTTCCGAAAGGCTTGTACTATGAGACTCGCCCTGAACCGATTCCCCAGTAGCTCAGTCGGTAGAGCAGATGGCTGTTAACCATCGGGTCCGTGGTTCGAGTCCGCGCTGGGGAGCCAGAAGATCCAGGCTGTAAGACCGCCATCGGTTTTACAGCCTTTTTTTGGGTCCCGACCCAGGTCCAAACGAGGGCGGAAAACCCTCGAATCACGCCCCTAAGGAGGAAATAACAGGATGAAGGATGTTGTTATCGTATCCGCGTGCCGGACCGCCATCGGCGCTTTCGGCGGCAGCTTGAAGGGCTTCAACAGCGCCACCCTGGCGAGTGTCGTGATGAAGGAGGCCATCGCCCGGGCCTGCATCGACCCCGCCCTGATCGAGGACGTGCGCTTCGGCTGCTGCATGGAGCCGGTCGATACCCTGAACGTCACGCGCATCGCGGCGCTCCTGGCCGGAATTCCAGAGACGACCACGGCCGTGACGGTCAACCGCGTCTGCATCTCCGCCATGGAGGCGGTTGTCTCTTCCATGGCCTGGATCCAGGCCGGACTCGCCGAGATCGTCCTGGCCGGAGGCGTGGAACACATGTCCGGGGCGCCCTATTCCGTTCCGGCCGCGCGCTGGGGATGCCGTCTGCAGGACCAGGTCTTCGTGGACAACCTCATCCACGGTCTCCATGCCGGCTCCCACGTGATTCCCGGCCTGGAGAAGGGCCCCATCAAGGAAGGGCCGATCGTCGACCTGTTCCGCGGCAAGCCCTACATCATGGGGATCACGGCGGAACTCATCGCACAGAAGCACAACCTGAGCCGGGAGGAGATCGACGAGGTCGCCCTGCGCAGCCACAATAACGCCGAACGGGCGACCCTCGAGGGCGACTTCGCCGCCGAGATCGTGCCGGTGGAGATCCCCCAGAAGAAGGGCAAGCCGCCGAAGTTCTTTGACAGGGACGAGCATTTCCGGCCGGGGCTCACGATGGCCGATCTCGCCGCGCTGCCGCCGGCCTTCATCCCCAAGATCGGCAAGGTCACGGCGGGGAATTCCTCCGGCATCAACGACGGCGCCGCGGCCGTGCTGCTGATGTCCGCGGAAAAGGCGCAGGCTCTGGGCCTGAAGCCCCTGGCCCGCATCACGGCCGTCGGGCGGGGAGGCTGCCACCCCTCCATCATGGGCCTCTCCCCGGTGCCGGCCGTCCAGGATCTGCTGAAGAAGTCCGGCATGAAGATCGACGATTTCGACCTGATCGAGCTCAACGAGGCCTTCGCCTCCCAGTACCTGGGCTGCGAGCGCGAACTCGGGCTGAACCGCGAGATCACGAACGTCAACGGTTCCGGCTGCGGCCTGGGCCATCCCGTCGGCGCCACGGGGTGCCGCCTCATGGTCACCCTGATCCATGCCTTGAAGAAACGCGGCAAGACCAAGGGGCTGGCCACGCTGTGCGGCGGCGGCGGCGTGTCGCTGGCCGTCGCCCTGGAGGTGCTCTGATCCGGACTTAAACAACGGGCGGAAATCAACGGCGGCCGGGATCCCCCCGGTCGCCGTTTTCGCTTGACCTGCGGCCGGTCAGGGGGATGGACCGGCAGGCCCCGCCGGGGGCGGCGGAACCAGGCCTTCCTGCTCCTCGTCGCCCGCCGGCGACCCCGCTCCGTCGGGCGCCCCGGGAGCGGCCGCCTCCTTGTCCGGC
The DNA here is from genome assembly GCA_035358035.1 of Syntrophales bacterium. Taxonomy (GTDB): domain Bacteria; phylum Desulfobacterota; class Syntrophia; order Syntrophales; family UBA2251; genus UBA2251. Next base: position 173,073 of record DAOPOS010000002.1, on the reverse strand, counting down.
GGGGAGAGCGGATCCGGAACGTCGAGATCCAGCCAGCCCTCCGTCGCCGCCTCCTCCGGTTCCGTCAACAGCTCCTCGAATTCGGGAATGACGATGCCCCGGCGGACCATGATCTGATAGATCCGCTCCGAACGGTAGGCGACGTACCGCGACCCCCCCGTCGGGTTGTACCGCCGGGGATTGGGCAGGACGGCCGCCAGCTGCGCCGCCTCCCGCGCCGTAAGCGCCGCCGCCGGTTTTCCGAAATAGCGCCGGGCCGCCGCCTCGATGCCGAAGGTCCCCTCCCCCCATTCCGCGACGTTCAGGTAGAGTTCGATAATCCGGCGCTTGGAGAGCCGGTTCTCCAGCCGCCAGGTCAGAATGGCCTCCTTGATCTTGCGGACGGGATTCTTAGACGGGGAAAGATAAAGATTCTTCGCCAGCTGCTGGCTGATGGTGCTGCCGCCCACCTTGAACCGCTTCTTTTGCAGATCCTTCTTCAGGGCCTTCTCCATCGCCTTCACATCGAACCCCTCGTGACGCCAGAACTTGTCATCCTCGGCAATGATGACGGCCTTGGCCACGTAGGGTGAGATGCGCGACCAGGGGACCCATTGCTGTTGGACCTTGCGACGGAGGCCCTTCTCCCGCCACTCCGCCTCCCGGTGTTTCATGAAGGCGGTTTTCTTGGGATTCTTCCGCTGCAATTGCGTGATATCCGGAAAAATGAAGTAATACGATATGTTGACGGCAAGCGCCGCCACGGCCACCAGGGCGATCATCCGAACCCATTTCAACATCGACGCCTTCCCGGGACGACTTTTTTCTCTTCACGCGCCTCATACCCCATGCCGGTGGATTTTAAAAGCATTTTTACAGACAGATGCTTAAATTCGCTCAGAAATCATCGCTGTGGGCAAAAAAAGCTTTGACATCCCCGGAAATATCCGATAGAAGGCAACATCTTTTCGTGTGCAGTTTGTCATCCATTGTCAAAATCTGTGCACCGTTACCAAAATGGGGCAACCCCCGACTACCCAAGAGGAGGTACACCATGATGAAACGGCGGATTTTCCCATGGATGGGGCTAGCGGTCCTGTTCTCGTCATTCATCTTCTGCCAGGCGGCTCTGGCAAAGCACCCCTACACGGTCAAGCGCGGCGATTCCCTCGCCAAGATTTCCAATAACGTCCATGTCAGCGTCCACGATCTTCAGGCGGCCAACGGCCTGAAAGGAACCGCCCTGAAACCCGGCCAGGTTCTGGTGATTCCCCAGGCCGGTAAAAAGGGGCTGGCAAAATCCAAACCCGCCGAGACACGAAAAAATCTTCGCACCGTCCGGCGCGGGACGGGGTCTTCGCGGACCTATGTGGTCAAGCGGGGGGACAGCCTGCAGAAAATTGCCCTGAAGACCGGCGTCTCCGCGAAAACGATCAAGCGCCTGAACCATCTGCGCACGCATCGGCTCAAGCCCGGCCAGAGGCTCGCCCTCTCGGCCCCGCGCATCCCGGAGGAAGGCGGCAGCAGCCGCGAACAGGCTCCGCAGGATGTCGCTCTCCGCGGCGGCGCGGAACTGGATGAGGAAGAGGACCTCGGTCCCATCCGCGAGGAAGACTGGGCCGCCGTCGAAAAGGACAAGCTCGCCAGCTCCGAACTCCTCGGGAAATGGAACAACCCCAGCGAGCGGGAACTGCTGGTCAAGGTGGCCAAGGGTTTCATGGGCGCCCCCTACCGTCTCGGCGGCTCTTCCGTTCGCGGCCTGGACTGCTCCGCCTTCGTGAAGAAGATTTACGCGTTCTTCGACGTGTCCCTGCCCCGGACGGCCCATGAGCAATCCCGCGTTGGCAAACACGTGGCCCGCGGGGATCTCGTGGAAGGGGACCTCGTGTTCTTCAACACCCGCCGCCCCATCGGCCACGTCGGCATCTACATCGGCAACAACGAGTTCGTTCATGCCGCCTCCGGGCGATCGAGAATGGTCCGGGTCAACAGTCTCGACGAACCTTACTACAGCAAGCATTTCGTCAAGGCCATGCGTCTGAAGGGCCTGGACGACGGCGTTTAGCGTAGCGTAGCGGTCCGAGCGCATTCGCGAACCCTGGGACGAGTTTCTCGTCCCATTTTTTTTGCCTTGTCATCCCCCCCGCATTACGCTTCCCCCGCGCCCATGCGGGGAAGCGCGGAGGAATGTTGTTGTCATCCGGCGGCGAATATGATAGGAACCGGGCCGTTCCCCGGATCCAGAAACGGCCGGGCGCAACGGGAATCGACAGGCCCCCATGCGGCGTACCCCCCGGGTGCGCCGCATGTTTTGTATGACCGGCGGAAAGATCCGTCAGCGCTCCGGAACCGTTAACCTTCAACCCTTAGCCCTTCATTCAGGTAACCACGGCATGGCCGCAACGCTCACACAGAAGATCCTGGCATCCCATCGGGTTTCCGGCCGCCTCGAGGCCGGCGAGGAAATCGCCATCCGGATCGACCAGACCCTGACGCAGGACGCCACCGGAACGATGGCCTACCTCCAGTTCGAGGCCATGCACTGCGCGCGCGTCCGCACGGAGCTCTCCGTCAGCTACATCGACCACAACACCGTGCAGATCGGTTTCGAAAACGCGGACGACCACCGGTATCTGACGAGCATCGCCCGGAAATACGGCCTCTTTCTGTCCCGCGCCGGAAACGGCATCTGTCACCAGGTCCATCTGGAGCGCTTCGGCAAGCCGGGCCGCACCCTGATCGGATCGGACAGTCACACCCCGACCGGAGGCGGCCTCGGCCTGTTCGCCATCGGTGCGGGCGGTCTCGACGTCGCCCGGGCCATGGCGGGAGAGCCCTTTTATCTGACCTGCCCCCGGGTCGTCCGCATCAACCTTATCGGCGCCCTGCCGCCCTGGGTTTCCGCCAAGGACATCATCCTCCATGTCCTGCAGCGCTTCACGACGAAGGGCAATGTCGGCTGCGTCTTCGAATACGCCGGGACGGGAATCGAGACGCTGACCGTGCCGGAGCGGGCGACCCTCACGAACATGGGCGCCGAATGCGGGGTGACGACCTCCCTCTTCCCCAGTGACGGGATGACGCGGGCCTTTCTCCGGGCCCAGGGACGGGAGGCGGACTGGCTTCCGCTCGCCGCCGACCCCGACGCGGTCTACGAACGCACGGTGAACATCGACCTGTCCGCACTCGTTCCATTGGCCGCCTGCCCGCATAGCCCCGACGAGGTGCGGGCCGTCCGCGACATCGGTCCCCTCGCCGTTCAGCAGGTCTGTATCGGCAGCTGCACGAACGCCTCCTACAAGGACCTGGCCACCGTCGCCCGGATCCTCCGGGGGCGGACCGTCCATCCCGATCTCAGCTTCATCGTAGCCCCCGGTTCCCGCCAGGTGGTACAGAACCTCCTCCGGGACGGCTATCTCGCGGACCTGATCGGGACGGGCGCCCGTCTGATGGAAAACGCCTGCGGATTCTGCATCGGCAACAGCCAGAGCCCCTCCTCCGGCGGCGTCTCCCTGCGAACCTCGAACCGGAACTTTCTGGGGCGTTCCGGCACGAAGGACGCGCGGATCTACCTCGTCAGCCCGGAGACGGCCGCCGCGGCCGTCCTCACCGGCCGCCTGACCGATCCGCGCGACCTCGGCATGGCCTGCCCGTACGTCGACCTGCCGGAACAGTTCTACATCGACGACCGCCTCATCGAGAAGCCGGACGGCGCCTTGGATCCGGACTCTGTCCCCATCGTGCGCGGCCCGAACATCGGCGCCCCGCCGGTCAACACCCCCCTGCCGGAGGCGCTCGACGGCGAGGCCACCCTCAAGGTGGGCGACAAGATCACCACCGACCACATCATCCCGGCGGGGGCGCGGATGAAATACCGCTCCAACATCCCCCGCTACGCCGAATTCGTCTTCGAAATCCTCGACGGGACCTTTCCCGCCCGGGCCGCCCGCATCCGAGACGAGGGCCGCCACAACATCATCGTGGCGGGGCTGTCCTACGGGCAGGGGTCGTCCCGCGAACACGCGGCGATCTGCCCCATGTATCTCGGGGTGAAGGCCGTGATCGCCAAATCCTTCGAACGGATCCACGCCACCAACCTGGTCAATTTCGGCATCCTGCCGCTGATCTTCGCGGACGAAGCGGACTACGACCGGATCGCGCAGGGGGACCGGCTCACGATCCCGAACGTGCGCGCGGCCCTGGAGGACGGAGAAACCCTCGCGGTGGAAAACCGCACGAAACAGCTGACGTTCGTCGTGAGGCACACCCTCTCGCCGCGCCAGCGGTCGCTGATCCTCGCCGGCGGCGCCTTGAATGCAAGCTGCACATCTTGAATGAATGAAAACTTGAGGAGTTGAAGCGATGGCTTTGGTGAAAAAGATCGAGGTGAAAACGACCGTCGTCGAGATGGACGGCGACGAAATGACGCGCATCATGTGGCGGATGGTGAAGGACCACCTGCTTTTGCCCTTCCTCGAGATGGACCTTGCCGCCTACGACCTCCACGTCAAGCATCGGGACGACACGGACGATCAGGTCACGGTGGAGGCCGCCCGGGCGATCATGAAATACGGCGTCGGGGTCAAGTGCGCCACCATCACCCCGACGGAAGACCGGGTGAAGGAATATGGCCTGAAGAAGGCCTGGAAGAGCCCCAACGGCACGATCCGGTCGATGCTCGACGGCACGGTGTTCCGCACCCCGATCCTCGTCCGGAACATCCGCCCCCTCGTCACGACCTGGCGCAAACCCATCACCATCGGCCGCCACGCCTACGGCGACGTCTACAGCGGCGTCGAGCTCGCCGTTCCGGGCCCGGGCCGCGCGCAGATCACGTTCCATCCCGCCGCGGGCGGTCCCGCGACCGCTCAGGCCATCCACACCTTCACGGGGGCCGGCATCGTTCAGGGAACCCACAACACCGATGCCTCCATCGAAAGCTTCGCGCGGGCCTGCTTCACCTACGCCCTGGACCGGAAGATCGACCTGTGGTTCAGCACCAAGGACACCATCTCCAAGGTCTACGACGCCCGGTTCCGCGAGATCTTCGACCGGGAATACGAGGCGGGCTGGAAGGAAAAGTTCCGGGAGGCGGGGATCGAATACTTCTTCACGCTCATCGACGACGCGGTCGCCCGGATCATCCGCTCCGAGGGGGGCGTCCTGTGGGCGCTCAAGAACTACGACGGCGACGTCATGTCCGACATGGTGGCCACGGCCTTCGGCAGCCTCGCCATGATGACCTCCGTCCTCGTGTCGCCGCACGGCTACTACGAATACGAGGCGGCCCACGGCACCGTCCAGAAGCATTACTACAAGCACGTGGCGGGCGAGGAGACCTCGACCAACTCCATGGCGCTGATCTTCGCCTGGACCGGGGGCCTCCGCAAACGCGGGGAGCTGGACGGCACGCCGGAGGTGGTCGCCTTCGCCGACGCGCTCGAGGCGGCCGCCCTCGAAACGGTCGAAGCGGGCGTCATGACCGGGGATCTCCTGGCCGTTGCGGACCCGTCCCCCGACAACCGCAAGGTCTCCACGGAGGCCTTCATTCTCGCCATAGCGGAGAGGCTGCGGCAAAAGCTCCATGGATAGGCCGAACCTGCGGGACCTGACGCTGGAGGAACTGGAGGCCTTCCTCGCCGGCATGGGCAAGGAGGCCTACCGGGCCCGCCAGATCATGCGGTGGGTGCATGCCTTCGGGGTCACGGACTTCGCGGACATGACCACGCTGGCCAAGGATTTCCGTGCGGAAATCGGCGCCCGGGCGCGGCTGGACCTGCCCGAACTGGCCGAGACGCAGGTTTCACGGGACGGGACGAAGAAGGCCCTTTTCCGTCTTGCGGACGGCGAGCGCATCGAGAGCGTTCTCATCCCGGGAAGAAACCACTGGACCGTCTGCGTCTCCACGCAGGCCGGATGCCGGATGGGCTGCCGCTTCTGCCTGACGGGAAAACTCGGGTTCCGGAGGCAGCTCACCCCCGCGGAAATCGCGGGGCAGCTCACGGTCCTCAAGCTCCGGACCCCCGAAGGTCCGGACATCAAGAACCTGGTCATGATGGGCATGGGGGAACCCCTGGCCAACTATGACAACACGGTCAAGGCCATCCGCATCCTCACCTCCGATTACGGGCACGGTTTCTCCAGCCGGAAGGTCACCGTCTCCACGTGCGGCCTGGCCCCCGGGATCGAGCGGCTCGGCCGGGACGTCTGCGTCAACCTCGCCATCTCCCTGAACGCCCCCGACGACGAACGGCGAGACCGGCTGATGCCCGTCAACCGGAAATACCCCCTCGCCAGGCTGCTGAAGGCCTGCCGGGACTATCCCATGCCCGGCCGGCGCATGCTCACCTTCGAGTATATCCTCCTTGACGGCATCAACGACGCGCCCGAGGACGCGGAAGCGCTGTGCCGGCTGCTCAAGGGCCTGCGCTGCAAGCTCAACCTGATCGCCTTCAACGAATTTCCCGGGGCCCCCTTCCGCACCCCCACGCCGGAAAGGATCAGCGCCTTCCAGGGCGTCCTGCTCCGCAACCACTATACGGCCATCCTCCGCGCGAGCAAGGGCGGCGACATCCTCGCCGCCTGCGGTCAGTTGAGCGGCCGGACCGACCTTCAGGAGACTTTCCCATGACGCACCCGCAACTCGTCGCCACCATGAGCCGGCCGGAGTTTTACCCCCACCGCCCCGAGACGGTCGATCTCGTCCAGACCCACATCTCCATGATCTTTATCGCCGGAGACGTCGTTTACAAGGTGAAGAAGGCGGTGAATTTCGGTTTCCTCGACTTCACGACGCTTCAGAAGCGCCGGCACTACTGCGACGAGGAGCTTCGCCTGAACCGCCGCCTGGCCCCGCAGGCGTATCTGGAGGTCGTGGCCATCACGGAAAACCCCGGCGGAGAATTGGCGCTGGGCGGACCGGGGCCCGTCATCGAGTACGCCGTCAAGATGCGCCGCCTCCCCCAGGAACGGATGCTGAAAAAGCTCCTGCAGGAGGGCCAGGCCCGGCCGGAGATGCTCGAGGCCGTTGCGCGCCGGGTCGCCCTCTTCCACGCGGAGGCCGAAACGGGCGGCGAGATCGACCGGATCGGCGGAATCGAAACGATCCGGCGCAATCACGAGGAGAATTTCGACCAGACGGCGCCGTTCGTCGGCCGGACGATCCCGCCCGAGCAGTACCGGTTCATCCGCGCCTACGCCCTGGGCTTCCTGGAGCGGGAACGGGCGCTCTTCGACCGGAGGGTCGCCCACCACCGGATCCGGGACTGCCACGGCGATCTGCACCTCGAACACATCCTGGTCGCCGACGACATCCTGATCTTCGACTGCATCGAGTTCAACGACCGCTTCCGGTATGAGGACGTGGCGGCGGAGGTCGCCTTTCTGGCCATGGACCTGGATTTCAACGGCTATGCCGGCGAGGCCGAGCGCTTCGTGTCGGCCTACATCCGCTCGACGGGCGACGACGCGATCCGGACCCTGCTCAACTTCTACAAGTGCTATTACGCCTACGTGCGCGGCAAGGTGGTTGGGTTCCGCCTCGACGACAACGCCATTGGCGCTTCGGACCGCGAGGAGGCCGCACGGACGGCCGCACGCTATTTCGATCTCGCCTACACCTGCGCCGCCCGGCTGGAGCGCCCGGCCCTGATCCTGGTCGCCGGCCTCATGGGCACGGGCAAGAGCGTGCTGGCCCGGAACCTCGCCCCGCGCCTGGGGGCCGAGATCCTCCGGATGGACGTCCTGCGCAAGGAGCGCCTCGCCCTGAAGCCGACGGACCGGCGCCGGGAGGACTTTGGACAGGGGATCTACGCGGACGACGTTTCCCGCGAGACCTACGCCGAGGCCTTGCGGCGCGCCGAAGACCGCCTGGCGGCGGGCGGCTCCGTCATCATCGACGCGTCGTACAAACGCCAGGACGAACGGCGCCGGGCCGAGGTCCTGGCCCGGCGGTACGGGGCGGCGTTTCACATCGTGGAGTGCCGCTGTCCCGAGGCGGTGATCCGCCGGAGGCTCGACGTCCGCGCGGCGGACGCTGAGGAACCCTCGGACGGCCGCTGGGACATCTTCGAGGCCCAGCGGGCGGATTTCGACCCCGTGTCCGGTTGGGCGCCCGGCGTCCATATCGTCGTCGACACCGGAACGACGCCCGAGGTCATGACGGCCGAGGCCCTCCGCGGCATCCGGCAGGGAGGCTGAAGGCGGCTCTTCGATAAACCTCAGGGGGTTGGGGCGACAGCGGGGGCGGGGGCGTCGTCGGTCAGGCCCATGGCCTTCCTTTGGGCCTCCTCCTCGGCGAGGCGGCGGCGGGTTTCCCGGAGGAAATAATCCACCTTGTAGTCCAGTCCGAGGTTCGCGTAATCCCGCGCGATCCCCTCGAACCGTTTCAGGGCGGCCGCGTAGCGCTTCGACCGGAAATAGAACCGGCCGACGTAAAATTCCTGCTCGGCGAGGTTCCGCCGGCAGTCGATCAGCTTCTTTTCCGCCATGAAGGCGAACCGGCTGTCCGGGAAGCGGGCGATCAGGCGTTCGAATTCCCGCTGCGCCCGGACCGTCTCCGACTGATCCCGGTCGATCGTCGACATCTGGTTGTAGTGGCACATGCCGGTCTGGTAGAGGACGTACGGCAGGTTGTCGTTGGTCGGATGAAGCCCGGCAAATTCCGTGTAGGCCGCCTCCGCCTCCACGTAATTCTTGTCGCTGAAATGGGCGTCGGCAATGCCCAGTTCCGCGAGCAGGGCCAGGGGGCTCAGGGGATGCTGTTCCCTGACGCGCTGGAAGTTTTCGATGGCCTTTTCATACCGGCCGGCCTGATAATCCTCAAAGCCCTGACGGTACAGCCCCTCGGGCGTCGCCCGGGACAGGTCCTGGTGGCGAAACCAGCTGCAGCCCGCGAGGAGAACGACCAGGACCACCAGCAGACCGGCCTCCCACGCCGCGCCGCGCCGCCGGCCATCCCCCGTTCCCCGGCCCGTGCGGTCCGGGATCTTCTCTCTCCGCCGGCCGATCACGACTGAAAGACTTTCCCCACGAACGCCTCCAGGCGGTCTTTGGGAACCATGCCGATCAGGGTATCGACGAGCTTCCCCTCCTTGAACAGCAGGAGGGTCGGAATGCTCCGGATCCCGTAGGCGGAGGCTGTGTTCGGGTTGTCGTCCACGTTGACCTTGGCGACCTTGAGTCGATCGCGGTTCTCCTCCGCCAGCGCCTCCACGAGCGGCGCGATCGCCTTGCAGGGTCCGCACCACGGCGCCCAGAAATCGACCAGGGCCGGTTTGTCCGCCTGGATGACCTCGCCATCGAAATCCGCGTCGGTGACATGGATGATCAAGTCCTCGTTTGCCATGGCGTCCCTTCCACCTCCCTTTTCTGCACTCAAATCTTTCCGTTCCGCCGCCCGCCCCGACGGGGCCCGCTCGCGGCGCACCCGGGGCTGGCAACCTATCTCACACAATTTTGCCGGATGTCAAACCCTATTTCGGCGCCCCGGCCTTTGACAACCGGGCGCGCTTCTGTTAAACGGTGCTGCATGATTCCTGTCCCGGGAGGTCACCCCCATGTCCCGCATCGGCTTCATCTCCGGCGCCGCCCTTGAGCGCCTCGACCCCTTCCGCAACCTGAGGCCGCAGGTCGCGGAAACGGCCTTCGGAACGGCGACGGTCCACGCGTCGGAAACACTGGCGTACATCCGGCGCCACGGTCCGGACGCGGACGGCTACATCCTCCCCCACCGGATCAACCACGCGGCGAATCTGAAGGCCCTCAAGGATCTGGGCTGCACGGAGGTCATCGGACTGAACTCCGTCGGCTCCCTGAAGACGCGCCTGTCGCCGGGCGCCATCGTCGTTCCGCACGATTTCATCGAGCTTTACGGAACGTCCACGGTCTTCTCGAACCGGCCGGTTCACATCGTCCCCGTCCTTGACGAACCGGTGCGACGGCGGCTGATCGCCGCGGCGGGGACCGCCGGGATCGAGGTGATGGCGTCGGGGATCTACTGGCAGACGACGGGCCCGCGTCTGGAAACCCGGGCGGAGATCGCGATGATGGCCGCATTCGCCGACGTGGTCGGCATGACCCTGGCCGGCGAGGCCGTCATCGCGTGCGAGCTCGAGCTCGCCTACGGCTCCCTGTGCTCGGTCGACAATTACGGTCACGGGCTTGTGGACTCGCCGCTGACCCCGGCGCAGATCGCCGCCACCGCCCGTGAAAACGCCGACCGCATGGGGCGGATCGTCCGCGCCTACCTGGAGCGCCGTCCGGAAACCGCGCCCTGAGGCGTCGGGCCGCGTCCCGGGAACGGCCGCACCCTTTCGCCGGCACGCCGCCGAGGCCCGCCCGACTCCCCGCGCCCGGTCTAAAAGGCCCCCAACTGGCAGGGCTTGACCTTGATCTTCAGGACTTCGCAGGCCGCGGTAACATCCATCTTGGGGATCCCGCGGCGTTCCGCGATGTCCCAGGCGGAGCGGCAGGGAAGGCGGCCGCTGACGCAGGCGGCCCGGATGTCCGTCTCGAGCTCCGGAGAAACCCCGGCGGCGGGCTTGACGGCCTTCCGGTCGGGGGCAAAGCCGAACAGACCGAGTTGGCACTTCGTGATCACCACCTCCATCAGGTCCACCGCCTTGCCGACTTCGCCCATCGTGACGTCCATCTGTCGGCAGATCGTTTCGGCGCGCCGGCAAGAAATCTGGCCCTCGGCCGACTTTTCCCGAATCGCCGCCGCGAGTGCCGGGCTCACCGACCGCTCTCCCCGGTGCTTGTCCGCAAAATGCCCCTTGTCTTTTTCCGTCATGTTCCGACTCCTCGCCGCCTCAGTAATTGAGATAATGAAAGGGTTCGATGGCCGACAGGGCCTCCGTATCGAGGGTCTGGATGCCGTGCTTCCGAAGGAGTTCGTCCGTTTTGTCCATCTGGTCGACATCGACGACAAAAACGGCCTTCTTGCTGCCCTCGAGGACGAAGCCGTAGGCGTTGTTGATGTTGACCGCCTCGCGGGCCAGAAGCTGGGTCAGCCGGTCGAGTCCGCCGGGCTTGTCCTCGAGCAGGACGGCCAGGACGTCGCGGAGCTGCACCGTCATCCCCGCCTGGGTGAGGGCCTTCGCGGCGCGCCTGGGATCATCCACGATGAAGTTGATCACCCCGAAGGTATCGGCCGTGGTGATGTTCGTCGCCCGGATGTTGATCTTTTCCTTGGCCAGGATGCGGGTTACCGCCGCCAGCCGGCCGGGTTTGTTTTCCGCAAAAATGGAAATCTGCTGGGCAATCATGATTCGACCCTCCCTGAGACGTTGGGGTTTCGCGGGGCGGCGCCGTCGAAGATCAGTCCTTGCGGTTGTCCACGACCCGGACCGCCTTCCCCTCGCCCTTCGGCAGGCTGCCCGGCTCAACCAGATCGACCTTCGGCGTGATGAGGATGTCGCTCTTGAGGTCTTCGACGATCCTCCGCCGCAGGCCCTCCAGCTGCTTCAGATCCCCCAGGAAGAATTCCCGGTTGACCTCCACCTTGACGGTCATGTGGTCGTTGTACCCCTCCCGGTCGAGGACGATCAGGAAATTCTGTCCGACGCCGGGGATGTCCATCAGTTTCTTCTCGATCTGGATGGGGAAGATGTTGACGCCCTTCAGGATCAGCATGTCGTCCGTCCGGCCTTTGATCCGCTCGATCCGCCGATGCGTGCGTCCGCAGGGGCAGACCCCCGGGATGATCCGGGTCAGATCCTTCGTCCGGTAACGGATAATGGGCATTCCCTCCCGCAGGAGCGTCGTCAGGACCATTTCCCCCTCTTCCCCGTCCGGAAGCGGCTTCAGCGTTTCCGGATCGACGATCTCGAGGATGTAGTTGTCCTCCCAGAGGTGCATCCCGTTCTGTTCGGGACATTCGAAGGCCACGCCCGGACCGTTCATCTCCGACAGCCCGTAAGAGTTGAAGGCCTTGAACCCGTAGAACGCCTCGATCTTCTGGCGCATCTTCTCCGAGTGCGGTTCGGCGCCGATGAAGGCGATCTTCACCTGGGTGTCCCGGCGGGGATCGACGCCGAGCTCCTCGAACACCGTGGACAGGTGCAGGGCGTAACTGGGGATGATGTGGATCACCGTCGTCGCGAAATCCCGCATGAGCTGGATCTGGCGTTTGCTGTTGCCGGCGCCGGCCGGAATGACGAGCGCGCCGATCTTCTCCGCCCCGTAGTGGAACCCCAGGCCGCCGGTGAACAGGCCGTAGGTCATCATGTTCTGGAAGACGTCGGACCGTCGCATGCCGGTCATGTACATCGAGCGGGCGACGATGTGGGTCCAGGCGGCGATGTCGCCCGCCGTGTGAAAGATCACCGTGGCCCGGCCCGTCGTCCCGGAGGACGAATGCATGCGGATCAGCTCGTCCCGCCCTACGGCGAGAAATCCGTAGGGCCAGTGTTCCCGGAGATCGTCCTTGGTGGTCAGGGGGAGTGTCGCGACATCGGCGACGCTCCGGACGCTCCGGGCATCCACCCCGGCCGCCTTGAGCCGCTCCGCGTAGTAGGGCGAGCGGGACGCCCATTCGAGGGTTTGGGCCAACCGTTCGATCTGCATCCGCTCCAGCGCGGTCCGATCCATCGTTTCGATTTCCTTGTCCCAGTACATGCCTGTGCCTCCCGCCGATCTTCTGACGGTTTTCTACAACTCCCGGTCGATTTTATCAAGTCCTATCTGGGTTGTGACCGCGGGGGCTTGCATTTCCGAACAGGGCGAGGTCGTTGACCATCACGCCGTCGATGAAGTCTGCCGCCCGGCACCGGTCGACCTCCCGGCGGTCCTTCGCCACCCAGGGAAACACCCGGATCCCGCCGGAATGGACACACCGCAGCGCCTCCGCGTCGATCACGCTGAGCCTCGGGTGAACGCTCTCCACGCCGAGCTTCCGCACGTCTTCGCGGAACCGCCTCCAGGCCCGATCGTAGAGCAGGCCGGTCCTCACCTGCGCATCGGCCCGCTTCATCCCGGCCAGCACCCGCCGGTCGAAGGCCGAGACGATGACGCGGTCGACGGCCCCCTTCCGCCGCAGGAGCGCGGCCAGCGCGACCTCCATTCCGGCGGATTCCGACCGGCGGCCCTTGATCTCGACGTTCAGCGTCACCTGCGCCCCGACACGGTCGATCACCTCCGCCAGGGTCGGGATCGGGACCCGGCCGAATGCCGTCATGCCGTTGGGGTAGCTGAAGCGCCGGAGTTCGGCCAGGGACAGATCGGCCACCCGCCCCCGGCCGTTCGAGGTCCGGTCGACCGTCGCGTCGTGGATCACGACGAGTTCGCCATCCCGCGAGAGCCGGACGTCGAGCTCGATCATGTCCGCCCCGGCCGCGATGGCCCCCTCGAACGCCGGCAGCGTATTCTCCGGGTAACGCGACGAATAGCCCCGGTGGGCGATCTTCAGGAAGGCGGGTGGGGTGGGGTGCGGGTCCGTCAAGGATTCATCCCTTGAAGATGCGTCGGCCCAGGCGGGAGATCCGCCGGTACAGGGGCAGGGAGGCGTCGATCTGCTTCAGGGCCGCGTGGGTGGCCTCCTCCCCCTTCCGGACGAGTTCCCCCGCCCGGCTGAAGTCCATCCAGTGCAGATCGCCCACGTCGGGGCGGATGACCACGTCCGCCACCGCGAGTTCCGTGGCCTCGAGCGTGTTGGCCGCGATTTCCCCGGCGCGCTGGATGATGCCCTGCGCCGTCGCCATGTTGCCGTCGGGCGTCAGTTCCCGGTCCACCATCACGGCAATCACGACGTCCGCCCCCGCCGCGCGCGCCGCGTGCACGGGGACGAGGCTCGTGATGCCGCCGTCGGCCAGGAGCCACTCCCCGTGCCGGACCGGCTCCACGGCGCCCGGAACGGCGCAACTGGCCAGCACGGCCTGACGGAGCGGTCCCTCGGAGAAGACGACCTGCTTGCCCGTGATCAGGTCGGTGGCGACCGCCCGGAAGGGGACGCGGGTTGCGCGGATGTCGCCCTCCGGGAGAAAGTAATCGATGAGCGAACGGAAATCCTCGGTGGGGAGCACCGCCGGACGGAAGAAGGCCCGGACGAGGTGAAAACGGTTCAGGACGAAGGCCCGGGCCTTTCGCCAGCGGCCCTTCTGATCCGGGGAGATCGCCAGTCCGATGGATTTCAGCGTGGAGGCGCCGAACTCGGGGCTCGACAGATAGGCATCGACCTTGGCCTGGATGTCCCGGGGGGACTGGCCGCTCGCGTAGGCCCCCCCGATCAGCGCGCCGGCGCTGGTCCCCACGATCAGATCGATGGGAATCTCCTCGCGTTCCAGGATCCGGAGGACGCCGATATGGCAGAACCCCCGGACGCCGCCGCCGCCCAGTGCCAGGGCCACGCGCTTCCCCGTCCATCTCATGGCTGGTCTCTCCCCCGCCCGTATCCTCAGCCCATGAGCCCCTTTTACCGGCGCCGTCCGCGCCTGTCAACAGGGAATCCAAACGCTGTACGCCCCAGGGCTCACCTCCAAAGGTGACCTGATAAAACCGGACATATCGTGTGTCACTGACAATCCCTGCCACATCATCTTGATTAAAAAGGTTGACCGGTATAGCATGTCCGAACGCGATTGGGGATCGCATGAAAGGGGTCAAACCATGGACGAACGATTATACGGTCATTTCTCCGTCCAAGAGATCGTTTCGGACGAAGGCGGCGTTCGATTGCGCGGGGCGGAAAAAAACGTGATCGGAGAAATATCGCTGAAGATCTATATCAACGGCACGGAGTACGCCTCCCTCCTGTGCCTCAACCATTTGACCGAAGAGCTGGCCCTGGGGTTTCTCTACAGCGAAGGCGTGATCGATACGATGGCCGATGTCGTATCCATCACGTATAACGAACGCCTCTTTGCCGTGATGATCGACCTGGCGCCCGGAAGATCGGTCGAGAAATGCGAAAGCCTGCGCAGCGTCACGTCCGGATGCGGCAGATGCTTCACCTACATCAATCCCATGAAGCACGAGAAGTTTCTGCGGGTGGCGAACCGGAACCGATACCCGCTCCGGACGATCCTGGGTTCCATGAAAGACTTCGAACGGCGCTCCGAGGTTTATCGCGAGATCGGCGGCGTCCACAGCGTCCTGTTCCAGCATGACGCCTTCTCCGTCTTCAACGAGGATATCGGGCGGCACAATTGTTTCGACAAAATCGCCGGCGTGCTGTTGCGAAACGGCAGAATGGATCTGGTCGGCAGCGGCATGATGTTCGTCAGCGGACGGGTCTCTTCCGAAATCATCACCAAGGTCATCCGTCTCGGCGTGCCGGTCCTGGTTTCCCGGTCCACCCCCACCGCGGCCGCGGTCAATCTCGCCCGCGAGTACAACGTCACGCTCCTGGGCTATGTGCGGCGCAACACCGGCGTCGTTTACGCCGGGGCCGAACGATTGATATAGGAAGATCCGGACATGTCTTCGATTTGCCTCAGCGTCAGGCGCTGGCACGTAATCGCAGATGCGTCTTTTCTTGGAAAAGTTCTTTAATCTTTCAGTCAGATCAACAAGTCATCGTTAGACCCGGGCCGGCGTCCCGGAAAGGAGAACGGTCCAGGACCTCTCTCCACTTCCTCAGTCCCTTCCTCTTCAAACGACCCATCCGAGAGGGTTTAGCCTTTTTCTTCTATATCCTGACCCCGCCAGATACGATAGACAGCGGGGTAGATGACAAGTTCCAGGATTGTGGAAGTGATCACGCCGCCGACCATCGGGGCGGCGATCCGCTTCATGATGTCGGCGCCGGTGCCGTGGCTGAAGAGGATCGGAACGAGACCGGCCAGGATCACGGAAACCGTCATGATCTTCGGGCGGATGCGCTTCACGGCGCCGTGCATGATGCTCTCGGTCAGATCCGCGACGTTGCGCATCTTTCCCTCTTTCTTCCACTGCTCATAGGCGAGATCGAGGTACAGGAGCATCACGACGCCCGTCTCCGCGTCGAGACCGGCCAGGGCGATGATCCCCACCCAGACGGCGATGCTCATGTTGTAGTTGAGGAAATACAGGAGCCAGAACGAGCCGACCAGCGAAAAGGGCACGGCGAGCAGAACAATCGCCGTTTTTACCGCTGAGCGGGTGTTTAGGTAGATGATGACGAAGATGATCAGCAGGGTCAGCGGAATCACCATCTTCAGCCGCTCGTGGGTCGAAACTAAATATTCGTATTCGCCGCTCCAGGTCAGGCGGTAGCCCGCCGGGATGTTCAGGGTCGCCGCTTTTTTCTTTGCCTCTTCAACGTAGCCGCCCATGTCCCGGCCGGTGACGTCCACGAAGACATAGGCCGCAAGCAACCCTTCCTCGCTCTTGATCGCGGTCGGTCCTTTGATGATCCGGAAATCCGCCACATCGCCCAAGGGGACCTGCAACGCCTCCGGCGCGACAGCCATGCCGGAGGTCGGGGCGGTGGCTGGACGGTTCGTCATCATGACCGGCACGAGGATCCGCTTGAGTTTGTCCACATCGTTCCGCAATTCCCTGGGATACCGGACATTCACCGGATAGCGCGCCCGCCCTTCGACCGTCATCGTCAGGTTCATCCCGCCGACGGCGGCCTGGATCACCTCCCCGATGTCGTCCACCGTCAGGCCGTAGCGCGCCGCCTCGCCTTTCTTGATCACAATATCGAGAAAATACCCGGTCGTGACCCGTTCCGCGTACACGCTGCGGGTGCCCGGAATCTCCCGGAGCCGCTCCTCCAGGGCCAGGCCAATCTTCTCGATCTCGTCCAGATTCGGTCCCAGAATCTTGACCCCGACGGGGGTGCGGATGCCGGTGGCAAGCATGTCGATCCGGGCCTTGATTGGCATTGTGAAGGAATTGGATACGCCGGGGATCGCCAGGGCGTCGTTCATCTCGTCCTTAAGCTTCTCCACGGTCATGCCCGCGCGCCACTCCTTCTCGGGCTTCAGGTTGATTACCGTTTCGAACATCTCGAGCGGCGCCGGATCCGTGGCCGTCTCGGCCCGGCCGGCCTTGCCGAAGACCTGGGCAACCTCCGGGAACTGCTTCAGGATCTTGTCCTGCATCTGAAGCAGCACCGACACCTCGGAGACGGACGCCCCGGGCATCGTGACGGGCATGTAGAAGAGCGTCCCCTCGTACAAGGGCGGCATGAATTCCGAGCCGAGCTTGAGAAAGGGATAGGCCGTCATCGCCATAATGACGACCGCAACGACGATCACCGTTTTCCGGAAGCGGATCGCAAAACGGGCGACGGGTTCATACAGCTTGTGCAGGACGAAACTGACGGGATTCCGCTCTTCGGGCCGAATCTTGCCCCGGATAAAAAGCGTCATCAGCACCGGCGTCAGCGTGACCGCGAGGAAGGAGGAAAACAGCATCGCGAAGGTCTTCGTATAGGCCAGGGGCTTGAACAGCCGGCCGGCCTGGGCCTCCAGCGTAAAGACCGGCAGGAATCCGACCGTGATCACGAGGAGCGAAAAGAAGAGCGACGGCCCCACCTCCTGGGCCGCCGCAACGATCACGTCGACCCTGTTGCCCGGTCGTCCCTCTTTCTCCCACGCTTCGAGTTTCTTGTGGGCGTTCTCCACCATGATGATCGCGGCGTCCACCATCGCCCCAATCGCGATCGCAATGCCGGAGAGGCTCATGATGTTGGACGTGACGCCCAGATAATACATGCAGATAAACGAGATCAGGATCGCGATCGGGAGCGTCACAATCACGACCAGGGCGCTTGGCAGGTGGAAGAGAAAGATCAGACAGACGATGCTGACGGCCAGGACCAGCTTAAGGATCTCATCCTTCAGCGTATCGATCGAGCGCCGGATGAGATCCGAGCGGTCGTAGGTCGTGACGATCCGGACGCCTTTCGGAAGGCTTGGGGCGATGTCGCTTTTAATCTTCGCCTTGACCCGCTCAATGACGTTCAAGACATTCTCTCCGAACCGGACGACGACGATCCCTCCGGCCACCTCCCCCATCCCGTCCAGATCCGCCAATCCCCGGCGGATCTCCGGACCGAGCTGGACGCGGGCCACGTCCTTTAAGAAGATCGGCGTTCCGGCCGGGCTTGCCCCCACGGCGGTGTCTTCCAGATCCTTGATGTCCTGGATATAGCCCCGGCCGCGGACCATGTATTCGACGCCGGAGAATTCGAGCACCCGGCCCTCGACATCCCGGTTGCTCCTGCGGACGGCCTCCATGACCTTCGTAATCGGGATGTTGTAGGCGGACAGGCGATTCGGATCGACGGTCACCTGGTACTGCTTCACGAACCCGCCGACGCTCGCCACCTGGGAGACGCCGGGGACGCTCTCCAAAGCGAGCTTGACGATGTAGTCCTGGATCGATCGGAGTTCGGACAGGTCATGGCCGCCGGTCTCATCGACGACGGCGTAGGAGAATCCCCAGCCCAGGCTCGTCGCATCGGGTCCGAGCACCGGATTGACGTCGGCGGGGATCTTGTTCTTCACCGCCTGGAGATACTCCAGAATCCGGCTCCGGGCCCAGTAGATATCGGTCCCTTCCTTGAAGATAACGTAGATGAAGGAGCTGCCGAGGAAGGAAAACCCGCGGACGGCCTGGACCTTCGGGGCCGCGAGCAGGGTCGAGGTGATCGGGTAGGTGATCTGGTCCTCGACCAGGTCCGGACTCCGGCCCGCCCATTCCGTATAGATGATCACCTGCGTGTCGCTCAGATCCGGGATCGCGTCGAGCGGCATGTTCTTTAGCGCCCAGTAACCCCAGAGCAGCGCAAAGAGCATCGCGAAAAAGACGATAAATTTATTCCGGGCGCTTAACGCGATGAGTTTGGCGATCATGCATATATCCTGAATTCAGTCGTCGGCTCCAAATCATCCCGGGAAACAAAGGATCGCGCGCGATACCGCCATGGACATCGCGTTGCCGCTAAGGACGACGGACAGGTTTTACACCCTTGAGCTGGGCCTCGGAATCGATGAGGAAATTGGCGGCGGCGGCGACCCTTTCCCCCGCCTTGAGGCCGCGCAGGACTTCGGCAAAGCCGTCCGCCCGGAGACCCAGCTGCACCTCACGCGGCTCGAACGCGCCGCCCCCCCGGTCCACATAGACCACCTGCCCGCGGCCGGTGTCGATGACGGCTGATTCTGGAATCGCGAGCCTCCGGCCGGAATCGATCCGGATCTCCACATTCATGAACATCTGTGGCTTGAACCGGCCGCCCGGATTGGGCAGCGTCAGGCGGACCTTCGCCGTCCGGGAGTCCGCGCTCATGGTGGGATAGAGATAGTCGATCCGCGATACAAGTTCCCGGCCCGGCAGCGCACCGAGCGTAAGTCGCGCCTGCTGGCCGACATGGATCAGCGGCAGTTCGTATTCGTAAATGTCGGCGATGACCCAGAGGGTGGAAAGATCGGCGATATCGAAGAGCTTCTCTCCCGGCATGATCCGCATCCCGAGGACGGCCATCTTCTGGGTGATCGTCCCGTCGGCCGGACTGTAAAGCGTCAGCGTCCGGACCGGCCGGCCCGTTTCCTCGATCCTTCTGATCTGCGCCTCGGAGATGTCCCAGAGGCGGAGGCGCTGCCGGGCGGCATCGAGCGTTGCGGAGGCATCCTGCTCGATCATCCGCTGCACATGGGGTATGGCGCCGGATGTGCCGGTTGAATCGACCGGCGGCACTGCGGGTGGAGCGCCTTCATGTCCGGCATGATCGGCACCTGGAAAAGCGGAATTCGATGTTTGCTTTCCTGCCCATTTTATGATCCCGAGGAACTCCTGCTGCGTCGCAAGGAGTTCCGGACTGTAAAGTTCCGCCAGCGGCTCGCCTTTTTTCACAACGCGTCCGGTATAATCGACATAGAGCTTCTCAATCCAGCCCTCGACCTTTGCATTGACCGTGGTCAGCCTTCGTTCATCGGCTTCGATCCGCCCCACTGTCCGGATGACTTTCCGGATGGGCTTCACCGCAACTCGGACCGTCTTGACGCCGATCGCCTGGCGCTGTTCCGGGGTGATTTCGACCTGGGGCGGCGCCTCCGCCACCTCTTCAGGTGAAGGCGGCGCCTTGACCCTCTGTTTGACGGTCTTGTTCTTCTCGGCAGGCAAGGGCACCGCCTGACTACCATGTCCCGCGTGACCTTGGGCGAAAGCAACGGTGGCAGCGGCCATTGCCCCCCACAGGAGGCTTGACACACCCAGAACGCCGAGAACCCACAAAATCGGGAGAGAAACCTTCAGTCTCATTCTTTTTCGCCTCCAAGCGCTGCCGCAGTAATCGCATGGAGCCGCGCAATCGCTTTTCCCCGTTCGGTGAACTGCCCCCAGTAAAGCGTTTCGTAATCCAGCAGGGTCTTCACCTGCGAGATCACGAAGGCGGCCTCCGTTCTTCCCGTGGCGTAGCCCGACAGCGCCAACTCAACCTCCTGAGCATTCCGTGGAATAAGCGCGCCCTTGTAAAGGTCCATCAGCCTATCCGCTGATCGGACCATCGCAAGATTGTCCCGGACCGCCGCGGCAATCATGAGTTTCGCCGCTTCAAGTTCTCCTTGCGCCTGGGCGAGCGCCGCCTTCGCCTCAAGGACGGCCGGTTTCTGTTTGGTTGCGTAATACAGCGGTATATTGATCGTTGTCGTGGCGCTCCACATGTCTTTGAAGTCGCCCGAGCGATTGAAGTAGCTCGCGTTGACTTCGAAATCCGGGTAATATTCCCTCTCTGCCATTCGAAGTTTAGCCTGAGCTGCGTCAATCATTTTGTTGCGGGATGTTATTTCGGGTGAATGTTCGAGGGCCAGCTTGACTGCTTGATCGGCATCCGTTAGGAAGGGCCGATACGCGGGGTCCCTCGGCCGCCCGAAAAACGTTCCTTGCTTCCGGCCAAGCACGGCCCCGATCATCGCCTCGATGGACTGTATCTTCTGACGGAACATCTCCTCCTTTTCCATGAGCATGTATTTCTCCGTCTGGGCCATCAGCACTTCCTGCTGCATCGCCTTTGCGGCGCCATAACGCGACAGGGTTAATGCTTCGATCTTCACGAGGAGATCTCGTTTTCCGGCAAGCAGATCGATATTTTTGTATGCATAGAAGAGGTCGAAATAGAGTTCCTGAATCCGCGCGGCGATCTTGAGTTTCAGAAGCTCGTGCATGACCTCCAGGCTCTCGGCATCCCGCACGGCCATCTCCCCTTTCAGGGCACGTTTACCGGGGAAAAAGAACTGCTGCGAAGCCGAGAACATCCACTGGGCGCCCTCCATCTCGCCATAGGTGTAACGGTTGAAGCCCTCGTTCTGATAACCGAACATCAACATGGGATCAGGGAGACTTTTCGCCTGTGGGATCCTGTAGCGGGCCGCTTCGATCCGTGCCCCGGAGGCTCGGATCTCCGGGTTGTTCCGGAGCGTTTCGTCGATCATATCGGCAAGATTCAGGTCCTGGGCGGCTGCCGACGCCACCAGGCAAAGAAATGCCAGAACCCCACTGCCCGCTTTAACGACCCTATTTAACATCCACATTGATCTTGACCGTTTGGGTCTTGCCGCCCCGGAGAATCTTGATATTCACCGTCCACGGACCCGACATGGAGAAATCGAGCGTCGCTAAATACCGAGCGCCCTTTAAGACCGTCTTTGCTTTGTAATTCATCGCCGGCATTCCGGGCATGGCGGGCATGATGTACTCCACCGCCACCACGGCATCCGTCACCGCCTTGCCTTTGACGTCCTGGATCCCGACCTCCATTTTATTCTGGCCTGCAATTGGCGGATTCCGGTCGATCTTGATCTGGACCGTCAAGTCACCCGCCTTTTTCGTTACCTCATAGTCCTTCCCGTAAACCAGGCCTACCGACAAGAAAAGGGTCATCAAAATCAAAACTGCGCGCTTCATGTGCTCCTCCTTTGATAGATGTTAGTCTTAGGCCCGATGGAGAAGAAATCCATCCGTGTCGGCTATATTTTATCATAGATTAAGTCATGCTTCGTTGTTTTATTTTGCTCTATGTCAGGAACATGAACGGCTCATAGGTCTGCCGTGAGGACCCCCACGTCGTCTCCGACCCGGACATCGCCGCCAACGAGGACCCTGGCGAAGATTCCTTCCCGGGGCATGACACAGTCGCCAACGGCGTAGAAGATCGCGCACCGGGTATGACAGATCTTGCCGATCTGGGTCACCTCCACGATGGCCTCGTCCCCGATCCGAAGCCTCGTTCCGACGGGCAGTGCGGGGAGATCGAGACCGGCGGTCGTGATATTTTCGGCAAAATCGCCGGCGACAACAGCCAAACCCTTCTGCCGGATCTTCTCGATACTTTCCTCCGCCAGCAGGCTAACCTGCCGGTGCCAGTCCCCGGCATGGGCATCGCCTTCCAGGCCGGACTGGGCAATCAATCGGCCGCGCTCCACGGGGTCCTTGCGGACCCCAACCCGGGGGGCAATATTAACGGACAGGACCGTTCCGCTGATCTTTTCCACTTGGATTTCCTGTCCCGATCGGTCACATGCGAGAATCGGCATATGGATCGAAGGTATTTCCGTAAGCGTGCGGAGACAACCTAAATGCCCGCCCCTGTTTCGAACGCTTCCGTATCGGCAAAGAAGGGCATCGTCCTGCGCTTCTTTTCGATCCCGGGCCTGTCCGGATCCGCGGGATGGATCCCCTGCCTCGCCTCGATTTCGTGGAGCCGTTCCTCCAGGGTCTCCATCTGGCGTCCATAGAATTTGAACGCCTCGGCGATCGGATCGGGAAGTTTGCTGTCCGTGAGTTCCCTCAGGTCCGCCTCGGAAAAGCCGAATCCCAGACGCGCGGGCACGCCGACGGCGACCGCCCGCGGGGGAACGTCGTGAACCACCAGCGATGCCGCCCCGATCCGCGCCCCGGCGCCGACCGTGACCGGGCCGAGTACGATCGATCCCGCCCCGATCATCACCTGATCCCCGATCGCGGGATGCCTTTTCCCCTTCTGCAGGCTGACACCGCCGAGAACGACTCCCTGATAGAGGTGAACGTCGTCCCCGATTTCCGCGGTCTCGCCGATGACCACTCCGGCCCCGTGATCGATGAAGAAGCGCCGGCCGATCCGCGCCCCGGGATGAATCTCGATCCCCGTGAGGAACCGGCTCACGTGGGAGACAAACCGGCCCCAGAACCACCACCGCCGACGCCAGAGCGCGTGGGCCAGACGATGCATCCATACCGCATGAAGTCCGGGGTAGCACGTCAGGACCTCCGCAAGACTCCGTGCGGCCGGGTCCTTCTCGAAAACCGTCCGGATATCCTCCTTCAGGGTCCGGAACACCGTCGGTGGCCGGTGGGGTTTTGCCGGGGCGTCGTTGATGGCTGATGCGTCGAGAGGCGACATGTTTCAGACCCCGATTCCCTCGAAGAGCACCGTGGACAGGTAGCGTTCGCCGGCGTCGGGGAGGATGACCACGATCGTTTTTCCGGCAAAGGCCTCCTCCGCGGCCAGGCGGGCGGCCGCCGCCACGGCGGCGCCGCTGGAAATTCCGGCCAGGATCCCCTCCTCCCGGGCGAGGCGCCGGGCGAACTGCACGGCCTCGTCGCCGGCGACGGGCTCGACCCGGTCGATCAGGCTGAGATCGAGGACCGCGGGGATGAACCCGGCTCCGATGCCCTGGATTTTATGGGGTCCGGGTCTGATTTCCGCCCCGGCCAGATACTGGCTGATGACGGGGCTCTCCCTGGGTTCGACCGCAACGGAGACGAGCGGCTTCCCCAGGCTCTTCTTCCAATATCGCGAAATCCCCGTGATCGTGCCTCCCGTGCCCACCCCGGCCACGAGAACATCCACGGCGCCGTCGGTGTCGTCCCGGATCTCGGGCCCGGTGGTCCGTTCGTGGATAGCCGGGTTGGCGGGATTGACGAACTGCTGGGGCATGAAATAGCGTTCCGGCGAGCCGGCGGCAATCTCTTCCGCCCGCCGGATAGCCCCCTTCATTCCGTCGGCTCCGGGCGTCAGAACGAGATTGGCGCCCAGGGCGGCCAGGACCCGGCGGCGCTCGATGCTCATCGTCTCCGGCATCGTCAGGGTGAGACGGTAGCCCCGGGCGGCGGCGACGTAAGCCAGCGCGATCCCGGTATTGCCGCTCGTGGGCTCCACGATCTCCACGCCGGGTTTCAAAAGACCCCGCTCCTCGGCGTCCCAGATCATGGCGGCCCCGATCCGGCACTTCACAGAATAGGCGGGGTTGCGGCCCTCGATCTTGGCCAGGAGGGTCGCCTTCGTCCCCCGGGGGATATGGTTCAGCCGGACCAGCGGCGTATGGCCGATGGACTGCGCATTGTCGGTATAGATTCTGCCCATGTCAGACTCCCTTCCTCTTGTTCAGTCCCCTCACATTCACCGCGTCAGGATGAAAATGGCGTTCCTGGCGCGCAGGTTCGGCCGCCAGTGAATCAACGTTCCGTCGTCCAGATAGATCGCCTCCCGGATCGTCAAACCCCTGCGGCGGCAGAAGACCTCGAAATCCCGGATGCTCAGGAAGCGGACGTTGGGCGTCTCATACCAGTCATGCGGCAGGGCCCGGGTAACCGGGGTCCGCCCCCGGAAAAACAGGGTCCAGCGGGAGCGGAACTGGGCAAAATTGGGAAATCCGACGATGACCCGCCGGCCCACACGCAGGGCCTCCCGGATGACGAGGTCCACCTTGCGAACCTCCTGCATGCTCTGATTGAGGATCACGTCATCGAAGGACCGGTCGGGAAAATCCTTAAGCCCGCCTTCGATATCCCCCTGAAAGACCATCAATCCCTGCGCGACGCACCGCTGCACCGCCTCGCCGTCGAGTTCGATCCCCTGGACCCGGGCCTGTTTCTCCCGAACGAGCAGGGACATCAACGTCCCATCCCCGCAACCGAGATCCAGGACCTCCGACCCCGGCCTGATCCGCGCGCAGATGAGCCGGTGGTCCAGGCGAATGTTCGTTTCTCCTTCTTTCCGATTCGTCTTCATGGCCTTCAAAGAATTCCCGGCCGGGGACCCGGGCCTATAAATTCCCGAGGAAGTTCCCGATGAGCCGGGTCTGTTCTTCAATCTCCACCAAAAAAGCATCATGCCCGTAGGCGGATTTCAGTTCGCAGTACGTCGCCGCGATCCGCCGCCTTTTCAGCAGCCGGACGATCTCCTGGGACTGCTGTGGCGGGTAGAGCCAGTCCGAGGTGTAGGATACGACGAGGAAGCGCGTCTGAGTCGTTCGTGTCTTCGGCAGGAAGCGCCCGTCGGACAGGTCGAAGTAATCCATCGCCTTCGTGATATAGAGGTACGAATTGGCGTCGAAGCGCTTCACGAAATTGTCCCCGCGATAATGCAGGTAGCCTTCCACCTCGAAGTCGTCGGTGAATTTGTAGCTGTAGCCGCCGTTCTTCAGTTTCCGCGAAAACTTCTCCTCCATCGACTGGTCGCTCATGAACGTGATGTGACCGATCATCCGGGCGATGGCCAGGCCCCGTTCCGGCTGGCGGTGGGCGTAATAATCGCCCTTGCGCCAGGCCGGATCCGCCATGATGGACTGGCGGATCACCTCGTTGAAGGCAATCTGCTGGGGGGAGTGTTTGAGCGCCGTGGCCAGGGGAATCGCCGCGCGGACGCGATCCGGATAGGACGACACCCACTGCAGGACCTGCATCCCCCCCATCGAGCCGCCGGCCACGCACAGGAGTTGGTCGATGCCCAGATGGTCGAGCAGGTGCCGCTGGGCCTCCACCATGTCGGCGATCGTGATCACCGGAAAGCCCAGGGCGAAGGGCCGCCCCGTTTCCGGGTCGACGGACGCGGGGCCGGTGGATCCCTTGCAGCCCCCGATGACGTTCGTGCAGATCACGAAATACCGATCCGTGTCGAAGGCCTTGCCCGGACCGATCATCGCCTCCCACCACCCGGGCTGCCCTTCGGCGTTGACGCCCGCCGCATGGGCGTCCCCCGAGAGGGCGTGGCAGACGAGGACGGCGTTGGACCGCTCCGGGTTCAGCCGCCCGTAGGTTTCGTAGGCCAGGGTGATCGGCCCGAGGCGTCGTCCGGATTCGAGGACCATTCGATCCGGCGGCGCGGCAAAGCGGAAATCGTGCGTTTCAAGCCTGTCGATCACGGTTTCCACGGTTCTACCCCTGCGCCAGCGCCTGTTCGATGTCCGCCAGAATGTCGTCGATGTGCTCGATCCCGACGGAAACGCGGATGAAATCGGGCGTCACCCCCGTGGCGCGTTGTTCGTCCGGCGACAACTGCTGGTGCGTCGTCGACGCCGGATGGATGGCCAGCGTCTTGGCGTCCCCCACATTCGCCAGGTGGGAGACGAGTTTGAGTGCATCGATGAATCTCCGTCCTGCCGGGAGGCCCCCCTGCACGCCGAAGCCCAGGATCGCCCCAGCGCCCCGGGGCAGGTATTTTGCCGCCCGCTCCCGTTCCGGACTGTCGGGAAGTCCCGGATAGTTGACCCAGTTCACCTTCGGATGCCGACCGAGATACCGGGCAACGGCCAGGGCGTTTTCCGCATGGCGCGGCATCCGCAAGTGCAGGGTCTCCAGACCCTGGAGGAACAGGAACGCGTTGAAGGGCGACAGGGCCGGCCCCAGGTCCCTCAGGAGGCTGACCCGGGCCTTGGTGATGTAGGCGATGTTCCCCGCGGACTTCAGGGCCTCGACGAAATCGATCCCGTGGTAGCTCGGATCGGGCCCGGCGATCAGAGGGAACCTTCCGTTCGTCCAGTCGAAGTTCCCGGAATCGACGATCAGCCCCCCCAGGGACGTCCCGTGGCCGCCGATGAACTTCGTCGCGGAATACACGACGATGTCCACGCCGTGCGCAATGGGGCACAGGAGGTAGGGGGAGACCGTATTGTCGAGGACGAAGGGGACCCCGTTCCGGTGGGCGACCGCGGCGATGCCTTCCAGATCGGCCACGTCGAGCTTGGGATTGCCGATGGACTCGGCGTAAACCGCCTTTGTCCGCTCCGTGACGGCGGCCTCCAGGGCGGCCAGGTCGTTCGACGGGACGAAGCGCACCCGGACGCCCAGGCGCGGGAAGGTGTGATGGAAGAGGGTGTACGTCCCCCCGTAGAGGCTGTCGGCGGAGACGATCTCGTCGCCGGCCCGGGCGAGGTTGAGAAGCGCCAGGGCGATTGCCGCCTGGCCGCTGGCCGTGGCCAGGGCGCCGATCCCGCCATCGATCAGGGCGATCCTCTTTTCCAGGACGTCCGTCGTCGGGTTCATCAGACGGGTGTAGATGTTGCCCGGCTCGGCCAGAGCGAAGAGGTCCGCCGCGTGCCGGGAATCCCGGAACTGATAGGAGGTCGTCTGATAGATCGGGACGGCCCGCGCGCCTGTCGTCGGATCGGCCTCCTGACCGCCGTGCAGGGCCAGGGTGTCGATGTGCAACGCCTGCTCCAGTGCTTTCATGTGTCATCTCCTCGTGCCGGGCGAAGGGGGATTCCCTTCCTGGCGCGGTAATCCTCGATGGCCTTCGTCAGGGCCTCCTCGGCCAGGACGGAACAGTGCATCTTGATGGGGGGTAGCCCGCCCAGCGCCTCCGCGACCGCCCGGTTGGAGATCTTCGCCGCCTCCTCGACGGTCTTGTTTTTGATCAGCTCGGTGACCATCGAACTGGTGGCGATGGCCGCTCCGCAACCGAAGGTCTTGAAACGGGCATCCGTGATGACCTCCTTTTCCACGCGCAGATAGAGCTCCATAATATCGCCGCAGACGGGATTGCCGACCCGGCCGATCCCGTCGGGATTCTCGATTTCGCCCACGTTGCGCGGGTTGCGGAAATGATCCATGACCTTGTCGCTGTATGCTTCCATTATTTTTTCTCCTTTTGATAGAGGGGCGACATGGCCCGCAGGCGTGCCACGATTCCGGGCAGAACGGCGAGCACATGGTCCACATCTTCTTCCGTCGTATGTCTTCCCAAACTGAACCGCAGGGTGCCGTGGGCGAGTTCGTGGGTCAGGCCGATGCCGATCAGGACATGGGACGGCTCCAGGCTCTGCGAGGTGCACGCCGAACCGGTGGCGCAGGCGATCCCTTCCATATCCAGACTCAAGACCAGGGACTCCCCTTCCACAAACGCGATGGCGACGCTGACGTTGTTCGGCAGACGCCCCCGGGGGTCGCCGTTGAGAACCGTGTGCCCGATCCCGCCGACAATGCCCGCAATCAGGCGGTCTCTCAAGGCCGTCATCCTGGGCCCTTCCTCCCCTCGGCGTGCTTCGGCCAGGGCAATCGCGCGACCCAGGCCGACGATGCCGGGCACGTTGTGGGTGGAGGCCCGCCGCCGCCGTTCCTGTTCGCCCCCGTGGAGGAACGGGGCGATCTTCGTCCCCTTGCGGATATAGAGCGCCCCGACGCCCTTCGGCCCGTAAAACTTGTGGGCCGAGAGGCTCAGGAGGTCCACATCCAGTTCATCCACCCGGGTCGCCAGGTGGCCCGCCGTCTGGACCGCATCGGTATGGAACGCGATGCCGCGTCCCCTGACGATCCGCCCGATGGCGGCGATGGGCTGGATCGTTCCGATCTCGTTGTTTGCATGCATGATGGAGACGAGGATCGTCTCGTCCGTGATTGCCCGCTCGACTGCCTCCGGTTCGACGCGTCCCCGGCCGTCAACGTCGAGATACGTGACATGAAAGCCCTTGCCCTCCAGAAACCGGCAGGTCTCCAAAACGGCATGGTGCTCGACCTTCGAGGTGATGATATGACGGCCCCTTTCTTTTTTCGCCTCGGCCACGCCCTTGAGGGCCAGGTTGTCGCTCTCCGTCCCTCCCGCCGTGAAGACGATCTCCTCCGGACGGGCCCCAAGGACCTCGGCAACGGTCGATCGGGCCTCCTCGACGGCCCGTCCGGCCTCCCGACCTTCCTGATGGACGCTGGACGGATTTCCAAAGACGTCCGTCCAGAACGGCCGCATCGCCCGGACCACCTCCGGATCGGTCGGCGTGGTGGCGGCATGGTCCATATAGATCCGTTTCATTCTTCCTCTCCTTTTCCCGGACGCCGCTGTTCGATCCGTTGCGGCGCGTCCGGAAGAAAAAGGGTCAATCGGCGAGCATCCGCTCGATGCTCCGGAACGCCCGGCGGCGCGTCTCCTCCGGGACCTCCACGACGGGCGAGAGCTCCTGCAGGGTCCGCAGGACCTTCTCCAGGGTGGTCCGCTTCATGTTCGGGCAGACGGCGTGTTCCGCGGCCGGGTAGAAGCGCTTGCCCGGATTCTCCTTTGCCAGGCGGTGCAGGAGGCCGATTTCCGTGCCGACGATGAATTCGGCCGCCGACGCCCCGCGTGCGAAGGTGCACATCCCCTCCGTGGAGAGGACCTGATCGGCCAGGGCCGTCACATCCGGTCTGCATTCGGGATGTGCCACCACCGGCGCCCCGGGATGCCGGGCCCGCTGCTCCGCGATGTCCTCCGGCAGGATGCGGGCGTGCGTCGGGCAGAATCCCCGCCAGGGGATGAAGGCGCGTCCCGTCTTCTCCCCGATCCAATGGGCGAGGTACCGGTCGGGGACGAAGATCACCTCCCCGTCCGCCGGCAGCGCCCGCCTCACCATCCGCTCCGCATTCCCCGACGTGCAGCACAGATCGCACTCCGCCTTGACGGCCGCGGTCGTATTCACGTAGCACAGGACGGTCGCCCCCGGATGTCGGGCCTTGAGCTGACGCAGGTCGTCCGCCGTGATCATGTCCGCCATCGGGCAGCCCGCCTCGCGGTCGGGAATCAGGACGGTTTTCCCGGGGGAAATGATCTTCGCCGTCTCCGCCATGAAATAGACGCCGCAGAAGACGATGACCTCCGCGTTCGTCCGGGCGGCCTGAATGCTCAACCCTAGAGAATCTCCCACGTAATCGGCGATGTCCTGGATCTCCGGGGGCTGGTAGTTATGGGCCAGGATGACGGCGCGCCGTTGCCTCTTCAACTGGTTGATTGCTTTGACCCTGTCCATTGCCTGCCCACCGACCTGCCCGCGCCGTTCGTCACCGTCCGCCATCCCCTTGGACCGTCCTTCCGTCACGATCCGCTCGATATCCCGTTCGATTGCGGCCGGACCTGTCGTCACGGGGGATTTTGCCTCCCGATCTGTCCGTCAGATGTTGCTCATGATCTCCCCGTCCGCCCTAGCCCGGGTCTTGCCGACCAGATCGGCCAGGGTCATGCCTCTGAGGATGTCGGCAATCCGCTCGCCGATGATCGACCAGACGTCCCGGCTGACGCAGGTGGAGACCCGACGGCAGACCGACGGATCCTTGACGCAGTCCACCAGACATGAATCGCCCTCGAGGACGTCCATGATCTCTTTCAGGTTGATCCGCTCCGGCTCCCGGCCCAGGCTGTAGCCGCCGCAGGCCCCGCGACTGGAGTTGACGAGGCCGCTGGCCCGGAGGGGAATGATGATCTGGCTCAGATATTTTTCCGAGATCTCTTCCAACTTCGCGATATCCTTGAGAAATACAGGCTTCTCCCCGTAGTGCTGAGCCAGAACGAGCATCAGCCTCATCCCGTAGCGCGCCCGTGTCGAAAGCTTCATGAAGTCCCCCTGCAATTCCTACTAACGCTATCATTTTGGTAGTAATTAAATCACGCAGGCCCTTTTGTCAACATTTTTTTGTTTTTTGCCAGACGGGAAGGCCCGCGCGGCATCCCGGGCGCCATCCAGCCCGCGGTCTCCGCGGGATGGTCCCTGCATGTCCCGGACGCACGAACGCGAGGCTTGACAGGGTCCGCCCACTTCGCTATCCTTGCGCCCGCTCCACGGCCCATGGACTTTGACGATCACGGAAGGAGGCTTCCCATGACGACACCGGAGGAAACGGCGGCCCTGAAACAGGAAATCCTGGTCTGCAACGGATGGCTCTCGTCCCACGGGTATTTCGGCACGCTCCGGGGAACGGGCGGCAACGTCTCCGTGCGGTCCGGCGACGACGCCTTCCTCATCACCCCGTCGAGCCTTTCCTACGACGAGATGACCCCCGAGGACCTCTGCCTGCTCGATTTCGACCTGAACGTCCGGACGGGGACCCGGCGTCCGTCGGTGGAGGCGGGGCTGCACGCGGCCGTGTACCGGAAACGCCCGGAGATCAGGGCCATCGTTCACACCCACCAGCCCTTCGCCAGCGTCTTCGCCCTGACCAACCGGCCCGTCCCGGCGCTGTTCGACGAGGTCGCCTTCAAGCTGGGGGAGCAGGTGGAGGTCATCCCCTACGCCCTGTCCGGCAGTCCGGAGCTGGCGGCGAACGTCGCCGCGCGGATGGACAACCACGCCCACGCCTACATCATCCAGAACCACGGCGCCCTCCTCCTGGGCGCGGACCTCGCCGAGGCGTGGCTCAACGCCGAGCTTCTGGAAAAGGCCTGCCAGGTCTACGCCTGCGCCCTCTCCACCGGGGCGCCCGTGTCCCCCCTGCCGGAGGCTTTCCAGAACGTCATCCGCGATACGCGCCGCTTTCTCAGGGAGGAAAAGCTCAAGGCCCTCGACGGGAAACGGTCCGGATGACCGGGAGGCGGAGGGGTGAGGCCAGGCGGCGTCCCGGCGATGTCGCCCCGAACCCGCCGGAGGAAGAGGATGGGGGGATGGAGGTCTGTTTCCTCGGCACCAACGGCTGGTATGACACGGAAACGGGGAGCACGGTCTGCACCCTGATTTCCACGCCCGGGGCGGTCGTCGCCCTCGACGCCGGCGGCGGCCTCGCCAAGCTGGACCGTCACCTGTCGCCGGAAGACCCGCGGCCGGTGTACATTTTTCTCAGTCATTTTCACCTGGACCACATCCTCGGACTCCACACCCTGACCAAATTCAACCTCCCGGGGGGACTGACTCTCTGCGGCCCGGCCGGCGGACGCGCGGTTCTCCGGACCTTCGTGAACGCCCCCTTTACGGTGCCGCTGGACGGCCTGCCCTATCCGGCCCATGTGCGCGAGCTGCCCGGGGAGGCGGCCGCCCTGCCCTTCCCCGTCCAGGCCCTGCCCCTCGTCCATGCGGGTCTGACCCTGGGGTTTCGCCTTAAGCTCGACGGGCGGATCATCGCCTATTGCCCCGACACGGGATACTGCGAAAACGCCGTGACCCTCGCCCGCGGGGCGGATCTTTTGATCACGGAGTGCGCCTACAAAACGGGGCAATCTTCGGAAAGCTGGCCGCACCTGAACCCGGAGACGGCCGCCCGCATTGCCCGTCAGGCCGGGGCGCGGCGCCTGGCCCTGACGCACTTCGATGCCCGCATCTACCGGAGCCTGCCGGAGCGGAGGGAGGCGGAGGCCGCGGCGCAGACGGAATTCCCCGCGACGTTCGCCGCCTGCGACGACCTGCGCATCGAATGCTGAAGCCGCGGCCATTTCCCTTTACATCTGGCATCGATCCTGCTATGGACAGTCCGCATCCCCGACATGAGAAGGATACCCCCCCCTTGAACCCTGAACCCCTGCACCGGTTTCAATACCCCGGCAAGGAACTCGTGATCGTCGGCACCGCGCATGTTTCGCGCGACAGCGCCGATCTCGTGGACCGCGTCATCGGCGAGGAGAAGCCGGACACCGTCTGCGTCGAGTTGTGCGCGGCCCGCTACGATGCCCTCCGGCAGAGGGACAAGTGGCAGGAGATGGACATCGTCCGCGTGGTCCGGGAAAAGCGGACCGCGCTGCTGCTCGCCCAGCTGCTTATGGCGTCCGTTCAAAACAAGATCGCCCAGAGATTCCACATTCAGCCGGGCGAGGAAATGATCCGGGCCATGGCCCGCGCGGAGGAAACGGGCGCCGAACTGGTCCTGGCCGATCGGGAAATCCGCATCACCCTGCTGCGGGTCTGGCGGTCGATGGGCTTCTGGGCCCGGACGAAGTTCATCAGCGAGATGATTTTCTCCCTCTTCTTCTCCGAAGAGATCACGGAAGAGGACATCGAGAAGCTCAAGCAGCAGGACGTCCTCGAGGTGGCCCTGGAGACGGTCGGCAAGAAGCTGCCCGAGCTCAAGTCGACCCTGATCGACGAGCGCGATCAATATCTGGCGCACAGGATCTCCCACGCGCCCGGACGAAAGATCGTGGCCGTGGTGGGCGCCGGCCACGTCCCCGGCATCGTGAAGAACCTGGACCGGACCATCGACCTCGACGCCCTGAACCGGATTCCCCCCCCGAGCCTCTGGGCCAAATGGGCGGGATGGGGGTTCACGCTCGCCATCCTCGGCCTGTTCGTCGCGGGCTTCTTCGCCTCCGGAAGCCGCGCCAGCCTCACGATGATGGCGTGGTGGGCCGCGATCACCGCCGCCTGCGCCAGCGCCGGAGCGATCCTGCTGCTCGCGCACCCCTTCACGATCGCCGCCGCCGCCCTGGCCGCCCCCTTCACGACGCTGCACCCCCTGCTCGCCGCGGGCTGGATCGCCGGCCTCGTCGAGGCGACCGTCCGCAAACCCCAGGTCCGGGACTTCCTGGCGCTGAAGAGCGACATCATGAGCGTCCGCGGGTTCTTCCGGAATAAGATCACGCGCATCCTGCTGCTCGTCGCCATCGTCAACCTCACCACCTCGATCGGCACCTTCATCGCCATTCCGTTCATCATGAGGTTCATTTAGGCCCGCATGGCATCCCCGAGAAGAACATCCCTCCTCTGCCCCGGCTGCCGCAGGCTGGTCAGCGCCGACGAGCCGGCCTGCCCCCATTGCGGCCTGAAAAGACCGGGCGCACCCTGGCGGGCGGCGCTGGGCGTCTTCGGCCCCGCCTCCCGGCAACTCGTCCCGGGACTCATCGCCATCAACATCACACTCTACCTCCTGTCCCTGCTCCTGACGCCCGCCGGCATCGGGCTCGCCCCCAGTCCGTTCTCCTTCCTCTCGCCCGACGGAAGGGCCCTCTACCGGCTGGGGGCAACCGGCGTTCTCCCCATCGCCTACGAGGGGCGCTGGTGGACGCTCATCACGGCCTCCTTTCTCCACGGCGGCCTTCTTCACCTGTTCTTCAACATGGCCGCCCTCTGGCAGCTGGGACCGTTCGTGCAGCAGATCTTCGGGACCCACCGCTTCGTCGTCCTGTACGTGGCGAGCGGCGCGGCCGGATTTCTCCTGTCCTATTTCGCCGGCATCCCCTTCACGATCGGGGCGTCCGCCAGCCTCTGCGGACTCATCGGCGCCATCCTCTACTACGGGAAGAGCCGGGGGGGCTTTCTGGGCGAGTCCGTCTACCGGCAGGCCACCGGGTGGATCGTCGGCCTGGTGCTCTTCGGCCTGCTCGTCCCCGGCATCAACAACTGGGCGCACGGCGGCGGCCTGGCCGCGGGCCTGCTTGCGGCCTTTGCCCTCGGATACGAGGAGCGGAACGGGGAGCCGGCCTGGCTCGCCCCCTTCGGCGGCGTCACCGCCATCGGGACGCTCGTCGTCCTGGTCTGGGCGACGGTCCGGGCCTTCCTCCCGGATGTCCCCGCCCCGTTCTGAATTCGATTGACTTCCCGAAGCGGATTTTCCTATAGTGACCGCACCCCGGACCGCCATCTCCCGCGGCCCGGGAGGATCCGTGAAGCGCGGCGGTTCCGCCGTCCATTCTGATAAGAGAAGGAGAGGGCGTCATGATCAAAAAAACTCTGTGGGTGTGTCTTCTGCTGAGCATGCTGACGGTGGGGTGCGATACGGCGCTGACCATCGGAAACCGCACGGTCGGCGTCACTTCCGGGGATTTCCTCTACACCGACGGGTTTCTGCACTCCCGCTACGCCGCGTCCTTCGATCGGGTGTGGAAGGCCTGCGAACAGATGATGATCGACATGAAGGCCACCCAGGTCAAACCGGTTCTGAAGATCGCCAAGGGAACGATCCAGGCGATCATCCAGGACGAGAAGGTCGCCATCGAGGTCGAATACGTGGCTCGCAACGAGACGACCGTCGCGATCCGGACCGGCGTTTCGGGAAACAATCTGGCGTCCCGGATGCTCCACGAGCGCATCGCCCAGCAACTGGCCAGGCCCTGAGGCCGTGCTTCCCGCCCACCCGGGCCTGCATGAGGATGAAGACATGGACGTGATCACGGAGAAAAGCGGCGCCGTCTGGACCGTCATCATCAACCGTCCGGAGGCCCGCAATGCGGTCAATCGGGACACCGCCGACCAACTGGTGGCGGCCTTTGCCGAGTTCGACCGGGATGAGCGCGCCGCCGCCGCCGTCCTGTGCGGTTCCGGAGGCGCCTTCTGCGCCGGCGCCGACCTGAAGGCGGTGGCCCGGATGTCGGAAGGACAGGCCAACCGGTTGAACACGGACATGACCGCCCCGGGACCCATGGGTCCGACACGCATGAAACTGTCCAAGCCGGTCATCGCCGCGATCTCGGGCCACGCCGTGGCCGGCGGCCTGGAACTGGCCTGCTGGTGCGACCTGCGGGTCATGGAGCGAAACGCCGTCCTCGGCGTGTTCTGCCGCCGCTTTGGCGTTCCCCTGATCGACGGGGGCACGCAGCGGCTCCCCCGCCTGATCGGCCTGAGCCGTGCGCTCGACCTGATCCTGACCGGACGGCCGGTGGGCGCGGAGGAGGCCCTCGCCATGGGGCTCGTCAACCGGGTGGTGGAACCGGGCGAGGCCCGGACGGCGGCCGAGGCCCTGGCCGCGGAGATCGCCGCGTTCCCGCAGCGCTGCCTTCGCAGCGACCGCCTCGCCGCTTACGAAGGGTTCGATCAGCCCTTCGACGCGGCGATGGAAAACGAATTCCACCGCGGTCTGGAGGTGATTTTCAGTGGAGAGACCCAGGAAGGCGCGGCGCGGTTCCGGAGCGGAACGGGACGCCACGGGCGCTTCTGAAGGGTCCCCGCCCTACAGGCAGAGCAGGAGACCCTTCAGGTAGCGGCCTTCGGGATGCCCCAGGTCGGTGGGATGGTCGCCGCCGGGCCCCAGGCGCTGCAGCACCCGGGCCGTTCGGCCCGCATCCCGCGCCGCGCCGAGAACGATCTTCTCGAACAGCTCCTGATCGAGGGGATTCGAGCAGGAAAAGGTCAGGAGCAGCCCCCCCGGCGCCAGGCGGCGCATCGCCTGGAGGTTGATGTCCTTGTAGCCCCGCGCCGCCC
Organism: Syntrophales bacterium; assembly: GCA_035358035.1. Taxonomy (GTDB): domain Bacteria; phylum Desulfobacterota; class Syntrophia; order Syntrophales; family UBA2251; genus UBA2251. Next base: position 137,116 of record DAOPOS010000002.1, on the reverse strand, counting down.
GCGCCAGATCCTTGCGGCCGCGCGCAAACGCGGGCGGGTCGAGCACGACCAGGTCGAAGGTTTCGCCGGTCTCCCGGAGATATTTGAAGACATCGGCCGTCAGGACGGGATGCGTCTCCCCGGAAAGCCCGTTCAGCGCGAGGTTTCGTTTCGCGAGCGCCGTTGCCCGCTCGGAGATGTCGACGGAAACGACCCGCCGCGCCCCGCCCCGGATGCCGTAAACCGAAAAGCCGCCGGAATAGGCAAAGGCGTTCAGCATGCCCCCCGCGCCCGCGGCCAGCCTCCCGCACAACTCCCGGTTGGGTCTCTGATCCAGAAAAAACCCCGTTTTCTGGCCGGCCGCGATGTCCACCGCAAACGACAAGCCGTTTTCCGACATCGGCACGGCCTCCGGCAGCGCCGCCCCCGCTAGAACGCCGCTCCGGTCGGACAGGCCCTCCCGCCGCCGGGCCGCCCCCTCGCTCCGCTCGTACATCCCGTCGGGAGCGAACGCCTCTACGAGAATCCGCACCCAGTCCTCCCGGAAGCGGTCCATGCCCGCCGTGGCGAATGACAGGACCAGCCAGCGGTCGTAGCGGTCGACGACGAGCCCGGGCGCCCCGTCGCCCTCGGCGTTGACCAGGCGGTAGCCGGTCGTATCGGCCTGAACCACCCGGCGGCGCAGCGCAAGGGCCGCCTGGAGCCGCTCGCGCCAGAAGGCGGCATCGATCACCGCCTGGCCATCCCGGGTCAGAATCCGGATGGCGATGTCCGTTTGGGGATTGTAAAACCCCAGGGCCAGCGCATCGCCCGAGGCCGAGGCCACCGTGACGACCTCTCCAGGGCCGAGCCCTTCCGGAATCCGCGCCAGGGCGCCGGAGAAGAGCCACGGATGGCCCCGCCTGAGGGAGTCCTCCCGTCCCGTCTTCAGCGTCACGACCGGATAGACCGGCTTTTTCGTCATGGCCGACATCCCCTTTATGCCTGTGGCCCCGCACATGTCGTCCCCGCGGACCTCCGGGCGGGGCGCGGGGGAAGTCTATCCATTCCGTCCCGGAAATGCAAGAATTCTCCAGATTCCACGCTTGACAAGCCCGGACCGCCCCTCGTATACTTCGCCTCCATTCACCGGAATCGAAAAGACGGCGTGCACATCGGGATCAAGACTGCCGGCGATCTCCGGCACGGACTCATGGAAGGAGGCGGCGCGATGAAAATCACCGAGATCGAGCTCTACCACGTCCATATCCCCCTCAAACACACCTTTTGGCCGACCTGGATCCCCGGCTATCCCCAGACGCACAACCGCTTCACCCTGATTCGGCTCGCCACGGACGACGGGATCGAAGGGTGGTCCGCCGGGACGGCCATGGGGGAGGAGCGGCAGGGTCTGGGCGACCTGCTCGGCGGGTACATCATCGGCGCCGATCCGACCGATATCGACCGCATCCAGAGCCTGCTCAAGCAGGCCGGCTACCTGGGCTGGCTGAACCACTGGATCGAGCCCGCCTGCTGGGACATCATGGGCAAGGCCCAGGGGAAACCGGTCTACGAACTCCTCGGGGGAGAGGCCCGGCCCATCGAGGCCTACTGCTCGTTTGGCGAACTGCACGAACCGGCCCGGCGCGTGGAGGAAATCCTGGCCCTGATGGCGCGCGGCTTCAAAACCTTCAAGCTGCGGGCGAAGGCCAAAACCTTCGCGGAGGACGTCCGTCTGATCGAAGAGGTCCGCAAGGGGGTGGGCGACGGTCCGACCCTGGGCGTGGACGCCAACCAGGGATGGCTGGTCTCCATCGTGGACCGCATCCCGGCCTGGGATCTCAAGCGGGCGGGCGATTACGCGCGGGCCTGCGCCGACAACGGAATCGAATGGCTGGAGGAGCCTCTCGACTGGCACGATTACGACGGGCTGGCCGCGCTGAAGAAGGCCTCCCCCGTGAAGATTTCGGGCGCCGAGCTGAACCACGGGTGGGACGAGATCAAGGTCATGCTCGAGAAGGACTGCTTCCACGTGTATCAGCCCGACGCCACCTTTGCCGGCGGGATCGCGCAGGTCCGGCAGGTCATCGAGGCCTGCCACCGGCTCAACCGGGAGTACTCCCCGCATACCTGGACCAACGGGATCGGCTTCTATGTCAACTGGAACCTGGTCCTGGCCGATCGGGGGAACACCCACCCGCTCGAATACCCGCTGGAGGAGCCGTCCTGGGTGCCGGAGTTCCGCGACGGCCTCATCGCGCCCATCCTCCCCGACAAGAACGCCATGCTCTGGCCCTTCACGCGCCCCGGCCTGGGATTCGAGATCGACCGGAAGATGCTCAAAAAATACGCCCGGCGCTTCTACCGCCAGACGACCACGGGCCTGGCTTTCAAGGTGATCCGCGAAAAGGGGCTCAAGGCGGCGCTTGAGATCAAGAAGCGGAAGGAAGGTTAACCGCATGCAGGCAGAAATCGGCAATCCGGACGGCGGCGGGACGCTCTACGCCGTCATCATGGCGGGGGGCAAGGGAACGCGGTTCTGGCCGCGCAGCCGCGAGCGGATGCCCAAGCACCTGCTGGACATCGTGGGCGAGCGGACGATCATTCAGGAGACGCTCGCCCGGCTCTCCCCCCTGATCCCGCCGGACCGGACGCTGGTCGTCACGGGGGCGAGCCACGCGGAGGAACTGATGCGCCAGCTCCCGGAGGTCCCGCCGGACAACATCCTGATCGAACCGATGGGCCGCAATACCGCCCCCTGCATCGGCCTCGCGGCCCTGGCCGTCAACCGGCGCTCGCCGGGCGCCGTGATGGCCGTCCTGCCCGCCGACCATCTCATCCGGGACGAGGCGCGCTTCCGCCAGGTCCTGGCCGCGGCCACCCGGGTCGCCGACCGCGAGGCGGCGCTCGTGACCATCGGCATCGCGCCGACCGGCCCCGAAACCGGATACGGCTACCTGGAAAACGGCGAGCCGGCGGGAACGGTCGCCGGGGAAGCGGTCTGGCGGGTCCGGTCCATCCGCGAGAAGCCCGATCGCCCGCAGGCGGAGTCCTTCCTCCGGCAGGGGAATTTTTCCTGGAACAGCGGGATGTTCGTCTGGCGGGCGCCCGTCATCCTGGACCAGATCGAACGCCACCTGCCCGACCTGTCCCGCGGCCTCCGGGAGATCGACGCCGCCTGGGGCACCCCCCGTGAAGCGGAGGTTCTCCGCGACGCCTACGCCGCGATGGCCCCCATCTCCATCGATTACGGCGTCATGGAAAAGGCCCGCGACGTCCTCCTGCTCAAGGGGGACTTCGGGTGGTCCGACGTCGGGAGCTGGGACGCCCTCTGGGAGGTCTCGCCCCGGGACGCGGCGGGCAACGCCGTCCGCTCCGAGGCGCACTTCGTCGGGGTGGAGGCCCGCAACTCCTTCGTGTTCAGTCCGAAGAAGCTCGTGGCCCTGGTCGATGTGGAGGACCTGATCGTCGTGGAGACGGAGGACGCCCTGTTGATCTGCAGGCGGGGGGCCTCCCAGGACGTGAAGAAGGTCGTGGATCTCCTCGCGGAGGGGCCGGGCCGGACCTATCTATAGGGCGGGCAACCGGGGCAGGGGTTAGGAACTGCCCGCAGGCGCCCCCGGAGAAGACCTGGGGGGCAAGCCCGGCAGGGAGGCGGGTTTCCCCCGCCATTCGACGCCCCCCCTGCGCAGGGCCCTCAGGATGGTTTCGAGGCTGACCTTGTCGTCCTGGTAAACGACCGTCAGCTCGTTCCGGCCCGTCGCCCGGTAGGACGTGACGCCTTCGACCTGCTTGAGGATAGAACTTATCCTCGCATAGCCGCTTCAGGTCATGCATCCGGGAATATCCATCTGCACGTGCCGCGCGGCGGCCGCAACCGGCGCCGCCAGCAGCAGGATCAGCCCCGCGCCGATCACCCCTGACCCGATGCCTTGCCAAAACCTCATGTCGATCGCCTCCCGCACGCAGGGTTCGCGCCGCCCCGCGCCGTCGAACGCCGCTTGACAGGGCGGCACGGTTCCTCTATAGGACGGTGGGAAAAATCAGGCAAGGGATTTCTTGAAAAGCGGGACGCCATGCATCTTCAGGACGGGAATTCTTCGGCGGGGTCCGAGCCCTCCGCCGCGCGCATCGCAACGACGGGGCCGCTGATCCTGGCCTCGGCCTCCCCGCGCCGCGCCGAACTCCTCCGTCGCCTGGGACTGGACTTCGAGACCCGGACGAGCGGCGTCGACGAGGCCTCTCTACCGGGGGAGGGGCCGGCGGACCACTGCCGGCGCCTGGCCCGGGCGAAGGTGGAGACGGTTGCCCGCCAGAATCCGCATGCCTGGGTGATGGGCGCCGATACGATCGTGGTCATCGGGGACGAAATCCTGGGCAAGCCGGGATCGCCGCCGGAGGCGATGGCCATGCTGGGCAAGCTGAGCGGCCGGGAACATCGGGTCTTCACGGGTTTCTCCCTCTGCCGCCACGACCGCGGGCTCTCCCTCACCAGGGCGGTCGAATCCTCCGTTTGCTTCAAGGAGATCCCGGCCGACGAGATGGCCTGGTACGTGCGGTCGGGGGAGCCCTTCGACAAGGCCGGGGCCTACGCCGTCCAGGGCCGGGGCGCCTTTTTCATCCGGGAGATCCGGGGCTCCTACACCAATGTCGTGGGCCTGCCTTTGACCGAAGTGGTGGAGGCCCTGAAGCAGGCGGGCGTCATCGCCTTTGCCCGGGAGGCAGCCCCATGAACGGCACGATCGCCGAGCGCATCCGCCGCATCCGCGAGGACATGGCCGCCGCGGCCGCGAAGAGCGGCCGGCCCGTCTCCGCCGTCCGCCTCATGGCCGTCACCAAGACGGTGGAGGAGGCGCGGATCCGGGAGGCCGTCGCCGCCGGCGTGGACGTCCTGGGTGAAAACTACGTCCAGGAGGCCCGTCAGAAGATCGAACGCCTGGGCACGGACGTGCCCTGGCACGGCATCGGTCATCTGCAGACGAACAAGGCGAGACACGCCGTGCAGTGCTTCGCCCTGATCCATTCGGTGGATCGGATGGGCCTCGCGGAGGAGATCGACCGGCGCGCGGCCGCCGCGGGGCGCGTCATGCCGGTCTTGATCGAGGTCAACGTCGCCGGGGAGGCGTCGAAGAGCGGCATCCCGCTCTCCCAGGCCCTGCTCCTCGTCCGCGCCGTCTCGGCCCTGAAAAACATATCGGTGCGGGGCCTGATGACCCTGCCCCCCTGGTCCGACGACCCGGAGGCGTCCCGGCCCTGTTTCGCCGCCCTGCGGCGTCTTCGGGACCAGATCCGGGCCGAGCAGATCGAACGCTGCGTCATGGAGGAACTGTCCATGGGCATGTCCCAGGACTACGGCGTGGCCATCGAGGAAGGGGCCACGATCGTCCGGATCGGCCGCCTCATCTTCGGGGAACGCCCCGCACGGGATGACCGATGATTGAATCCATCTTCTCCCGCCTGTCCGATCCCGCCCGTCCATATGCCGACGGCGTCAGCACCCTGGGCGACATCGGCCGGCACGCGAGGGGCATCCGGGATGCCTTCGCCCGTCTGAGCGATCCGCCCGATACGCCGGTCTGCCTGTGCATCGAGGACCGGTCGCTTCTGCTCGCGGCCCTCCTGGCCTCCCTGGCCGGCGGTCCCCGTTTCATTCTGCCCCATGCGTACGACCGCCGGGTCCTGGAAGAGGTCCGCGAGGTCCTGCCCTTCCGCCGCATCCTGACGGACGCCGCGCCCGGCCTCCCCGCCGGCGTGGAGGCCGTTTCCTGCGAGACCTGCCGGCCGGAGCACGGCGATCTCGCCCCCGTCCGCTCCCCCGACGAGGTCTTTCTGACCCTCTTCACCGGCGGCTCGACCGGCAAGCCCCGGTCCTGGTCGAAGACCCCCCGGAACCTGTTCGGAGAGGCGTTTTTCCTGGCCCGGACCCTGGGCGTCCGGACGAGCGACCGTCTGCTTGCCACCGTCCCGCCGCAGCACATCTACGGGCTTTTGTGCTCCGTGCTCCTGCCGTTCACCGCGGGGGCCCGGATCCTTCCGGGAACCTGCCTGTTCCCGCGCGAAATCCTGTCCGCCCTCGAAACGGCCGACGTCACGGTCCTGGTCGGCGTCCCCATCCATTACCGCGCCCTCAAGACCGACGATCTGAAGCGCTTTTCGCTCCGTCTCGCCCTCTCGTCGGCAGGCGCCGTGGACGCCGCGGATGGCGCCTTCTTCCGGGAAAGGACGGGCCTGCCCGTCACGGAGATCTTCGGCTCGACGGAAACCGGGGGGATCGCCCTGCGCACCGATGCGTCCGACGCGGGCGTCTGCATCCCCTTCCCCGTCGTGGACTGGAAGATCGTCTCCGATCGCCTCGCGGTACGTTCGGCGTTCATCTCCCCGGACCTTCCGCGGGACGCGGAGGGATATTTCCTGACCTCCGACCGCGTCGCCCCGGCGCAGGGCGGCTTCCGGCTCCTCGGGCGAACGGACGGCATCGTCAAGGTCGGCGGAAAGCGGGTGGATCTGGAGGAGGTGCGGAACCGGCTGAGGCGCCTTCCCGGCGTGAAGGACGCGCACGTCCTGGCCCTTCCCCTGAAGCGGGGACGCCAGGTGGAACTCGCGGCCCTCGTTGCGGGCGACCTCGATCCGGCCGAACTCAGGGCGGCCGTCCAGACGATGGACGAGGCCCATGCCCGCCCGCGCCGCCTCCGGATCGCCGCGGAGATTCCCACGCTGCCGAACGGCAAGATCGACCGGGAAAAAATCGAAGAGCTCCTGTCCGATGCGACCCCCGGTTGAATGAAGCGGGGCTTCGCGCGGGAACGGAGGCGTGACGGGGCGTCTCGATCGCGCCGGCGCCGGAGGACGCCCGGGACCCGCCCGCATGACGCCCGGGTTCCGGCGTGACGCGAAGCGGAGGGCGTTCGCCCCGATGGGGGCGCGGACCCGGGACGGTTCCGGCCGTTCATCGCCGATCCGGAACGATCATCGAAAGGGGGGAACAGCGCATGTCTCAAGAAGTCGTCCTGACGGAAACCCGCGGCCCGGTCTCCTGGATCATCTTCAACCGACCGGAGGTTTACAACGCCTTCAACCTCGACCTGGCGAAGGGGGCCTTCTCGGCCCTGGTCCGCGCCGTCGACGATCCGGCCACCCGGGTCATCGTCTTCGCGGGTGCGGGCAAATCCTTCTCCGTCGGCGCCGATGTGACGGAGGTCACCGCCGCCCCGGATCCCACCCGCATCATTGGGGAACTCGCCACCATCGCGCATCGGGCGATCGTCGAGGTCCGGCAGAGCCCCAAGCCGGTCCTGGCGGCCGTCAATCGCCTCGCGGCGGGATACGGCCTCGCCCTCGCCCTGGCCTCGGACGTCCGGGTGGCCACCGAGCGGGTGCGGCTGCGCTACGCCTATTCCACCATCGGGCTCACCGGCGACGGGGGCATCAACTGGACCCTGCCCAGGATGACCGGAACCGCCAGGGCCCTGGAGGTGGCGCTCCTGGGCGAGGACATCCACGAGCGCGAGGCCGAAAAAATGGGAATCATCACGAAGTTTTTCCCCGACGACCGGCTCGTCGACGAAACACAGGCCATCGCGGAGCGCATCGCCGCCATCCCGGCCAAGACGGCCTCGGCCATCAAGCGCATGGTCTACGGCTCGGCGGGCATGGATCTGCTCGTCCACCTGTCGGTCGAACATGCGGCGCTCCTGGAGGCGACGTCGGCGCCGGAATTCGGGATCATGCTCGATCGGCTGCTCGCGGGGTTTTCCAGGAAGGGATAGACACGGCGCCGGGCGCCGCGGCGTTCAGCGGCCCGGTCCGGCGGCCGGGTCCTCGATAAGAAACGGCTCAAAGGGGTCCCCCTCGAAGGGGTGGGCCCGCACCGTCTCCTCGAACGCGTCGGCGCAGGCGGGAAACCCTGAAGCCCCGGCCGGTCAATCTTTGATCTTCAGCTCAGCCATCGCGAGGGCGTGTTCACCGGCGACCGCATAGAGCAGATAAATCCGGTTCCGATCCTGAAAGATGGCCGGATCACGGAGCTGCCGCTTTCTGACGGTAATTTCCGTCCGCAGGGAGGGTTCGACCGTCAAATCGCCCCCCTCCCACGATGCATCGGGTCTCAGAACCTCCACGGGTTCACTCAACCTCCAGTCCCGCCAGTCCTTCGCTCCGAGATCCAGGGTCGAGCAGAGAATGCTTTCCGGGGCGTCTCCCACCCGAGTCCAGAAGACGAACAGGGTTTCGCCCTTGAGCAGCACGGCCGCGTGACGCATCCGGGTTCCGGCCAGGGGTCGGGGACGAACCTCAAACCCGCTCAAACCGTCCCGGGATCGGTAGAGCAGACCCGGCATGGCCAGTCCGTAGTGAAGCCCCCGGTATCGGAAGACCCGGAGATAGGGCGCGGCGATCACCTCTGCCCCCGGCTTGAAACGGATCCCGTCCCCGGAAACGGCGACCCGGGTCGCCTGGACGCCATCATCCAGCAGGCCATGATAGTACATCCGAATTTCCCGCTTTTCGTCGTCAACGATCATGTCGGGACTGGCGACATGGGGTTTTTCTTCCCCGGAAACCGTCATCCCCTGTTCTTTCATTTCCCGGGAGGCCTTTCGGGCCGCGAGCCCCACCCGGAGCAGGGTCCAGAATTCCGTGGCGCTCATCCGCGTCCACAATCCCTTCACGGCGGCGATCTTGCCGCCCGCGGGGGGAACGGTCGCGAAGCCGGAATCCCGGACATGAAGCGCCCCGGCCGGATAGATTCGCCACGGCCCTTCCGGCCTGTCCGCGTAGGCCAGTTTGATGGAGTCTCCCTTGTGGTGCGCAAAATAGAGATAGAATTTGCCCAGCGGCCTGCCGACCCAGGAAGGAACCCGGATCATGGCGGGTCCGTTGATGTTGACATAGCCGTATTGCCGGACCTCGTCCCGCAGGGAGGCGTCCAGGGTGTGATGAATGATGGGATTGCGCGGCAGCCGGTTGACCTCAATGACGCCGGAGGGGGCGTTCTTGGCGAAGGGAGGCGGCGTCGAGACATACCAGAATCGCCAGGCCTGGAAAACAATGCCGGCAACGGCCAATAACCCGCCGGCCATCAGAATTCTTTTCTTCATGAAGGTTCCTCCCGATCCCGGTTGATCACCGTCTTTCATCCTCCCGGCCCGGCGGCCGGGTCCTCGATCAGAAACGGCTCGAAGTGGTACCACTCGAAGGGGTGGGCGCGCACCGTCTCCTCGAGCGCGTCGGCGTAGGTCTGGGCCGCCGCGGCGATGGCGTCCGCGCGCGCGGCCCGTGACGCCGCCCGGACTTTCAGGGGCGGCTTCGTGATCAGCTGGTACACCCCCCCGCGCGTGCGGCAGGCGAAAAAGATCAGGAGCGGCGCCCCCGACATCAGGGCGAGGACGAACGGCGTCTCCGGAATCCGGGCGCGGCCGCCCGCAAACCGGACATCGACGGTCCTCGGGTCCCGCCCCCAGAGGCGGTCGCCCGTCATCGACACCAGCCCCCCTTCCCGCAGAAAATTCAGCCCCTCGACGATGTCCATCGGCGAGCCCCCCTCCTCCGGCACGGCGATCACCCGGATGCCGCTCTTTGCGACGCTCTTCTTCTGCCGCCGCTCGATCTGCTCCCGGTGCTTCTCCCCCAGGTAGAGGAGCAGTTTCATGCGCGGGTGGCTCTGTCCGTAGCGCCTGAGGAGGCGGGCGGCGATCTCCCAGTTGCCCACGTGGGACATGAGCACGATGCCGCCCCGGCCGCTCTCCGCCGCCGCCACGAGATGGTCCCAGCCCTCGTATGTTGTCGGGAGATCCGCCCCTTCCGTCAGCAGGAACCGGTCCAGAAAGACGCGCACGAAGTGGTGATACTGCCGCCACGCGCACCACAGGGGGTAGAGGCGCGGCCGGCCGGGAAACAGGCGCCGGTAGAAGCGCACGCTGACGGCGACGCGCTTCGGGAAGAAGAGGAAGTAGCCCGTGGCGATGAACCAGGCGACCAGAAGAAAGGCCCATGCGCCCAGGTGCCGCGCCAGGAAGGTCAGGAAGCGGTAGAAACGGTCCTTCACGGCCGCGCCCCCTGCGATGCCCGCGAGGCCGCATCGATGGCGTCCGACGGGGGCTTCACGGCGACGAACCAGACCTCTTCGCTGTCCGGGCCGTCCGCCTCGACCGTTTCGAGATGAAAGCCGGCCGCCGCGATCCCTGCCGTGATTGCCGTCCGGCTCCGGTAATGGGGGGCCAGTCGATGGAGCTTCAGACGGAGCTCCTCCAGGCGCCGCTTCCACGGGAAGGGCCGGTCCGCGGGAACGGTGGCCCGCAGGATGAGCCGGCCACCGGGGATCAGTTTTGCATTCAGAACGGCGAGGGTCCGCCGCCAGGTCGATTCGTCGAGCATGTGGATGACGTCGAGCACGAGGGCCGTGTCGGCCCCCTCCGGCAGGTCGTCGAGTTCGGGGGCGCGCCCGGTGCGCATCTCGCCGCGGGGGCCGATCGCCTGCCGGGCGACGCGGATCCGCTCCTCGTCCGGATCGATGCCGTGGACGCGGGCCTGGGGAAACAGCTCCGTGAGCCACACGGAGGGAACGGCGATGCCGCAGCCGATGTCCAGGATGCGGCGGGGCTGCCCGACAAAGCCGGCCAGACGCGGAAACATCGGATCGAGACGCATCTTGAAGCGGGCAAAGAGGCGGGGATGGGCCGCGAGATGCCGGTAGCGCAGGCGCGCCCGCGCGGTATGGCGGGGCGAGCCGGCGGGGAAGGATTCCGGGGGCAGCGCCACCGGCTTGAGCACCCGCCGGACCAGGGGCGGGACGAGGACGAGCGCCCCGAGCAGGGAATAGCCGATCCCGAAGAAGGAGGTCAGCCCGATGCTTTTGAGGACGGCGTGCTCGGCAATGGCCAGAACGCCGAAGCCGATCAGGGTCGTCGCCGCCGCCAGCAGAATGGCCAGCCGGATCAGGCGCATGGAGGGGTCGCGCTCGTCGAGGCAGCGCTGATAGGCGCAGACGTAGTAGATGCCGTAGTCGATCCCCATGCCCATGATGACGACCCAGAGCATGACCCCCGGGATGTCGATGGATCGCCCGAGGAGATTCAGGGTCCCCAGGGTGCAGACGAGGGCGAAGACCACCGGCGCCAGGACGATGAGGGTCCGCCGCCAGTCGAGGAAGAAGAGGAACACGACGAGCGTGATGCCCAGGGCAACGATCAGGGCGACCTCCGTGAAAAGCTTCACCAGCACATCTCCCAGGCGCTTGCTGAAGAGTCCCGCGTCGAAGATCCGGACGAGCCCGGTGGCCGCATAGCGGTCGAAGAACGCCCGGGCGTCGTACGCGGGGCCGGGCGTCACCATCGTGACCTGCACCCGGCCCTCCGGTCCGGGCGAGACGCCCAGCAGGCCGGCGAGGCGCTCCGGAACCCCGGGCGCGGCGGGAGGCGCGGCGGTCAGCGAATCCAGGAAGGGCGCGAAGGCCGCCGGACTGAAGCCCAACGTCTCGCCGGACCGCCTGAGCGACCGCGCCACGTCCGCCGTTCGCTCCGGCGTCCAGAAGGCCCGCCAGGCCTCGGCCTGCCGGCGCGCCCGCGCCTCGCCCGGAAACAGGTCCGATAGCACGAAGGGCGCCCGGATCACGCCGCGTCTTTCGTCTTCCTCAAGCCAGGGGGCCAGGGCGTCGCTTTGATCCTGCAACGCCCTCTGGCCCGGTCCTTCCGTGAGCAGATAGACGCGGCTGGTCAGATTTCCCCAGATCGCCTGAACCCGGCTCTCGGCGGCGAGGGTGGCCGCGCTCATGGAATTCATGGCGTTCAGGTCCACCTGAAAGACGGGTCGCGCGAAACAGAGCATCACCCCGAACAGGAGCGCCGCGGCGGCGAGCCTCCCGCGCCCGCTCCCCTCCGACGGAACGATCCGGTCCAAAAGCGTCGCGAGCGGGCTTTTCCGGACCCGCTTCGCCGGCGGCATGACGGGGAGGATCAGGGGAAAAACGACATGGACGAAGGCATAGGCGCAGGCCACCCCCAGGGCGGCAAAGACGCCGATCTCGGCCAGGACGCTGAATTCGCTGAGGGTGAGCAGCAGGAAGGCGCCGATCGTCGTCAGGACCGCGAGGGCCTCCCCCGATTGCACCTCGCGCGCCGCCTGTTTGCCCGTCATTGCGAAGGGCCGGTCCAGGTACAGGAGATAGGCGATCCCCAGATCGACGGTAAAGGCCATGATGGCGCCCCCGAAGCTGACGGCCAGGATCGACAGGCGCGGGCAGATCAGCGAGCAGAGGAAGAGGGCGCAAAGGGCGCCGACCGTCGAGGGCAGGAGCGCCATGAGCCCGATCAGGGGGCGCGGGAAGGTCAGGATGAGCAATAGCGCGATCCCGATCGTCGTGAGCCAGACCGCCATCCGCATGTCCCGCCGGGCCGCCGTCTCGTTGTCCAGGGCGGCGCGGTAGGCCCCGACGGGCGTCACCACGAACGACACGCCCCGGGAACGGTAGGCTGCATTCATTTCCTTCGTGAGGGCCTCGAGCAGGGGCGGAATGGCGCGCGAAAAGCGGGTGTCCGTCGCGGCGCCGGCCAGTTCGGCCGTCAGCAGGAGGTGGGCGCCGTCGTTCGAGAGGAGCTGCCCCCGGTGGAAGCGGGCCTCCTTCGTCGGCATGAGCTGGGCCATCCTCGCCAGGACGAGGGTTCTCAGCCCCAGGGGGTCCCGGGCGACGAGCTCCGCCTGGCCGATGCCCTCCAGCCCCTGGAGGAGATCGAGATTCTCCGCGAGCTGTCGTTCGATGCGTTCCGGGGCGAGGCGCGGGGCGACCTCTTCCCGGAGCTGCCGTTCGTCGAACAGGAGGGGCAGGTGCCCGACGACGTGGTCCACGAGCTCCGGGCCGAGGGCCTGCATCTCGCCCAGGCCGACCTTTCGGAAAAGCCCGCTCCGCGTCAGCCCCGTCTCGAAGCGCTCCGCGGCCGCGACCAGCGTCTCCGCGTCCCCGCCCCGGATCTCGAGATCGCACACGAGCCGGTCCTGGACCGGCAGGTGGCGGATGACCCGGTGGGCGTCCGCCAGGACCGGATCCTTTTGGGGCAGCGAGGCGAGGATGTCCGTCTCGATCCGGATCCCCCGGGCGGTGTAGACAAAAAGACCGCCCAGGACCAGGAGCACGGCGAGGACCAGGGACCAGCGGAAACGGTAGCGGCGGAAGAACAACGGCTCACTCCTTATCGGGTGTCGGTCCTGGCCCTTCCCTTCCCGGGAAGCGCAGGATGCGCAGGAAGATCAGCCGGCCGAAGGTCTCCGCGTTCCGGCAGAAGTCGACGAACGGCCGGAAATGCGAGACCCGCTTCATGCCGGGCGTGTAGGAGACGCCCACCGGCGCCTCGATCACGGGAATCCCCCGCCAGCGGGCCCGGACGAGGATCTCCACCTCGAACTGGAAGCGGCGGGCGCGGACGGGGAGCCGGGCCGCCTCCGGCAGCGGGTAGATGCGCAGACCGCTCTGGGTGTCGGACAGGACCGGCCCCCCGGCCGCCCGGACCCAGAAATTCGAGAACTTCCGCCCGAAGCGGCTCGTCCAGGGGACGTCGTCCCCGATCATCCCCTCCCGTCGCCCGACCACGATCGGCCGGCTCCCCGCCGGGATCGCCCGGATCATTCCGGGAATGTCGTCCGGGTCGTGCTGGCCGTCCGCATCCAGGGTCACGGCCCAGTCCGCCCGGCCGGCGAGGGCATCGAAGCCCGTCAGGATCGCCGCCCCCTTGCCCCGGTTCGCCCCGTGGCGGAGCACGGTGACGTCCGCGATCCCCTCCAGGCGCGCGGCCGTCGCATCCGTCGAGCCGTCGTCGATCACGCAGACCGGCAGCCCCAGGGCGCGGGCGCGGGTGACGACGACGGCGATCTGCGCCGCGTGGTTGTAAACCGGGATGAGGATGGCGAAGCGGCCGGCGGGGCTTGTCTCCACGATCGCCCCCGTCAGACCCGGGCGAACAGCAGGGAGGTGTTGATCCCGCCGAAGGCAAAGTTGTTGTTCATGCCGATCCGGAAGCGATGCGGCCGGCACGCGCCGCGGACATGGTTGAGCGGCGCGCAGGCCGGATCGGGTTCTTCGAGGTTGCGCGTCGGCACGATAAAGCCTTCCTTGAGCATCAGGATCGTGACGGCGGATTCGATGGCGCCGCACGCCCCGAGGGTATGCCCCATGTAGCCCTTGATCGCGCTCACCGGCACCCCCTCCCCGAAGACGGCGTGCGTCGCGCGGGATTCGGCGATGTCCCCCTGCTCCGTCGCGGTGGCATGGGCGTGCACATGGCCCACCTCCTCCGCGCCGATGCCGGCGTCTTCGAGGGCGAGGCGCATCGCCGCCGCCATCCCCTCCGCGCTGGGATTGGTGATGTGGCCGCCGTCGCAGTTGTTTCCGAACCCGATGATCTCGGCGTGGATGGCCGCGCCGCGGCTCTTGGCGCGCTCGTACGCCTCGAGGACGAGGCAGCCGCCTCCCTCCCCCACGACGAGCCCGTCGCGTTCCCGGTCGAAGGGCCGGGGCGTCCGTTCCGGCCGGTCGTTGTAGCGCGTGGAGGTGGCGCGCATGATGTCGAAGATCCCGGCGTCCATGTAGTGCATCTCCTCGGCGCCGCCGGCGATCATGACGTCCGCCCGGCCCGACCGGATGGCCTCGTACCCGTAACCGATCCCCTGGGACCCGGCCACGCAGGCCGTGCAGGAGGCGATGACCGGCCCCTGGACCCGGAACATCGTCGCCAGGTTGGCCGCGCAGGTGTGGCTCATGAAGCGGATGTAGACGGAGGACTGGAGCCCTTTCAGGCTCCGCGACGCGAAGATCTGGCGGAGGTAGTCCTCCATGGCCTGGGAGCTGCCGGCGGTGGAACCGAAGGACACCCCGCAGCGGGGCGAGGCGATCTCTTCCTCACCGATGCCGGCGTCGGCCAGCGCATCGGTGGCGCTCAGGGCCGCCAGGACCGCCACCCGGCCCATGGCGCGGCGGAAATGCCGGGGGACCGCCGTTTCGTCCACCCCCCCGCAGACGCCGGCCACGGCCGTGCGGAGGTGGTCGATCTTGCGCCACTCCGACATGGCCTGGACCCCGGTCCGTCCCCGCCGGAAGGCCTCGGCCATCTCCGCCAGGGAGTGACCGATCGGCGTCCGAAGACCGATCCCCGTCACGACGACGCGGCGTCTATCGGTCATGATCCAAAGCCCTCATTGGTCTGACATTATTGAGGCTCATCCCGTTGACCTTGAAATCCTTATCGTTGACCTACTAACAAATAATGTCTATCCTGTTCAAATATCAATAATAATTTATGCAGTCAACGACCGAGGGATATGAAAACACACCTTAGATTTCAATTGGCAATGAACACTTGTGACGGCGCTTCTCCATAAAATGACTGCGCGTAATAAAAAGCATCTCCCTGGATAACAACTGCCGACGCAATGATTTAATAATATTGAATTATGATCACCTTTTTTGTTTATTATCCATAAGCTTGGATAATGAAAGACAGGTTTCCGAGCAACGCCACCCCCACCCCGCGTTTGTCCCCGGTCAGTCCTGGGCGGGAAGAAAGGCCACGGCCCAGGTGCCCGGCCCCATGTGGGCGCCGGACGTGAGCGACAGGGGGTGGAGGACGATCTCCGCCGCCGGGTAGCGGCGGGCGATCTCCGTCTGCACCGATTCGGCGACCCAGGTCCGGTTGTCGGAATATTCGAGCATGATCAGGGCCGGCATTTCGGGCGTCAGCGCGCCGGCGAGCTTCTCCAGGGCGAAGGCCACCTGGTCGGCCTGCGTCCGGACGACCCCCATCTTCTTGGCCCCCTCGGCGAGCGGGCTGATCACCGGCTTCATGCGCAGCATGTCGCCGAAGAAGGCGCTCGTCTTCGACAGGCGCCCGCCGGCGGCCAGGTACTGGAGCTTGTCGAGGAAGACGTACTCCTCGCAGCGCTCCACGTTTTCGCGGGCATACCGGATCACGGCCTGGGCGTCCCGGCTCTTGAGGGCGAACCGGGCGGCGGCCAGGCTCATCAGCCCCAGCCGCCCCGAGGCGGCCTGGGTGTCGATCACCGTCAGGCGGTCCTCCGGATCGTGCGTCTTTTTCCAGTCCATCGCGACGCTGTAGTTTCCGGTGAACACCGAGCCGACGCACAGGTACAGGACGCGCGGGTAGCGCTCCAGGACGCTCTGGTAGTACTGGTGGCGCTCGAAGACGGAGGCCTGGGAGGTGGAGACCTTGACCCCCCGGCGCATCGCGTCGTAGAGCTCCTCCGGCGCGAAGTGGGTCTCGGGCAGGCATTTGTCCCCGACCGTGAGGTAGCTGTCGAGCAGCGTGATCCCCAGCTGCGCCGTATTCTGGCGGTTCACGGAGCCCGCGGCGTCGGTCAGGATGTGGACGGCCGCCTCGACGCGACGGCGGCGGAAGGAATGGACCTGGGCGTCCAGGTCGTCGACGGACCACCGGACGACGTCCCCGAAGGCGCCGAGTTCCCCCCGGGCCTTCTGCCCGTCCCGGGCGTGCAGATGGACCTTCAGGTAATCCCCGTCCTTCAGGACGACGACGCTCTCGCCGAGGGCCGTCAGACGCCGGACGGTGTCCGCGTCATCCGCGGCACCCTTGAGCACCGTGTCCACGCAATAGCCCGTCTCCCCAGCCTCCTGGAACTCCGAGGAAATCCTGAGGGAGTCCCTGAAGATGTCGGTGATCGGCTTGAAGGAATCGACGTTCCCCGTGAGCGCGCTGAAGAACCCGTCCAGGTAGATGAAGACGCCCAGGGCCCCGGCGTCGACGACGCCCGCCGCCTTGAGCTTCGGCAGCAGTTCGGGGGTCTCGCGGACCGCCCCCTCGAGGCGGTCGAGCACCCGCTCCCGCCAGGCGGCGTCGTACGTCCCGGGCGCCTCCTCCAAGGCCGCGACCAGGGCGTCGAAGACGGTGAGCATCGTGCCCGGCTTGGGGTCGTTGACCGCCTGCCAGGCCCGGTTCCGGCCCTCGCGGATGGCCTCGGGCAGGTTGTGCATCGCGTCGGCCATCAACAGGCCGGAGAAGAAACGGGCGGCAATGTTTCCGGAATTGCCCCGGGCGGACAGGAGCAGTTCGCGGATGATCCGGTCCCGTCCCTGCGTGATCTGACGCAGGGGGGACAGGCTGATGACGAGGTTGCGTCCCGTATCGCCGTCGGCCACCGGGAAGACGTTGATGTCGTCCAACAGGTCGGCCCACGCGGAGACGCGCTCCACGCCGGCGATCAGGGCTTGGGAAAAGGGGGTTTCCATGTCAGCATCCTAAGGCCCGGCTGATTTCCTCCGGGATCGTGAAGACCATTTCCATTTCGGGCGTGCGGACGGCGACCTGTTCCGTCGTTCCCCGGGCGCAGACGGTTCCGTCGCCGGCGCGCCGGATCTCGAAGGCCACGACGATCTTGGCGCGGGCCTCCTTGACGGTGGCGCGGCAGATGAACTCGTCTCCCCGCTTAAGCGACTGGATGTGTTTGACCGCCGTGCGGATGATGGGAAAGATGTAGCCGGTCCGGTCGTGATATTCGAACAGGTCGACGCCCAGGCTGTCGAAAAGCTCCGAGCGGGCGATGTCGAAATACTTGAGGTAGTGGCCGTGCCAGACGATCTGCATGGGATCGAGATCGAAAAACGGCACCTTCAGCCGGACCTCGTGGCTGGGTCGCTCCGTGTTATCCATTCGCCATGTCCCCCCGTGAGATCGCCCGGGCCACGGCCTCGATGTCGGCGTCCATCGGCCGGTCCTTCCAGGTCGGCTGGGCGAGTTTCCGGATGGCCGCGACCCTCTTCGCCAGGGCGGGACGGTCCCCGATGCGCCCCCGGATCTCGCAGGCCTGCGCCGCCGCCAGGAGATGAATCGCCACGACCCGCTCCGCGAGCGTGCAGACGCGGTCCGCGTCGCGCGCGGCAATGGTCCCCATGCTGACCTTGTCCTGGTTGTGGGACTCGCTGGAGCGGGAGAAGGAGGCCGCCGGCATCGTCTGCTTCAGGGCCTCCGCCGTCAGGGCCGAGGCGGTGATGGACATCGCCTTGAAGCCGTGGTGGCGGAACCGCTCGGGGCCCTCCACGCGCACGAGGTCGCCCGGGAGCCCGCGGCTGACCTGGGAATTGACGAGGAGCGCCACCTGCCGGTCCGCCATGTCGGCCACCGATGCGAGGGCGGCCTTCAGGCCGTCCATCGCGAAGGCGATGTGCCCGCCGTAGAAATTTCCCCCCATGAGGGGATGCGCCACCCCTTCGGCGAAGAGGGGGTTGTCGTTGGCGCTGTTCGCCTCGATCTCCACCCAGGGCCGGATCCAGGCCAGGGCATCGACCAGGACGCCGACGACCTGGGGGGCGCAGCGCAGGGAATAGGGATCCTGAAGGGTTTCCGGCCCCTCGCACTCCAGTTGCGCCTTGGGAGTCCTCGTCTTCAGCCGTTCGCGAAGCCGGTCCGCCACGTGAATCTGCCCCGGAAAGGGCTTGGCCTCCCCGATGACGGGGTGGTAGTGGTGCGCCTTGCCCTGCAGGGCGTGGACGCTGAGCGCGGTCGCATCGACGGCGGCCCGCATGAGATAATCCGCGCGGTCGAGGACGACGGCCGCGATCCCGGTCATGACCGAGGTCCCGTTGATCATTGCGAGCGGCTCCTTCGCGCCGAATCGGTACGGTTTGAGCCCCGCCCGTTTCAGGGCGCGCCGAGCCGGCAGGCGCTGCCCGGCGTAAACCACGTCGCGCTCGCCCGCGAGGGCGGCCAGGATGTAGGACAGCGGCGTCAGGTCCCCGGAGGCCCCGACGGAGCCCTCGGCCGGAACGACGGGGGTCAGGCCCCGGTTGAGGAAGGCGGCCAGTTGCTCGAGCAGGGCCCAGGACACCCCGGAATAGCCGCGCGCCAGGCAGATCAGCCGGCAGAGCATCGCCGCCCGCGTCTCCTCGATCCCCAGGGGCGCCCCGGTTCCGCACCCGTGGAAACGCATCATGTTGCCGCCGTTTCCGAGAACGGCATTTATCTTCAGGCGGTTCCCGCAGGATTTTCCGTACCCGGTATTCACGCCGTAGACCGGGACGTCCGCGGCGAGCGCGGCGAGGAGGCCCCGGCGGGAACGCTCCAGGCGCTCCCGGAAGGCGGGGCGCTCGCTCAGGCGCACCGGCGCCTCCCCCCGGGCCACGGCGATGATCCCGTCCAGGAACACCGTCGTCCCGTCGATCAGCACGTCCTTGATTCTCTGCTTTTTCCCTGACACCCTTTCGATCCCCTTCAACATCCTTCCCAGCGGCGGTAGCCTTTCTTTCAAAAAGCGCCGTTTGTCAAGCGTTCATTCGCCGCGGCCGGCGCGTCCCCTCCGCCCTCGCCGCGGCGGCCGAAACGGCGGGTTGCCATGTCCCGCCGGCGCGGGCGGAAGGTCCCGTCGGCCTTCTCGCGCTCCACCACCGTCTTGAAGAGCTTGAACATCTTGTAGTTCTGCGGCTCGTCCCGGTAGAAGGTGTCCCAGGCCCCGGCGTACAGCTCCTGGAGCCGCTCGGGACTCATGTGCCGGGGCTGGAAGACGACCCGGTCGGCGGTGTAGGCATCCCAGTCGCGGGTGAGGATGCGCCCCTCGCGTTCGAAGTCGTCGAAGGTCCGCGTATGGGGAAAGGGCGTCAGCACCGTGAACTCGGCCAGGTCCAGCTCGATCTCCATGAGGAAGTCGATGAACCGCTTGATGTAGTCCTCCGTGTGATCGTCCAGCCCCAGCAGGATCGTCCCCTCGACGGCGATGCCGTGGTCGTGGTAGCGGCGGATGCGCCGGCGGATGTGGTCCGACATGTCGAATACGGCCTGGTAGACGTACCAGGCGCCGGCCCGGGCGGCCAGGTCGAGAACCGTGTCGTCCTCCTCGATCGGGTGACAGCACCACTTCTTCTTGAGCGGGATCATCTCCCGGAAGAGTTCGATCTCCCAGTCGCGGTCCTGCGCCAGAGAATTGTCCACGATGAACAGGCGGTTGTTGTCGATCGCGGCCATCTCGGCGATGACCTTGTCCACGGACCGGGGGCGGAACCTGCGTCCGCCCAGGTAGCTCACGCAGCAGGGATAGCAGTTGAACCGGCAGCCGCGGGAGGCGTGCACGAGGTCCACCATCTGGATCCCCTTGTAATTGTAGAAATCGCGCTTGAGGATTTCCCGCCGGGCCGTGCCGATCGCCTCCGTCGGTGGGGGGTCCTGGAAGTAATCGTACACGGGCTTCAGGCGGTCGTGCCGCCAGTCGTCCAGGACCTCCGCCATCCGTCCTTCCGCCTCGCCGAGAAAAACGGCGTCCGCGTGCCGCATCGTCTCTTCGGCATGGAGCATCGTCCCGATGCCCCCGCAGATCACCTTGACGCCCCGGCGGCGATAGTCATCGGCGATCTCCCACCCCCGCTTCATCTGGCTCGTCAGCATCATGGAAAGGCCAACCAGGTCCGCGTCGCCGTTCTCGGGAAGGGGCTGGACGTTCTCGTCGATGAACTCCACCTCACAGTCGTCCGGCAGGGTCGCGGCGAAGACAACCGGTCCGTGGGGCGGCAGGTGGAACTCCGTCTGGCGGTCCAGCTTCTTCCAGCGGGGGTAGATCAGTCGAAACTTCATGGCAAGACCTTCTCCGTCTCCAGGCGCTCCTGCTCGAGGAGCCTCAGATGCAGGGCATAGGAGGGCCAGGTCCGGCTTTCGATCTCGATTGTCCCGGCGGGACCCGGTCCGCTCCAGGACCCGATCTTTACCCTTTTTCGGAGCCCTTGTCCAGTTCCGTACAGCCGCACTTCCGCGGTGTCACCGCCCGTGCGCAGGACGTCCACGTGCGTGCCGTCGGGCCGCGCAAAGCGGCACACCACCGCGCCGCCTTCCGACCTTCCCCAGGCGAGCGGCTCCCCCTCTGGCGCAAAGACCGCCAGACGGATGTCTTCCGCCAGCCCCTCGGCGAACGCCCGTCCGTCGAAGGGGGGAACGGCCCGGTTCACGACGAGCGTCTCGCCCGCGGCCGCCTCGAACAGGACCCATCCCTCCAGCGTCATGACGACCGTCTGAAAGCGCCGCGGACCGGGATCCGCCACCAGGACGCCGATGGCGGCGTTTTCCGATCCATCGGGAAGTGTCGCCGTCAGGGCATGGACGAGGCGGTATTTCTCGTTCAGGAAAGGCGCCCGGCACCGGGAGAGAATCGCGGACTTTTGGGAGGGATCGAGGGGCGTCAGCGGCGGCAGGGCGGCGCAGCCCCCGACCGCCAGGAGGGCAAGACCGAGGAGGAAGGCGGCGCCGAGGGTCTTCATTCGACGTCCCTGAACCGCGCCGCCGGCAGGGGCCGGTTGACCGCCACCTGGCCGAACTCGAGCAGGGTGAAGGAGCGTTCGTCCTCCACCACCCGGACGCTCTGCATCACGCCCGCCTGCTTGGGCGACAGGGTCAGTTCGATCCGGCGGAGCATCTTCCGCCAGGCGGGATCCTTCGGGGTGAGCGTCACCTTCGGTTCGGATCCCGTCTCGAGCGTCGCTGCGAAATGGGGGTTCGCGTCGAAGCGCCCCTGCTGCCAGTGGAGGATCTCCTCCATGACGGTCTGCATGACCGACAGGGCGGCGCCGGTGTCCTCGCGCCAGCCGTCCCGCTCCTTGCGGTAGCGTTTGACGTCCCGGCCGTTCACGATGAGGACGCTCCGGACGGGACGGTCATATTCCCAGCGGAGCCGGTCGGGGGCCTGGTAGGAGAACCGACCCTCCGAGAGGAAGGGCCGGGCCAGCATGGGCAGGGTCTTTTTCTGGACGAAACGGGCCTCGAGCGACGTGATCCCCTGCGCTGCCTCGCGCAATCCCTCCCAGCTGTCCGCCCAGGCCGTCAGGAGCGGCAGGAGCAGGAACAGCCCGAGAAGGCCGAAGCGCGCGCGCCGCGCGGGTCCCCTCGTCAGGCGGGAGATCAAAACATCCCCCCGTTGACGGAAACGACCTGGCCCGTGATGTAGGAGGCGTCGTCGGAACACAGGAAGCGGACCACCTTCGCCACCTCCTCGGGCCGGCCGATGCGCCCCATGGGGATCATCTCCTTGATGTTCTCCACCGGCGCATCCTTGATCATGTCCGTGGCGATCAGCCCCGGCGCGACGACATTCACCCGGACGCCGAGCCGGGCCACCTCCGAGGCGAGGGCTCGGCTCGCGGCAATCAGTCCCGCCTTGGCCGCCGCGTAGTTCGCCTGCCCCCGGTTGCCCACCAGGGCCGAGACGGAGGCCATCGAGACGACGGCGCCGCGCTTCTTGCGCAGCATCTTGCGCAGGACCGGCTTCGTCATGTTGTAGAAGCCGCCCAGGGTGGTTCCGATGACGGCGTCCCAGTCGTGCCGGGGCATCATGAGGAACAGGCCGTCGGCGGTGATTCCCGCGTTGTTCACCAGGGCATCGACGCGCTCCATGCGGGCGAGCAGGTCGCCGAGCGCCGCCTCCGCCGCGTCGGGGTCGCCGACGTCGAACCGGAGCGCCTCGCCGCGGCCGCCCGCCGCCTCGATCATCTTCAGCGTCTCCTCCGCGGCCGCCTCGTTCGCCCGGTAGGTGATGACCACGTCATAGCCGCCGGCCGCCAGCTCCACGGCAATGGCCCGGCCGATGCCGCGGCTGCCGCCCGTGATGATTGCCGTCTGCCGATCGCTCATAACCCCTCCCTGACCCGGCGTCTGCCTTCACCCCCGGACACCCGTTCCTTGAGCTCCTTTTTCAGGATCTTCCCCGCGGTGTTGCGCGGGAAATCCTCGACGAAGATGATTTTCCGGGGGAGCTTGAAATAGGCGATCTTCGCGCGGATCGCCTCCAGGAGCGTCTCTTCGCTGAGCGCCGCGCCTTCCTTGAGCAGGACGAAGGCGGCCACGACCTCCCCCTTCTTCCGGTCCGGCATCCCGACGACGGCCGCTTCCCGGACCTCCGGCAGGGCCTGGAGAACCCGCTCCACCTCCGCCGGGTAGATGTTCTCCCCGGAGCTGATGATCATCTCCACCTTCCGGCCGACGATATAGACGAACCCCTCCTCGTCCCGCTGCCCCATGTCCCCCGTGTGGAACCACCCGCCGTGCATCGCCGCCAGCGTTTCTTCGGGCCTGTTCCAGTAGCCGGCGAAGACGTTGGGGCCTTTGACGACGATCTCTCCCGCCTCGCCGGGCGGCACGTCGCGGTCCTGGTCGTCGACGATCCGGAGCCGGACGTGCAGGACCTCCTTGCCGACCGATCCGGCCTTGCGGACGGCGTCCTCAAGGTCGAGGGAGGTGAGCCGGAAGGCCTCCGTCATGCCGTAGCCCTGGGCGAAGGAGACGCCCTTCTCGGTCTGGTACTTCTGGATCATGGGCAGGGGCATGGGCGCGCCCCCGGCGATGAAAAAGTGGACGTGCGAGAAGTCCGCCTGCGCCCACTGCTCCGTCTGGGTGAGGAGCTGGAACATGACGGGAACGGCGAACAGGTAGTTGATCCTCTCGCGGACGATCAGGTCCAGGACCTCGGCCGCGTTGTAGAATCCCTTGATGTAGAGGGAACCGCCGGCATAGAGGATCGGCAGGGCCGAGGCGCCCAGGGCGCCGATATGGAAGAGCGGCGCGACCACGAGGGACTTGTAGGACCGGTTGATCCCGTAGCCCATCACCGTGTTGAGCGCGGCGAAGAGCACGTTCCCGTGCGTCAGGACCGCCCCCTTGGGGTCGCCCGTGGTCCCCGAGGTGTACATGATGAACAGGGGATCGTCCAGAACCGGCTCCGGGGAGGGTGCGGCTTCCGCATCGGGGAAGGCCGCGACCGTCCGGGCCAGGTCCGGATCCCGGCCGGCCTCGCCCCCGTGACGGACGCAGGCCGGAAGCTCCGTCAGGAGGGCCTTGATTTCGGCAACCTTGGCGGCAAAATCCGCCCCGTAGACGAGGACCCGCGGGGCGCAGTCCTTCAGGATGTACACGAGTTCGGGCACCGCCAGGCGCACGTTGAGGGGCGTCATGATCGCCCCGGTCTTGGCGCAGGCAAAGAAGATCTCGAGGAACTCGGAGGCGTTGGCCATGAGGACGGCCACGCGTTCGCCCCGGCCGGCGCCCCAGGACGCGAGCGCGTGCGCCATCCGGTTCACCCGCGCGTTGAACTCACGGTTCGTGTAGCTCCGCCTCCCCTCTTCGCAGAGGAAGGGCCTGTCCGGATGGGTCAACGCCCGCTTGGTGATCCACTCGCCGACATTCACCTCACACGAACTCATTTCTTCGCCTTTTTCGCCTTCGTCTTCTTGGCCGCCCGGGCCTTGGCGAGGTTCTTTCCCAATCCCCGGTCCAGGGCGATCTGGCGCTTCTTTTCGACATAGTTCGTGGCGGCCAGGGGCTGGTCCTGGGGGATGTTGAACCGCTTCCGGTACTGGCCGGGCTTCATCTCGTGGGCGGTGGCGAGATGGCGCTTCAGGGTGGTCAGGCCGGTCTTGCCGCAAATCATGCAGCCGACCTCATCCTTCTTGAAGGCCTGCCGGCGGGTCAGGGCCGGCTTGGCCGTCGTCTCCCCCGCTTCGCCCTGTTCCAGCCCCTTGAGCGTCGCATAGACCGCCTTGATCTCGCTCATCAGGTCATCCGACGTCATTTCGGTCGTTGACGCATGGGCGATAACGATGTCTGTTGCTAATTCGAGCAGATCGGCCATGATGTGTCCTCCTGTTCCAGGGTTTTTTGGACTTCGTTTGACTCCTAAAGCTTTTTTTTGAAAGAGGCAAGCAATATTTGAAGGTTCCGCGTCCCGGACAGATAGTGTGCGTCCCCCGGAAGGAACCTGCCCGGGGTGTCGAATCGCGGGGACTAACTAGCACTTCTTTGGGTTTTCTTCCATGGGTTCTTTTGAGGACATGGGCGGACGTTCCTTCGGGATCCATCGGATGGGAAGCGATGCGCCGGAAACGGCCGACGACAGGGACGAGGGTTCGAAGTCTTTAAACCGCGCGGAAGACGAGCCCCGCGTAGGTCCCACCGAAGGACAGGCCGGTCATCAGCGCGCGTCGGACGGGCCGGCGGCGGGCCTCCCCCGTCACGAACGGCAACGGCAGCATCGGCGCCGCCAGACCGGCGACCGGAGGCACCACGCCCTCCCGGATCGACAGGGCCAGGGCCGCCGCCCGGATGCCGCCGGAGGCGAAGATTTCTCCCGTCGCCCCCTTGAGGGAGGTGACGAGGGGCATCCCTTCATCCCCGCCGAACAGCTCCCGGTAGGCCGCCGCTTCGAGCGCGTCTTGGTCGCGCCCGCCGTTTCCCGCCCCCTGGATGCAGTCGATCCCGGCGGGCGCGCCGCCCTCGGACCGGCGGCGGTCGTCCTGCGGTCTCCCGCCGGGCGTAGCGGAACCGGTCCCCACGGGGACGACGCCCGCCATGTCGAGCGCCCGCCGGAGAGCGATGACAAGGCCTCGGGGGGAATCCGGCCAGCCCGCGGGCGGCGCGGGCGAGGCGGCGAGTCCCCAGCCGGCCAGTTCGCAATAGGGATCCGCCCCGCGCGCTGACGCGTGCTCCTCCGCCTCGAGGCAGACGATCCCGCACCCCTCGCCCATGACGGGCCCGTTGCGCCGCAGATCGTACGGCCGCGCCGCCTCCACGCCGTTGTCCATAGGCGACAGGGCGCGGAACCGGCACAGGACCTCGTAGAAGAAGGGCGACAGCAGGTCCGCGCCGCCCACCAGGATCACGTCCGCCGCGCCACGCCGGATCTCCATCGCCCCGTAGGCGATCGCCGCCTCGCCGGAGACGGCCTGGTGGTTGATCGTCGTGTTGACACCGCGAAACCCCAGTTCGATGGAGGCGTGTCCGGCCGGGGCGTTCATCACCGTGTTGGGCACATGGATCGGGCTCACCCGGCCGGGTCCCTCCGTGAAGAGAACCCGGGCGTTCTGAACCTTGAGGTCCGTGTTTCCGAAGGCCGTTCCCATGACGATCCCGATGCGGTCGCGGTTCGCGTCGGTCACGGCAAGCCCGGCGTCATCCAGGGCCATCCGGACGGAGGCCGTCGTCATGGCCGAGAGGCGGTCCATCTTGCGCAGGGTTTTGAGGGCGATGAAATCCCGGGGCTCGAAGCCGCGGATCTCCGCCCCGAGGTGCGATCCCAGACCGGCGGTGGAAAAGGCGTTGATCTCCCGGATGCCCGTTTCGCCGCGCCACAGCGCATCACGGAACTCGGCCTTCCCCACGCCCAGGGGCGTGACCATCCCGATGCCGGTGAGGATAACCCGCCTATCCACGGCCCCTCCCGCCGTCCCGCCAGCGCCCGAAGAGCACCGCCGTGTTGTTCCCGCCGAAGGCGAAGGAGTTCGACAGGACGATCCCGGGGGCCCCGGGCCGGGCGCCCGTCGTCACGTAATCCAGGTCGCACTCCGGATCGGGCGTCTCGCAGTGGATCGTGGGCGGGATGAATCCCTCCGCGATGGCCAGAACCGAGACGACCGCCTCGAGCGCCCCGGAGGCGCCCAGGGCATGGCCGTGCATCGACTTCGTCGAACTGACCGGGATCCGGCCCGCGCGCGCTCCGAAGACGGCCTTGATCGCCCGCGTCTCCATCAGGTCGTTGGGGGGCGTCGCCGTGCCGTGGGCATTGATGTAGTCGATCGCCTCCGGCGGGATCCCCGCGTCGGCCAGGGCTGCCCGGATCGCGCGCACCGCCCCGGAGGCGCCGGTGTCCGGGGCGGTCATGTGGTGGGAGTCGCAGGTCACGCCGTAGCCGAGCACCTCGCCCAGGATCTGCGCCCCGCGCGCCCGCGCGCCCGCCAGGGATTCGAGGAGCAGGATCCCCGCCCCCTCGCCCAGGGTGAGCCCGGCGCGGTTTCCGGAAAACGGCCGGCAGTACGCGGGATCGACGGCCTGGAGGGCGTTGAAGGAGGCGAAGGTCACGCGGCAGAGCGGCTCCGCCCCGCCCACGATCATCGCCTCGGCGGCGCCGGTCCGGATGAGGTCACGGCCCAGACCGATGGCGGTCGCGCCGGAGGAGCAGGCCGTCATGATCGTGGCCTTCGGACCGTAGAGGCCGAATTGCGTCGCGATCGCGTTGGCGTGGGCCGCACAGGCAACGGTCGCCAGACGTGAAAATCGCCCCCGTCCTGACCCGCGGCGCAGGTAATCCTGGAAAAAGGCCTCTGCTTCCGGCATGCCGCCGGCCCCGCCGCCGATGACGGTCCCCATCCGCTCCCGCAGGAACTCCGGAACCGGATAGAGCCCCGCCTGCGAGAGGGCCTGGAAGGCCGCCACGAGCGCGAAGGCGTCGGCGCGGGAGGCGCGCTTCAGGCTGAATTCCGGAGGCAGCAGGGCGCGGGGGCGGAAATCCCGGACCTCCGCCCCGTTGTGCGTGCGAAACGCCGCGGTATCGAACCGGGTCACCGGACCGATCCCGCACGTGCCGGCCTTCAGGGCGGCGGCGAACTGAAGGGGATCGCCCGCGATCGCATTGACGGTGCCCATCCCCGTAATGACGACCCGCCCGCTTTCAATCACGTCTGCCATGATCGATCCTTAGAACAATCCGGTGAAAAGTCAATCCGAATCCTGCGCCTGCCGCCTTTCGTAAAGCGCGCGAATCTCGCGGATCAGATCGCCCAGCCGGAAGGCGGGATCGCCGTAATCGGGGTCGAACGACCCGATCCGCGCCACGGACAGGACGTTGGGGATGCAGGTATTGAACCGGAACCGTCCCGGAATGAAGAGGCGGTCCGTGTGACGGATCGCGAGACACACGACCGGCGCCCGGCAGTAGCGGGCGATGCTGAAGGCGCCCTTGTTGAAGGGCCCCAGTTTTCCCGTCCGGCTCCGCGTTCCTTCGGGGAAGATGAAGAGATTGCCGCCGGCGGCGAGATACTCCCGGATGGTCTCGATGTTCCGGATCATGAGCGACGTGTAGTCGCCCCCGGTCTTCGAGGGAATATAGCCCGACCGGCGGAGCACCCAGCCGAAGATCGGCACCCGGAAGAAGACGCTCTTGACGATCGTCTTCTGCTTTTCGAACAGGGAGATGAGCAGGATGGGATCCAGATAGGACAGGTGATTGCAGACGATGACGGCGGAGCGGACGGTCCGCACCTCCGCGTCGATCCGCAGGCTGAGCCCCGGCGTGATCCACCGGACCAGGCGGAAGAAGCTCCGGAAGTAGCGGTGGTTCAGGCGCTGAAAGGCGGCCTCGCGGTCGCTCGCCCGCAACCACGTCCAGACGTAGTGGGGCGAGAAGAAAATGCAGAACCCCAGCGTAAAATGGGTCCACAGGATCAGCGTGACGACCCAGTCGATCAGCGGTTTGAAGGGGCGGAGGAAGGACACCATGGGGGGTCAGGCGAACCGTTTGATCAGGAGGGAGGTGTTGACGCCGCCAAAGGCGAAATTCTGGACGGCGGCCACCGTCACGGGCCGCGCCTCCAGCTTCAGGGTATGACGGATCATCGCGCAGCGCTCGTCCGGCTCCTCGAGGTTGAGCGTCGGGGCGATGAACCCCTCCTGCATCTGGTAGAGGCTGAGGATCGTCTCGATCACGCCGCAGGACCCCATGGTGTGCCCCATGTAGCCCTTGAAGCCCGTCACGAACGGCTTGTCGCCGTAGACGGCGTGGATCGCCTGGGCCTCGATCACGTCCCCCATCCGGGTTCCCGTGGCATGCGCGCTGACGAAGTCGACGTCGTCCGCGTTCAGCTCCGCGTCTTGGAGGCTCGACTGGAGAGTCGCCCGGATCCCGGCCAGGTTCGGCAGGATGAGATCGCCGCCGTTGTTGTTGCAGGCAAACCCGACCACCTCCCCGAGAATCTCCGCCCCCCGACGCTTCGCGTGCTCGTACTCCTCCAGGAGCACCGCCCCGGCGCCCTCGCCGACCACGAGCCCGTCCCGCTGCCGGTCGAACGGGCGCGGCGTGCACTGCGGACGGTCGTTGAAGGCGGTGGAACAGGCGAGCAGGTTGTCGAAGACGGCCACGGTCGTCGTGTCGTACTCGTCCGCCCCGCCGCAGAGCATCGCCTCCTGCATGCCGAACTTGACCGCCTCGTAGCCGTAGCCGATGGACTGGCTGCTCGTCGTGCAGGCCGTGGAGGAGGAGATCACCCGGCCCGTGATGCCGAACATCTTCGTAATGTTCACCGCGGTCGTGTGAACCATGGACTTGAGGTAGTCGACGGCGCCGATGGAGGAAAACTCCGCGCGGGTCCCTCCGAAAAAGGTCCTGTAGATCTCGCGCTGCACCGTGGGGCTGCCGTGGGTGGAGCCGAAGGCGACGCCGAGGCGTCCGGAGGTCACGAATTCGAGCGGCAGGCCGGCCTGTTCCAGGACCTCCTTCGCGACCTGGCAGGCGTAATACGCGACCGGCCCCATCGTCTTGCGGTAGGTGCGCTTGAAGTCGTAGGCGATCGGATCGTCCACCGTCCCGAAGACCTGGGAGTGGATGAATTTCGCGAGGAGGTTGTCCTCCTTCAGCGGCTTGACGCCGGAAACGCCCCGCCGGAGGCTGTCCAGGATCGCTGCGCGCCCGTGACCGATGGGCGTGATGGCCGAACACGCGGTAATGACGACTCTTCGTCCCTTCATGGGCGGGAGGAGGCCTCCTTCCGCGCCGGAGCGCCCTGCGTGAGCCCCCGTTTTCCGGCCAGGCCGTCCACATAGTCGATGACCTGGTTCAGCGTCCGGATCTCCATCGCCCCCTTTTTCTCCTCATGGGTCAGCTCCGAATCGAGAAACCGCTCGATCTCCAGGAGCAGCTCGATGGCGTCCACGCTGTCGAATTCGTAGGCCTCGCGGAGATTCTCGTCGAGCCCGGGATCTTCGATCTCGAACTCGCGGCGGAAGATCTCCAGGATGGCGGCCTGGATCTGGTCTCTCGTCATCGCGTCATCGGGGTCCTGTCTTCACGTTTTCCGGGGGGCGATCATAATGATTATTTCCCGACCTGGCAAGCCCTTCTTTCCATGCGGCCGGCGCCGTTTGTTCCGGCGCGTCCCCCCGCGGCCGCATCATCGGGCGGGGGCGGAGCGGAGCGGCCCCAGGACCTCGCGGGAAAAGCGCTCCTGGCCGATCATCTGCCTCGCCGCCTGAAACGACCCCAGCACCGTCCCCAGAACGCCGGGGGACAGGGCATTCTGCCCCGCGAGATACAGCCCCGCCAGCGTCGGCCGGTGGAGGGTCGCGGCCGCCGGGAGCTGGCGCGTCGACCGCAGAATGCCGTATGGAGCCCCCTCGGGGCTGCCCGTCCAGTCCCGGAGGGTGAGCGGGGTGTAGGCGTCGAGGATCCGGGCGCCACGGAGGGGGCCGAAGACCTCCTCCGCCTGCCGCAGGAACCGCTCGGCCCGGCCCAACTTTTCCGCCTCGTAGTCCGCGCCCCGCCGTCCCGTCGTCGTGTCCTCCCAGCGGCGCCATTCCGAAAAGAGGCTTTTCGTGATGATCGTGAGGAGATTCCACTCCTGTGTGCCGGAGAGGAGCTGGTAGAACACGCCCTCCGCGAGCCCCCCGTCCGGGTCCGCACGCAGGCGGAAGAGGTTGTGCGGCAGGGCGGGATGGGCGCGCGCATCCACGGCGGCGCTCACCGAGAACAGCCCCTCCGTCTCGGCCAGCCTCCGGATCCGCCGCACCCGAAGCGGTTTGAGGGCGCCTTCCGGGAGCATCCCGAGGACGGTCTTGGGATGCAGGGCGGCCACCACGCGGTCGGCCGCGAGCACCCGCCCGGAGGCGAGTCTGACCCCGGTCACGGCCCCTCCGGACGCCAGAATCGCCTCCGCCGGATCGCCCAGGATGAGCCGGCCGCCCAGCGCGTCGAGCCGGGAGACGTAGGCCTCGGCCAGGTCCGATCCGCGCCCCCTAAGCCGCCACGACGACTGGAGGTAGGAGGTCAGGGCCAGGTGATGGTAGAGCACGGGGCATTCGGCCCCGGACATCCCCACCCAGCTTGCGGCCACGTTCAGGACGCTCTTGAGGGGCCGGGAACAGCCCATGTCCGAGAGATAGGCGTCGAGCGGCCGGAACAGGTCGAGGTTTATCGGGGGGGGCGTCGCGGAAAGAAACGCAAAGGAATTCTGCAGATCGGCCATGACGCGCAGATTGCCGAGGATGGCGTCGAGGTGTTGCGCGTCCCGCGGAAAGGCCCGCCTGAGCGCTTCGGCGAAGGCGTCGAGACCTTCCGGCAGGTCGAAGGTGAAGTCATCGAACAGGTACCGGTCGATGGGTCCCCCCTGACCCATCCGCTCCGCCGTGATCCCTTCCGTGACGCCCATAAAATCGCACATCCGGCGGAGCGGCTCTCCCTCCCCGAAGGCGCCGAAATAGTGGACGCCCACGGGGCAGTCCAGGCCGCCGCGCCGGTAGCTGCGCAAGAGTCCGCCCGGGAGGGGGTTCTTTTCGATCACCGCCACCCGGAACCCGAGGCGGGCAAGGAGAACGGCCGTCGAGAGCCCCCCGATCCCCGAGCCGAGCACCAGCGCATCGCGTTTGGAATCCGTTGTCATCCCTTCACCTGTGCGGCGCCGGCCCCGGGGGAAAAGCGGCCCGTCCGATGCCCGGCCCGCGCGATCGCGTGCGCCCTATTTCTTGCGGTGTTCCCGAACGAAGGCGGCCAGGGCGCGAACCGAGGCGAAGGCCTGAACCCCGACCTCGCGGCTCTCGATCTTGACGCCGTAATCCTTTTCCAGCATGAGGACGAGCTCCAGCACGTCGATCGAATCGATCCCCAGGTCCCCGCCCACGAGCCGCTCCTCGTCGCCGATGTCCTCCGGGGCGACGTCCAGCAGCGACAGCGTATCGACGATCTTGACCTTGAGCTCCGCCATGAGCGTATCCATTGTCTACTCCCTCTTCCCCGTCACCGGTTCCTTTTCGATTTCGCCCCGTCGCGGCCCGGCGGCGTTCACAACCCCAGGCGCCGGGCGATGATGCCCCGCATGATCTCATTGGTGCCCCCCAGAATCCGGGTGACCCGAAGATCGCGCCACGCCCGGGCGATGGGGTATTCCTCGCAGTAGCCGTAGCCCCCGTGGAGCTGCAGGCAGCGGTCCGCCACCCGGAAGGCCATCTCGGTGGTCCAGTACTTGGCCATGGACACCTCCGTGACCACGTCCTTCCCCTCGAGGTGATCCGCCACGAGCTTGTCGACGAAGGTCCGGCCCAGGCGGATTTCCGTCGCCATCTCGGCCAGTTCGAACTGGATGTGCTGAAACTTCGCGATGGGCTTCCCGAAGGCGGACCGCTCGCGGCTGTAGCGAAGGGCCATGTCGAAGACCATCTCCGCCGCCGCGACGGCGCTCACCGCGAGCACCAGGCGCTCCGGCTGCAGATTCTGCATGAGAATTCTGAAACCCGTCCCCTTCTGGCCCAGGCGGTTCTCCCGCGGAATCCGGCAGTCGGTGAAGAACAGCTCCGCCGTGTCCTGGCTGTGCCAGCCCGCCTTCTTCAGGCGCCGTCCCCTGGCGAATCCGGGCGTCCCGGCCCCCACGAGATACAGGTCGATGGCGGCGTGGGGCTTCTCCACGGCCGGGTCCCGCGCGGCCACGACGAACAGGTCCCCGTTGATCCCGTTGCTGATGAAGGTCTTCTGCCCGTTCAGGACGATCGCCTCGCCGTCTTCCACGGCCGTCGTGCGGATGGCGGCCAGGTCGCTCCCGGCCTGGGGCTCGGTCATGGCGATGGCGGTGATGCAGTCCCCCGAGACGCAGCGGGGCAGGTAGAGGCGTTTCTGCGCCTCCGTGGCGAAGGCGGTGATGTAGGGCACGACGACCGTGCTGTGGAGGCGGGCGGACAGGCCGCAGTGGTTCGTCCGCGTCATCTCCTCCACGACGATGAGCGAGTACAGGAAATCCGCCCCCGCGCCGCCGTAGACCTCGGGGACCTCCAGGCACAGGAACCCCTGTTCGCCCATCCGCTTCCAGGCGCGGCGGGGAACGATGCCCGCCTCCTCCCACGCCTCGATCTCGGGGACGATCTCCCGGGCGAGAAACCTGCGCAGGGTCTCGCGGAAGATGCGGTGTTCTTCTCGGTAGGGGATGAGTTCCATGGGCGGGGGGGTATCCTCGAAAGGCCGTTCAGGCGTCCTCTTCTTCCGGACGGAAGGCCTGGATGCTCAGGGCGGCGACGAGTTCCGCCCCCGCGCGCACGGTTCCGTCGAAGACCGCATAGCTTTCGAGGGCGTAATTCCGCCGGACCTCCGTGACAAGGACGACGGGAACGGCGATCCGGGGGCGTTGAAACTCGGCGCCCTTGATCCCGACGAGCCAGCCCTTGGCGCCGCCCTTTCCTGACTGTTTCCGTTTCCACCCCTCGAAGAGCGCGGCGGACTGGGCGACGAGCTCGACCGTGACGAGGACATCGACGGAGCCGTCCCGGTACAGGGGCCAGTCCGCCGAGGCGGTCGCCGTCGTCACGGCCCTTTCGTCATCGATGTCCATCACGCCGTCGATGAGGCGCATCCGCCCGCGGTGGGGGATCAGCGCCTCGATGTCGATCTCCATCCGAGTCATGCGGACCTCATAACAGAATTCCGGCCGCGGGGCAAGGGCGTCCTGGTTAAAAGCTTTTGCATCTGTCCGCAAAAACTGGTTTAATGCGGGCCTGTTTCCGTCGATCTTCGGCTTTTTTGTTTCTCCACCGATCGACGGAGCCCAGCAGCAGATCGAGGTTTGATAACCGCCATGGCCTGGAAAAAGTATCAGCCCGACAGAACCGATTTTCTGATCAATACCGATTGGGGTATCCCCCGGGAAAATTTATCCAAAAAAGAGGCGCATGGCAGCGGGAAAAGGCTTTTTCAGAAACGCTGGGTCACCCGGGAAGAAAAAAGAAGGCTCCAGGAGGAGCATGCCGCCTATTCGTCCATCCGCGGCACCGGCATTCTGCTCATCATCGGCAGTGGGTTGCTCCTGATCAATCTCTTTTTCCTTCTCAAGGGCCCTGTCTCCGCCAAAATGATTTGGGCCTTTTTTGAACTCGTCTATGCCGCTGCCCTTTTGGCCGCAGGAATCGGACTGTTCCGGCTTGTCCGCTGGGGGCGGAACATCGCCCTCGTGATCTTCCTCTCTTTTCTGATTTTGCCCTTTACGCCCCTGCTCAGTAACGAAAAAGGGGCTCCGGTACTGATTTTCATCGGTTTGACCGGCTTCTACTATCTTCTGCGCCCCCCGGCACGCAGGATATTTGCGCCCGCGGCAGCGGAAGAAGACCGTCCCCCGGTCCGGCCGAAAAGGTCCGTTCTATCATGGATGGTTTACGCGATACTGGCCTTGGCCGTTCTGTTCACTTATTTTACCTTTGATCTGCATCAGGCGGGAAAGAGGGCGGCCGACGTCTGTCAAAGCGCTCGACAGGGGACATCCGTGGAAGATTTTCTGGCCAAGGTGCCGCCGGAAGATTACCGGATCATCAAGGCCGATGATCGCGTGATTATCGTTCCCAGGGCAGGCATGGGACGCCATGCCTGCATCGTTTTCCATGACGGGCAAAACATTACGGGGAGCAGAACCGGATTTGAGGACTGAGCCGGGGCATCCCGGGGCTTGACGCCGGGAGCGGCATGGCCTAAGAGAGCAGAATCATCGGACCAGGGAGATCATGCGATGGGAGACACCAACACCCGAGTACCGGAGAACGCCTGGAAGTGTTCGAACTGCGGCTACGGACTGCAGGCCCCGGCCCCGCCGGCGGCCTGCCCGTCGTGCGGGCAGCGGTGCGAGTTTCTGAACGTCACCTGCTACACGCCGGACTGCGCGGAGACCGGCGTCGATCCGCGGCTCAAGCCGGCGAAATAGACGCGCCCCGCGGCGGGACGGTCGCTTCCCGCTATTTGTAGAACGAGGCGTAGCGGTGCTTGAGCCGGGCCATGCCGGTTTGCACGGCACTCTTGCGGACGGCCCGGGCGACCCGTTCCGGGACGGCGCGGTTGAAGACGCCGGGAATGATGTAATCCTCGCGGAGTTCCTCCCGCGGCACCGTGGCGGCGATGGTATGCGCGGCGGCGAGGAGCATCTCGTCGTTGATCCCCCGCGCCTTGCAATCCAGGACCCCGCGGAAGAGCCCCGGAAAACACAGGACGTTGTTGATCTGGTTCGGATAGTCGGACCGGCCGGTGGCGACGATCCGGGCGTACCGGGCGGCCTCCTCGGGCATGATCTCGGGAACCGGATTGGCCATCGCGAAAACGACGGGATCCCGTCCCATCCGTTTGACGTCCCTTCCCTTCAGCACCCCCCCCTGGGACAGACCGATGAAGACGTCCGCCCCCTCCAGCGCCCGGGCCAGCGTCCCCTGCCGTTTCTCCCGGTTCGTCCGGCGGGCCAGACGCTCCTTGACGGGATTCATGTTCTCGCGCCGGCCCTCGTAGAGGATTCCGGATCGGTCGCAGCCGATGACCGTCCGAACGCCCGCCAGGCCGAGGAGATGGATGGCGGCCACGCCGGCCGCGCCCAGGCCGTTGACCACGACGGCGATCTCCCCGATGGGCTTGCCGACGACGGTCAGGGCGTTCATGAGCCCCGCCAGGATCACCACGGCCGTGCCGTGCTGGTCGTCGTGAAAGACGGGAATGTCGAGTTCGGCCTTCAGGCGCTGTTCGATCTCGAAACACCGGGGGGCGGAAATGTCCTCCAGGTTGATGCCGCCAAAGGCCGGCGCGATCCACTTCACGGCGGCGACGATCTCGTCGGGATCCTGGGTGTCGAGACAGAGGGGAAAGGCGTTCACCCCGCCGAATTCCTTGAACAGCATGGCCTTGCCTTCCATGACCGGCAGGGCCGCGGCAGGGCCGATGTTCCCGAGGCCCAGGACGGCCGACCCGTCCGTGACGATGGCCACGGTATTCCGCTTGAGGGTGAGATCGTAGGCGCGGCGGGGATTCGCCTGGATCGCCCCGCAGACCCGGGCGACGCCGGGCGTGTAGGCCATCGCCAGGTCGCCCCGGCTCTTCAGGGGGAAGCGGTTCCGGATCTCGATCTTTCCCCCCTGGTGCATGAGAAAGGTGCGGTCCGCCACGTCCAGGACCTGCACCCCCTTGACAGCCCGGATGGCCGCGACCACCCGGTCCTCCGTTTCCTCGTCCGGCGCCGACACGATCAGGTCGCGGATGATTTTGGCGTCCCGGAACTCCACGATGTCCACGGCCCCGATCGTTCCCCCCGACCGGCCGATCGCGGAGGCGACCCGGCCCAGCATGCCGGGCCGGTCGAGGATCTCAATGCGGATCCGGAGACTGAAACTGGGCGACGGCGTTTTGATCATCACACCCCTCCGACGATCTCCATTAAGAAAAAAGGGCGGCAAACACCAGGGCGCAGGAGAGCAGGATCAGGATCCCCACGGTCAGCCAGGAGAAGACGTTCATGCCGCGGCTGTTGGTGTAGGCCCCCATGATCCTGCGGTCGTTGACCAGGATGAGCATGAAGATGAGCACGACCGGCAACAGCAGCCCGTTCACGACCTGGGAGTAGTACATGATGGCGATGAGGGGAATGCCGGGGAGCAGAATGATGCCCGCCCCCAGAATGATCATGAGCGCGTACAGGCCGTAGAACTGTGGCGCCTCGGTGAACTTGCAGTTCAGGGACGATTCCCAGCCGAAGGCCTCGCAGACGGTGTAGGCCGTGGACAGGGGCAGGATCGAAGCGGCGAAGAGCGACGCGTTCAGGAGCCCGAAGGCGAAGAGCCACGAGCAGTATTCCCCGGCCAGGGGCGCCAGGGCGAGGGCCGCGTCCTGGGCCGAGTGGATCCGGATGCCCGACCGGAACAGGGTGACGGCGCACAGCATGATGATGAAGAACGCCACGACATTGACCGTAATCGATCCGAAAATCACATCCAGGCGGGCAAAGCGATAATTCTCGGCCTTGAGCCCCTTGTCCACGATGGAGGACTGGAGGAAGAACTGCATCCAGGGGGCGATGGTCGTTCCGACGAGGCCGACGGCCATCATGAGAAACGCGCCGTCCATCCGGAGCGTCGGCGTGAGAAAGGCCGTCCCGATCTCCCCCCAGTCGGGCTTCCCCATGAATCCGGAAACGATGTAGGACAGGTAGAACAGGCAGGCCACCAGAAAGGCCTTCTCCACGCTCTTGTAATTTCCCTTGACCACGAGCCACCAGACGAAGACGGCCGCCGCGGGGACGGAGGCGTAGCGGGAAATGCCGAAGATCTCGAGACTGGCCGCCACTCCGGCGAATTCGGCGATGGTGTTGCCGAGGTTGGCCAGGATGAGCACGATCATGAGGTAGAAGGTGATCCGGGCGCCGAAACGCTCGCGGATGAGGTCGGAGAGGCCCTTGCCGGAGATCACGCCCATCCGGGCGCACATCTCCTGGATGACGATCAGGGCCACCGTGATCGGGATCAGGGTCCACAGGAGGGTCAGGCCATACTCGGACCCGGCCAGGGAATAGGTCGTGATGCCGCCCGCATCGTTGTCCACGTTGGACGTGATGATGCCGGGGCCCAGCAGCATGAGAAAAACGGCGAACGACCGCCAGGTCCGCCGCTGGAAGGGACGCAGGAACAGGCTGCGGAGGTTCGTCGGGAACCGTTCATCGGACATGCAGGGCCATCCTCTTCCATCACGCTCACTTCCCCAGATGGGGCGCCACCGCTTCGAGAAGGTTCTTGAAGAGGATCACGCCCTCGATGCGATCGTCGGCGTCCACGACCGGAATGGCCGTAACGCCGTACTTGGCGAACTGCTCGGCGATCTCGTCCGGCTCCTCGCCGAGGCCGACCGACACGACCCGCTCATCCATCAGGTCCCTGAGCGCCACCGCGGAATCGGCGACCAGAAGCTCGCGGAGGCTGATCACGCCCAGCAGGCGATCCTCGGCATCGGTGACGTAGAGGTAATGGATGGTGTCCATCTCCTCCGCCTCCCGCCTCAGGTAGTCCAGGGCCTCCCCCGCCCTCATCTCCGGCAGAGCCCTGGGGAAGGCGCTGGTCATCAACCCGCCGGCCGTCTCCTCGGGATGCGTCAGAAGCTCCTTCACGTCCTCCGCGACCTCCTGCTCCATCTCCTTCAGGATGCCGTCGGCCTTCTCCTTCGGCAGGTCGCCCAAAAGGTCCGCCGCCTCGCTCAGGGACATCTCCTCGATGATGTCGGCCGACTTCTCGGGTTTCATGTCTTCGATGAGGCGGACCTGGATCTTGGGATCGGTCTCCTCCAGGGTCTCCGCCGCGGTCTCCACGTCGAGGGAGCGGAAGACGGCCGTCCGCTTATGGATGTCGAGATCTTCGATGATGTCGGCGAGATCGGCCGGGTGGAGCTGGGAGAGGCGGTCCTGGGTGATGCTCAGGCGCAGCAGGTCCGGCGTGGCCAGGGGCTGGACGAATTTCCACGAGATCCACTGATCCGTCAGGGTGTAATCGAAAAACCACCGCAGAAATGCGTCCATGACCTTCTCGAGGCCGACACGCCTCATGAGCCCGCGGAAGCCGACATCCACGTGGATGAGGTACAGGCACCGGTGGGCCTTGAGAAACTGGAGATCGTTGACGCGCCGCACCTTCGCCCCGTCGGTGTCGACGATCTGCTTGTCGAGCAGCGCGTCCCGCAGGAGGAGTTCGTTCTCGGCGAGCGACCGGGCGGGCAGCGCACCGGCCGCCTCGGGGCGGATCGTCAACCGTCCGTTGCAGTCGGCGACCCGTTCCCAGGGGATCCGCAGCGGCGGGGCGTTCCGGCGGGAGGACACGAGGATGTCCCTCACCAGCGGATAGGATTCCGCCGGGTTCACGACGAGATCGGCCAGAACGCCCAACGGGCGCCCCGCCGTATCGACGATTTTCTTCCCCAGGATCTGGCTCAGAAACAAAAAAACCTGGGATTCTTGATTGACGGCCATTGTTCAAGCGCCTCCAGGCGGATCTTCTATAGCACTTGCGGTTAGATAGCAAAAGCTTTTTTTCTCCCCGCCACCCGTTCGATGGGGCGTGCCCGCGCGAGGGACCGGACGCGGTCCCGGCCGGCGCGGGGAAGGGTTTCCGGGGATCCCGGCGGGAGGCCCCCCGGCCTCCCGGGCCCGCCGGATTTGTCTTGACACGACGACGCCCTTCCGCTATAAACCGCAGCCAAGGACGCCCTTTTAATTTGATCCGGCGAGATCGAAAAAGGAAAAAGACCATGAATCAGTTGATCTGCAAGCGGCGGCGATAAGGCCTTCCCACACGGTGGGGGGGCTTTTTTTTTGCCGTCGGCCCTCGGGGCCCCAAGACGGCGGGGGGGAGCGAGCCATGGAAACGAACCGGGTGGTGATGGATGCGGAGGGAATCGACCGCTCCCTGACGCGCATCGCTTACGAAATCCTGGAAAAGAACAAGGGCGCCACGGATGTGGCCCTGGTCGGCATCCGGACGGGCGGCGTGTTCCTGGCCCAGCGCCTGCAGCAGAAGATCGCCGCCATCGAATCTCGGGACATCCCCCTGGGTCTGCTCGACATCACCCTCTACCGGGACGACCTGGACATCGCCAAGAAGAAGCCCCGCCTGGGCAAGACCGACATCCCCTTTTCCCTGGACAAGATGAAGGTCGTCCTGGTGGACGACGTCCTGTTCACCGGCCGGACGATCCGGGCGGCCATGGACGCGCTGATCGACTTCGGGCGGCCGCGCTTCATCCAGCTGGCGGTCCTGATCGACCGGGGGCACCGGGAACTCCCGATCCGGGCGGACTTCGTCGGCAAGAACCTGCCTTCGTCCCTCTGGGAGGACATCAGCGTGAACCTCGTGGAAAAGAACGGCCGGGATGAGGTGGTCATCGAAGCCGCGCGTTGAGGAGAAGGAAGAGGCTTCCCATGAAACTGGAGCGAAAAGACATCCTGGGCATCCGGGACCTCAGCGTCGACGAGATCAACCTGATCCTCGATACCTCGGAATCCTTCCTGGAAATCTCCACCCGGGAAATCAAGAAGGTCCCGACGCTGCGGGGGAAAACGGTGATCAACCTCTTCTACGAGGCGAGCACCCGCACCCGGACGTCGTTCGAAATCGCCGGCAAGCGCCTCAGCGCGGACACGATCAACATCTCCGCCTCGACGAGCAGCGTCGTCAAGGGCGAGACCCTGATCGACACGGCGCTCACCCTCGAATCCATGAACCCCGACGTCATCGTCATCCGCCACAGCGCCTCCGGCGCCCCGCATCTTTTGGCGAAGACGATCCGGGCCTCGGTCATCAACGCGGGGGACGGCACGCACGAGCATCCGACCCAGGCCCTCCTGGACATGATGACGGTGAAGGCCCGCAAGGGCCGGATCGCCGGGCTCAAGGTGGCCATCGTGGGGGACATCCTGCATAGCCGGGTGGCCCGGTCCAACATCTACGGGCTGAAGAAAATGGGCGCACGGGTCGCCGTCGCCGGACCGGCCACGATGATGCCCCTGACCATGGCGGAGATGGGGGTCGAGGTGCATTACCGGATCGAGGAGGCCGTCCGAGACGCCGACGTCATCATGATGCTCCGCATCCAGACGGAACGCCAGCACCAGAACGTCTTTCCGACGCTCCGGGAATACGCCCACTACTTCTGTCTGAACCGCCGGCACCTGGATCTGGCGCGCGAAAACTGTCTCGTCATGCATCCGGGGCCGATCAACCGGGGCGTGGAGATCTCGCCGGACATCGCCGACGGCCCGGCGTCGGTGATCCTGGAACAGGTCGCCAACGGCGTCGCCGTCCGCATGGCGCTCCTCTATCTGCTTACGGGAGGGAAGGCATGAAGCTGCTACTCACCGGAGGGCGGATCCTCGACCCCTCCTGTGGCCTGGATACGCACGGAGACCTCCTCGTGGAGGACGGCCGGATCGTGGCCGTCGAGGAGCGCCCGGGCGGAAAGAAGTCCCCGGGAAAGACGGTTCAGGTCCTGGACGTGTCGGGCCGGATCGTCGTCCCCGGCCTGGTCGACATGCATACCCATCTGCGGGAGCCCGGCTTCGAGTACAAGGAGACCATCGCCACGGGCTGCCGGGCCGCCGCCACCGGGGGCTTCACGGCCATTGCCTGCATGCCGAACACGAATCCGGTCAACGACCACCGCCCCGTCACGGAATTCATCCTGAGGAAGGCCGCGGAGTGCGGCCTCTGCCGCGTTTATCCCGTCGCCGCCGTCAGCCTGGAGTCGGCCGGGAAGCGCCTGACGGAATTCGGCGACCTGTCGGAGGCCGGCGCCGTCGCCTTCTCGGACGACGGCAAGCCGGTGATGGACAGCGCGCTCATGCGGCGCGCCCTGGAATATGCGGCCTCGCTCGGCCTGCCGGTCATCTCCCACTGCGAGGACGCCGCCCTCACCGCCGGGGGCCAGATGAACGAGGGCACGGTCTCGATGGAGCTCGGCCTCCAGGGCATCCCGAGCACCGCGGAAGAGATCATGGTCGCGCGGGACCTTCTCCTCGCCGGGTTTTCGGGCGCCGCCCTCCACATCGCCCACGTCAGCACGGCCGGGTCCGTCCGCCTCATCCGGGAGGCCAAGGCCCGCGGCGTGCGCGTGACGGCTGAGACGGCTCCCCACTACTTCACCCTTTCCGAAGAGGCGCTCTGGGAATACGACACGAACCTGAAGGTGAACCCGCCGCTCCGGCGCGCCGCCGACGTCGCCGCCGTCCGGGAAGGGCTCAGGGACGGGACGATCGACGCGATCGCCAGCGATCACGCCCCCCACGCCTCCACGGACAAGGACGTCGAATTCGCCTATGCCGCGAGCGGCATGATCGGCCTGGAGACCTCCCTCGGCCTCAGCCTGAAACTCGTCCGGGACGGCGTTCTGACGCTGGAGGCGCTGGTGGCGAAAATGAGCACGCAACCCGCCGCCATCCTGCACCTCCCGGGCGGCACGCTCCGGCCCGGCAGTCCGGCCGACATCACCGTCATCGATGCCGAACGGAACTGGACGGTCGACATCCGCCGCTTCCAGTCCCGCAGCCGGAATTCCCCCTTCGACGGCTGGACCCTGACGGGCAAGGCCGTTCTGACGCTCAAGGACGGGGTCGTCGTTTTCCAGGATTCTTAAGACAGGCGTGAGGCGCCGGGCCCGGGGGAGGCCTCCCTTTCCCCGCCCGAAACCCCGCGCCCGATGAGTCATGATGCATGCAAAAACCACCCTCCGGACCGCGGCCTTCGTCCTGCGCGTCCTGGACTACGGCGAATCGGACCGGATCGTCACCTTCTACACCGAGGACTTCGGCAAGCTGAAGGGGATCGCCAAGGGGGCGAAGCGCAGCCGGCGGCGCTTCGCGAACGCCCTGGAGCCCTTCTCCTGCATCGAGATCCTGTTCTCTCGGCGGGGGCGGGACGGCCTGGCCCTGATCGAGGACTCCACCCCGATCTGCCATTACGCGTCCGTCCGCGCGGACCTGGAGCGCACCCTGATCGCCTCCTATCTCATCGACCTGACCGACCAGTTCACCCTGGAAGGGAAGAGGCAGGCGGACATCTACCGGCTGCTCGCGGGGTTCCTCGACCTCGTCGCGCAGGGCCCGGCCCTGGAGAGCCTCTGGCGCTTCTTCGAACTGAGGCTGCTGAAGCTGACCGGTTACGAGCCGGTCCTGGACCGCTGTCTCGCCTGCCGGAGCCTCGTGGACCCGGACCAATCCTACCAGTTCGTCCCCCGGGAAGGGGGGCTGAAATGCGGACGCTGCGGCACCGCGACCTACGACGCCCTCCCCATCTCGATCGGCACCATCCGGACCCTGCTTCTGGGCAGGGACCTGGACCTCGCCAAACTCCCCCGCCTGGTCGTCTCCCCCCAGACGGCCCGCGAAAGCCAGGCGGTCCTGACCGCCTTCATCCGTCACCACCTGGGGCGGGACCTCAAATCCATGCAGGTTGTCAGCGAGATCCGGAAACTCTGCATCTGACCGGATTGCTTTCATATTGACAGGTTCGGGCCGTCGTGTTAGGAACGCACCGGAAATTTGCGGGCCGACCGCCGGACGGCGGGACGCCCTCGAGGAGGACGCATGGCATTGACCTTTCAGGAACTTATCTTCGCCCTGGAACGCTATTGGGCCTCGCAGGGTTGTGTCATCCAGCAGCCCTACGACCTGGAGGTCGGGGCGGGCACCTTCAACCCCGCGACGTTCCTCCGGGCCCTGGGACCGGAACCCTGGAACGTGGCGTACGTTGAGCCGTCACGGCGCCCGACGGACGGCCGCTACGGGGAAAACCCGAACCGGCTCCAGCACTACTACCAGTACCAGGTGATCATGAAGCCCTCGCCCATCGACATCCAGGAGCGCTACCTGAACTCCCTCAAGAGCTTCGGGATCGACCCCCTCGAACACGACATCCGCTTCGTCGAGGACGACTGGGAATCCCCCACCGTCGGGGCCTGGGGGTTGGGCTGGGAGGTCTGGCTGGACGGCATGGAGATCTCCCAGTTCACGTATTTTCAGCAGGTGGGCGGCGTGGACCTCAAGCCGATCAGCGCCGAGCTGACCTACGGCATCGAGCGGATCGCCATGTACATCCAGGGCATCGACAACGTCTACGACCTGAAGTGGAACGACACCGTCAAGTACGGAGACGTCCATCACCAGGGCGAGGTGGAGTGGTCCACCTACAACTTCCAGTACGCGGACGTGGAGATGCTCCGCAAACGGTTCGACATGGACGAGGCCGAAGGCATCCGCATGGCCGAACGGGACCTGGTCCTGCCGACCTACGACCATTGCCTGAAGTGCTCCCACACCTTCAACCTGCTGAACGCCCGGGGGGCGATCAGCGTGGCGGAGAGGACGAGCTACATCGGGCGCGTCCGCAACCTGGCCCGGCTGAGCGCCGAAGGCTGGCTCAGACAGCGGGAAAGGCTGGGATATCCCCTGCTCGCTCGGGGATGAGCCCTGGACATCATCGGGAGATCGATTCATGGGTAAGGAACTCTTACTGGAAATAGGAACGGAAGAAATCCCCGCGGCGTTTCTGCCGAAGGCGATGCAGGACCTCGAAGAGATGGGCCGCCGGGAATTCGCGGCCGCCCGCCTCGCCCACGGGGCCATCCGGTCGCTGGCGACGCCCCGCCGCCTCTGCCTGGTCGTCGAAGACCTGGCCGAACGGCAGGAGGATCTCGAGGTCGAAAAGATGGGACCGGCCAAAAAGGCCGCCTACGACGCGCAGGGCCAGCCGACCAAGGCCGCCCTCGGGTTTGCCCGGGGCCAGGGGGTGGAGCTGGGCGAGGTGGGCACGGTCGTCACCGAGAAGGGGGAGTACCTGTGCGTGCGCAAGACCATCGCCGGCGAGCCGGCGGAGGCCCTCCTGCCGGAGATCCTTCCCCGCCTCATCCTGGGGCTCCCCTTCAGGAAATCCATGCGCTGGTCCGATCTGGACATCCGTTTCGCCCGTCCGATCCACTGGCTGCTCGCCCTCTACGGCGGCCGCGTCGTTCCCTTCACGCTCGGAAA
Organism: Syntrophales bacterium; assembly: GCA_035358035.1. GTDB lineage: Bacteria > Desulfobacterota > Syntrophia > Syntrophales > UBA2251 > UBA2251. The sequence continues at coordinate 92,868 of DAOPOS010000002.1, read as the reverse complement.
CGTCCGGAGCGGCAACCTGACCTGGGGCCATCGCTTCATGAGCCCCGAGGCGGTCGCCGTTGACGGTTTCGCCGATTACCTCGCCCGGACGAGGGAGCGGTGCGTGATCGTCGACCCCGCGGAACGCAAGGCCGTCATCCGTGACGAGACCCGCAAGGCGGCGGAGCAGGTATCCGGACGCGCGCTGGAGGACGAGGCGCTCCTGGAGCAGGTGGTCTTTCTGACCGAGTATCCGACGGTCGTGTGCGGCAGCTTCGACCGGGACTACCTGAAGCTTCCCCAGGAGGTCCTCGTGACGTCCATGATCTCCCATCAGAAATACTTCCCGGTCGTCGACGCGGAGGGACGGCTCCTCCCCCATTTCCTCGCCGTCAACAACACGCTGGCCCGGGACCCGTCGGTCGTCGCCCGGGGCAACGAAAAGGTCATCCGGGCGCGCCTCTCGGACGCCCATTTCTTCTTCACCGAGGACCAGAAGGTCCCCCTGACGGAGCGCGTCGAGGGCCTGAAACAGGTCGTTTACCACACCCAGCTGGGCACGTCCTATGAGAAGGTCATGCGCTTCAAGGCCCTCGCCCTCACCCTGGCGGACCGCATCGATCCGGCCCTGAAGGCCACCGTCGAGCGCACGGCGCTCCTGGCGAAGGCCGACCTGGACACCCAGATGGTGGGGGAATTCTCCGAGCTCCAGGGGGTCATGGGGCGGGAATACGCGCTGCTCGCCGGGGAGGATCCCACCGTTGCGGCGGCCATCTACGAGCACTACCTTCCCACGCAGGCGGGCGGGGCCCTGCCCGTCACCGACGCGGGGGCGATCGTCAGCATCGCCGACAAGATGGACACGATCGCCGGATTCTTCGCCGTCAAGCTGATCCCGACCGGAACGGCCGATCCCTACGCCCTGCGGCGCCAGGCCCTGGGCATCATCAACATCCTCCTCGCCAAGCGGTATCCGGTCCCCCTCGACGAGCTCGTCGCTCGCAGCCTGGGCCTGCTGGAGGAAAAGGCGAAACGGCCGGCGGGGGAAACCCGCGCGGACATCCTGGACTTCTTCCGGGGCCGCCTGGAGAACCAGCTCATCGCCCAGGGGCGCCCCTACGACGTGGTCGACGCCGTCCTCGCCACGGGCTTCTCCGACCTCGTCCGCACGGTGGCGAAGATCGAGGCCATGGAGGCCTTCAAGGCCCACGAGAACTTCGAGCCCCTGGCGATCGCCTTCAAGCGGGTCGGGAACATCCTCAAGGACTTTCCGGGCGGTTCGGTCCGCGAGGACCTGCTGGAAACGGCGGAGGAGCGAACCCTTTACGAATCCTTCCGGGAGATCCGGACGCGCGCCCTCACCCATCTGGACGCGGAGGATTACCCGGCCGCCCTGGCGGAGATGGCCGGAATCCGGCAGCCCGTGGATGCCTTTTTCGAAACCGTGCTCGTCATGGCCAAGGAGGAGGCGATCCGCAACAACCGCCTGGCGCTCCTGGCCGAGATTTCCGCCCTGTTTCACCGGGTCGCGGATTTCGCGAAGATCGTCACGGGCGCGTAACGGGAGGGCTTTTGACCCGGCGCACGCGTTTCGGGGTGCGACGACGGCATGCCGGGAACAGGTGCAAGTTTTGATTGAATTATTTTTCAATCTGCATTAGCCTGTGCCCCGGTGGGAAAAACCCGCGGTCACGATCCCTGTCGGCAAACCGGACGGATTCGCTTCGTGGAGCTTGAGGATTTATGGACGCCAGCCCCAAAAATCAGCAGATCAGCGCACTGGAGGAAAAGCTCCAGATCCGCAAAGCGCTGCAGGACATCACCAACCGCATCCATGCGGCGCAGAACACGAAGCAGATCCTGGTCGATCTGAAGGACGGGATTCTCAACCTGTTCGACGCCCACTCCATCACGATCTACGTGGTGGATCGTCCCAAGAACGAGATCTATTCCATGTTTCTCGTGGGATCGTCCGTGCGGGAGATCCGCGTCCCGATCACCAACCGGAGCATCGCGGGCTTCGTGGCCAACAACGGCCGCGTGGTCAACATCGCCGATGCCTACGACGTCGCGGCGCTCAAGCAGATCGACAAGGACCTGTCGTTCGATGTGAGCTGGGACAAGAAATCCGGATTCCGGACCAAGCAGATCCTGGCCGCCCCGATCTTTCACAACCAGACCCTGATGGGCGTCGTCCAGATCCTGAACAAAAAGGGGGGAGGCCCCTTCTCCGTCGAGGAAACGGACTTTCTCCAGGAGATTGCGGCGGTCCTGGGGGTCGCCTTCTACAACCAGGAGCGGTTCGCCCGGCGGCGGAAAACCCGCTTCGACTACCTGATCAGCCGGGACCTGCTGAAGGAGGAGGAGCTCGAAAACGCCTGGGAGGAATCGCGCGAGCAGAAGGAGACCATGGAGACCTTCCTGATGAGGAAGTACAAGATCTCCAAGGAAGACCTGGGAAAATCCTTCGAGGAGTTCTTCCGCTGCAAGTTCATCCTGTTCAGCGACAAGATCCCCATCCCCGGAGATCTCCTGAAGAACCTGAAGCGGGACTATCTGAGGCGCGAACTCTGGGTCCCCATCAGCAAGGTGGACGGCAACATCCAGGTCATCGTCGACGATCCGAACAACATCCTGAAGCGGGACATGATCGAAAACCTCCTGCGGACCAAGGCGGTCAAGTACGATGTCGCCCTTCCGGAGGACATCGTCAAGTTCATCAACTACTTCTTCCAGACCCCCGAGGATGAATCGTCCATCACGGATCTGCTCGGAAAGCTGGAGGCGGACGAGGCGCCGGACGAGGAGGAGGACGGCGGCGACGTCGTCACCGAATCGGACAGCGTCATCATGCAGCTCGTGAACAAGATCATCAACGACGCCTACACCCGCCGCTGCTCGGACATCCACATCGAGCCGAACGTCGGCCGCAAGAACGTCGAGATCCGCTACCGCGTCGACGGCGATTGCGCCCTCTACCAGACGCTGCCCTACAGTTACCGGTCCGCGATCATCTCCCGGATCAAGATCATGTCCAACCTGGACATCACCGTCAAGCGTCTGCCGCAGGACGGAAAGATCAAATTCAAGCGCACGGGAGGCGATGAAATCGAACTCCGCGTGGCCACCATCCCGACCCAGGGCGGCGTGGAAGACGTGGTCATGCGTATCCTGGCCAAGGGGGAAACCCTGCCGCTCGAGGCCATGGGGATGCTCCCACGCAACTACAAGGAACTGTTGAACATTCTGGATAAGCCCTACGGCATGGTCCTCGTCGTCGGGCCGACCGGCTCCGGAAAGACGACGACCCTCCACGCCGCCCTGCATCAGATCAACACCCCGGACCGGAAGATCTGGACCGCCGAGGACCCCGTCGAAATCACCCAGTACGGACTGCGCCAGGTCCAGGTCCAGCCGAAGATCGGCTTCGACTTCGCCGCCGCCATGCGCGCCTTTCTCCGGGCCGACCCGGACGTGATCATGGTCGGTGAAATGCGCGATTTCGAAACGGCGAAGACGGGCGTCGAGGCGTCGCTCACCGGCCATCTCGTTTTCAGCACCCTGCACACGAACAGCGCCCCGGAAACGATCACCCGTCTGCTCGACATGGGCATCGACCCCCTGAACTTCGCCGACGCCCTCCTGGGCATCCTGGCCCAGCGTCTCGTCCGGACCCTGTGCAAGAAGTGCAAGGAGGCCTACCACCCGACGCCGCAGGAATACGAGGAGATGGTGGAAAGCTACGGCCCGGAGGCCTTCGCGAAGCTCAACGTCCCCTACACGGACGAGTTGATGCTCTACCAGCCCAAGGGCTGCGACGCATGCGACAAGACGGGGTACAAGGGGCGGATGGGCATCCATGAGCTCCTGGCCGGCACGGACGACATCAAGAAGCTCATTCAGAAACACGCGACCATCGAAGAGATGCGGGACGTGGCGATGAGCGAGGGCATGACGACCCTGCTGCAGGACGGCATCCAGAAATCCATCCAGGGATTCACGGACTTCAAGCAGGTCCGGCGGGTGTGTATCAAGTAGGCAGGGGACGAACGGCCCGGGGCGGAATTCCGCTCCCCTTCAGCCCTTCCCCAGCCGCTTCTTCCATTCACTCAGGCGGTTCAGGGCCTCCACCGGCGTCAGGTTCGGGATGTCGGCGTCGCGGAGCTCCTCGAGCACCCGCTCCTCCTCCCCCATGAACAGACCCAGCTGGCTGGGGTTCCGCTCCACCGGCCGCCGGCCGCGCGCCAGCTTCGGCGTTCCCGTCGGATCCAGCTCCCCCTTCTCCAGGTTGTCGAGGATCTCCTTCGCCCGGCCGATCACCTCCTCGGGCACGCCGGCGATCCGCGCCACCTGGATGCCGTAGCTGCGGTTGGTTCCGCCCTCCTTGATCTTCCTCAGAAAGATGATCCGGTTGCCCCATTCCTTGACGGCGATGTTGAAGTTGGCGACGCCGGTCTTGGTGGCCGCCAGCTCCGTCAGCTGGTGGTAATGAGTGGCGAAGAGCGAACGGACGCCCCCGGGGGGCGCGTCGTGGAGGCGCTCCGCCACCGCCCAGGCGATGCTGAGCCCGTCGAACGTGCTCGTCCCGCGCCCCACCTCGTCGAGGATCACCAGGCTGCGGGACGTCGCGTGCGACAGGATGTTCGCCACCTCCGTCATCTCGACCATGAAGGTGCTCTGCCCGCGGGCGAGGCTGTCCGCCGCCCCGACGCGGGTGAAGATCCGGTCCACGCAGCCGATCCGGGCCGACGCCGCGGGGACGAAGCTGCCCATCTGGGCCATCAGGACGATCAAGGCCACCTGGCGGATGTAGGTGGATTTCCCGGCCATGTTGGGCCCCGTGATGACGAGCAGCCGGTTCCGGTCCAGGTCGATGAGGACGTCGTTGGGGACGAACCCCTCGGGCAGCGGCATCCGCTCCACGACCGGGTGCCGCCCGTCCCGGATCTCGATCACGTCCTCGTCGTCCACGACGGGACAGGCGTAGCCGTACCGCTCCGCGACCTCGGCCAGCGCCGCCAGGGCGTCCAGATCGGCCAGCAGCCCCGCCGTTTTCTGCATCCGCCGGATCTGGGCCGCCATCCGTTCGCGGACGCCGACGAACAGGCCGTACTCCCGCTGGCGCCGGGCGTCGTCGGCGTTGAGGACCGTGTATTCGTACTCCTTGAGCTCCTGGTTGATGTAGCGCTCGGCGTTGACGAGGGTCTGTTTGCGGATGTAGTCGGCCGGCACGTGATCGGCGTTGGCCTTGGTGATCTCGATATAGTACCCGAAGACGCTGTTGTAGGAGACCTTGAGGGTGCCGATCCCCGTGCGGCGGCGCTCCCGCTCCTCCAGGGCGGCGATCCACTTCCGTCCGTCGCGGCCGATGGACGTGAGCCGGTCCAGCTCCGCGTCGAATCCCTCCCGGATCAGGCCCCCGTCCCGGAGGCTCAGGGGGGGATCGTCGGCAATGGCGGACTCCGCCAGCGCCAGGACATCCGGCATCTCGTCGATCCCCTCCCGGATGGCGACCAGCAGCGGCGCCAACAGCTCCGCCATGAGCCCCTTGACCTCCGGCAGGGCCTGCAGGGTCTGCCGGAGGGCCACGAGGTCGCGGGCGTTGGCCACCCCCATGGCGATGCGGGCCCCCAGCCGCTCCAGGTCGTGCTGCCGGCCCAGCGCCCGGCGGAGATTCTGGCGGAGCAGGTGGCGCTCCTTGACGTCGGCGACCGCGGCGAGCCGTTCCCGGATCCGCTCCGGCTGACGCAGGGGGTAGCTCAGCCACCAGCGCAGGCGCCGGCCGCCCATGGCGGTCATGGTTTCGTCGAGGACATGATAGAGGGAGCCCGCCTTCCGGCCCTCGGTGATGGTGGAGAACAGCTCCAGGTTGCGCCGGGCGATGTCGTCCAGGATCAGGTTCCGGTTGGATTCGTACCACTGGAGTTCGTTGACGTGCCCGAGGCGGTCCCGCTGCGTTTCGACCGCGTAGCGGAGGATGGCGCCGGCGGCGGCCAGCGCCGCGGGAAACGACTCGACGTCGAGGGCCCGGAGCGCATCGGCGGAAAACCGGTCGCGCAGCAGCTCGCGGGCCGCATCGGGCGCGAAGTAGTTCGCGGCCACGGTCTCGATGCGGCGGCGCGTTTCGCTCTCCGGCCCTCCGACCAGTTCCTCCCGCCCGGGAAATGTTTCCTCCAGAAGGATTTCCCGGAAGGACAGGGACCCGACCTCGTCCAGGAAGGCGTCCCGGTCCCGGAATTCGGCCAGGCGGAACTCGCCGGTGGAGACGTCGAGGAAGGCCAGCCCGTAGGCCCCGCCGGCGAAGGCCAGGGCGGCAAGGAAATTGTTCTCCTTCGCCTCGAGGTTGTCGGCCTCCACCACCAGACCGGGGGTGACGACCCGCACGACCTCGCGCTTGACGACGCCCTTGGCGAGCCGGGGGTCTTCCATCTGTTCGCAGATGGCGACCTTGAAGCCCTGGGCGATGAGCTTCGCGATGTAGGTCGAGGCGGCGTGGTAGGGGAAACCGCACAGGGGGATGCTGTCTTCCTTGCCCTTGTTGCGGGAGGTCAGGGTGAGATCGAGGGCGCGGGAGGCCGTAATGGCGTCGTCGAAGAACATCTCATAGAAGTCCCCCATGCGAAACAGGAGGATGCAGTCCTCGTAGCGGGCCTTGGTCTGCACGTACTGCTGCATGGCCGGAGGCAGCGCTGCCGGGGTCCCGGTCATTCCCAGCGCCCTCCGTCACTCCGGCGTTTGAGATCGATGACCTCACTCCGGCCGACGTGCCCCTGGCCGCTGACGAAGCTGTTCAGGAGCCAGCTCACGACGCTGATGACCAGGGCCCCCAGAACGGCTGCCCAGAAGCCGCGGATGTCGAACCCGGTGATGACGCCGGAGGCCATCTTGAGCAGCAGGGCGTTGATGACGAACGTGAAGAGGCCAAAGGTCAGGATGTTGACGGGCAGGGTCAGGATGAGCAGGATGGGCCGGAAAAATGCATTCAGAATCCCCAGGACGGCCGCGGCGAGCAGCGCGGGGAAGAAGCCAGTCACGATGATCCCGTCGATGACATAGGCGGACAGGAGGATGGCCAGCGTCAGAATGAACCAGCGGATCAGGATGCCCTTCATGGTCTCGCTCCTTTCGTTGGCGGACTCTAACCCGCCGGCGGAAATAATGCAAGGGGGCGGGCCAAAGAAAAGGCCCCCCGGCGGCAGCCGGGGGGCCCGTTTTTACAGCGATGGAACCATCTGGGATATTACATCCCCATGCCGGGGTACCCGCCTCCAGGAGGCATGGGCGGCATGGCGGCGGACTTGTCCTCCGGCTTGTCGGCGATCATGCACTGGGTGGTCAGCATCAGGCCGGCGACGGAGGCCGCGTTCTGCAGGGCGAACCGGGTCACCTTGGTCGGATCGATGACGCCCGCGCCGATCATGTCCTCGTACTTGTCCGTACGGGCGTTGAACCCGAAGGCGCCCTTCTTCTCCTTGACCTTCTCCACCACGATGGAGCCTTCCAGCCCGGCGTTGGCCGCGATCATCTTCATGGGCTCCTCGAGGGACTTCTTGACGATGCTGACGCCGACCGCCTCGTCCCCTTCGAGCTTCAGTTTTTCCAGGGCGGGCAGGGTTCTCAGGTAGGCCACGCCACCGCCGGGAACGATGCCCTCTTCCACGGCCGCGCGCGTCGCGTTCAGGGCGTCCTCCACGCGGGCCTTCTTTTCCTTCATCTCGGTCTCCGTGGCCGCGCCGACCTTGATCACCGCGACACCGCCGACGAGCTTCGCCAGACGCTCCTGGAGCTTCTCCTTGTCGTAATCGGAGGTCGTCTCCTCGACCTGGGCGCGGATCTGCTTCACGCGGCCTTCCAGCGCCTTGCGGTCGCCGGCGCCGTCGATGATCGTCGTGTTGTCCTTGTCGATGGTGATGCGCTTGGCGCGCCCGAGGTCCGCGAGCTGGGCGTTCTCAAGCTTGGCGCCCATGTCTTCGGAGATCATCTTGCCGCCCGTCAGGATGGCGATGTCCTCCAGCATGGCCTTGCGGCGGTCGCCGAATCCGGGGGCCTTGACGGCGGCCACGTGGAGCGTCCCGCGCAGCTTATTGACGACGAGCGTGGCCAGGGCCTCGCCCTCGATGTCCTCGGCGATGATGAGGAGCGGGCGGCCCATCTTGGCGATCTGCTCGAGGATGGGGAGAAGGTCCTTCATGCCGGAGATCTTCTTCTCGTTGATCAGGATGTAGCAGTCCTCCAGATCCACGACCATCTTCTCGGCGTTCGTGACGAAATAGGGGGAGATGTACCCGCGGTCGAACTGCATGCCTTCCACGATCTCGAGTTCCGTTTCGAGCCCCTTGGCCTCCTCCACGGTGATGACGCCTTCCTTGCCGACCTTGCCCATCGCCTCGGCGATGATGTCGCCGATCGTCTCGTCGCTGTTGGCGGAGATGGTGCCGACCTGGGCGATTTCCTTCTGATCCTTGGTGGGTTTGCTGAGTTTCTTGAGCTCGCTGACGACGACCTCGACGGCCTTGTCGATGCCGCGCTTGAGGTCCATCGGATTGCTGCCGGCGGCGACCGTCTTGGCGCCTTCGCGGTAGATGGCCTGGGCGAGAATCGTCGCGGTGGTGGTCCCGTCACCGGCGACGTCGCTCGTCCGGCTGGCCACTTCGCGCACCATCTGGGCGCCCATGTTCTCGAATTTGTCTTCCAGCTCGATTTCCTTGGCGACCGTCACGCCGTCCTTCGTGACCGTCGGCGCGCCAAAGGATTTGTCCAGGATGACGTTCCGGCCCTTCGGACCGAGGGTGACCTTGACGGCATCGGCAAGGGTGTTGACCCCCTTGAGAATCGACTTTCTGGCTTCTTCGTCGTACTGCAGTAACTTTGCTCCCATTGAACCTATCCTCCTTATGTCATTATTATTTTTCGATTACACCCAGGATGTCGTCTTCTCTCATGATAAGGTGCTCTTCCCCGTCGATCTTGACCTCCGTACCGGCGTACTTGCTGAAGAGAATCCGGTCCCCGGCCTTGACGTCCGGTTTGACCAGCTTGCCGTCCTCGGTGGTCTTTCCCTTCCCGACGGCAATGACCTTCCCTTCCATCGGCTTTTCCTTGGCCGTGTCGGGAATGATGATCCCCCCCTTGGTCTTCTGCTCCTCTTCCAGTCGCTTCACGATTACGCGGTCCTGTAATGGTCTGATCTTCATGCTCCCAACCTCTCCTTTCGTCACTTATGATTTTAGATGATATAGCAATCCTATCCCCTTCAATTTGGGGGCTAAAATAAACATCATCCCTTCAATGTCAAGATGGGAAGGTCAATATTTGAAAAATTTCGCCTCCATCCGGCGGGCCATCCGACGCTGACGGGCGCTTTAACATAAATATTAAACAACGCAAAGCTTTTTTACGGGGGGGCGGCGCGGGGTCCTGATCCCGTGCCGCCCGTGAATTGTCTCCCGCCGGCGTGCCCCGGAGATCTCCCGGCTTCCGGTTCCCGCGGCGGAGCGGAAAGGCGCGGGCGAGACCAGGTTCCGCGGCGCGGAGGGATCGAGGTCTGTCAGCAGCCCGAACGGCGGTCCCTCGGGGGCTCAGCCTTTGATGAAGACGGGGACGCGGCACAACTCTGCAAAGCGCCGGGCGTCGTCCGCAGAGCCCACGATCGTGCCGTAGTGAACGGGGATGGCCGCCTCCGGACGGAGACGATTGGCGACGGCCGCCGCCTCCGCCGCCGTCATCGTGTAGGTGCCGCCGACGGGCAGGATCGCGATATCCACCTCAAGCGCCTGCATCTCCGGAACGTCGTCCGTATCCCCCGCGTAGTAGATCCGCTTGCCGTCCACGGTCAGGATGAAGCCGACCCAGCCGTTTTTCCCGGGATGAAACGGCTTGTCGAGGTTGTAGGCGGGCACGGCCTCGATCGCGACCGGGCCGACCGTGAGCCGGTCGCCCGGACGGACGGACCGGACATCGCCCGTCAGTTGCTCCGCGACGTCGGGCGTCGTCACGATCACGGTTTTTTCCCCGCGGATCTTCCGGATGTCCTCCGGGGAGAAATGGTCATGGTGCGCATGGGTGATCAGGATCAGGTCCGCCTCCGGACCGCCGGCGATCTGGAAGGGATCGATATACAGGACCGTCCCGGATTCGATCCGGACGCCGGAATGACCGAGCCAGAAAATCTTCTCCACCATGATGCGTTCCTCCTTCCTAGAACAGGGGGTCGAGCAGGTCCCGGAGCGAGCGGATCCCGAACATCTCGATCCCGCTCTCCGGCCGGCGCCCGGCCGGCGTTCCCGCGGGGAGGATGCAGCGCGTAAAGCCCATCCGCGCCGCCTCCTTGAGCCGCGTCTCCATCTGGCTGATCCCCCGGACCTCGCCGGTCAGGCCCACCTCGCCGAAGACCACGGTTCCCGGCGCCACCGGCCGATCGAGAAAGCTCGACGCCATCGAGGCCACGAGCCCCAGGTCCACGGCGGGCTCGTCGACCTTCACCCCGCCGGCCACGTTGATGAAGATGTCGTGGCCGCTCAAGTGAAGTCCGCAGACCTTGTCCATGACCGCCACGAGCAGCGAAACCCGGTTGTGGTCGACGCCGATGGTCGTGCGCCTGGGCATCCCGAAGCTGGTGGGAATGACCAGCGACTGGATCTCGACCAGGATCGGCCGCGTCCCCTCCAGGCTGGGGACGACCACGGACCCGGCGGCCTTTTCCGGCCGCTCCGACAGGAACAGGGCGGACGGATTGGCGACCTCCTTCAGGCCGTCGTCCCGCATCTCGAAGACGCCGATCTCGTTCGTGGGGCCGAAGCGGTTCTTGATCCCCCGGACGATCCGGTAGGCATGCCCGGAATCCCCCTCGAAGTAGAGCACCGTATCGACCATGTGTTCGAGCACCTTCGGACCGGCAAGCGACCCGTCCTTCGTGACGTGCCCGACGAGAAACACCGGAATGCCGGTTTTTTTTGCATGCAGGATCAGGCGCTCCGAGGCCTCGCGCACCTGCCCCACGCTCCCCGGCGCCGACGACAGATTGGAGGCGTACACGGTCTGGATGGAATCGATCACGACGGCGTGGGGCTCGATCCGGCGGATCTCCGCGAGGATGTTCTCCAGGGCGATCTCCACGAAGACGAGGAGCCGGTCCGAATCCGCCCCGATGCGCTTGCCCCTCAGCTTGATCTGCCGGGCCGACTCCTCCCCGGAGCAGTACAGGACGTTGAGGCCCCGCTCGGCGATCCGCTGGCAGACCTGCAAGAGCAGCGTGGATTTGCCGATGCCCGGATCGCCGCCGACCAGGACGGCCGATCCGGGAACGACGCCGCCCCCCAGAACCCGGTCCATCTCGGCCAGTCCCGTGGCGAGGCGCTCCTTCTCGTCGGCGACGATGTCGGCAATGGGCCGCGGCGCCTCGTGGAGGTGGAGTTCGGAGGACGGCCCCTCGGACGCCTCACGGATTTCCTCCTCCACAAACTGGTTCCACCCCCCGCACGACGGGCATTTTCCCAGCCACTTGGTGGACGCGTGACCGCAGCTCTGGCAGAAGAAGCTCGTTTTGATCTTTTTCAAGGCCCCACCCCTCCTAATGGCCGAAAGATCATATGGATTTTCACCGTCGGCGTCAACCGGAATCTCGCTAAAATCTCTTGAGTAAATGATGCAATCCTGTTATATTCGCGCGCTCGTGAAAACTCAAGAAAGAGGATGGGCTTTTATGAACCCCAATTTCAGTTCCGGTCCCTGCAGCAAGCGTCCGCAGTGGACCCTCGGCGCCCTGGAAGACGCCGCCGTCGGCCGGTCGCACCGCTCCGCCCTGGGCAAGGAAAAGCTGGCCCGCGCCATCACCGACACGAAGAGGATCCTGGGCATCCCCTCAGACTACCTGGTCGGGATCATGCCCGCCTCCGACACGGGGGCCTTCGAGGCGGCCCTGTGGTCTCTCCTGGGACCCCGGCCGGTCACGGTCCTCGTCTGGGAGAGCTTCAGCGAGGGCTGGGCCACGGACGTCGCCAAGCAGTTGAAGCTCAACCCCACGGTTCTCAAGGCGGACTACGGGAGTCTCCCCGACCTGAACGCGGTCGACTGGCGCCAGGACGTGGTCTTCGTCGCCAACGGCACGACCAGCGGGGTCAAGGTGCCGCACTGGGACTGGATCCCCGGCGACCGCGAAGGGCTCGCCCTCTGCGACGCCACGAGCGCCGTCTTCGCGATGCCGATCGCCTGGGAGAAGATCGACGCCCTGACCTTCTCCTGGCAGAAGTGCCTGGGCGGCGAGGCGGCCCACGGCATGCTGGTCCTGAGCCCCCGGGCCGTCGCCCGTATCGAGGCGTACGATCCCCCCTGGCCCATGCCCAAGATCTTCCGCATGAAGAAGGGGGGCAAAATCAACGCCGGCATCTTCGAGGGCGACACGATCAACACGCCGTCGATGCTGTGCGTCGAGGACTACCTCGACGCCCTGAAATGGGCGGAGGCCGAGGGCGGCCTCGACGGGCTCATTGCCCGGAGCCTGGAGAATCTCCGGATCGTGTCGGAATGGGTGCAAAAAACGGACTGGGTGGAATTCCTGGCCGCCGACCCCGCCCTTCGCTCCAACACCTCGGTCTGCCTGATGGTGACGAGCGCCAAAGTCGCGGCCCTGCCGAAGGACGAGCGCGCGAAGTTCCTGAAGGGAATCGCGAGCGAGCTGGCCCGGCAGAAGATCGCCTACGACATCAACTCCTACAAGGACGCCCCGCCCGGTTTCCGGTTCTGGTGCGGTCCGACGGTCGCGGCGGAGGATCTCCGGGCGGCCCTGGCGGCGCTGGAGAAGACCTATCTCCAGAAGGCCGACGCATAACGAGAAAGGAAGAAACAATGACGAAGCGCGTCCTGGTCAGCGATACCCTCTCCCCGGAGGGTGTGGAGATATTCAGGCAGGCCCCCGGCATCGAGGTCGATGTCATCACCAACCTCACCCCCGACGAGCTCCGGGGGGTGATCAAGGATTACGACGGCCTGGCCATCCGGAGCGCCACCAAGGTCACGAAGGAGATCATCGCCGCCGCCGACAACCTGAAGGTCGTGGGCCGGGCGGGGATCGGCCTCGACAACGTCGACATCGCCGCCGCGAGCAAGCGGGGCATCGTCGTCATGAACACCCCGGGCGGCAACACGATCACCACCGGCGAGCACGCGATCGCCATGATGATGGCCCTGGCCCGGCAGATCCCCCAGGCCACGGCCTCCATGAAGGACAGCAAGTGGGAGAAGAACCGGTTCATGGGCTCGGAGGTGTGCAACAAGACCCTCGGGATCATCGGCATCGGCCGGGTGGGCACGATCGTCGCGGACCGGGCCCAGGGGCTCAAGATGACCGTCATCGCCTACGACCCCTTCATCTCCGCCGAGGCCGCCGAGAATCTCGGGATCGCCCTGGTGACGCTCGACGAGCTCCTCGCCAAGTCCGACTTCATCTCCGTCCATACCCCGATGACGAAGGAAACGCGCGGGATCATCAACGCCGCCGCCTTCAAGAAGATGAAGAAGGGCGTCTACATCATCAACTGCGCCCGGGGCGGGATCATCACGGAGAAGGACCTGTACGACGCCCTCGTCTCCGGCCAGGTCGCCGGCGCCGCCCTCGACGTCTTCGAGGAGGAACCGACGAAAAACAAGGACCTCGTCGGCCTGCCCAACGTCATCTGCACGCCCCACCTCGGCGCCTCCACCGACGAGGCCCAGATCAACGTGGCCATCGCGGTCGCGGAACAGATCGTGGGGTATTTGACCCGGGGCGAGATCCGCAACGCCGTCAACTTCCCCTCGGTGAGCGCCGAGCTGCTCAACGTCATCCAGCCCTACCTGGGACTCGCGGAGAAACTGGGCAAGTTCGAGGCCCAGCTCATCACGGGCGGCATCGAGCAGGTGAAGATCGAGTACAGCGGCGAGATCATCAACCACAACGTCGCGCCGATCACCATTTCGCTCCTGAAGGGCCTGCTCACGCCCATTTTGAACGAGAACGTCAACTACATCAATGCGCCGGTCGTGGCCAAGGAGCGCGGGATCCGGGTGGTCGAGGCCAAAAGCAGCGAGGTCAAGGACTACACCAGCATGATCACCCTGTCCGTCAAGACCGCCCAGGGGGAAAGCTGCGCGGCCGGGGCGATTTTCGGCCGCCAGGACGCGCGCATCGTCCGGATCGACAAGTTCACCGTCGAGGTCAATCCGGAAGGGTTGATGCTCGTCCTGTACAACATCGACCGGCCGGGGGTGATCGGCAACATCGGCTCCACCCTGGGGGCCCATGACATCAACATCGCGCGCCTGAACCTGAGCCGCGAGCAGGTTGACGGTCAGGCCCTGGTGGTGCTCAGCACGGACAGCGTCGTGCCGGCCGAAGTCATGGAAAAGCTCCGCGGCCTGCCGCACGTGATCTCGGTTCAGGCGCTGGAAATGTAGGCCGGAGGACGAATCATGGCAAATGTCGTAGTGGTGGGCGCCCAGTGGGGGGACGAGGGCAAGGGCAAGGTCGTCGATCTGTACGCCGAGGACGCGGATGTCGTCGTCCGTTTCCAGGGGGGCAACAACGCGGGTCATACCCTGGTGGTGAACGGTCAGCAGACCATCCTGCACCTGATCCCCTCGGGGATCCTGCACGACCACAAGCTCTGCATGATCGGCAACGGCGTCGTCGTCGATCCGAAGGTCCTGATCGAAGAGATCGACAGCCTGAACGGCCGCAACCTCTTCCCGGCGCATACGAAGCTCTACGTCAGCCAGAACGCCCACATCATCATGCCGTACCACCGGCGGCTGGACGCGGCCCGCGAGGCCCACAAGGCCGGCCGTAAGATCGGCACGACGGGCCGGGGCATCGGACCGGCATACGAAGACAAGGCCGCCCGGGTGGGCGTCCGCCTGTCCGACCTCCTGGACGAAGGCACGTTCAGGGAAAAGCTGCGCGCCAACTGCACCGAGAAGAACTTCCTGCTGACCCGCTATTTCGGCGAGGAGCCGGTCGACGAGGCCGCCATCTTCGACGAATACCAGGGCTACGCGGAGCGGCTCCGCCCCTACGCGGCGGATGCGTCGCTCATTCTCCACAAGGAGATCAAGAGAGGGAAAAAGATTCTCTTCGAGGGCGCCCAGGGAAACCACCTGGACATCGACCACGGCACCTATCCCTACGTGACCTCCTCCAACACCGTGGCCGGCAACGCCGGCGCCGGCTCGGGCGTCGGCCCGGGCGCGCTTCAGTCCGTCGTCGGCATCTGCAAGGCCTACACGACGCGCGTGGGCGAAGGGCCGTTCGTCACTGAACTGACCTGCGACATCGGTCAGAGGATCCAGCAGGTCGGCCAGGAGTTCGGGGCGACCACCGGCCGGAAGCGCCGCTGCGGCTGGCTGGACATGGTTCTCGTGCGCCACTCCGTCCGGATCTCCGGCATCACCGGCCTCGCCCTGACGAAGCTCGACGTCCTCACCGGCATCGACCCCCTGAAGATCTGCGTCGGCTACCGGACCCCGGAGGGCGAGGTCTTCTCGGAAACCATGCCGGCCCATCTTTCCGTTCTGGGCCGCTGCGAACCGATCTACGAAGAGCTCCCCGGCTGGACGGAGAACATCGGAGACGCCCGCGTGATCGGCGAACTGCCCAAGAACACGAGGAAGTACATCGAGCGGCTCGAAGCCCTGGCGGACACGAAACTCGTGATGGTCTCCGTCGGCGCGGGCAGAAACGAGACGATCATCACCCGCAACCCCTTCTCCGGATGATCAGGGTTGTGTTTTGGACTTGACAAGGCCGGGCACTTGGGGATAAGACGTGCGGCCTTTGAAGAAGACGTGCGGAAGCGCCAGCGGCGGCCCGCGTGTTATGTGTCATCTGAATGATCCTGGGACGTTAGCTCAGCTGGTAGAGCAGCGGACTTTTAATCCGTTGGTCACGAGTTCGATTCTCGTACGTCCCACCAATCGATCATCCGGCGATGTCCCGCATTCTTCAGTTTCACTTTGTTGGCCAAGATGTCATCCTTGCCCGTTCGGAGCAGGCATCGCGGGAATGGTTCCCGGGCCGCGCCGGCCGATGGATCAATGCTGGCAGACCTGAAGCGTGAGGCGCTCCGCGGAACTGCACACCTTCAGAAGGCTCGGGAAATTCTTCAGGGTCGGATTCCCTTTCGGGCCGAGCATGCGGCGCAGGCTCTTCTCGTTGATCTGCAATTCCCGGGCAATATCGGCGATCGATCCGGTGGCGTTCAGATAGTCGCGCAGCAGCGCCTTTCCCGTTTCGATGTCGTCCATCAGGAAGGCGTTGGTCGCCTCCACGATCAGCTCGCTTCTGAAATCCGGGTCCGACTTCACCCGGGCCATGACCGTTTCTCTGAAATCTCTCGTCAGCGGCATTGCTCGTCTCCCCTTACCGTTGCCTCTTTCTCGCCCGATAATCGTTCCAGTGCGCCTTGGCCGTTTCGATGTCCTGGGATTGGCGCTTCTTGGCGCCGCCTCCGACACTTTCCATGTTCGACCGGTTTCCCATGCCGATGCGGATCAGGGCCGTCGTCACCTTGGCGGCTGCGCGGCCGTCGAGCCCTTCGAACCAGGCGCGGAAAGGGCTCAATCATTTCGTTGTCAGATACTCGAGAATCCTCATGCGGCCCTCGGTATTCGGTTAAATGGCAACGTATGTGTTACCTAAAGTAAAGGCATTTCTTTATCGCATGGTTTGAGGCGACACCGTATCGCCTATTTTACTGCCTTCAGATCCGCCGCACGGGCCGCCCTCTCAGCGGCCTCCCTTGCGGCCTGAGCCTCGGTCGCTGCCTTCGCCGCGGCTTTAATCGCCGTATCCTTTTCCATCACGGAAGCGTCAACCGCCGCCTGGGCCTCGGAAGCGGCCGTTGCGGCCTCAGCCGCCGCCTTCGAGGTCGGCTCCAGGAGCGATGTGCTCGTCCGGTCCGTGTCCCTGTAGGCCTGGCTGGCCTCATCGGCGGACTTCGCGGCTATCCTCGCCTTGTCCTGAGCTACACCCTGAGCCTTCGCCGCCCTTGCCGCCGCCCCCTCGGCCTCCCTCTGCGCTTGGGCCGCCTTTTGTGATGCCGCCGCCGCGGCCTCCGCTTCCCTTTCCGCCGCCGCGGCCGCCTCGTACAGCGCCCGGCACTCCACCGCCCAGACTGACGCCTGGGCCGCTTCCTTCCTGACGGTCTCGTCCGGGTTCGTGGAAAGGGCATCGGCCGCCGCCTTCACCACGTCCAGCGCCGCAATGCGGGACGCGTTAATGTCCCGGATCTGCCCTGCGGCCCCGGTCGGACGGTTCCGCTCGTAGAGCCGGGAGATTTTCTGGTAGACTTGGTTGCTCTGCACCGTGCTTTCGCCGGGATACTGAAATGGCCCTTTCAGGACAGGGCCGGTGATGACCGCATCGCCCTGCCGGATGTTAAGATAGGTGTTCCGGTTATCGTAACAGAAGTCCCCCTCGAAGCCGCTCAGCTTGCAGACCGCTCCCGGGCTCTGGAGGTACTCGATTCGGCCTGAGGCCCCGGACTTGAAACGGACCTCGCCGACAAGGACCGTGATCCGCAGCGCCGGGCTCTTCGTCCTGAAGATCAGGATGCCGCTCTCCTCCACGCTCTCCTGGACCGTCACGGTCGTATGGGGGTTGATCTTGAGGAGGGTCCCGTCGTCGAAGGCGAGCTGCACGGCGCCCTGTTGCGTCTGGACCATATCGCCGCCCTTGACCAGCTGGCCGGGCATCTTCACCTCATCCATGTTCAGGCCCGACAGGATGACGGCCTCCCCGGAGAACCCGGCCACACGGGCGATGCCGGCGCAGTCCCCGCTCGCAGGGCAGAGGAGGAAGAACCCGATCAGCCCCGAGAGCAGCCACCCTTTCCATCCATTCGATCCCGTCTTCATCGCTCCCTCCTTAGCCCGAAGCTCCACTCCGCAAAAAATGACTGCAGAATCATTACTACGAGAACCCATCCCGACACCTTTCCCGAAACACCCTTTTGTCCCGGCCGGGCCCATGTCTGGATCCCCGATCAGTCCAATCGCTTGATCCCCGGATGCTGCGCCAGGCAATCCCGCTCCGTTCGGCTTTTCTCTATCTTCATCTTACACCTCCTCGATGGCGAATAACACGTAAAATAGGATCAGGGTGTTTGAGATTTCCACTACATGGTCCGTCGATCACCCGCCCCGTGCATTTTCTCCTGCATTTCCATGTCCAGCCTCCTTGTCCCGCGGCAAACGAAGTCATGTGGCTGGCCGTTTGGGGTTCATCCGGTTCTTTCGTACTTCCTGCTATACGCACGATGTACTTCCTGGAGTCGAGCGTCTGGTAATTTTGACCGGGATCCAATCATGCAATCCGAAATGACGATCATCTCTATGGGAATCCCTAATACTCCCGGGAAGATGATATCGAAACATAATACTTTGTAAAAAAAGGCATACCAGAGAGATCCGACCGAAACGCTCTTCAAATTGTCTACCTGACGGGCAAGTCGTCCAGAAAGAGAGCCGACGGCGCCGGAAGGACAACAGCCGCCGATCCACATACACGGCCAGACCGCATCAATAATCCCTGTTTTTTCAATAGAAATATCCATTGACTTGAGAAAACTGCGCTCCTATACTCCGAACCGTCAGAAGCAATGTCTAATCTGTATCTGTTCAATGCCGTTCCAGTGATCGATCGGCAACTCGATATCAACGCTCGTAATGAAAAACTGAAGGATCTGCAGTAAGACACCGCCTCAATCGAATTTCAGGGACGTATGGGGGAAGATTTTTAACGAAACACCATGAAGGAGGGACAGGCCATGCTGAAAACAATTGTTTGCATCGTATTCGTTGCGGGATTCGTAGCGGTGGCTTCTGCCCAGGAGTTCACCTGGCGCAAGGACATTGCACCTGTTGTTTCGATCAGGTGCGGCATGTGTCACGGGCAAAACGCGCCAGAGTACAACGACTGGATGCTGCTGGGCGACGAAAAGCGCAGGACGGTTGGACCGCGGATGGACACCTATCCGCATTTCATGAGCTATGTCTTATGGCCTGCGACAGGCGCGATGATGCGGAGGCTGGACGACGGCAAGGCCGGCGGCGGCAAACCGGGCAACATGTATATGTTCCTTGGCGGGACGGACACGGAACGCGAGGTCAACCTGAAGATGATCAAGGACTGGCTTGGAGACGGCGCATGGAACCTCAACCGCTGGAAAGCCCGCGGCGATGTGCCGGGCATTACGAAGGAGCAGCTCGACAAGATCAAGGCAAAATATTGACGAATGCCTGTCACAGCCGGACATCGGGACACTCTTCAACCATCGCATGGGAATAAAATAACATGAATTCGATCAGTTCGCTGCTGGGTTGTCGCTACCCCATTCTCCAGGGGGCCATGGGGATCATCAGCAATCCCGAAATGGTGGCCGCCGTATCCGAGGCAGGTGGATTCGGCCTGCTTGCTACGGCCTTTGCCGCCGATCCCGAGTATGTCAGGGACCAGGTCAGGGCGACGCGGAAATTGACGGACAGACCCTTCGGGGCAAACCTTCAGATGATGAATCCTCTGTACCCAGACTTCGCCAAGGTACTTGCCGAAGAGGGCGTACGCGCCGTCACGGCCTCCGGCGGCTCCCTGAAGGCGCTCATGCCGAAGATGAAGGAACTGGGCATCAAGGTAATAGCCGTGGTGCCCACGGTTGACGTGGCCCGCAAGGCCGAGGACCTGGGGGTGGACGCCGTCATCGCCGAGGGGACGGAATCGGGGGGCATTCAGGGGTTCCGGGGCGCCGCGACCATGGTCCTGGTTCCCGCCGTTGCGGATGCAGTCAAAATTCCCGTCATCGCGGCTGGCGGCATTGGAGACCGGCGGGGTTACCGAGCGGCCTTTGCCCTGGGCGCTTCGGGAGTTCAGGTAGGAACCCGGTTTATAGTCACGAAGGAGTGCATCGCCCATGAGAAGTATAAGCACATCCTCGTTGAAACCAACGAGACGGGCACCATGGTTTTTAACCTGGGACCGTTCCAGGCCCGGTTGCTGGTTTCCACCGTCGACAGATCCGGTTCGGAAAATCCGGCCGAGGACGCCCCCCGTTCAGGCGGCGGCGTCGAGTCGATGGAGGAGGCTTGGATAAGGGGAAAGGTGGAGGGCGGCGCCCTTCCGGCTGGAGAGGTCTGCGGACTCATCCGCAGTGTAACATCGGTCCGGGAGGTCATCGAGGAGATGGTTTCGTAGAGGTGGAGAAGAGATGAAATCGTCCGTTGGTGTTAGAATGATCGTACATCCGGCACCGGCATTCGTTTTGGCGACCTGCGACAAGGCGGGCAGGGCCAATACCATGAGTATTGCAGGCTGGATACAAGACTTCGATCCGCAATCCTCGGTGCTTGTGGATTTCCACCAGAGCGCGGTAGTAGGGGAAAACGAGCGGTCACGTCTGACACATTTCAGTAAAATAAAAGGACGCATCAAAGTGTGCGTGCTATTAGACTGTACCTCTGATCTAGCTGCTTATTAACTTATAGTAGTCATTTAGCTCCATAAGGCACCCTTATCGCAAGGGCCAGACAGGGAGAAACTATGAAAAAATGGAGTGTGGCAGGCTCTTCTTTACGGATGGGAAATGCCCGGTCCGCGGGAATCCTGATGGCGGCGGCATGCCTGCTTTTAATCATTCTCGCGGGACCAGCCGCAGCCGGATTGAATGAAGACCTGCTGGCGACTGTGAATGCGGGATGGAACAAGGACCTCGATAAGATCAGAGCCTTGATCGATCAGGGCGCCGATGTCAATGCAAGAAACAAGTTCGGAGATACGCCCCTGACTATCGCGGCAAGAATGGGCAGCAACGAAACCGTCAAGTTACTCCTGGGAAAAGGGGCCGATGTCCACTTAAGATCAACCAATACCACTAACGTCGTGAACAGCGTCAACAGTTGGACGCCTCTGATGTTTGCGGCGATGAGAAGGCATAATGACCAGCCTGAACCGATTCGGCAGAATATCGATATGATCAATGCGCTTCTGGCAAAGGGTGCTGACCTGGACGCCCGGACAAATGACGGTAAAACGGCGCTCTTTCTCTGCGCCCGTGAAGGCAATACGGTGATGGCTAAATACCTGATGGATAAGGGCGCCGATGTGAATGTCAAATTATCCACGACGGACGGATACGATGGCTATACACCTCTTCTTTATGCAGCAATCTATGACCGCGGTCGAAATCCTGTGATGATGGCTCTGATTGAGAAAGGGGCCGACGTCAATGTCCAGGGCCGGTTCCGCGGTTATACTGCGGTTATCTATACGGCATGGAAAGGAAATATCGAGATTTTAAAGGTGTTGTTGGAGAGAGGGGCCGATGTGAATGCAAAAACCAAAGATGGTGAAACGGCACTGATGTATGCGGCGGCAAGCGGCAAGGGGTATCCTGATGTCGTAAAGTTGCTCTTGGCGAAAGGGGCGGATGTGAATGCCGCCGCCCAGGGCGACAACGGCAAGACCGCCCTGACGGCTGCGGCCAATAACGGCAATACGGAAATCGTCAAGATGCTTTTGGATAAGGGCGCCAACGTGAATGCGATGACAAAGGAATCCCCGGGCGGCAAAACCGCCCTCATCTACGCCGCAGGCAACGGCCATGTGGAAACGGTCAAGGCCTTGCTGGAAAGAGGCGCCAACCCGAATGCCAAAACAACCCGCGGGGGAGATACCGCGCTCAAATTGGCCAAAGAAAAAGGCTACACCGCGATCATCGACTTGCTCGAACAAGCCGGAGCGAAATAGATGAACGTCAAGTCAAGCCTCGGAGGGGTGAGCATGGCAAAAGCAAAGTGCAACGGGATTGAGATTGAGTATGAAACATTTGGTGATCGATCCGGGCGACCCCTCATTCTGATCATTGGGCTTGGCTCGCAATTGATTCACTGGTCCGAAGAGATCTTGAAGCAGCTTGTTGATGAAGGACACTTCGTCGTTATTTTCGACAACCGGGACACAGGGCTCTCCAGTAAAATGCGTGAAGCCGGTCCGCCCGATCTGACTGGGGCGATCGGCGCTTTGATGAAGGGAGAGAAGCCGAAAGTGCCTTATACGCTCAGTGACATGGGGGAGGATGTCGCGGGGTTGCTCGGTGCGCTGGATATCGAGAAAGCCCATATCTGCGGCATTTCCATGGGGGGCGCCATTGCACAGACCATAGCCATCCGTCATCCCTCGCGTGTGTCGAGCCTTATTCTGATCTATTCACCGACCGGAAACCCCAATCTGCCGCAGCCCAAACCCGAGATTACGGCGCTCCTGATGGCGCCCGCAAGTCCGGACCGCAATGCGTATGCAGACGAACAAATCAGGATGCGGCGCATGATCTCGGGGTCCGGTTTTCCTTTGGATGAAGCGTGGCTTCGAGAAAGATACGCTCAGGTTTTTGATCGGTCCTACTATCCCGAAGGCATCGGGCGGAATGCATTGGCCATGCTCGCGAGCGGAGATCGAAGCGCGGCGCTTTCTTCCGTAACGGCTCCCACCCTCGTCATCCACGGCGACGAAGATCCCCTCGTGCTGATTGAAAACGGCAGGGATGCGGCCCAGGCGATACCGGGTGCGGAATTCATGATCGTCAAAGGCATGGGCCACTACCCGCCCCATAGAGGTCCCTGGCCTCGCATGGTGGAAGCAATTGCCGCCCACACGAAAAAAGTGTCCGCCTAGTCCATCATTTTCCGGCGATGGTCATATCGTCTAATTCACCAGCTTTTCTTCCAGCAGGTTGATGAAAACAAGCGTCCAGGCCGGCACATACGTGATCCAGATCTCGTTCTCCAGCCAGGGAACGTTGGTCTGCATGCCCGGATAGAACATGACAAACGCCACCCCCATGTCCGAAAGCAGCATCAGGAATCCGGCCATGGCAAACCGTAGGGCCACTTTCCGGGTGTAGAAGCCCCGGTGAATGACGCACAGGCCATTCCAGGCCATGCAGCTGACAATGAAGGTGAAGAAGACGGCAAAATAGAACATCGGCCCTTCAATCAGCGGCAGCAGGACATACAGGACCGGGGTGATGACGACGAGAACCGGCAGCAGCATCAGCAGGTCCTGCTTCCCCAAGGTAAATCCGCGGGTGAACAGCCAGATCAGGGTTGAGTAGGCGCAGATGAAGCCGATCATTCCGAACACTTTGACGAACAGATCGTCTTTCGTAAACATGGGCAGGGTGCCCAGGAAGACGAGAAAGAAGTCGCCGACGGCGATAAACAGGATGGCCAGGCCGACGGTCCGGTGCAGGCGGCTGGGGCGCGGTGCCATCAGTGATCCGGCGGCCAGGGACAGAATGACCATGTAGAGGACGACGCCCATGATCGCAAAGTTGTCCGCCAGCAGGTGCTGCAGGTAGAGGATTCCGCAAAGATCGACCATTAACATGACAAAGACCGTTCTCTGGATCTGGTTCATGCTCGCCTCCCTTTCTGATGCGATTTGCGGGTGCGATTGGTAAAATTATGTTACGCGCTGCTCGGGGCGCGCCGCCAAGCTATTTTTCGGAAGGGTCCTGCTCATCCTAACGGCGACATCGCCGCCTCGATTATCATCTCTTCTGAGGGATACGGCATCAACATGGACTTCCGTCGCTCGGGGTCCGGATCGCCGCCGATCCAGTCCGCTTCCCGATCCTTCGGCAGGATGACCGGCATGCGGTCGTGGATGGGCCTGATCAGGTCATTCGGCTCGGTGGTGATGATCGTGCAGGAATGCACCGGCTGCCGGTCGGGACCCATCCAGGTCTCGTAGAGCCCGGCGAATCCGAACGGCTCGTCGGTGCGGAGGCTGAAATAAAAAGGCTGTCTGGTACGGCCGGATTTCTGCCATTCGTAGAAGCCGTCGGCCACGATCAGGCAGCGGCGCTTCCGGAAGGCCTGCTTGAAGCTCGGCTTCTCGGCAAGCGTCTCCGCGCGGGCGTTGAACAGTCTGTTGCCGATGGAGGGATCCCTGGCCCACGACGGGATCAGTCCCCAGCGGAATTCCACGAGGATGTTCCGGTCCTCCCTGCGGATGACGGCCAGGATGTTCTGGCCCGGGGCGATGTTGCTCCCCGGCCGCCATTCACAGGCGACATCCTGGATATCGAATGACTCGACGATGACGCTTAAGTCCGTCAACAGAACAAATCGTCCGCACATCCGTCAATCCTCGGATTCCCGGTTATGCGCCGCCCGGGTTTGCATGCATTCTTTTTGATGACTTCGTGGCGGGCGCCTGGCGATGATCCTGATTCATCAAGATCCCCGACCCGCAATCTCTGAACTTCTGATGCTGGATTTCCGGCGATTATCCATGATCGGGGGAGCGCTGTCAATGCCCAGAAAGGGCGCCGGGAAGGTCTCCCGGCCGCGGAATCCGCGGAGACGAAAAGCGGGGACGAGGAGGCTCGTTTCCAGTTTTCAGGAAATCTTTCGCGGCGGTTTTGTGCGGCGGCACATTGCATAATATCCCTTGACAAGCAAAAACAGCCCCCCCTATAGTTCCCTCACCGTAACTTAAATTTTCATCCATATTTGAAACCTTTGCATCATGTCATCTCGAGGAGCGCAAGCGACGAGAAATCTTAGCGATGGCGTTCCTTAAAGATTTCTCCCTTCGGTCGAAATGACCAAACAGGCTGTTGTGGAAAGGACTCTATTTATCGAGGAGACGCATGGATCAGGAAAAAAACGCAGTCATTCAGAAGCTGACGCCGGATGAGCTTTTGGACGTCATCGGCGTGACGCCGGCCGATAACGTGGAAGACATTCATACGGCGCTGCCCTGGAAAAGCAAAGCGATCGGCAATCAGGTCAGAAGCCTGTTCGGCTATCAAAGAATTCTGGATGCCATCGGCAAGGATGTTTTTCTATTCGGCCCCCTGGCCATGGCCGCCTCCTGGCAAAGCGCGCTTCTGGAGACGGTGCTCCGGCCCATCAAGGCCTCCGCCCGCCTGGCGGTTGGCGCATCCAGAAATCCCGACGCGATTGCGGATGTCAATGGCTGGATCTACAAAAGCTACTCCCGCCTGCTCTACACGCTGACCGGTTTCTTCATCAGGGATGGCCGCTTCGACCGCGAAAAGGCCCGGATGATCTGCACGACCGAAAAGGGCCGAGCCTATCTGATCAACTACATGGAGGAGTTCTCCCAGCTGGAGCAGCAATACAACAACATCGGCATGACGCGCCTCAAGGCGATGAAGGAGCTCCTGAAGTGCCTGCTGGTTCTCATCACGGAAAAGCCCTTCGCCCGGGGCGATCTGCCCTTTGCCCAGACCGATTCGAATGGAAATGTGGTCCCATCGTTCGAGGAATACCTGAGGGAAAACTATCGGCGGCTGGAAAATCTCCATGCGGAGAATGCATTCGATATCAAAGAATTCTCCGAGAGAAAAACCGCCGGGGAACTCGGCTGCCAGGCGTATGAGTTTGTGGAGGGATCCGAATTGCATCGGGTGCGGTTACGCTATTACCCGATCCCGCAGGGGATTAAACCCAACGGGAAGATCATCTACATGGTCACCCCGCTCATTAACCAGCCGGAGCTGTTCGATCTGGCTTGCGGCAAATCCGTTGTCGAAGCGCTCCTCAAAAAAGGCTACATGATTTACCTGGTCGACCACGGCAATCCGGGCTGGGAAGAAACCGAACTGGGGCTGGACTTTTACGGGAAAACCATTCCCGATCTCTACATTGACCTGATCAAAAATCGTCATCCGCAAAACGAGATCTATATCATGGGATACTGCATGGGCGGCACGCTCATCCTGCCTTATCTCGCCCGGCGCGCCGAGGAGCGGCTGGCCGCCGGTCTCCCGATGGATATCCGGAAAATCGCGTTAATGGCTTCGCCGGTCAAGTTTGACGATGAAGACAGCGGGCATGGCCCGATTCGAACGCTTATCCGCCGCGATTACGATCCCTATCTGATGCAGGAGCTTTTTGGCGCGGTCAATATCCCGCCGCAAATCATTGAAGCGGGGATGAATGAAATTCAGCCCGGCGTCCAGTACACGGTCGTCCTGGGGTTTTACGGACGAGCCGTGAGCCGGGAAGCCATCGTTGACGCCGCGCCCTTTCTCTTCTGGCTGACGCGCGGAACCAAATTCCCCATTCATTGCCACATCGAGTGGATCCAGAAGATCTTTCTCGGAAACGAGATTTTTGAAGGCAAATATGCGCTTCCTTCCGCCCATCCCAAATTCGACGGCAAACCGGTGAACATGAAGATCCTGAAGAAGGCGGGCGTGACCCTTCTCGATTATCGGGGATCGCGGGATCCCATTGCCCCGGCCGGATCATGCGTGGCCAGCGAGACCTGGGGGCAGGTGAATCGCGGGAATGGCCGGACTCCCGGCGGGCCGCTCAACCGGACCATCGAGAAGAATATCGGGCATATCTTTGTTGTCAGCCGCAAACACCTGGCGGACTATTTGAAGGATGTCGAACAATTCTACCGGGACGAGAACCCTTCCAAATCAAAGCGCGCGTCCTGACGGCCCGGATCACCGCATGCGGCGTCCATGATCTCGGCGATATCCCGGATGGCGGGAAAACGGAATCATCGCGTCATGGCGCTTCCTTCAGCTGCCGGCCAGGGCATGATGGGCACGGTGCTGATGCTGTTTTTCGGGCTCCCGGTCAGCACCCGGTCGCTGTAGGACAAATAGACCAGGACGTTGCGCTCGCGGTCGTAGAAGCGCACGACCTGAAGCGACTTGAAAAGAAGGCTGCGCTGTTCGTCGAACACCCGCTCCCCGTCCTTGAATTCATCCAGAAATTTGATCGGTCCGGTCTGGCGGCAGGCGATGCTCGCGTCGCTGGCGTCCTCGGCCACGCTCAGCGCACCCTTGACGCCGCCGGTTTGGGCCCGGGAGATATGGCAGGCAACCCCCTGCACCTTGGGATCGTCAAAGCCGTCCACGACGATTTTGTCGTTCGGACCGATCCAGCGGAACCGCGTGCTGACGGCCCCCGTCGTTCCGCGATCGGGCCGGAACATCAGCCACGACGCCAAAAGGAGGATGATCAATAAAATCGCTCCTCCGGTGAGGATCGCCGTCTTCTTCATGATCGATTGTCCTTTCCCTCTGAAAGTTTTTGCATTTTGCGGCCGATGCGTTTTCCCGTGAAGCATTACAATCACAAATCTCCGAAATTATCCAGCGGGGACGACCTCCCGGCCATGCGTCGGATGCAAGAAAAGCGGCGGATATGATGTACTGCAAAACCGGACATATCGTGTGTCCCTGACACGGCAAGATTTTTTTCTTGACAAGGCCGTCCGCGTATGTACTGTATAAAGTATTAGTTCATAGTTGATCTCTCTGCGGGAAGGTGCTCCCTCCCTAAATCCGGGATGATTGCCGCGTTTCCCGGAGACGCCGATCACGGCACGACGGAACGATCCATGCGGTTGCGCATGAACTTGTATGAGGAGGTGGATGATGAGCTATGAAGCGCTTCAGTTTGTGAAGGACGGGCCCGTCGGGGTCCTGACCTTCAACCGTCCCGAGGCCATGAATGCCATGAACTACGTCATGATCAACGAATTCCGGGATTTCTTCAAGGAGCGGTTCCGCGACCATGACACCCGGGTGATCGTCCTGACCGGGGCTGGCAAGGCATTCAACGCCGGCATGGACATGAATGATCTGCTGAATTTCATTCCCCCGGGCGGTTTCAAACCCAAGGGCGTTTACGAGTTTCAGAAACTGTTTTCCGATTTCATCCTTTTCATGAGGCGCTGTCCCCAGCCGATTATCGCCGCCGTCAACGGCGGGACGGCGGGGGCGGGGCTGTCGATCGCCGCGGCCTGCGACGTCCGCATCGCCGCCCCCGAGGCGAAATTCATCGCCGCCTACATCAACATCGGAACGGGCGGGGCGGATATGGGGTCCTCCTGGCTGTTTCCTCGCATCGTGGGATCCGGTAACGCGGCGCGATACCTGATGACCGGCGACAAATTCGGCGCAGACGAGGCCTTTCGGATCGGATTCGTTCAGGCCATTGTCGAGAAGGACCGTCTGCTGGACGCGGCCGTGAAGATGGCGCAGACCATGGCGGGGAAATCGCCGCTGGGGCTGAGATTGACCAAGGAGGCCCTAAACCGGAATACCGGTGGCCTCAGCCTTGAAGACGCCATCATGCTGGAAGACCGGAACCAGGCGATGTGCATGGTAGAGATGACCTCGCAGACCGCCGGATAGGAGAAGAGAAAATCCAAGACCTCATTCTCTGGATTGCAGATCGTTGACAAGGGAGGAATCATGGAAGCAAGAATCTGGCACAAGGCTTACGTAGCAGGCGTTTCACCGACATTGAACATCGAGCGAATAACCATGGGCGCCGTTCTGAAAAGGACCGCATCGCGTTTTCCGGACCATGTGGCACTCATTCTCATGGGAAAGGAAATCACCTACCGTGAGCTGGACGAGAGCGTCGACCGGTTCGCCGCCGCCCTGGCCGGCCTGGGCGTGAGGAAGAACGACAAGGTCGCCCTTCTCCTGCCCAACATTCCGCAAATGGTCATCGCCACCTATGCCCTGTTCCGCCTGGGGGCCGTGGCGGTGATGAACAACCCCCTTTACACGCCCGCGGAGCTGGAGCACAACCTGAACAATTCCGGCGCGCGCGTGGCCATTGCGATGGACCTGTTCGTGCCGACGGTGCTGTCCCTGAGGGATAAGACGCGGATGGAAAAGGTGGTCGTCTGCCATGCCCGGGACTACCTGCCGGCCGACGCCGGCGACGATCCCATGGTCAAGGAGGTCGCTGCCCTGCACTTCGATATCCCTCCGGAGAACGGCGTCTACGAGTTCACCACCCTCCTGGCCGGTCCCGCTTCGTCGCCCCCGGACACGAAGGTCGACTTCGACGATCCGGCGGCCTTCATCTTCACGGGCGGGACGACGGGAGTTTCCAAGGCCGTCGTCATCAGCCACGCCAATTCCAGCGTCTCCGCCCAGCAGTTCAGGGCCTGGCTGTTCGATACGGAAGACGGGACGGAGCGGCTGCTGGCCGTCCTGCCCTTCTTCCACGTGGCCGGCTACACCGACATGATGAACAACGCCATCCTGAGAGGCTGGACCAACATCCTCGTTCCCCGGCCCACCCCCGACACGATCTGCGAGCTGACACTGCGCTACAAACCCACCCTGTTTGGCGGCGTCCCGACGATGTTCGTGGGACTTCTGAACCATCCGAAATTCACGTCCACCAAGATGGACTTCATCAAGGGGTGTTTCTCCGGGGCCGCCCCGGTCGCCCTGGAGACGGTCCGCCAGTGGGAGGCCCTCACCGGCTCCTCCATCGTCGAGCTGTACGGGCTCTCGGAAACCTCGGCGCTGGCCACATTCAATCCCTGGCGGGGGAAGACGAAACTCGGGAGCGTGGGGGTTCCGTTGCCGGAGACGGACTGCCGCATCGTGGACCTCGACACGGGGACGAAGGACCTGAACCTCGGGGAGGCCGGAGAGATCCTGCTCAAGGGGCCCCAGGTGACGAACGAATACTACGACAACCCGGAGGCGACGGCAGAGGTCATCCGGGACGGGTGGCTCTCGACGGGCGACATCGGCTACCTGGACGAGGAGGGATACCTGTTCATCGTCGACCGGAAGAAGGACGTCATCATTGCCGGCGGGTACAATATCTATCCCCGGGAGGTGGACGAGGTCCTCTACCAGCACCCCAAGGTGCAGGCCGCCTGTGCCGTCGGGATCCCGGATGCGTACCGCGGCGAGACCGTGAAGGCCTTCGTGGTCCTGAAGCAGGGAGAAACGGCCACGGAGGAGGATATCATCCGTTTCTGCAAGGAGAAGCTGGCGGCATACAAGGTTCCGAAGTATATCGAATTCCGGCCGGCATTGCCGCAAACCGCCGTGGGCAAGATCCTGCGACGGGAACTGCGGGACGAGGAACTGGCGATCCGAAAGGCCCGGTAACGGTCGAGCGGCGTTCCGGCGGCGGACGGAATTCACGATTGGGTGAAGGGAAAGCCCCGGGACGCGGCAAGACGGAATCCATACCGGCAAGGGGGAATCGACATGGGATTGAGAATCGGGGAGTTGTCGAAGATGACGGGGGTGCCCATCTCCACGATCCGGTATTATGCCGGACACGGATTGCTGCCCGCTCCCCAAAAGGTCGGCAGGCTGCTTTCCCATTACGATGAGAGCTGTGTCCATAAGTTGCAGACCATCCTTTACCTGCAGGAGAACCGGCACTTCCCCTTGTCGATCATCAAGAACATTCTGAGAAGGATGGATAGCGGGATGAGTCTCCAGGACGCCGAATCCGTTGAGGACGTCATCTTCAGTTCCCAGACGCATGCCGTCGACGGCCGGATGCTGAACCGGGCGGAATTCCTGGCCCAGACCGGGCTGACGGCGGAGGAACTGAAAAAAGCGGAGAAAATGGGATTGGTCATGCCCTTCATTCAGGATGAGGGCCGGGAGTTCTACAACCATGAAGATGTTCTGTGGGGAAAGAATGTTCTGAAGAGCATCCTGCCGTATAAGAACTGCTGGGACGACTTTGTCGAATACATGAAACAGAGCGACCGGATGATCGATCTGGAATTTGCGATCCGGGAGAAAATCGTCCGCAGCAGAAGCGCCAAGGAGAACATGGACATCTCCATCGAATTGTCCAAAGCGGCCGAATATTCACGCGGGTATCTGTTGAGGAGGCTCTTTCAGAAGAAAATCCAGGCGCGTATCAAGATGAGCCTGAAGGAAAAGTGACCGAAGGGTCTCCGTGCCGGAAAGCCGGCGTGAAAATTTTCGCGTCGCCCGGGTTCATGCACGAAGGGCGGCGCTCAATTCATGAAATGTGTCAACAAGGGTGGAGGATCGTATGGGGCAGAATTTTTACAAGCGTGATGACCGGGACGTAAAGTTCGTCCTCAAGGAACACCTGGGCGTTGAGCAGCTCCTGGGGCTGGAGCCCTACCGCGGCTTCACGGTGGAGGATTTCGACATGATCCTCGACCAGGCGCAGAAGATTGCCGCCAATGACATCGCACCGTCGTTCCAGGACGGAGACCGGGAGGGATGCCGTTTTGACCACGGCAAGGTCTCGGTGCCCGAATCCTTCAGGCATGCCTGGCGGGTTTTCCAGGAAGGCTCCTGGTTCGCGCTGGCGATGAAGCCGGACTATGGCGGCCAGGGACTGCCGTTGATCGTTGCCGAGGCAGCGATGGAGTTCTTCATCAGCGCCAATTTCGCTTTCGGCTGCTTTGCGGGACTGGGGCCGGGAAACGGGCTCATGATCGAGAACTTCGGCTCGCAGGCGCTCCGGGATCTTTTCTGCGCGAAGATGTACGACGGCACCTGGGGCGGTGCGATGTGCCTGACGGAACCGGCCGTGGGCTCCGATGCCCACATGGTGGCCGCAAAGGCAACGCCCGACGGGGAATACTATAAAATCCAGGGGACAAAGATATTCATCACCTCCGGCGAGCACGACTTGACGGAAAACATCATCCACCTGGTCATCGCCCGGATCGAAGGGGCGCCGGCCGGGGCCAAGGGCGTTTCCTTGTTCGCCGTGCCCAAGATCTGGGTGAACGGGGACGGGACGCTGGGCGAACCGAACGATGTGGCCTGCATCGGCATTGAACACAAAATGGGGTTGAACGGCTCGGCCACCTGCGTTCTGAATTTCGGAGAGAACGGGCGGTGCCGCGCCCACCTGATCGGGGAAGCCGGCAAGGGGCTGGCCTACATGTTCCAGATGGTCAACGGGGCGCGAATGGCCGTCGGGCTGGAATCGGTGGCCTTCGGTGCGAACATCTATGCGAACGTCCTGGCCTATGCCAGGGAACGCATCCAGGGGACGCGGTTCGCCCAAGGCGGCGATCGGATCCGCATCGTCGAACACGCCGATATTCGCAGGATGCTCCTGAACCTGAAATCCCTGACGGAGGGGATGAGGGCGCTGGTCTACAAGACCTATCTCATGGAAGACCTCGCGAAGAACGGCACGGATGAAGCGCAGAAAAGGAAGGCAAAAGGCCGGCTGGAGCTGTTCACCCCGCTGGTCAAGGCGTACTGCTCGGACCGGATCTTCGAGATGGGACGGGACGGAATCCAGATCCTTGGAGGCTACGGATTCACCAAGGAATATCCAGTCGAGCAGTACACCCGGGATTGCAAGATCTTCTCCATCTGGGACGGAACGAATTTCATTCAGTCCGCGGACCTGGTGGGGCGGAAGCTGAACATGGGCGGCGGCGCGGTCTTTCAGACCTGGGTCGAGGACGTGACGGCGTTCGTCAGGGACCATGAAAAGGATGGCGCCTTTGACCAGGAACTCTCGATCCTGAAGGAGGCCCTGGAAACGCTGGTCGGGCTGGCCCTGGACTACGGGCGGTATTTCGGCGAAGGAAAGCTGGATCTGATCCCGCTGACATCGACGCGGTTTCTCGATTGCATGTCTGAGGTCGCGATTGCCCATCTGCTCCTGGAACAGGGCATGATTGCCCAAACCAGGCTGGACGAAGGAGCAGCCGCCGCTGACGGTGACTTTTACCAGGGCAAGGTGGCGACGGTGAAGTATTACTGCCGGAACTTCCTGCCCCAGGTCTTCGGCCGGGCCAGGATCATCAAGATGGAGGATCTGACGGCCATCCAGGTTGCAGAGGCGGCATTGTAAGGGAGCAACGTCTCCCGGCGGGCGTATCGGGGCTCTGAATCTCAGCTCCCGGCCGTTCGGGATCATCATGAATTGCGGTTTCGGGATCCCCCCCCAGAGGGGGGGGGTGACTGGATCCGCAGGGGAGAAAACCATACCGCGATCGATGGGACTGGAACCGGTTGAAACAGATGCGTGCATTCTTGAGGAAATCAACTTCGGTTTTCTCGGGTCGTACCGGGTGGCAGGCATGGGCGAGCCCGTCCTGGGGAAGATGGTGCGCACCCACAAGCTCCTGCGCGAACTGGGCATCGGGGCGATCCTGACCCTGACGGAAGACGACCTTTACGGGTCCAGGCACCGGAAGGCCGGCTTCTTTCACCACCACGAGCCCATCGATGATGCCGAACCGCCGACGGCGGCGGGCATGGACCGCGCGCTGGCCTTCATCGAGGCCTCTCTCCCGGTCGGCGTCGCCGTTCAATGCATGGAAGGCCGCGGACGAACGGGCACGGTTCTCTGCGCGTGGCTCGCCCGGCAGGAATCCCTCGAAACGGAACAGGCGATCCGGCGGATTCATGAATTGCGCCGCCGGACGGTATTGACGCCCCCGCAACGGATGTTCCTCCGGACCTACCTTTCTGCCGATGTCGTCCCTTCAAGAAAGTGACCGGTCCTGTGAGCCGCAGTAATCGGCCAGTTCTCGCCGTTTCTTTGCCTTGCGCCAACCCCGCGCCTTGACACCTCCGATCACGCCTGTATAATCATGAAAAGAAAAAATAGCGACCGGCTTCCGGTTCCGGTATCCGGGGATTGAAGAGGCCCTCGGAAGCATCGTACTTGACGGATCAGGAACAAGAAAATCGAGCCTTGAAGGGGAAAAAGATGAAAAGGATCGCCATCGCACTGCTCCTGCTCCTGTTCCTGACCGGATGTGTCGGAATCCCCGAACAGGTCAAGCCCGTCGATCATTTCCAGTTGGAGAAGTACCTGGGGCGGTGGTACGAAATTGCCAGGCTGGATCATTCGTTCGAACGGGGTTTGACCCGGACAACCGCGGATTACAGTTTGCAAGATGACGGCGGCGTCAGGGTCCTGAACCGCGGGTACGCTCCAGAGAAAAAGACATGGAAAGAGGCCGAGGGAAAGGCCTATTTCGTGAAGGGACCGGACCAGGGCTACCTGAAAGTCTCTTTCTTCGGTCCCTTTTACGGCTCGTACATCATCTTCGAACTTGACCGCGAGACTTATCAATATGCACTCGTCTGCGGCCCTGACAAATCTTATTTATGGATTCTGGCGAGAACCCCGGAAATGAAGCGGGACGTGAAGGATGCCCTCG
Source organism: Syntrophales bacterium (assembly GCA_035358035.1). Lineage (GTDB taxonomy): Bacteria > Desulfobacterota > Syntrophia > Syntrophales > UBA2251 > UBA2251. The sequence goes on along the minus strand of DAOPOS010000002.1, from coordinate 58,904 downwards.
TGGCGAAGGCCGCCGAACTGGGGTTTGACACCGGCAGCCTGATCTTCGTCGATCATCGCTCATGGCCGGGCGGCTGATTCCGGACGAAGGGACAGCCCCGGTTCTGAACGGTCGCCCGAGAGGTTGAACCGAGTCGTGGGGACATCCGGCACCTCGATACGCTTCAGATATCAATCAATAGCCTTTCTGATCGTAGGTATCCGGCCCGTAGGGAATCCAGTCGGTGTTGTCGATCTGGGCGTTGGGGTCCCCTGACCCATCCGGCTTGTGATACTTGGCCATGTTTTGGGGGTCCGGATGCATCCTGAACGGCGCGGCGAAGGCAAATCTCGAAACCGCGGCTCGGCGTTGCCGGATGGCATCCCGGGTGACATTGAACACCATGAAATCCGAAGCAAAGGTATAGGCATCGCGGGGAATGTTATACCGGTCCAGGCTCTCGCGCGCAGAGGCGATCGTATCATCCTGAGCCTGGAAATGGGTGGCAATCGTCAACCGTGGACGAGGATTGATCCGGCTGAGGAGATAGCCGAACGCACCCTGCGTCGTGTGCGAGCTGTTCTGGACATCCGTCACATAGTCGATGATTCTTCGAGGAATCGGAACGATGCGCGGGAGCCGCGCGATCTTCCGGGCCCACACATCCGGCGGTACGACCATCTCATGAATCAGGATGTCGACACCCTTCGACTGCTCGATCATGGTGTAGTTGGGTTTGGTGTCGCCGCTGTAAATCACGGACAGTTTCTCAGACCTGCCGGGCGGCGTCCATTCCACTTTGTAGCTGATGGAACCCCTTCGGCAATGAATGGCCGGGAAATGAGTAATCTTCAGTCCCGTCGTGCGGTTGTGGTAGGCAACGCCGCCGACCTTGCGCCAGTCCAGTTCGATGGGCACGAGGGCGTAGGCGTCATTGAGCGGATCGGCGTAACGATCGCCGACAGGTCTGCCCGCAGAATCCGTTTGATAGCGGGGGCCGACCGGCACCAGATCCACGGGCGTCCCCCAGCTCTCTTGGGTGGGATACGGATAGGCCTGATAGCCGTTGTTCGTAAAGCTGAAGGCTTCGGTATGCCAACGCCACACTTCCCGGAAGTGTTCAAGGGCCGCCCGGGTCCCATCGGCATGAATCTCGCCCGTTACCGGATCCGGCACCCCGGAGGCCGAGGGGCCCCAGACATAGAACGGAGACTTGCGATCGATCGATTCGCCGAAGCAGTAAATGGCGGAGAGCTCGCTCATGTGGTCTGCGTGCAGATGCGTCAGGAAGATCTTGTCCATCCGGCGGTAAGGGATGTCCATGGCGATGTAGTTGGCGAGCACCCCCATGCCGCAGTCGAGGATGGCATAGTCCAGCGGCTGCTTTTTTTCCCTGTCCCAGCCGACCTCGACGTAAACGCTGACGCCCTGCTGGGTTAGCCGCGGAAGACACGAGGTGCCCATAAACGTGATCCTCATCTCGTCTTCACCCAGCTTTTCTCCGGGTCTGCAGGCGGGAAGCGCTTCAAACAGGGTATTTCTCTGGTCGGGATCGCCTTCAGGAACGCCGCCACCCGGGACTGCCGCTCGATGAATGCCACAGCCGCTCAGGGCCAATCCGCCTGCCGCTGCAGCCTGCAATTGTAAAAAGCGTCGCCGGGAAATTGTCATTTTCTTCATCGTCGCCCCCTTTCATGGATGCTGGGAAACCGGTTGACCGACATCACCCTTTCGGTCATCGAGCCATTCATTCCTTTGTCAACGTCTATCCATTCAATCGATAGGCTGCAAACCGGCATACAGAACCCGATGATGGCTGGACCTGCATCCGATTACCGTAAAAAATGGATGTGCCCGTTCACAGATTCCAGGTGGTGTCAAAGCCGTCTCGGACCGCGTTGTGGATGCGCCCGGGCTGGCGCGCGTCGCCGATGACAAGAACGCGCGGGAACCGCTTCTTTATTTCGCGCGCCTGAAGGTCGTCGCTTTTTACCCCCACCGGCAGGACCACGGCATCAGCCTGACGCGTAATGCGCCGGCCCGATTTCACATGCTCCAGGACGATCTCGCCTTCGCGGATTTCCACCAGTTTGCGGGAGGTGATGAACTCCGGGCGATTCTCCTTCAGACGGCCCAGCACGTCTGAGGTTTAACCCCACACCCGAAAGCTTCATGCAATCATCAGGCTTCAAACCCTTCGATATCTTCATAGGCATCCGGCATAAAACGCGGCGAGCAGATGGCCAGAAAAATCAGATCGTCCTTGCCGATATTGCTGATGCGCTGCGGACTCATCGGCGGGATAATCACGATGTCGCCGGTTGTTACCTCCCGCAGCGGCTGCTCTCCGACTTCCACAAGCCCCCTCCCGCGGATGATCAAATAACGTTCCGTGGTTCCTTTCAGCCGATGACGGCGTGTTGTCACACCCGGCTCCACCCTTGCCCGGGCGATGGATACATCCGGATCATCCGGCGTGTTGGATAATTCAGTAATAAAGCATTGCTCTGCCGTATAAAATTCCTTTTTAAGATTTTGCCTGTTAACCGTTTTTTTCATTCCTTGACGAAACCGGTCACCTCCTTCCACAGCAACGCATCCGCGTAAAGCGGCCAGTCGTTATGGCCCGCTCCCCGGATCAACCACAGACGCTTCCTGCCCTCGGGGAGAGATGCGTACAGGCGGCGGGCGTGTCCGACGGGGACGATGTCATCCCTCTCGGCGCCGATTACGGCGATCTTGCCTTTGAACAGTTTCAGATTGCCGATGCTGTCATAGGTGTCGGTGAGAAACAGGCCGGCCGTCAGAAAGGGGATCCGGCTCCGGGCAACGTCGGCCAGCGTATCCCAGGGCGTCACCAGGATCACCCCGGCAATGGGAACCGGCGATCTCCCGGCCACGGCGGCGGCGACTCCCGCGCCCAGGGATTCCCCCAGCAGATACACGGGCCTTCCGTATTGCGCGTACGCCCGTCTCACCGTCTCCCGTCCGTCGGCGACGAACGGCTCCTCCCCCAGCCGTCCGGGGCGCCCGCCATAGCGTGGATATTCGGCCAGGATCACCCGGAAGCCCCGTCGCATCAGCGGCGGCAGATAGAAGCCCCGGTCGAGGGCCGTGCCGCCGTTTCCGTGAAACAGGACCATCGTCCCGTGGGGCGCATCGGCCTCGCGAGCGGCCGTCAAGCCCCGATAATCCCCGGAAGTCCCCTGCCAGAGCCTCATGTTTTCGGCAGCGAGCGACCTCGCGGACGGCCGCTCCGCGCTGGGGAAATAGAGCAACCGGTTCTGCAGCTCGCAGCCCCCCAGGAGGATCACGGCCACCAGAATCAATCCCGGGCATCCATGGAGTAGAATGCGTTTCATGCGGGAACCTTTATTTGACGGCGCAGTTGCGGGTTGCGGCGGCATGATCGAACTGCCGGCACCGCCACGGCCTCCCGGGGTCCAGCCGGGGGCCTCAGCGCAGATGAATCGGCGTTGACTTGCGGAATCAGCAGGGGTATTCTCTTGCACAGGAATACGCGGCGTCCCGCAGGGGACAGGAACCCCGTCAACCCGCAACCGGATGGAACCCCGCCTTGAGAAGAACCCCGTCATGCCGGCGCCCCGTGCCCTCTGAAGCCCCCGTCTTCGGTCTCGGGCAATGCGCCCTCGACTACCTCGGAATCATCCCGGCCTATCCGCCCGCCGACGTCAAGTGCGAATTCACGAACCTCGAAATCCAGGGGGGCGGCCCGGTCGCCACGGCCCTGGTGGCGCTAAGCCGCTGGGGACTTCCGGCCTATTTCGCGGGCGTCACCGGGGATGACGCCTTCGGCGCGGCGATCGCGGCATCGCTGAACGACGCGGGGATCGACACGGGCGGGCTCAGGGTGAGAGAAAACCACCGCTCGCAATTCGCCTTCATCGCGGCCGAGCCCGGCACGTCGCGCCGGACGATCTTCTGGCAGCGGCCGACGGGGCCGCCGCTGTCCCCGGAGGAGCTTGACCTGGAGCGGCTGCGCGCCAGCCGGGTGCTCCACACGGACGGGTTCTTCCCCGAGGCATCCGTTATTGCCTGCACGAAGGCGCGGGAGGCGGGGATTCCCGTCGTCTGCGACGCAGGGTCGCTCCGGGACGGCATGCTGGAGATCGCCCGCCTGAGCGACTGCTTCATCGCCTCGGAGGCGTTTTCGCAGGCCTTGACGGGAGACCCCATGGACACCTGCCGCCGGCTGGCCGCGCTGGGGTGCCCCTTCGTCGGCGTCACGCTGGGCGCTAAAGGCTGCGTCGCCCTGGTCGGCGGCCGCTGGATTCGAACGCCCGCCTGCCCGGCCCGGACCGTCGATACGACCGGCTGCGGGGATGTCTTCCACGCTGCCGTCACCTACGGGATCGTCCACGGTCTCGCTCCCGAAACCTGCCTCGATCTCGGGGCGTGGGTCGCCGCCAGGGTCAGTACACGGCTGGGCGGGCGCGGGGGAATCCCGCGTCGTCAGGATCTGGAAAAACGTCTCGCTAAATCCTCGCTACCGCCAGAAGGGCCGCGCCGATCGCGCCGTTCTCCTGGGCGTAGGGGGACACCTCGATGACGTTTCCCAGCTTGTCTTCGAGCGCCTTGACGACCCCCGCGTTCTTCGCGACGCCGCCCGTCATCATGATCGGCGCCGCCAGACCCAGGCGCCGCGCCATCGCCACGACGCGGGACGCAACGGCCTCGTGAATGCCGGCGACAATGTTTTCCCGGCTCTCCCCGCCCGCGATGAGCGAAATCACCTCGGACTCCGCAAAGACCGTGCAGGTGCTGCTGATCTGCGCCGGCTTCCGGGACAGGAGCGACAGCGCCCCAAACGCGTCCAGGTCGACCTCCATCGCCCGGGCCATGACCTCCAGGAACCGGCCGGTGCCGGCGGCGCATTTGTCGTTCATGGCGAAATCCCGGACCTTGCCCTCGGGATTGAGGGCGATCGCCTTGCTGTCCTGTCCGCCGATGTCGATGACGGAGCGGACCCGGGGATCGAGGTGGTGGGCCCCGGCGGCGTGGCAGGTGATCTCCGTGACGGTCGCCTGCGCGAAGGCGGCGGCCTTGCGGCCGTAACCGGTGGCGACCACCCGGTCCACCTGGGACGCCTGGAGATCCAGGGCGTCCAAAAGCTCGCGAAAGATCTTCTCCCCCGCCGCTCCGGCGTTGTACCCCGTGAAGCGCACGCGCGTCATCAGAATCCGGCCGTCGGCGACGATCGCCCCCTTGGTCGTCATCGACCCGATATCGACGCCCGCCGTGATCATGCCTGAATGTCCCTTCCGGCCTGATGCCCCTCGTGGATCGCCTCCAGGAGCCGCCGCGGGCTGACCGCGTCCCCGACAACGCGACAGGGAATCCCGAGCTCGGCCAGCGGCCCCTCCAGGGCGTTGTCCGGCCGGGCGCCCATCGCCGTGACGACCAGGGCGGCGGGCTCCCGCCGTTCCTCGTCTCCCTGGCGGTAGAAGACGGCGTCCGCCCCGATCCGCGTCACCGTGGCCCCGAGAACGATCCGCCCCCCGCCTTCGCGGATCCGCCGGTGCAGCCAGTAGGCGTGCGCCGTCAGTTTGCCCACGGGATAGGTCGCCAGCATTTCCAGCAGGACGACATCGATGCCCCGGGCGACGAGATGGTCCGCCGTTTCCATGCCCACGTAGCCCGCCCCCAGCACGACGGCGGGGCCGGCCGGGGCGATCTTCCCCATCAGCAGGTCGCGGGCGTCGCAGACCTTCGGACCGTCGATGCCGGGGAGGTTCGCGACGGCGGGAGAGGCGCCGGCGGCCAGGATGACGGCGTCGGGGCGGTCTTTGCTCAGGGTTTCTGCGTGCATTTCCTCGTTGTAATGGAGGCGGACGCCCCGCTTTTCCAGTTGGCGGACGGCCCAGTGGACCCAGTCCAGGAAGGCCTGTTTGTGGGGCGGACGACTGGCCGGCTGGAGCTGTCCGCCCGGAACGGCCGCCTTTTCGAAAACCTCGACCGCATAGCCCCGCGCGCTCGCGGCCAGCGCCGCGGCGAGACCGGCCGGACCGGCCCCGATCACCCAGAGGCGCGGCGCCCCCGTGACGGCCGCGGCCGCCCCCCGGGACTCCTGCCCGCACTCCGGATTGAAGGTGCAGGTCGTGGAGCGCATCTCGAAGCTCAGGCGCTCGATGCAGCCCTGATTGCAGGCGACGCACCAGCGGATGTCCTCCTCGCGGCCGGCCAGGGTCTTGCTTATGAAATCGGGGTCCGCGAGGTGCTGACGGCCGAAGCTGACCAGGTCCGCATCGCCCGCCGCGATCGCCCGGTCGGCGTCCGCCGGCCGCTGGATCCGGCCGACGCCGATGATCGGAACGCCCACCGCTTCCCGGATGGCCCGGGCGCGGAATAGGTTGAAGCCGGGCGCCGTATCCATGGAGGCGATGCTCAGGTTCCCCGGCGTGGAATAGACGCCGACGGAGACGTGGATGGCGTCCGCGCCCGCCGCGACGAGCCGCGGGGCCAGCCGACGCGTGAAGTCCAGATCGTAGCCGCCCCGGATCAACTCGTCCGCGGAGATCCTGATCATAACAGGGAAGGCCGACCCGACCGCCGCCCGGACGGCCTGAAGGATCTCCAGGACGAAGCGCGACCGGTTTTCCTCGCTCCCACCGTAGGCGTCCTCCCGCCGGTTGGAAAAGGGCGACAGAAACTGGTTCAGGAGATAGCCGTGGGCGCCGTGCAGCTCCACGGCGTCGAAGCCCGCCTCCCTTGCCCGCGCCGCCGCCCGGGCAAAGCCCGCGACGAGCTCGGCGATCCGGGCGAAGCTCATGGCCTCGCAGGGCTGGCCGAGGATGACGCTGGGAATGGCGCTGGGCGCCTCGGGCAGGCCGCCCGCCGCGGCGGCAAAGGTCTCGCGCCCCGCGTGGTGGAGCTGGAGGGCGGCCTTCGCCCCCTCGCGATGGACGGCCGCGGCGATCCTGGCCAGGCTGGGGATCATCTCGTCGCTCCAGGCCCCGAGCTCGTTGGGAAACCCCTTCCCGCGCGGGTCCGGGGCGCAGATCTCCGTGATGATGAGCCCCGCCCCGCCGCGTGCCCGTGCCGCGAGATACCGCACCAGCCGTTCGCTCGCCGTGCCGTCGGCGTTGCCGTAGCCGGTCCCCATGGGCGGCATGACCGCCCGGTTCTTCAGGGTCATCCCGTTGATCGTCACGGGCGAAAACAGGTGCTCCAGCTTCATGGCGCCTCCTCCGGCGGATTTTCCGTGTCCGGACGCGCGGCGACGAAGCCGGGCCGGGTGAACGCGGGATTGGGATAGGCGTAGAACCCCTGACCGGACTTCTGGCCCAGCGCGCCCCGGTCGACATACGGTTTCAGGAAGGCGGCGTTTTTCAGGCTCTGGGGATCGCGTGTTTTTCTCGCCCAGTAGTCCGTGATGTGCCAGACGGTGTCGAGGCCGACGCTGTCCATGATCCCGAAGGGACCGATGAACATGCCCATCACCCCCATCCAGGCCCGGTCGATGTCCTCGACGCTGGCGACCTCGTTCGCGGCCAGCGTCTGCGCGGACTGGAACAGGGTCGTGAGCATGGCGTTGAAGACGTAGCCGAAATTTTCCTTCTTCAGGACGATCGGGATGAGCCCCATCCGCTCGGCGAAGGCGGTCACGAGGGCCGTCGTCGCGGGGGCCGTCCCAGGGTGGGGCATGACATCGACGACGGTGTTGGCGCGCAGGTCGTGGAAGTGGAAGGCCAGGAAACGCTCCGGCCGGCCCGTCGCGGCCGCGAACATGGACGGCAGGAGGGTCGAGGTGTTCGTCGTGAAGACCGCCTCCGGCGGGCACAGCGCATCGAACATCCCCAGGACCCGCCCCTTCAGCTCGGGGTCCTCGGGAACCGACTCGCTGACGAGATCGGCCCCGGCGGCCGCCTCTTCCGCAACGGGGGTCGTGGCGATGCGGTCCATCACGCCCTCGGCCCGTTCGGGCGGGATGCGCTGATGCGGCGCCACGAACCGGACCAGTTTCCCGATCCGCTTCCGGGCCTTCTCCAGCACCGCGTCGTTCAGGTCGTAAATCACGACGTCGCAGCCGTGAAGCGCGAACTGCAGGGCGATCTGCTGCCCCATGGTCCCGCCGCCGACAACGAGTACGCGCCTGATGTCTTCCGCCTTCATGGCCCCCCCTTCCCCGCTTGAGGAATGAATCCTTCGTCTCCGATGCCGACGGGGCTTCCCGGGACCGGCCCGGATCGCCCGGTCGCCCCGGCTTTCTCTGGCACAGAATCGGCCCAAATGACAAGCATAAAATCCTGGGCGGAGCGGACCCAGCGCGCCGCGATCTTTTCTCCGGCCAACCGGGTCCCTTTTATCTTGACCGCAGGGCGGCGGCGTCCTACACTCTACCCGCCGGTTCAATGGACCCGAACGGCCAGAGCCGGCGGAAAACCGATCATCTCAAAATCCCAAGGAGACGGATGATGACGCAAACGCTCGAGGACAGTCCCCTGTATCCCCTCGTCAACTGCCGCAGCATGGCCTACTTCGGAGCCTCCAACAACCTGACGGCGATGGGCAGCCTCATCCTGAGCGCCCAGCTCGCCACGGGCTTTGCCGGGCCGATCTACCCCGTCCATCCGACGGAGGACACCGTCCAGGGTCTCAAGGCCTACCGGTCGGTCGCGGACCTGCCCGAAGTCCCCGACCTGGCCCTCTTCGTCCTCCCGCCGCGGCTCGTCGCCGAGACCCTCGCGGCCTGCGGGGAAAAGGGGATCCGGCGGGCGGTCATCGTCTCGGGCGGATTCCGGGAGGTCGGTCCGGAAGGGGCGGAGCGGCAGAAGGAGATCGTCGCCATCGCCGCCCGCTACGGGATCCGCTTCATCGGCCCAAACTGCATCGGCGTCGTCAACACCCACCACCGGCTCAACACCACCCTCTTCCTGTACGACGAGAAACCCGGATTTATCGGACTGGCCTCCCAGAGCGGCAGCTTTGTCGCCCAGATGTTCAACCATCTGACCCGCCACGCCATCAACTTCAGCACGGCCTTCAGCGTCGGCAACGAGGCCAACGTGGATATCGTGGACTGCATGGAGTATCTGGCGGCCGATCCCCGGACGAAGGTGATCGGCCTGTACATCGAGGGGATCCGCCGGGGGGAGGCCTTCGCGAAGGCCGCCCGCGCCATCGCGCCCCGCAAGCCCATCGTCGCCTATTACGTGGGCGGCAGCGAAACGGGCAGCCGGGCCGGCTTTTCGCACACCGGCGCCATGGCCGGTCCCGATGCCGTCTACGACGGGATTTTCAGACAGTGCGGCATCATCCGCGCGCGATCGGTCACCGAGCTGTTCGACTTCTGCTGGGCGCTGGGCGCGATGCCGCTGCCGGCGGGCAGGCGGCTGGTCATCCAGACGCACTCGGGCGGACCGGGGGCGGCCGCGGCGGACCATTGCGGGCGGGAGGGGCTCGATCTGCCCCTGCTGTCGCCGGAGACGGTGGAGCGGCTGAAGCCGTTTCTTCCCCATACGGCGAGCTTCGGCAATCCCGTGGACATGACCTTCGCCCGGAACCAGGGGGATTATTTCGCGGCGATCCCCGATGTCCTCCTCCGGGAGCCCGGCGCCGACATGCTCCTTTTGTACATCCTCGTACCGTCGCTCATGATCGAACGCTCCCTGGAGATGATGGGCCTCGCCCCCGGAGACATCGCCCGGGAGACGGACACGCTCATCGAGACGCAGACGGCCGCCCTCGCCGCGCTGGTCGGGACGCACGGCAAGCCGGTGATCGGCTATACCTACCGGGGGATCGAGGAGAAATTCTGCCGGCGGCTCATGGAGAAGGGCCTGCCCGTGTTCGCGGGACCGGAACGGGCCGCCCGGGTCCTGACGGCCCTGACGGCCTATCGTCAGATCGTGCGGAGGCGGGCGCAGGCCGGTTGAACGGCCCACGCCCGCGTGGGAAGGGGGATCAGTTCAGGACGGCCGCCAGACACCGGGCCATGTCGCGATAGAAGGGGTGCTCGGCATGGTGGTCCATCCGTCCGGCCAGGGCCGCCCCGAAGGGACGCAGGTGCTCCTCCAGGGTCTGCGCGATGAGTTCCCGCGCGTAGGCGGCCTTCTCGTCATCCGCCGAGGCCAGGGCCTGCCCGTGCTGGTGGTGGAGGTAGGCCAGAAACTCCAGTTCCATGGCGATGTGGTCCGGCGGCAATCGGAAATCGCCGACCGGCTTCAGGCCGGCCGCATGGTACAGGCGGGCCATCCTGAAGGTCGAGTCCTGGAGCAGCTTGCCTTCGCGATAGACCGACTCGAAGAGGTAGACCAGGCGGGGCTTGGAGGTGAAGCACATCCGGGTGTAATCCTTCTCCAGCGCGAGGAGGAGGTCCTCCGGCGTCTCCCCGTTTGCCGGGACCGCGTCGTCCCCCGGGGACGCCAAGCCTTCTTCGGTTCCGCAGAGCCGGATGGACTCGCGGATGTCGTTCAGGAACGTCCCGCTGCGAATGTCCTCCGCAAGCATCGCGTCCGGATAATCGAAGGCCCGGGCAAGGCCGTTGAACAGGGCCGTGCGGGCGATTGCCGCCTGGATTTCAGCCTGATTGCCGTTCATAAATCCTCCTTTTCCTCACTTCTGGGACAGCGCCGACACCGCCCGCCCGCGTGGGCGCCCGGGTGAACGGGCCGCGCCTGTATTTACGGGAATCGGGATGGATGCCGGAGGACCCTCCTCCGGCCCCATCCTCCCCGTTAGGCGGCGCGGGCTCGCCGTCAACGATCATGTTTCTTTTCCGCTTCCGCCTCGACGCGCCTCCGGCGGTCGCTGAATTTCTTAAATCCCGTGACCGCCAGGGCCGCGAGGACCGGCACGCCGGCATCGATGCCCGCACCGCCGGATTTCGACAGGGCCCGGCCGGCCACCTTCGGATACCCCATCTTCACGGGATCGCCCGCCGCCAGAACGAACAGGTGCGTCCCGCCGTTCTCCTTCGCCCCGTAGATCTGAAGTTTTTCCTTGGCGGCGCGCTTCCTGGCCTCCGCCTGGATCTCTTCATAATCGCCGAAGACGAGCGCGCCGGTGGGACAGACCTCCACGCAGGCCGGCGTCTTGCCCTGCGTGACCCGGTGGGCGCACAGGCTGCACTTCGTGATCTTCCGGGTCGTCGCATCGAACTGCGGCACGTGGAAGCGGCAGGACCGGACGCAGGTCTGACACCCGATGCACTTGTCCTTGTCGTAGAGGACCGCGCCGTACTCGGTTTTGGTCAGGGCCTGGACGGGGCAGTTCTTGACGCAATCCGGATCCAGACAGTGCATGCAGCGCCGGTGGTACAGTCCCGCGTCGTTGATCTGGACAAACGTCCGGAAATTCCCCCGGGAGGCCGCATCGTGGGTCCGGTACTCCTGGATGCACCGGTAGGCGCAGGTGTTGCACCCCGTGCAATACGTCGTATCTAACAAAATCGCTTTGGTTTTCATCGTTCGTCACCTCTCCTATGCCTTGCGGATGCTGACGCAGACGTCTTCTACCCAGCCCATTCCGGTGGGGTCGTGCTTCTTGGACATCGCCGGATCCTTCTGGGGGATGAGATCGCCGTCCCGGTAACCGAAGTTCCGGGCCACCCGGAGATTCTTGGCCCGATGACCGATGCCGTGGAACGTCAGGATGCAGTCCTTGCGGGTGATGCGCTCCGTCAGGTGAACCCGCGTCCGCTGCGGACGGCGCAGCTCCTTCATGTAGGCCGGGTTGTTTTCGAGGATCACCTCGTCGCCCTCGGCCAATCCGAGTTCCCGCGCCGCCGCCGGATTGATCCAGACGCAGTCCATGTGGTTGCGGACCGTCATCTCCCTCAGCACCGGGTTATTGATGAAGTTGGGATCGGCGTGCATGTGCCACGGGGCGCGCGTCACGAGCAGCGAGAACTTGTACGGCCCCTCTGTCTTGTGCCAGCGGGGGGCCCACTTGGGCAGCGGCTCGTGGCCCACGGCGGCGAATTCGTCGATGTAGATCCGGACACGCCCCTCGGGGCGGCCGTAGCCGATCTCGCGGAGCTGCTTGTAATTCTCGTAGGGCTTCCGGTCGATCCAGAAGGCGCCCTTCTGCATGAACTCCTTCTGGTTCTCCGCGGCGCCCGCCATCTTCACGGCATAGTCGCCCACGTTGGTGGGAATGACCTTCTGGGGATCCCCGCTGCCGTCCGTGGTCCAGTATTTCGGCGCCAGCGCCAGACCGATTTTCGCGGCGAAGCCGCCCCAGCCGATCTGGTCTCCCGGAGACTTCTGGACGGGGGCGCCGCCCACCAGGCAGGGGTATTTCGGATAGTACAGGCGCAGGTCGAATTTCCCCTCCTCGAACTGGTGGGGGGCCGGGACGACATAGTCGCACCAGTAGCCCAGGTCGTCGAGGAACAGGTTCCAGTCCACCACGAGTTCCGGTTTCTCCAGCGCCTTCTCGAGCATCTGCGACTGGATCATGGCGAAGAGACCGCGGTGCGGATTCCGGAAGAAGACGGCCTTGGTCCGGTTGGTCTTGTAAAGGCCGTAGCCCACCATGCCGTAATGGCCCGGCGCCGAGAAATCCTTGTTCCGGTAGATGTTGTCCGTCACGGGGAATTCGTTCCGGTAGTCCACCGGCTCCTTCGGCTGGGGCGGATAGGGTGCGACCGGTTTCGAGATCTCCTCCAGCCAGGGGATCTTGACCCCATGGAGGAGGAGTACGCCGCCTTCGTGATCGATGCTGCCCGTCAGGGTGTTGAGCACGTTGATGGCGTGGCGGAGGCGCCAGCTGTTCGCGTAGTTGGGCCCGGCCGCATCCCGCTTGTAAGTGGGAATGAAGGACCGGGGGGCGGCGGCCGCGAACTCACCGGTGATCCGGCGGATGGCCTTGGCCGGGACCTCGCTGATGCCGGCGGCCCATTCGGGGGTGCATGGTTTTACGTTTTCCCGCAGGAGCCGCAGCACCGTCTTGACCGTCACGCTCCGATCGTCGACCGTCGCCGTGTAGGGACCGCCGTCGAGCACCGGATCATGACAGGCATCGATCGGCTCGACCTGCCGGTGACGTCCGCACCAGGCCATGAGCCGCCCGTCGGTGTCCTTGAGGGTCTCCCGCTTCTTCTCGTCCACGAGGGCGGCGGCGTCGCTGTACTTTCTCAGGAAATCGGCGTTGTACTTCCGGCCGTTGACCATCAGGTTGAGCATGGCCAGGGCCACGGCGAGGTCCGTCCCGGGCTTGATCGCATGGTATTCCATGGCGAAACCGTCCGTCATCGGGGTCCGTACGGGGTTGAACATGACGACGCGGCCGCCCTTCTTCTTGTTCTCCGCCCAGTGGTTGAGCATCCCGGCCTTGGCGCACTTGGAGAAGGAGTCGAACCCGAACCAGACCTGGTAGCGGGCCTCGTCGTAATCGTAGCCGCAGACGTGGTGACTGGGGGTGTAGGTGCTGGAGTAGTACTTGTTCGGCGGATTCGTCAGGGTCAGGCAGTTCAGGTAGTAGTGGGTGCCGAAGCACTCCGTACGCTGGTCGGAGCGGGTGGCGCCGATCGACTGGCAGAGACGGTTGGTGTAGGGATCCCCGGGGGAGGCAAAGAGGATCTCCTCCGGCTTGTAGGTCTTGAGCTTGTCGATGATCTCCTTGACGGCGTCGGCGGTCTTCATGACGACCCATCCCGGATCCTCGTCGATGCCCCGTTTCGGGTTGGTGCGCTTCAGCGAAACCATCAGCCGGTCGGGGTCGTACATGGCGTCGACGAACCCGATGCCCTTGATGCAGAATTTTCCGCGCGAGACCGGGTCCTCCGGCCTCCCCTCCAGGGTGATCGCGCGCTCCAGGCCGGTCAACGGATCGACGGCCATCACGACATTGTAGGCGCAATCCGCCTCGCAGGCCCGCGCACAGACCTGCGGAACCTTACGGGTGATTTGATAGACGGGCGCCTCCTGGACATGCGGTGCAAACGCCGCCATGGCCTCGAAGTTCCGGAACGGGAACGTCGTCGCCGCGACGGCCGCGCCGGTAGCGCCCGCGACCTTGAGAAACTGTCTCCTGGGGATGTTTGTTCGATCTCGCATAATTTCACCTCGCTTGCTCGATTCACGGTTGACGTTTGCCCGATACACCGCTTTTCCCCGGATAGCGCAACGTTCATGCCAACGCGAACGCCACCGGCCGAATCCGGGCAATCCCCCGGGATGGCGCGGAAAATTCGTGCATAATATCGATCGGTTATGTGTTTTATGACATAAAGAGCCGTCCGTTTCTTTTACACTCTGTCAAGAAAACAGACAGCGCGGATGACCGGGGCGGGCGACGGCCGATCCGGGGCGGAACCCGGAATCATCCGGGCGGGGCGGGGAAAGAATCGTGTCACGGCAGCGGGGAAACAGGAAAGGTGCGGGGCGTGTGTCTGATGGCGACAGGGCTGGGCCGTCCCGTCAATCCGACGGTTTCCCGGACCGCTTGTTCAGGCGGTACCGCCCGATGCGGCTGACGAGATTCGGCCGGGAGACGCCCAGGAGTCTCGCCGCGTGCGTCCGGTTGTCTCCGGTGATGTCCAGCGCCTCTTCGATGATGAGGGCGGCGACGCGCTCCATCAGATCGCTGAAGCGGTCCGCGGGCCCCGTCCGTTCGAGAAGGCTTCGCACCCAGAGGCGGACGCTTTCTTCGGCGCGCTGCGCATCCGAGGACGAACGGGCTTCGTCTCCCGCGATGACCTGCATCGCGTCCCCCTCGTCGATGGCGCACCCCCGGCTGAAAATGAGGGCCTTCTGGACCGCGTTCGCCAGTTCCCGGACATTCCCCGGCCAGGGATATTTGACGAGTGACGCCCGGGCCGCGCCGGTCAGGCCCGGGTTGGCCACGTCCATTTCCCGGCTGAAGCGGTCCAGGAAATAGTCGACGAGCAGGGGGATGTCTTCCGGCCGGTCGCGCAGGGGTGGCAGGGTAATGGTCACGACCTTGAGACGGTAATACAGGTCTTCCCGGAAGCGGCTGTCCGCGAGCGCCGCTTCCAGGTCGCGGTTGGTGGCGGCAAGGATCCGGACATCCACCGGGATGGTCTGATTGCCCCCCAGCCGTTCGATGCGCTTCTCCTGCAGGAGGCGCAGGATCTTCGACTGAATCCCGAGCGGCATGTCCCCGATTTCGTCGAGCAGGACCGTCCCGCCGTGGGCCTGTTCGATTTTTCCGTAGCGCCGCTGCCCGGCGCCGGTGAAGGCGCCCTTCTCGTAGCCGAAGAGCTCGCTTTCCAGGAGATTCTCCGGGATGGCCACGCAGTTGATGACCAGGAAAGGCTTGTCCGCCCGGAGGCTGTGCTGGTAGAGCGCCCGCGCGACCAGTTCCTTGCCCGTTCCCGACTCGCCGCGGATCAGGACCGTGGCGTCGGTCGCCGCCACGCGCCCGATGGCCTTGTAGATCTCCTGCATGGGCCGGCTCTGTCCGATGATGGCATCCGCTCCCGGATCGGGGGACTTCCGGAGGTTCACCGGGCGGCGCGCCAGCCGTCCGGCCTCGATGGCACGGGTGATCAGGTCGAGGACCTCCGGCACATCGAAGGGCTTGAGGATGTAATCGAACGCCCCGAGGCGGGTCGCCTGGATGGCCGTTTCCGTGGAGGCGAAGGCCGTCATGATGATCACGGGCAGCTTCGGATGCATCCGGCGGATGCGCTCATACACCTCAAGACCGTTCATCCCGGGAAGGCGGACGTCCAGGAAAACGAGGGCGGGACTCTGTTTTTCCAGGTACGCCAGCCCCTCCTCGCCGGTGGCGAAGCCGGTCACCTGATAGCCCTCGCCGGACAGAAGCCGGGCGAAGCTCATGCGGAGCTGGCGATCGTCGTCAACGATGAGGATCCGGTTCATGCCGCCTCCTCCGGGGCCGGAAGCGTGACGGTGAAAACCGCTCCGCCCGCCTCGGAGGTGCGGACGGCAATCCGCCCCCCGTGTTCCTCGACGATCTGACGGGTGATGCTGAGCCCCAGGCCGATCCCGTCCTCCTTCGTCGAAAAGAACGGCTGAAAGATCCGATCCCGGTTCACGGCGGGAATCCCCGGGCCGGTATCGGAGATGCGAACGGCCACCGCGCGTCTTCCCTTCAGACGGCGATCCTGAAACTCCCGGATCTCCAAGCGCCCCCCGCCCTTCATGGCCTCGCAGGCGTTCACGATCAGGTTGACGAAGGCCTCCAGCAAACGTTCCCGGTCCGCGTAAACCCCGGGAAGCCGGCCGGAGCGCTTGACGCGCGTCTCCACCTGGCAGGCCCGGCACTGGTGGAGACACCGCTCCAGCGCATGGTCGACGAGGGTCGAGACGCTCACCCACTCCTTCTCCAGCGCGAACGGCCGGGAAAACTCGAAATAGTCCCGGATGATCTTTTCGATGCGCTGCAGTTCATCGCCCATGGCCTCGATGTCCTCGTCCGACTCGGCCAGGACGCCCGCATAGCGGCGATTCAGCGCGTAGAGGCGCATCTTGAGCGAGGTCAAGGGGGTGCGGAGGGCATGGGCGGCGGCCAGAGCGAGACGGCCGATCCTGGCCTCCTGTTCGGCCTCCTTGAGGGCGATCAGGGTCCGGCGCTGTTCGGTAACGTCGAGCATGGAGGCCACGCTCTGTCCGGTCCCGCGCACCATGTCGATCGTCATGAGGATGTTGCGTATCCGGCCCCGACGATTCCGGAAGCGGAATTCATAGTTGCGCGGGGCCTCCGACGGCGTCCGACGGCGAAGCCGATGGTAACGGTCAATCCGTTCCCGGTCGGCCGCGTCGACGAAATCCGACAGCAGCATCCGCCCCTCGATCTCCTCCCGCCGGTATCCCGAGAGGATCTCGAATTCCCGGTTGACGAGCGAGAGGGTCATGTCCGCCTCGACGATGGTCGTGGCCGTTCCCGTGGTCTCGAAGATCGCGCGGTAGGGGATGTCCGGATCGGGGGTCGCCCCCGCGCCTCTCCGCGTCGCCTTGCCGCAAGCCGCGTTCTTTTGTCCGACCCGTCCGACGACCATCACATCCTCCAGGGGCCTTCCCTGCACCCCAAGCCGGGACGCCCCGTCCGTCATCCCGGACCCCGTCAGCCCTGCGTGCAACCCGCCCGGGGCCCCGGGACGTGGAGCGCCCTCGGTTTCCGGATAGAATCCTTGACTGAAAACCGCTTTTATGTCAATAGAAAGTCCGCGCCGCGCCGGCCGGGCCGGAAAAGCCCGGGCGCCTGCGCGTCATTCCGTGCCCCGGAGGATGAAGGATGGACATCGATTCCCGCTTTGTCGGCTCGCCCCTGAAACCGCTGGACGCCCGGATCACCTGGCGACAGACGACCAACTACGCGGCCGCCCTCGATGACGCCAATCCCCGCTATCTCGACGACAGCCTTCCCGGCGGCCTCGTTGCTCCGCCCATGTTCGCCGTGGCGGTCACCTGGCCGATCTCGGAGCGCATCCGGGAGTTCATCGAGACGCCGGACTTCCCCTTCGAGATCCTCGCCACCCAGGTCCATTACACGGAACACCTCGCGCTCCACCGCCCCGTAAAGCCGGGCGACCGCCTGACCGTCCGGGGCCGCGTCGCCGCCATCCTCCCCCACAAGGCCGGCACGCTGATGGTGCTCCGCTACGAGGCCCAGGACGAGGAGGGCCATCCCGTCTTCACCGAGCACATCGGCGGCATGATGCGGGGCGTCCGCTGCACGGACGCCGGCGCCGGCGACGAAACCCTCCCCGTTCCGCCCGTTGCGGCGGGGTCGGAAGCGCCCCTCTGGGAGGCGCCCGTTGCGATTCCGCGTTCGGCGCCCTTCGTTTACGACGGATGCACGAACATCCACTTCCCCATCCACACCTCGGTGACGTTTGCCCGACAGGTGGGCCTGCCCGACATCATCCACCAGGGCACGGCGACCCTGGCCCTGGGGGTGCGGGAGATCACGGACCGGGAAGCGGCGGGCGACCCCGGACGCGTCGGCGCGATCGCCTGCCGTTTCACGGGAATGGTCATCCCCGGCAGCGAGATCCGCGTGCGGCTGCTGGAGCGCCGGAGCGACGGCGACCGGACGCACCTGTTCTTCTCCATCCTGAACGCCGAGGGGAAAAGGGCCGTCAGGGACGGCGTCGTCACCCTCCTGCCGTAAACGGGGCGGGATTCATTGTCCGAAGCCGTGTTTTTGCACGCAAACCGGCATCATCCGGGTAGAGAAACCATCCAACCGACAAGGAGGCAACCATGGGCTGGCAGGATCTGAACCTGACGTGGCACTACGTGGAAAAATGGGCGCAGGCGAAACCGGGGGCGGAGACGCTCGTCTTCGGCGACGAACGCCTGTCCTGGGGAGACTTCAAGGAACGCATGGACCGGATCGCGCGGGCCTATCTCGCGATCGGGGTCGGGAAGGGCGACCGCATCGCCCTCCTGTCCGCGGCGCGCAACGAATTCCTCCTGACGTACATGGCGGCGGGCAAGGTCGGGGCGATGTGGCTGGGGCTCAATCCCAAGTTCACCCTCGACGAGTTGCGCTACCAGATCGGCGACTCCAGGCCGGCCGTCCTGATCGCCGTGCGCACCTTCCTCGGAAACGATCTGGCCGCCACGATCACGGCCCTGAAGGAGGAATTTCCCTTCATCAGGCAGGTCCTCGTCATCGGCGATCCGGTGGACGGGACGGAGAATTTTCAGGACTTCGTCGACCGGCCCCGCCCGGAGCTCGCCGCCGCGCTGGAGAAGCGCGCCGCGGAAATCCGGCCCGGCGACGAGGCGCTGCTCATGTACACCTCCGGCTCCACCGGCAAGCCCAAGGGCGTCGTCCACACCCACGAGAGCATCGTCGAGAACATCAAGGTGGAGGTCGTGAAGTTCTACGTCGGCGAGGAGACGCGCTGCCTGCTGCACTTCCCGATCAACCACGTGGCCGCGGACGTGGAGATCGGCTTCGCCGCCGTCATGGCCGGCGGCTGCCTCGTGTTCATGGAGCAGTTCGATCCGGTTGGCGCGCTCAAGACCATCGAGAAGGAAAAGATCACCATGTTCGGCCAGGTGCCGGTCATGTTCCTCCTCCAGATGAAGCAGCCGGAGTTCTTCCAGACCGACTTCAGCCGCGTTCGGCTGATGGCCTGGGCCGGCGCCGCCGCGCCGAAGGTCATGATCGACGTCCTCTCGGGAATCTGCGCGAAGACGGGCGGCATGATGATCACGGGCTACGGGAGCACGGAGGTGTGCGGGTTCGTCACCTATACGGAAAAGGACGACGATCTCGACACGCTGCTCAAGACGGCGGGCAGGATCGCGCCGCCCTTCGAGCTGAAGATCGTCGACGACGACCACCGGGAGCTGCCGGACGGCGAGATCGGCGAGATCGCCGTCCGCGGACCGTTCATGTTCAAGGGGTACCTGAACAAGCCCGAGGCCACGGCGGAGGTCCTCGACCGGGACGGCTGGTACTACACCTCCGACCTGGCCTTCAAGGACGCGCGCGGCTACATCACGATCACCGGCCGCAAGTCGGAGATGTTCAAGACGGGCGGCGAGAACGTCTACCCCCGGGAGATCGAGGAAATCATCGAAACGCACCCCAGCGTGCTGTTCTCCGCCGTCATGGGCGTTCCCGACGAGATCTATCAGGAGGTCGGCTGGGCCTTCGTGATGCCCACGCCGGGCAAGGAGGTCACGGAAGAGGAGCTGCGCGAGCTCTGCCGTTCGAAGCTCGCGAATTTCAAGGTGCCGAAGAAGTTCTTCGTCCGGCCGCTCCTGCCGCTTTTGGCCAGCGGCAAGGTGAGCAAGCTCGCCCTGAAGGAGGAGATCAAGGGCCTGCTGAAATCCTGAAAGTACCCGGCGGGCGCATTCCCCGGCCCCGCTACGACGTCATCGAGGGTCCGGGGCCCCGGGCGATCCGGGCCAGTTCCTCCGCACCGGGCTCCGGCCGGGGCCCGGTCCAGCTGAAGGCCTCCATGACCTCCCGGTTCAGGATGAATTCCGGGGTCTCGCCCCGCAGGAGCTGCGCCAGCTGCTCGGTGGCGATGATGCCCTGATGCGTGCCGACCTCGATGGTGTTGCCGCCCAGGTGCGGGGTCACGATGACGTGGGGGTTCGCCACCAGGGGGTCGTCCGCCGCCGGCGGCTCCACGCCGAAGACGTCGAGCGCCGCGCCGGCGAGTTGTCCGGATTCCAGCGCCCTAACCAGGGCGGCCTCGTCCACGAGCCCCGCCCGCGCCGTATTGACGAGGCAGGCCTTAGGCTTCATCCGGGCAAGGGCGGCCGCGTCCAGAAGGCCCCGCGTCTCCTCGTTCAGGGGAACATGCAGGCTGACGAAGTCGCTCTGCGCCAGGAGTTCCTCCAGATCCACCCGGGCGGCGCTGTAGAGGGCGCCGTCCGCGACGAAGGGATCGTAAAAGAGGACCCGGGCCCCGAAAGGCCGCAGCCTGCGGGCAACCCCGGCGCCCACCTGGCCCAACCCCACCAGCCCCACGGTCTTTCCCCAGAGTTCCCGCCCCTGGTAGTTCAGGTAGGCCTCGGCCATCCGGTTGAGGTCGCCGGCCTTCCCGCCCGGCAGCTTCAGGAAGGCGCTCGCCTCGGGCAGCCGGCGCGCCAGCATCAGCATGTACGCGATCACCAGGTCCGCCACCGCGTCGGCATTGCGGCCGGGGGTGTAGACCACGGGGATCCCGAACGCCCGGCATGCGTCGATGTCCACGTTCACCGGATTGCCCCGGCACGTCGCGATGAACCGGAGTTCCGGAAGCTCCCGGACGGCGTCCAGCGTCACCACGTCCATCTCGGTGATGAAGGCGTGGAATCCCTTCAGCAGGCCGACCACCTCGTCTCCGCTGTAGACCCTGGCCGTCTCCCGCCAGTTGGCGTAATCGACCTCGCCGACCTGCCGGAGCCTCTCCAGGACGCCCTCGTCGAGCGAGGCCGTGACCTTGATCCGGGGCCGGAAACCGGGCGCGGGCTTTGCCTGGGACACCGGGCGCTCCATCATCGCCGTCGTCAGCAGGTTGGCCATGTGGGTGTCGGCGGCCGAGCGCAGGCCGTGGGCCTCCTTCCAGCCCGCATAGAGCTTCCGGTAGGCCTCGGCATTCCCGCCGGGCGCCTGCTCGCGCGCGATCGAAACCATCCGGGCGGCGGCCGCATCGAACGACGCAAAGGCGCCGGCGCCGACCCCCGCGCAAATGGCCGCCCCCAGCGAGGACGACTCGTGGGTCGCGGGCGCCTGGACCGCCTTGCCGGTCACGTCGCTCACGATCCCTGTCCAGAGCGGACTGCGCGACAGGCCGCCGGCGATCTTCAGGGTCGGGACCGCCTGACCGGTTACGGCCTCAATCTGCTCCAGGTTGGCCGCGACGGAAAAGGCCAGGCCCTCCAGGACCGCCCGGCCCACCTCCCGTCGGCCGCTCCCGGGGCTCGCCATGTGCGACAGGGTCAGGTTCCCGACGGGGATCCCGATGGTCCGGCCATCAAAGACATGGGCCCCCAGGGTCGAGGAGATTCCCTCCGCCCCCGGCGTCGACCGGGCCGCGTCGGCGAGCAGGGCCTCTACCGGACGGGCGCAGTCGGGATAGATCATGGCGGCGATCCACGCCAGCACCTCGCCCGTCGCCATGCCGTTGCTCTCCGTCACATACAGGCCGGGAATGACGTGCTGTCCGTTCCAGAGCCGGCCCTCCGGATCGAACACCGGCCGGGCGGTCACGATCTGCAGCGGCGTGCTGGTGCCGGCGATGACGCCCAGATCGCCGGCCCGAACGGCGCCGGCACCGAGAAGGCCGCACTGGGTGTCGGCCCCGCCCGCGACCACCGGCGTGCCTTCCGCAAGCCCCAGGTGCCGGGCTGCCGCCGCCGTCAGGCCGCCCAGACGGGTCCCGGCGTCCACGAGCGCGGGGAAGATCTCCGCCGGCAGCCCGAGGTCCCGGATCAGGTCCTGCGCCCATTCGCGCCGGATCTGATCGAAGAGCAAGGTCTCCCCGGCCTGCGAGCGCTCGGCGGCCGCCACGCCGCTCAGGCGGTACGCCAGCCAGTCGCTGAGGGTGAGCACCCGGTCCGCCCGGCCGAAGGCCTCCGGCGCGGCGGCTTTCATCCAGAGGAGGCGCGCCCCGGTGAAGATCGGGCTCGGCCAGTGCCCGCCGATGCCGTGAACGCGGCCGCCGTGCTCCAGGCCCAGCACGAGACCCTCGCCCAAGGCGCGGGCGTCGTGATTGGGAGCGGCCAGCAGGACGGCGCCCGCGGCATCCAGCACCACCGTCGTGTGACGCATGCTGGTGGCGGAGACCGCCAGCACGTCCCCCGGCGTGGCGCCCGAGCGGGCAAGGGCCTCACGGACCGCCCGCCCCAGCTTCGCCCAGACATCGTCCAGGTCGAGATCGAATCCGAGACCGGCCGTCCCCGGCGCGACCGGATGGGACCAGTTCGCGTCCGCGGCGAACACCCGCCCGCTCCCGGTCTCCCACAGCAGACAGCGGCCGCCGGAGCCCCCCGCATCCAACCCCATCAGGTACGTCATCGTCACACCCCTTTTTGCATGCATTTGCGCATCCCGCACGCCCGCGATCGCTCCCGGGAAACGTCACGCCGGGACCCTTTGCCCGGCCCTGGAATCCGTTCCCGGAGGCGCGCCTCGCGATTCGGAAAAATCACGGTTTCCCCACGCGCGTGTAGGCGGCCAGGTCGAGCTTCCGCAGGCGGATGTTCTGCGGCGTCACCTCCACGAGCTCGTCCTCGGCGATGAATTCGATGGACTGGTCCAGGGACAGGAGGCGCGGCGGCCGCAGGGTCACGGTCGCCTCGGAGGTGGAGCTGCGCAGATTCGTCAGTTTCTTCTCCTTGACGATATTGACGTTGAGATCGCCCGTGCGGTTGCGCTCCCCGACGATCATCCCGCCGTAAACCTCGGTCCCCACGGGGACGAACATCTCGCCGCGATCCACCATGGCGAGGCTGGCATACGTGTTCACCCGGCCGACGCGGTCCGCCACGAGGGCGCCGCTCACCCGCTGCGGAATGGGCCCCGCCCAGGGTTCGTACCCCTCGAAGAGGGTGTTCATGACCCCGGAGCCCTTGGTGTCCGTCATGAAATGGCTGCGAAACCCGATGAGCCCCCGGGAGGGGATGATGAACTCCAGGTTCACCCGGCCGCTGCCCCGGTTCACGAGCAGGGTCATCCGCCCCTTCCGCGCGGCCAGTTTTTCCGTCAGGATGCCGATGTACGCCTCGGGAACGTCGATGAACAGACGCTCCACGGGCTCCAGGGTCCTGCCGTTCTCTTCCCGGGTGATGACCCGAGGGCGGGACACCATGCATTCATAGCCTTCCCGGCGCATCGTTTCGATGAGCACCGCCATCTGCAGCTCCCCGCGGCCGCAGATCTCGAAGGCGTCCTTGCGCTCCAGGGGCTGGAAGCGGAGCGCCACGTTTTTCAGCGTCTCCCTCTCCAGCCGGTCCCGCAGGTGGCGGGAGGTGAGATACTTTCCCTCTTTGCCGGCGAACGGGCCGTTGTTCACGTAGAAGATCATCGATACGGTCGGCTCGTCGACGCGAATGCGCGGCAACGGCCGCGGGGCCACGAGGGCCGACACCGTGTCGCCGATGTTGACGCCCTCCACGCCGGCAAAGGCGGCGATGTCCCCGGCTTCGACCCGTTCCACCGCTTTGCGCTGCAGGCCGTGGAAGGTGTAGAGGGCGGAGAAGCGGACCCCGGGCGTGTCGTCGTGCTCGCCGCAGAGGGTATAGCCCTGGTTGATCTCCAGCGTCCCGTTCATGAGCCGCCCGATCGCCAGTTGCCCCACATAGGGGTCGTAGTCCAGATTGGTGACGAGGAACTGTGGGGCGGCCCCGTCGTCGCCTTCCGGACCGGGGATGCGTTTGAGGATCGTCTCGAACAGGGGCTTGAAATCGGCCGAATCGTCCCCCGGCGCCTCATGGGCGACGCCGGCCTTGGCGTTGGTGTACAGGACGGCAAATTCGATCTGCGCCTCGTCGGCGTCCAGGTCGATGAAGAGATCGTACACCTCGCTCAGGACCGCCTCGATCCGCGCGTCCGACCGGTCGATCTTGTTGATGACGAGGATGATGGGGAGTTTCGCGGCCAGGGCCTTCTTCACGACGAAACGCGTCTGGGGCAGCGGCCCCTCGCTGGCATCGACCAGGAGGATCGCCCCGTCGACCATGTTGAGGCTCCGCTCCACCTCGCCGCCGAAATCGGCGTGTCCCGGGGTATCGACGATATTGATCTTCACCTCCCCGTACCGGATGGCCGTGTTCTTCGCGGTGATGGTGATGCCGCGCTCCTTCTCCAGATCCAGGGAATCCATCACCCGCTCCTCCACGACCTGATGGACCCGGAAGGTGCCGGTCTGCCGGAGCATGGCATCGACCAGCGTGGTCTTGCCGTGATCGACATGGGAAATGATGGCGATGTTCCGGATGTTTTCTTTTCGCATCTCCGACCGTTTCTCGCGGGAGGGAAGCCGGACACCGGTGCCCGCTCGCGCTGACGTTGCTGGCCTGGCCGGGGCCGTGCGCGGCGATCCGCCCCGGGCACACCATTCGGCCTGATCCCCGTCCGGAGTGGGAGTATAGAAGATCTCCGGCACATGTCAAGAAAAAGGCGGGTGGCCGTCACCGGCCTCCGGCGCGGGGCGATCCCCTGGCTCCGCTGGGCCCCGGGGATTCTCAAAAAAAGGAGGGGGAGCGGGTTTCCGCTCCCCCTGCCGGCTGAATCGGGCGGCCGTCCGGCGGCGCCGGATCTCGCCCGCTATGTGTAAAACTTTTTCCCGAACAGCTTCTCGCTCAATCCCGTCAGGTCGCCCCACTTCATGGGGCCGCCCTTGTCCGGCGGGAAGCCGGTGCCCCAGATCATCCCGACGTCGATCATGGCGGGCGACGCCACGATCTTCCGGTCCAGGAGGTCTTTGCCGACCTTGAGCATGGATTCGATGAACCCGTTCTGCATCTCCTCCGCCGAGACTTCACGCGGCGCGCCCTTCGCAATCAGGGGCAGGACCTCGGGATCGACGCCGCCGTCCTTGAGGAAGAAGCCCTTGCCGGACTTCTTCAGGCCGCAGCGCCCCGCCTCCACGACGTTCTTCAAGGTCGGCTGCACGAAGCCCATCCCCTTCATGGCCTTGTAGGGTACGTCGATCCCGACCTCGTCCGTCAGGCGGATCGGCCCCACCGGCATGCCGAAGGCCGTCACGGCGCCGTCCACCTTCTCGATGGGATTGCCCGCCTCGATGTACTCCAGGGCCAGCTTGAGGTAGGGGAAGAGCAGCGCGTTGACGACGAAGCCCGGATTGTCGCGGCAGACGATCGGCCGCTTCCGGATGAGCCCGGTGAAGTTCAGCAGGTTGTCAATCGTGTCCTGGGCGGTCTGTTCGCCGCGGATGACCTCGACGAGCTGCATCATCCAGACGGGGGAGAAGAAGTGAATGCCGCCGAACCGCGCCGGATTCACGACGAACGGCGCCATGGAGGTGATGGGAATCGAGGAGGTGTTGCTCGCCACGATGCAGTCCTCCCGGATCACCTTGCCCAGTTCTTCGTACACCTGCTTCTTGACGCCGATCTCCTCGAAGACGGCCTCGATCACGATGTCCACCTCGCGGAAGGCGTCAATGTAGTCCGAGGTCGCCGTCAGGCGGGCCATCAGGTCCTCCACGGGCTCCTTCAGGCGCTTCTTCTCGGCCATGCCGCCCAGGATCTTCCGGAGGAAGGCCTTGCCCGGCTCCAGGGCCTCGGGGACGTCCTTCACGATAACGGGGATCTTCGTGTTGCGCAGGATGTCGATGACGATCCCGCGGCCCATCGTGCCGAAGCCGAGGACGGCGGCCTTGTTGATCGCCTTGGGAACAAAGCCCCTGGTCATCATGCTCTTCGGCTTGTCCGTCATCCCCTTGATGAAGAAAGTGTTGATGCTGCCCTTGGCCTGGTTGCTCAGGATGACCTTGACGAAGTTGTCCTTCTCCAGTTCCAGCCCCGCCTCCAGCGAGAGCTTGACGCCCCGGTGCATGGAGTCGAGGGCCAGAATCGGGCCGGGAATTTCGCGGCCCTTCGTGGCCTTCAGGATGCCCTGTTTGGCCATCTCCGCGATCGCATCCACCTGGGAGAAATCCTGGGCCGGACGCTTGAGGTCCGCCGTCCCGGCACTGATCTCGGCGAGAAACGCCCTGGCCGCCGCCAGGAGGTCCTGGTCGGCGGGGATGAGCCGGTCGATGATCCCCAGCTCCAGGGCCTTGGCCGCGGGGAGCATCTTTCCCTTGAGAACCAGCTCGAAGGCCGGATAGCCGATCAGGCGGGGCAGCCGCTGCGTCCCGCCGCCGCCGGGGAAGAGGCCGACGTTGCACTCGGGCAGGCCGATGATCGTGGTCTTGCCTTCCTTCGCGATCCGCGCCGTGCACGCCAGGGCGAATTCCAGGCCGCCACCCAGGCAGTGGCCGTGGATCGCCGCGATGACCGGATAGCCCAACTGTCCCATGCGGGTGAAGCAGCCGTGAAACGTGTTCAGGATCTTACGGGCCACGTCGGCGGACTCCACCTGGGCCATCGTCTTTAAGTTCGCTCCGGACAGGAAATTCTCCGGCTTCCCGGAGATGAAGATGAGCCCCTTGAGGCCCTTCTCCTTCTCCACGTCGCCCATCAGCCGGTCGAAGTCCTCGAAGGCCGCGTCCGTCCACGTGTTCATCGCATCACCGACGACATCGAACGTGACAACGCCGATCCCCTCCTCCGCGCGCAAATTGAAAATCTGACTCATGCCGCACCTCCTTTTTATTCAGGAATCCGTCGGGACGCTCGAACTCCTGTCGATTGAATGCATGGATCGCGTCATGGGGACGATGGATCGCGTCCCCCTCATCCCGTCCTGCGCAGGCCGGCAGATGCCGCCTGCGCCCGTCGCGTCCGCCGCCCTAAAGCGTGATCGTCCCTTCCAGATAGAGGGCCGCGCGGCCCGAGATCTTCACGCGCTCGCCGGCATGCGTGCAGAAAAGCTCGCCGCCCCGTTTCGAGACCTGAAGGGCGTGGAGGTCGTTGCGGCCCAGCACGCCGGCCCAGTAGGGCGCGAGGACGCAATGCGACGAGCCGGTCACCGGATCCTCCGGCACGCCGACCCGGGGCGCGAAGAAGCGCGACACGAAGTCGCTTTTCTCCCCCCGGGCGGTGACGATGACGCCGCGATACGGGATCTCCATCAGCACAGGAAAATCGGGGCTCACGTCCCGGACGGCCTGTTCGCTATCCAGCACGACGAGCAGGTCCTCCGCGGACCCGAAGACGTCCCGGGGGATGGCGCGCAGGGCGTCCGCAATGCCGGCGGGGGGCGTGATGGCGTGCGCCGGCCGCGCCGGAAAATCCATCTCCAGGAGCCCGTCCCGCCCCTTGCTGACGACAAGGTCCCCGCTCCGGCGCGTCCGGAACCGGACCGCCTCCCCCGGCCACCCGCGGCAGGCAAACAGCACGAAGGCGCTCGCCAGGGTCGCATGGCCGCAGAGCGCGACCTCCGTGGTCGGCGTGAACCAGCGCAGGTCGAACCCATCCGCATTGCGCACCAGGAACGCGGTCTCGGAGAGGTTGTTTTCGGCCGCCACGGCCTGGAGCCGGTCGTCTTCGAGCCAGTCTTCCAGCAGGCACACGGCGGCGGGATTCCCGGAGAAGACCTCCGTGGTGAAGGCATCGACCTGGTAGAGAGGCAGGTTCATGTTCTCTCGACTTTCTCCGTCAGGCCGGTTGCTTCCCGTCAGCCGAACCGTTTTCTCAGTTCGCCCTTGACGACCTTGCCGGCGGCGTTGCGGGGGATGTCGTTCACGATGTGGATCTGGCGCGGGCACTTGTAGGCGGCGAGGTTCTCGCGGCACCAGGCGAGGAGGGTGTCCGGCGTCGTCCCCTGCCTAAGGGAAACGATCGCCACGACCCGCTCCCCCCATTTCTCGTCCGCCACGCCGATCACGGCGCATTCCCGGATGCGGGGGTTGGCCTGCAGGACTTCCTCCACCTCGCGGGAGTACACCTGCTCGCCGCCCGTGGTGATCACGTCCCGCTTGCGGTCCACAAGGGTGATGAACCCCTCCTCGTCCCGTTTGCCCAGGTCCCCGGTGCGGAAGAACCCGCCCTTGAAGGCCTGTTCGGTTTCCTCGGGCATTTTGTAATACCCGTCGAGGGCGTTCCCCCGGACGGCGATCTCGCCGACCTCCCCGACGGCGGCCTCCCGGCCGCGCCAGTCGAGGATCCGGACGTCCGTCAGCGTCATGGGCGTGCCGACGGAGAGCGGCTTCGCCAGCGCCGCCTCGGGCCGGAGCAGCGTCGCCGCCGGCGAGAGCTCCGTCATCCCGTAGATGTCCATCATCGCGGCGCCGGGGAAGCGGGCGAGCAGCGTCTCGCGCATCTCGCCGGTCATGGCCATCCCGCCGTTCCCCAGCAGGCGCACGGACCGGACGTCGTACTTCGCGAAGTCGGGATAAGCCAGAAGCGTCCGCCAGAGGATCGCCGGACCCCAGGTCACCGTCACGGCCTCCTGCTGGATCGTCCGGAGCATGTCCTCCGGGTCGAACCGCAGGTGGATCGCAACCGTGCATCCCAGGACCAGGCCGGGCAGGAGCATGCAGTTGACGGCCGCGGCGTGGAACAGGGGCGGGACGATCTGGAGAACGTCGTCCCGCGTGAAGCGGTAGTCGAGGCAGCAGGTGAAGGCGTTGAAGAGGCTGTTGCGGTGGGTGAGGACCGCCCCCTTGGGCGCGCCCGTCGTCCCGGCCGTATAGAGGATCAGGTTGGGGTCGTACAGGGAGACGTCCACCTCCGGCTCGTCGGGCGGGTAGCCGGCGAGCAGGGTTTCGAAATCCAGGGTGCCGTTCTCGCCGTTGCAGAGGTAGGTGCGGACCTGGGGCAGGTCGTCCCGGATCGCCAAGATCCGCTCCATGAAGAGCGGGGAAAAGACGATCGCCACGGCGTCGGCCTGGCCGATCTGATATTTGAGTTCACGGGGAACGAGGCCGTAGTTCAGGGGAACGCCGACGGCCCCGGCCTTGGCGACGGCGAGCCAGGTGACGACGAACTCGGGGCTGTTCATGAAGAGGAACGCCACCTTGTCTCCCTTGCGGACGCCCGCGGCCATCAGGGCCCGGGCGAGGCGGTTCACCCGGGCGTTCAATTCGCCGTAGGTGAAGCGCTCGTCCTGGAAGACGAGGGCCGTCTTGTCCGGATATTTCGCCGCCGTCAGGGCGAACATGTCGCCCACGCTGTCGATATTCCCCCGCATGGATCTCCTTCCGGTCGATGGATGCCGGGCGGCCCGGCAGGGCGCCGCCCGGCGCACTCACGCCGCTTAAGCGGTTTTCATCTTCTGCTTGATGTCCTCCCGGAGGACCTTCTTCATGATCTTTCCCACGGGGTTGCGCGGGATCGCGTCAATGACCTCCAGGCGCTCCGGAATCTTGTAGACGGCCAGACCCTTCTCCTTCATGAAGGCCACCACCTCCTCGAGGGTCACTGTCTCGCCCGGCTTCGGCACGACATAGATGCAGGTCCGCTCGCCCAGGATCTCGTCCGGCATGGCCACGGCCGCCGCGTCCATCACTTTGGGGAATCCGAGCACCATGTTCTCCACCTCCTGGGCGCTCACGTTGAAGCCGCCCCGGATGATGATGTCCTTGGACCGCTCGAAGAAGCCGACGCAGTTGCCATCCTTCACCTGGAAGAGGTCGCCCGTGTTGAAGAAGCCGTCCTTGTCGAAGGATTTTTCCGTCAGGTCGGGGCGCTTGAAGTAGCCGGGGATGACGTTGGGGCCGCGGTACCACAGCTCGCCCACCTTCCCCTCCTCCGTCACCTCCTGCTTCGTCACCGGGTCGACCAGCTTCATATGGACATGGGCCATTTGTCCGACATTCCAGGTTGTCCCCGGCTTGCCGAACTGGGGGAAGTGATCGATGCGCATCTCCATGTCGGTGATGTGCCTGGGACCCGCGATGTTGCCCGTCCCCTCGTTCTGGCCCCAGATGTTGCCGAATTCGATCCCCCAGCGGCGCTTCAGTTCCTGGACGGACCACAGCGAGGGCGGCGCGGCCCCGATGGTGATGGAGCGGACCTTGGAAAAGTCGAACTGGTCCACCTTGGGATGCTTCAGGAGCGCATTGACGATCGCGGGGACGAGCAGCGTGTAGTTGATCTCCTCCAGGATCATCTGCATCACGAAGGTCGCCCCGTCGAAGGGGTGATGAAGAACGAATTTTCCGCCGCCCTTGAGCCACTCGACGAAGACGGTCCCGATGGAGGCCATGTTGACGAGCGGTCCGGCGGTGATGAGGTTGTCGCCCGGCAGGATCGGGGCGCTCTCGTAACACAGGGAGGTCTGGAAGAGCCAGTTGTTGTGGCTGAGCGGACAGCCCTTCGGCTGCGCCTCGGTGCCGGAAGACCAGCAGAGGGTGAAGACGTCGTTGGCGTCGATGTGGATCCGGTCGAGCTTTCCGGTGACCTCGCCCTGCGTCATCTCCCGGATCTGGGGCAGGGTCAGGATGTGCTTGATCGAGGGGTGCTTCGCCTGGACCTTCTCGACCATCTCCTTATGCTTGAAGCCGCCGAACTCATCGACCGTGATCACGGCCGCGGCCTTGGTCATTTCGGCGATGAAGTCATGCTCGGACGCCCGCCACTGCATGGGCATGGGCGAGATCAGTGCGCCGGCGCGGGTGATCGCCAGGTACAGCATGGCCAGTTCCCAGCAGTTCGGGAGCTGGACCATGATGATGTCGTCCTTCTTGATGCCCAGGCCGATGAAGGCCTCGGCGGTCGCATCCACGGCCCGGTCGAGTTCCTTGTAGGTGAGCCGTTCCGGCTTCAGGCCGACCAGGGCCTCCTTGTTCATGGGGTCCACCAGGCAGACCTTGTCCGGCTGGGTCCGGACGTGTTCCTTGAAGTAATCGATGAATGTCTTGTCCCCCCACGCACCCGCTTCCGTCCACTTCTTGATCATTTCCTGTGACGCCAAAATCATTGTTATTCCCTCCTTTGAGAATCAATTGAACAACGAATTTTTTCGACACGAATGACACCGATGCAGATGAACGCCCCGGTCCTCTTCGGGAACACAAACCTTTCTTCAGTCAATCCCTGGCACGGGAACGCTCAGGGACGAAAAACGCTTCCGTCCTCCTTTCTTAAGAAATTTCCGCCGGCCCGCGAGGTCCGGCCCTACACCTTGAGAATGACCGCCTCGCCTTGGGCGAGGCCGCCGCAGATCGACGCGATGCCGTAACCGCCGCCGCGTCTCTTCAGTTCGTACGCCAGGGTCATGGTGATGCGCCCCGCGCTCGCGCCGACGGGGTGGCCGATGGCGATGGCGCCACCGTTGACGTTCGTCCTCGCCAGCAGGGCCTTCCATTTGCCCGGGTCGCCGTCGGCGAGCAGTTTTGTCGAGGTTACCGGCATCGCGGCGAAGGCCTCGTTGATCTCGATCAGGTCCATCCGGTCGATCGTCATCCCGGCAACGTCCAGCGCCTTCCGGATCGTGATGGCCGGAATCGTCGCGATGTAGCGCGGCGCCGTGGAGGCGCAGACGGCCGCCACGACAGTCGCCAGGGGCTTCAGGCCCCGTTCCTCGGCCGCCTGTCGCGTCATGATCAGGACGGCGCTCGCGCCCGCGCTGATGGGCGGCGCATTGCCCGCGGTGACTGTGGGGCTGCCGTAAACGGTCGGCAGCTTGGCCAGGGCCTCCCGGGTGACCTGGCGGGGGGATTCGTCCTTCTCGATGACGATGGGCGGCTTGTTCTTCTGGGGAATCACGACCGGCGTGATCTCCTCGCCGACCTTGAACTTCCCCGCAGCATAGGCGGCGGCGTAACGCTCCTGGCTCCCCAGGGCCCATTCGTCCTGCATCTCGCGCGTCACCCCGTGCTCCATGGCCACCTCCCCCGCGTCGCGGGCGAGCGGGGTGAACCCCTTGGCCTGATAGCCCAGTTCGAAGAGGGGATCGATCAGCTTCACGTGCCCCAGTCGCCTCCCCCAGCGGAGCCCCGGCGCAAGGTGCGGCGTCCGGCACATGTTCTCCGCCCCGATCGCCAGCGCGACGGACAGCTCTCCGGCCCGGATGCCCCGGACGCCCAGGCGCAGCGCCGTGAGCGACGAGCAGCAGGCCTTGTCCAGTGTGACCGAAATGCTCTCCGCAGGGAATCCGGCCAGCAGCGTCGCCTGACGGGCCGGCACATCGAGTTCGAGAGCGAACTCGGCGGGCACGCAGCTCCCGTAATTCACCTCGTCCACCTCTGCCGGCTTCACCCCCACCCGGGCGAGGACCTCCTTCATGACCATCACGCCGAGGTCGATGCTGGGGATGTCCCGCATCGGACTGTCGAACTTGCTGAACGGCGTCCTCACCGCGCTGACGATGACAATCTCATCCTTGTGGTTCATCTTGCCTCCCTCCCACGGGTTGTGCGATCCCCCCTCCTCCGCCCCGACGTGGGGCGGGGATTCCGAGCGCTACTTCGCCTGCATCCGGAGCGCGCCGTCCAGGCGGATGCATTCGCCGTTCAGCATCGTGTTCTCGATGATGTGCTGCGCGAGCCGGGCGTACTCCTCGGGCCGGCCCAGACGCTGCGGGAAGGGAATCGTCTTGGCGAGGATGTCCCGGACCGGGTCCGGCAGACCGGCCAGCATCGGGGTGTCGAAGAGCCCCGGGGCGATCGTGACGACGCGGACGCCGTAGTCGGCGCACTCCCGGGCGATGGGCAGGGTCATGCCGACGACGCCCGCCTTCGAGGCGGCGTAGGCGGCCTGGCCGATCTGGCCGTCGAAGGCGGCGACGGACGCGGTATTGACGATCACGCCCTTCTCCCCGTCGGCGTTGGGCTCATTCTTCACCATCTGTTCGACGGCAAGGCGGATGATGTTCAGGGTGCCGACGAGATTGATCTGGACGACGCGGTTGAAGGCCGCCAGGGACAGGGGGCCCCTTTTCGAGAGCACCTTTCCGGGATCGCCGACGCCGGCGCAGTTGATGGCGACGTTGACCCCGCCGAAGGCGTCCACGACCTTTCCGACCGCGGCCCGGGCGCTCTCGTCGCTCGTGATGTCCGCCTGGGCGAAGATCACGTTCGGGCCCAGTTCGGCGGCCAGTTTCTCGCTCCGCTCG
The DNA here is from genome assembly GCA_035358035.1 of Syntrophales bacterium. Classification (GTDB taxonomy): domain Bacteria; phylum Desulfobacterota; class Syntrophia; order Syntrophales; family UBA2251; genus UBA2251. The sequence goes on along the minus strand of DAOPOS010000002.1, from coordinate 25,889 downwards.
ACGGCCACGTCGAAGATGGCGGCCTTCGCCCCGGCGGCCGCCAGGCGCCGGATACAGGCCTCCCCGAGGCCCGAGGCCCCGCCCGTGACGATGGCCTTGCAACTCTTGAATTCCATGATGCTCCTCCTTCCTGGCTCTCTTCCGATTTTCAGCAGGCTGGTAAAAAACGCTCATCCGAACATTTCTGAACAGCCTGCCCAATCCGGGTGTTTTTCGACACCCTGTTAAATGACCGGCAGTCCCCTGCCGCGCAGATAGTCCTTGACCTCCCGGATGCGGAAGGTGCGGAAGTGGAACACCGACGCGGCCAGGAGGACCTGGGCCCCGCCCTTGACGACGCCCTCGTAGAAATGTTCCAGGGTTCCCGCCCCGCCGGAGGCCACGACGGGAACGGTCACGCGATCGGCGATCGCGCGGGTGAATTCGAGGTCGTAACCGGCCAGGGTCCCGTCGCCGTCCATGCTCGTGGGGAGGATGATCCCGGCGCCCAGCTCTTCGCACCGGCCCGCCCAGGCGACGGCATCCTGTCCCACGGGCGTCGTTCCCCCGGCCACGACCAGTTCGAATCCGGACGGCAGCGCGGCGTTGCGCCGGGCGTCGACGGCGATCGTGATCCGGTCGGTCCCGAAGCGCCGCGCGGCCTCCGCGACCAGGTCCGGATTCCTGACGGCGGCACTGTTCATGGAGACCTTGCTCGCCCCGGCCGCCAGCACCATCTCGATGTCCTCCACGCTGTTGATGCCGCCCCCGACCGTCAGCGGAATGTTGATGACCGCCGCCACCTGCCGGACCCACTCCAGGCGCGTGGAGCGGTTCTCCAGGGTCGCCGCGATATCCAGCATCGCCAGCTCGTCCGCCCCTTCCATTTCGTAGAAGGCGGCGTTTTCCACGGGATCGCCCGCGTCCCTGATGTCCACGAAGTGCACGCCCTTCACCACCCGGCCGTTCTTCATGTCCAGACAGGGCATGATCTTGATCGTTTTCATGACTGCTCCTCTTGTCTCTGGCTTCTGACGCTAGCCGGCGGGAGCCGGCTTAAAGAAAGTGAATGCAAAAAAATAACCGGCTTCAAGGGTTTCTCCGGCGACGCGTTTGGATAGGGTAAAAATGGATTTGCCGCCACCCCGCGGGGCTTCCGGTCCCGGTCCGACGCCGACGGCAAGAGCGGCGAAGGTCTCCCCCGCTCCCCGTCCGGCCGGGCCGGTGACGCCTCCCGGCTGGCGCGTTACTTTTATCCATCCCGATTCAAAAGTCAAGGCAAAGATCGAGTGATTGGAACGGGAACAGCGGCGGCGGGATTTTGCGTTTTCCCGTTGACTTTGCAGGCGATTTGCTTATGATAAGCGTCACCGTCATTCATGGAAAGGAGCGCGTATGCCGATTCGCCAGGTGTCCTACGTCTTCGAGTTTCCGACCGGAGAAATCTTCCAGTACGATCTGCGCATCGATGCGACGACCCTCTCTCTCGTCCCGGAAACGGAGGAGGCCGACGGGACGGAGGTGACGTATCCGGACTGGACCCGTCTGGGCCACTGTCAGTGCCGGCACTGCCCTCTTTCCGAAAACGACCAGCCCCGCTGTCCCATTTCCGTCAACGTCGCACAGCTCGTGGACGCCTTCCGGGACGTCTATTCCACGCTCCCGGTCAAGATCTCCGTCCATACCGACGAGCGGACGTACCTCAAGGAAGGGCCGGCCCAGCGCGGCCTGGCGTCCATCCTCGGCCTCATCATGGCCACCAGCGGCTGCCCCCACATGGATTTTCTCAAGCCGATGGCCCGGTTCCACCTCCCCTTCGCCACCTCCGAGGAGACGATCGTCCGCTCCACCTCGATGTACCTGCTGGCCCAGTACTTCATCGCCCGCAGGGGCGAGGCGCCGGACATGAAGCTGACCAGGCTGGACGAGGCCTATGCGCGGGTGCAGAAAGTGAACTTCGGGGTCAGCGCGCGGATCCGCTCCGCGGCCGAAACCAGCCGCGGGGACGCCTCCAGCAACGCCGTGGTGATCCTGTTCACGGTCGCTCAACTGCTGAGCACGGCCATCGAGGAGAACCTCGACACCATCGAAGACCTCTTCAAGGGCATCGTTTTCCCCTGACGCCCCGCTCAATCCATGAAAAGGTTGCTGGTGGAGAAGTTGGGGTCGGTGGTGAGGTTGACGCCGAGCCGCCGGAGCCCGGCCTCGTCCCCCGGCGTGGGAATGTGGGTCATGTGCACCTCGCACCCCCTCAGCTCCTTCAGCTTTTCCACGGCCAGCTGCGCGGCGGGATTGGTCGTGGCGCTGATGCTGAGCGCGATGAGGGTCTCTTCGAGGTCGAGGCTGACCGAGGTCTCGTTCAGGATCTCCGTCTTCATGTTCCGGACGGAGTCGGTGATCGTGGCGGGAAGCAGCTTGATCTTCGGCGGAATCTCGGCCAGCCGCTTGACCGCGTGGAGGACGAGACTGGAGGCGGCGTGCATGAGCGGTGAATTGTTGCCCGTCACGATCCGTCCCGGGGCGAGTTCGATCGCCGCCCCGCAGTAGATTCCCTCGTTGCCCTTGTCCTTTTCCTGGGCCTCCCGGGCCGCCTCGCGGGCCGGCAGGACCACGCGCCGATACTCCGGTGTCAGCCCGAAATTCCGGACGAAAAGCTCCACCCGCTGGACCGTCTCCCTGTCCGTCAGGCCCATGACGTATTCGCAGCGGTAGCGGAAATAGCGGCGGATGACCTCCTGGCGGGACGCCTCCCCGACGACCTCGTCGTCCGTGACGGCGAACCCCGCCCGGTTGACGCCCATGTCCGTCGGCGAACGGTAGAACGACTCCCCGCCGGTGATCTTTTCCAGGATCCGGCGCAGGACCGGGAAGACCTCGGCGTCCCGGTTGTAATTGACCACCGTTTCGCCGTACGCCTCCAGATGGAAGGGATCGATCAGGTTGAAGTCCCGGATATCCGCCGTCGCCGCCTCGTAGGCGATGTTCACCGGGTGCTTGAGCGGCAGGTTCCAGATGGGAAAGGTCTCGAACTTGGCGTAGCCGGATTTCATGCCCCGCTGATGGTCATGGTAGAGCTGGGACAGGCAGGTGGCGAGCTTCCCGCTCCCCGGTCCCGGTCCCGTGACGATGACCAGGGGCTTGTCCGTCTCGATGTACTCGTTGGCGCCGTACCCGGACTCGCTGACGATCAGCTCCACGTCCGTGGGATAGCCGCGCGTGAACGGGTGGGTGAAGACCCGGATGCCGCGGCGCTCCAGCTTGTTCTTGAAGAGCTGGGCCGCGGGCTGGCCGTCGAAGCGGGTGATCACGATGCCGAGGACGTTGACCCCCCACTGCCGGAGGTTGTCGATCAGCTTGAGGGCGTCGGAATCGTAGGTGATACCGAAATCGGCGCGGATCTTCTTGCGTTCGATGTCGCCGGCATAGATGCACAGCAGCAGGTCCGCCTTGTCCTTGAGGGCCTGCAGGAGCCGCATCTTGGCGTTGGGGTCGTAGCCGGGCAGAACGCGCGCCGCGTGGAAGTCGTACATCAGCTTGCCGCCGAATTCCAGATAGAGCTTGTTGTTGAACCGCTCCACCCGCTCCAGGATCGCCGCCGTCTGCTCCCGGATGTACCGCTCGTTGTCGAACCCTGTTTTGGTCATCGTCGCCCCGCCCCCGGTTGAAAGTTGTCCTTCCCTACCACATCCGCTCCCATTTGTCAGCGGGCAAAGAGGGGGATCTCCCCGGCCCGGTTCCCGCCCGTGCGGGGCCGTCAGGACGGGCCGGCGGCATGGGAAGCGGCGGGCGCGGCGCGGACGAGGTCGATGACGGTCACCTCCGGCGGCGCGCCCAGGCGGATGGGAGGCCCCCAGGTCCCCGTCCCGCGGCTGACGTAGAGCATGCCCCCGCCGGGCAGGTCGTAGGCGCCCGCGTGAAAAGGAAAAAACAGGCGGGTGATCAGGCTGAACGGAAAGAGCTGGCCCCGGTGCGTGTGCCCTGATAACTGCAGGTCGAACCGGCCCAGGCTCTCCTTTTCGACGACGGGCTTGTGCTTGAGCAGAAGCGTGAAGCGGTCGGGCGCAAGCCCCCGGAGCAGCGCCGGCTCGGGACTCACGGGCGGGGACGCCAACCCGTGCCCCGGGACGTCGTCCATGCCGACGATCTGAACCGCCCCGGCCGCCAGAACGCCCTCGTCCCGGAGCATCGTGAATCCCGCCCCCTGCGTGAAGGCGAGGGCATCGTCGAGACCGGCGTAAAACTCGTGGTTGCCGGTGATGGCGTATTTTCCGTACCGCGCCGGGAGCGCCCCCAGGCGCTCCATGGCGGTGCGGATGTGGTCGAGCTGACTGTCCACGAGGTCCCCCGTGGACACCACGATGTCCGGCCCGGCCGCCCGCACCGCCGCCACGATCCGGTCGAGCCGGTCTTCCCGGACGATCAGGCCGATATGGATGTCGGAGATCTGGACGATCCGCAGGCGATCCACCCCGGCGGGGAGCTTGGCGGTCGGGATCACGAGCCGCTCCGTGCGGATGCTTAAGGCCTCCCCGTAGCCGTACGCCGTCGCGATGGCGGCCACGATCAGGGGAGCGAGGAAGGCCAGCCGGGGCGAAGGCAGCAGCGGGGCGACCGTCTGCCTGAAGGCCAGTCCCCCCGCGGAGATCAGGACCCGGTAGAGATCGACGCAGAGGGCGGCGGCGCAGAACAAAAACAGGAACCCCATCCAGCCGTAGCCCACGTGGGACAGTCCCCGGGCCAGCGTTTCGAACCCGGCCCGCTCGGAATAGCGGATCAGCAGGGGCGCCAGGAACAGAAGCCCCAGGAGAAGGACCAGGCCGGCGTGGAGCGGCGCCGGGAGCGGAAAGGCCGCCCGGACCTTGAGGAAGGCGTATGCGTGGAGCCCGCCGTAGAGGGCGAGAAATGCGAGGAGAAACAGGGCCAGCCCCTTCATGGCGACTCCTTGCCCGGATTCAGGGCGGCCGCGAGACCGTCGATGTCCTTTCGCGCCAGCAGGTCCCTGAGGCGTGCGAGCTGCGTCTCGTAGATCGACAGAAGCTCCTCCGTGTACGGATTACCGGCGATCAGTTCCGCGTAGAGGCGGGGGCTCGCGCCGAAGACCTTTTCGACGATCGCCGCCTTCATCCGGAAAATGGGGGTGGTGAAGGGGTCCAGGTCCGCCGGGGAAACGCCCGCCTCCCTCAGGGTCAGCCCGAGGGCGATCGTATCCAGGTGATTCAGGGCCTGGACCAGGGCCATCATGCGGTCATGACGCTCCGGCGTCGTCTCGACGATCCGGGCGCCGTTCTTCTCGAGCAGGTCGCGCAGCCAGGGGAGCCAGCGCTCTCCCCGCGCGGGACAGATCGCGACGTTCTGTCCCTTAAGCGAGGGGACGTCCGGCCCGAAGAGGGGATGGCACCCGATGACGTCCGCGGTCGACGCGTCGAGCATCGCGCGGACCGGTGCGGCCTTGAAGGAGGTCAGGTCCATCAGGAGCGCGTCCGGATCGAGGAGCGGTCCCACCCGGTGGATGACCTCCCGCGTTACGCCGATGGGCACCGCCACGATGACGACCCGGCACCGCTCCGCCAGATCCCGGAGGGTCAGGTCCGTCCTGCGTCCGACCACGTGGACGGGATAGCCCTCCGACGCGAAGAACGCCGCAAACCAGCGGCCGATCCCGCCCGTCCCCCCGACGATGCCGATTTCGAAAGGGTTCATGGACGGATCGCCTTCTGCCTGAGGAGATGATCCGCGAGGACGAGGCAGACCATCGCCTCGCAGACGGGAAGGATCCTCGGGATCACGCACACGTCGTGGCGTCCCCGGACGTCGACCGTCGCCGGGTTTCCACGGACGTCGACCGTCTCCTGCGCCCGTCCGATGGAGGGGATCGGCTTGCACGCCGCGCGCAGAACGATGGCCTCGCCGCTGGAGATGCCGGCCAGGACGCCCCCGGCGTGGTTGGAGGCAAACCCCGCCGGCCCGATGGGATCGTTGCAGCGGGAACCCTTCATCGCGGCGGCCGCGAAGCCGGCGCCGATCTCCACGCCCTTGACCGTCCCGATCCCCATGAGGGCGCGGGCCAGATCGGCGTCGAGTTTGTCGAAGACCGGCTCGCCCAGGCCCGGCGGACATCCGTGAATGCAAATTTCCGCGACACCGCCCAGGGTGTCGCCCTGACGCTTCGCCCCGGCCAGCCGCCGCTCCATCCGCACCGCCGCCGCGTCGTCGGGGCAGCGAAGCCGATTCCGGTCCGCGTCGCCGGGCGGGTCGCCCTTCGCGACAATGCCGCCCAGGGCCCGGGTGAACGCCGCGACCGTGATGCCGGCCGGCGCGATGACCCGGCGGGCAATGGCCCCGGCCGCCACGCGGGCCGCCGTCTCCCGGCCCGAGGCGCGCCCCCCGCCCCGGTGGTCCCGGCGGCCGTATTTCTTCCAGTAGGTAAAGTCCCCGTGACCCGGCCGGAAGACGTCCTTCAGGTCGTCATACGCGGCGCTCGCGGCGTCGCGGTTCCGGATGATCAGCGCGATGGGCGTGCCGGTCGTTCTCCCCTCGAACACGCCGGAGAGGATCTCCACCCGGTCTTCCTCGCGGCGGGAGGAGTCCAGGGCGCCCTCCCCCGGTTTGCGGCGGTCGAGGTCCCGCTGGATCGCCTCGGCCGCGAGCGCGATGCCGGGAGGGCACCCGTCCACCGCCGCCCCCACAGCCTCCCCGTGGGACTCTCCCCAGGTGGTCACCCGAAACACAACGCCTGTCGTATTGCCGGACATCAGGATTCGTCCTCTGTAAGCCCCCGGCGCAGCGCACCCCAGAGGCGCGCCGGCGGAATTTCCTCAAGGCCCCCGTCGCGCGTCGGGCGCGCCGGGGCGGTTGGTTCCCCGCACAGGGCGGGATCATGATCCTCAGGGGTCCGTTCCGTCGGGCGGAGTCGCATCGGGAATCCGTGCCAGAAATCCGTCGATCTCCGCTGCGATGTCATCCACCGTTTTCCCCGTCGTGTCAACCGTAAAATCGGCGGCCGCCCGATAGACCGGCGTCCGCTCGGCAAGCACCTGCGCCGTTTCCGTGAGCCGGTCCGTCCCCCGAAGGGACGGGCGCTGCGACGCGCTGGCGGGGTCCTCCCCCATCCGGGCGACGATCGTCCGCGCATCGGCGACGAGCCAGACGACCCGGCCGTTCGCCTTCACCGCGGCCACGTTCCCGGGGTCCAGCACCGCTCCGCCCCCCAGCGCGACAACCGCGCCCCGCACAGACGCGAGATCCGCGATCACCGCCTTTTCGACCGCGCGGAAGGACGCCCATCCCCGTTCCGCGACGATCCGCCTCACCGACATCCCCGTCCGCTCCCGGACCAGGTCGTCCGTGTCGAAAAAGGGACGGCGCAGCCGGGCCGCGAGACCCCGTCCCACGCTGGTCTTGCCCGTGCAGCGGTATCCCGCGAGCACCACGTTCTTCATGCGTAAAGCCCCTCCAGCGCCTGCCAGAATCCGGGGAAGGACTTCCCCACACACGCGCCGTTCGTGATCCGGATGCCGGGAACCGCGAGCCCCAGGACGGCAAAGCTCATGGCGATCCGATGGTCGTTGTACGTCTCGATGACGGCGCCGTGGGGCGTGTCCCCGTCGATGACGAGACCGTCTTCCGTCTCGCGGGCCGCGATGCCGATCCGGACCAGCTCCGCCGCCAGGGCCGCGAGCCGGTTGCTCTCCTTGACCCGCAGATGGGCCGCATCTTTGATGATCGTCCGGCCGGGACGCAGGGCCGCCAGGACGGCGACGGTCGGGACCATGTCCGGCATGTCGCCCAAGCCCAGGGCGACGTCGCCCGAAGCCAGGCGGCCCCCTTCGACCTCCACCCAATCCCCGCCCCTCCGAACGCGGCAGCCGAGCCCCTCCAGGAGGGCGAGCAGCCCGATGTCCCCCTGCAGGGTCCGGGGGCGGACGTTGTCCACGCGGACCCGCCCCCCCGTGAGGGCCGCGGCCAGGAAGAAATAGGACGCGCTGGAGGCATCCCCCTCGATGCGGTATTCCCGCCCCCGGTACCCGCCGTTTCCGCGGACGAAAAAGGCGTGTGCGCCCGGCCGGGCGACGTCCTGTCCGAAGGCCGCCATCGCCTCGATCGTCATCGCCACGTACGGGAGCGACGGGATGCGGCCCCCGATCTCGAGGCGCGTGTCCCCCGACGCACAGGGGGCCGCGATCAGGAGTGCGGAAACGTACTGGCTGCTCTCAATGTCCCGGAGAACGACCCGCCCGCCCCTCAGGCCGTCCGCGTCGACGCGGACCGGCGGGCGCCCGTCGCCCCCGCGGCTGCGGGCGTCGACGCCGAGGGCCGCGAGGGCTTCGAGGAGCGGCCGGATCGGCCGCTCGCACAGGCGGGGATCGCCGGTCAGGGTGAAAACGCCTCGCCCGAGGCAAACCGCCGCCGTCAGGAAGCGCAGGGCCGTCCCGTTGTTGCCGAGCCGGATCTCCCCTTCCGGACAGGCGATCTTCCCGGCCGTTCCCGCGACGATGAGGTTCCCGTCCTCCAGGGCGATCCCGGCGCCCAGGGCGCGGAGGGCGTCGATCATGAGGCCCGTGTCCTCCGAGAGGAGGGGGTTCCGCAGGCGGGACGTCCCCTCCGCCAGGGCGGCGATGAGGAGCGCCCGCTGCGTGTAGCTCTTGGAGCCGGGCAGGGTCACCCGGGCGTCCAGATGGCGGAGCGGTCGGATTTCGGTCCAGTCTTCCATCGCGTGCGGTCTTTCCCCTCCTCTTCAGCCGGCTTTGATCAGCCGCGCCTCCACCACCCGGCGCATCAGGTCCACGGGCGCGGTCCGGCCCGTCCAGATCCGGAGCTGCTCCGCCCCCTGGTGGATGAACATGCCGAGGCCGGAGCGGGTCCGGCAGCCCGCGGCGGCCGCCTCCCTCAGGAATCGGGTCCGCAGGGGGGTGTAAACAATGTCCACCACCCAGGGGAACCTTCCGGGAACGTCCGCAGGCAGCGGCGAGCGATCGTCCCCGGGCGCCATCCCCACCGGCGTCGTGTTGATCAGGCAGTCCGCCTCCACGCCGGCCGCTTCGGCCAGTGGACAGAAGGTGCAGCCGAAGTCCGCCGCCAGGGCCTCCCCCTTCCGTGCGGTCCGGTTGAGGACGACCGGAATCCCCCCCGCCTGCACGAGACCGAATACTGCGGCGCGCGCGGCGCCGCCGGCCCCCAGGACGGCGAAGCGCCGGCCCTCGATGTCCATGACCTCCCGAAGGTCCCGGATCAGCCCGGTTCCGTCGGTGTTGAAGCCGGTCAGCCGCCCGTGGTCGTTGACGATCGTGTTGACGGCGCCGATGGCGCGGGCGCCGGCCTCAACCCCGTCGAGCAGGTCCATGACCTCCGTCTTGAACGGCAGGGTGACGCTGACGCCGCGGAGGTTCAGCCCCCGGATCCCCTGCACGGCGGCGGTCAGATTTTGCACGCAGAAGGCCACGTACCGCGCCGGGATCCCCAGGGCGTCCAAGGCGGCCTGGTGCATGAGGGGCGAGAGGCTGTGTCCGACGGGATTGCCGATCACACCGTAGACGTCCATGACGCGATGCACCCTCCTTCATTCTTTCCCGCCGTCGGCAGGGAAATCGACACGCGGTTCCTCGCCGTCAGAAGCGGGAAACCGGTCTCCGTTTCACGGGCGTCCGCGTTGAGCGCCCCGGATCAGGACGGACATCGATTGCCGGGTCTCCGCGACCGTCATCTGTCCCGGCGCCGATTCCGCCCCCGCCGCGAGCGCGGCAAACGTCCAGCTGGCGCCCATAAGCACGGACAGCAGGCGGCTGGCACGGCCCCGGGGCCCCATGGCGAAAGCGACGATCTCCTGCCCCTGCCGCCTAGCCGCGGGAATGAGCTCGAGCACCCGGAACGCGTCCGTGATGCTCTCCGCGCGCGTCACCAGCTTCACGATATCGGCCTTAAACGCCATCAGCTCGCGCACCTTTTTCCGGAGCGCCCGCGCGGGCGGCGTCCCCGTCACGTCGTGCCAGGAGACGACGAGCTTCGTGGCGCCGCCCCGGTCCCGCAGGGTTTCCCGGAGCGACCGGAAAAGCCCCGCGTCGGTCGCCGCCTCGATGTCCACGTAGGCGGCCCCCAGAGCAACCGCCTCCCGCAGGAGTGCCACCCGCCGGGCCTCGGGGCCGTCGAAGGCGCCCCCCTCCGCCGCGGACCGGTTCGTGACGAGAACCCGATCCCGCCGGCCCCGCAGCAGGCGCTTCAGGTCCGGTTCGCGGATGGCATCCAGGCGGATCTCCACGAGATCGGCCCCGGCCAGCGCCCGGTCCATGAGCGCGAGCGCGGCTTCGTTCGTGGCGGCCGCAACAGGAACGCAGATCTTCATTCGTTCTTCAGAAATCCCGATCCCCGCAACCGGGCGGGAACAAACACCGGCAGGGGCAGGAGCGCAGATACTCATGCCTGATCCGGAGGTCCCGATCCCCGCAACCGGGCGGGAGCCGACGCCGGCGTAAACGGAAGCGCAGCGCTTCATGCCTCCTCCCCCTGGGGATAGGAGCCGAGGATCTTGATCAGGGTTGTCCTGGACGCCATGGCGTCAAGGCAGCGGCGGACCTTTTCGTCCCGGCGATGGCCGAGAAAATCGACGAAGAAGAGGTATTCCCACCGCCGGTCGCGCAGGGGGTACGATTCGATCCGCGTCATGTTGAGGCCCTCCCCGGCGAGCGTCTCCAGGGCCTTCAGGAGCGTCCCGGGAACGTGGGGGGTCCCGAACAGGATGGAGGTCTTGTCCCGCCCCGTCGGATCGCTCTCGCCCCGGCCGATTACGAAGAACCGCGTGGTGTTCCACGGGCTGTCCTCGATGCCCGACGCGACCGCCGACAGGCCGTAGGCCTCGGCGGCCATGGGGCTGCCAACGGCGGCGGCGTCTTTCTCCGCCAGCGCCTTCCGGACCGCCGCCGCCGTGCTGGCGACCTCCAGGCGTTCGGCACGGGGAACGTTCCGGTCGAGCCACCCCTGACACTGCGCGAGCGCCTGGGGGTGGGAGTAAATCCGGCGGATTCCCCTCCGTCCGGACCGCTGCGCCATGAGGCAGAGCGTGATCCGAAGAAAGCGCTCCGCCCGGATGGCGAGGGGGGTCGCCATCAGGCGGTCGAGCGTCCGCTTGACGGCGCCCTCGGTGGAATTCTCCACGGGGACGACACCCCAGACGTTCTTTTCCTTCTCCGCCGCGTCGAACACCGCGGCGATGGTCGCCGCGGGGACATACCGCGCCTGCCGCCCGAAATGGGAGAGTGCCGCCAGGTGGGAAAAAGACGCCTCCGGTCCCAGATAGGCCACGGTCATGGGGGTCTGCAGGGCCCGGGACTGGGAGAGAATCTCCCGGAACACGTCCCGCAGGGCCGGGCCGGTCAGGGGCCCCTCGTTCAGGGCCTCCAGCCGCGCGTAAACCTCCGCCTCCTGGGCCGGATCGTACACGGGCCGGTTCTGGCCGGCCTTGACCCGGCCGATCTCGACGGCCAGCTTCGCCCGCTCGTTCAGCAGACGGACCAGTTCCCGGTCCCGTTCCTTCACCGCCGCCCGCAACTCGTCCAGGGGGGTCTTCTTCATGACTGCAAATCCTCGATCGTTTTCATCAGGAGCGCCTCCGGGACCCCGCCGTTGACGAATGGCATCCCAATCTTCTTGAGCAGAACGAAGTGGACGTCCGCGCCCTCCTTTTTCTTGTCCAGCCGCAATCCCTCCAGCAGACGCCCGGCGTTCACGCCGGCGGGGATCCTAACGGGAAGTCCGACGGCCCGCAGGACGGCCTCGATGCGCTCGCCCTCGCCGGCGGACAGATGGTCGAGGGCGACCGATATTCTCGCGGCGGCCACCATGCCCACCGCCACGGCCTCCCCGTGCGCCATCCCGTAGTCCGTCGCCGCCTCCACGGCGTGTCCCATCGTGTGGCCGAAGTTCAGGATGCGGCGGAGCCCCTTCTCCGTCTCATCGAGCTCCACGATGCCCTTCTTGATCCGGCAGGACCGGGCGACCAGGCGCTCCAGGAGCGCCCCGTCGCGCCCCCGGATCGCCGCGGCCCCGTTGGCCAGCAGGTCGAGCAGCTCCGGATCCTCGATGACGCCGTACTTGACGATCTCCGCCAGGCCGTTGGCGAACTCCCGCTCCGGCAGCGTGTCCAGGAAGGCGAGGTCGATGAAGACGCCCCGGGGCTGGTGGAAGGTGCCCAGCATGTTCTTCGCCGCCGGGAGATTGACCCCGGTCTTGCCCCCGATGGCGCTGTCCACCTGCGCGAGCAGCGTCGTCGGCGCCTGGAGGTAGGGAATGCCCCGCATGAACAGGGAGGCCATGAGCCCCGTCAGATCACCGACCACCCCACCGCCCAGGGCAATCAGCGCGGACTTCCGGTCCGCCCCGAGGGCCAGCAGCCGCTCGACGAGATCGAGGCAGGTCCGGACCGTCTTGGACGCCTCCCCCGCCGGGAACTGGACCAGGTCCACCGCGAGGTTCATGCCCCGGAGGGTCGCCAGGACCCTGTCGCCGTGCAGTTCGGCCACGCGGCTGTCGGTCACGAGGACATAGCGCGAGGCCCAGTTGTTCTTGGCCATGAGGAGCCCCATGCGGTCGATGATGCCCCGGCCGATGAAGATCTCGTGGGCATTCGCCGATTTCCGGTCGAGATTGACGCGGATCTTCTTCATGCCGGCACCCCCATCTCCTTCCCCATCAACCCGGCGATCGCGCGCAGCTCCTCCATCATCCGGTAGAACTTCTCCGGCTTCAGGGACTGGGCGCCGTCGGAGACGGCCTTTTCCGGCTCCGGGTGCACCTCGATGATGATCCCGTCTGCCCCCACGGCGACGGCCGCCCGCGCCAGCGGGATGACGTACCGCCAGTGGCCGGCGGCATGGCTGGGATCGACGATGACGGGCAGGTGGGTCAGCCCCTTGAGCACCGGCACGGCGCTCAGATCCAGGGTGTTGCGCGTCGCCGTCTCGAAGGTGCGGATGCCCCGTTCGCAGAGGATGACCTGGTCATTTCCCGAATCCAGGATGTACTCCGCCGACATGAGGAGTTCCTCGATCGTCGTCATCATGCCCCGCTTGAGGAGGACGGGCTTGCGGATCTGGCCGACCCGCTTCAGCAGCGCGAAGTTCTGGACGTTGCGGGCGCCGATCTGGACGATGTCGGCGTACGACGCCACCAGGTCCACCTCCGTCGTATTCATGACCTCCGTGACCACCGGCAGCCCGGTCCGCTCGCTGGCCTTTTTCAGGAGCTTCAGGCCCTCTTCCTCCATGCCCTGGAAGCTGTAGGGCGACGTCCGCGGCTTGAAGGCCCCGCCGCGCAGGATCTGCGCATGGCCCTTGCAGACGATGTAGGCGCTCTCCATCAACTGTTCCTCGCTCTCCACGGAACAGGGGCCGGCCATGACGACGAAGGACGGCCCGCCGATCCGCATGTCTCCGACCGGGATGACGGTATCGGCCTCGGAAAACTCGCGGCTGGCGAGCTTGTAGGGTTTGAGGATCGGGACCACCTTTTCCACCCCGGGCAGGTTCTCGACGGATTTGAGCTGCCCCTTGCCGCGCTCGTCCCCGACGGCGCCGATGATGCTCCGCTCCACGCCCCGGGAGGGGTGGGTCCGGTACCCGACGGACTCGATCCATTCGATGACCTGATCGATCTGGGCATCCGTGGCCTTCTTCTTCATGACAACGATCATGGCACTTGACCTCCAAAAAACAAGGGCCGGGGCGAACACTGCCGCCCCGGCCCCAAAACAAAAAAGCCATGGGCAGCGTCGATCTCCCCATGGCTTAGCTTGTTTTATTTTATTCCCTTCAAGTCATCCTAAGCGCTGGGCAGACCGGTGCGTCAAAATAATAATAGCTAAAATAATAGCTGTTACCGCTGCCCATGCTGTTCATCTTCGGAATGCGACCTTTCAGGATATGGCTGCGCCTATCTCATACCTTCTCCGGCCTGTCAAGACATTTTCTCGCGCCGGACCTATTTCCGCGGGCGGGCGCCCCTCAGGCCGCGCCGAAGAGCTTCTGCAGACCCATGAGCAGGTTCAGGTCCCCCTCGGCCGTGTACTTCCCTTCAGCGAAGGCCTCGGCGCCGTTCAGACGGCCCTCCATGATCGCGATCCAGACCTCTGAGGGCGTGCGGATAATCAGATCCGGACGGTCGGCCGGCCCCGTGCCAAACCCGCAGTACCCGTCGGCCATGACCAGGTGCCACTGCCCCGGCTGCTCGCCCGTCACGTCGAATTGCAGCTTGGCCTTGAGTTCCCGGAACTCGGGGCTGAAACGACCCGCCATCCCGCCCAGGAGCATCCGGATGTCCTGTTTGACGGCCTCCTCGAACGGACGCGTCTCTTCGCCGCGCCGGGTGCGTTCGTGGTGCTCGGTGCGGATGTCCCAGAACAGGTTCGCCTGATCGCGGAAGCTCCGCAGGTTCGTCGTCCAGGGCTGGCTGCAGACCGCCTCGGTTTCCGGCGAGATCCGCTCGAGATCCACGATTTCCCGGCCGGCCCGGAAGAACCCCTCCATGACCGCCTTCCCCTTCTTGCCCAGCTTGTCCATGAACAGCATGCTCTCCGATCCGGGCCGCAGGAGCACGCCCGCGAGCGAGGGCTTCCCGTAGCGCGTCAACAGCCGGAACTGCGCCACGAGGGCGTCGAAATGGCTGATCTCCGGAAACCCGCAGACCGACAGCAGGACGATCCGGTCCGGTCCGGCATCCGGGTCGCGGTGGGGATGGCCGGTTTCGCCGTTCCGCTCGATCAGCTGCGGCAGGATCAGCGGCATCATCCGCTCCGAGAACGCCTTCATGTAGGAGATCATGGAAAAGTAGTACAGGGGCGTGGCGTACACCGCGACGTCGCAGGCCTTCAGCTTCTCCAGCAGCGCGGGCATGTCGTCGTTTTTATGGATGCAGATCCCGGGGGTCTTGTACCAGCAGGTGTAACAGCCGATGCAGGGACGGATCTTCTGCCTGGCCAGGAAAATCGTTTCCGTTTCGGCCCCGCGGCTGCGGGCGCCTTCCAGGAACGGGTCCAACACCATCTGGGTATAGCCCGCCGGGCGGGGGCTCCCCTGGAGCGCCAGAATCTTCATCCGTTCTTCTCCTTTCGGCTGCGGGATGCGCCGGCTGCGCGGGACCGCCGCACCGGGACATCGCCGTTTTCAGGGACGTCACTATGCACAATCAGGGGCGTTTTTTCCATTAAAATATCCGTTAGCCATTTTCATTGACACAACCGGACAGGTTGCCTATGCTTCCCGCCGTGAAACGCAATCCCCCTTCCGGCGGTCCGGACGTTTGGAGGGGCGGACGCCGGGAACGGCCCCTCGAGCGGCCGGCGGTCCCGGCGATCGGCCGAGGGGGAAAAGGTCAGCGAGGCTTGGATGAACCGTGACATGAGGGTCGTCAGGGAGTGCTTCATCGACGATCACGTCAGAGGCCTGTTTGAACAAAACCGCCTGCGCGGATTTGCGGACCTCTGGCACCTGGACGCCCCCTGGGTCGAGACCCCCAACGAACGGAGGAAAGGCACGAGCGGCGTTTTTCGATACCCCCTGGAGGCCGGTGACGGCGCCGTCCAGCCGGTCTTCGTCAAGCGGCAGAGCAATCACAACACGAAAACCTGCCGGCATCCGATTCGGGGCGTCCCCACGTTTCTCCGGGAATACAGGTATATCCGGGAGCTTCGACAGGCCGGCATTCCGGTCGTGGATGTGTGGTATTACGGTCAGGCGGTCTCCGGGGGCGTGCAACACGCCATCCTTGTCACCCGCGCCCTGGAGGGGTACGTCTCGCTCGACCAGTGGTTCGCCCTCGACGAAAACAGGCATGACGAAGGACGGGTCCGGGCCGTATTGCAGTCCGTCGTCGATGCCGTCAAGCCGATCCACGCCCGGGGGATCGGTCACGGGTCACTCTACGGGAAGCACATCTTCGTCCGCACCGGCGCGGGGGACGACGCCGCGGGCGCGGCCGTCGCCATCCGCCTGATCGATCTGGAACGGGCCCGCCGATCGCTGTTTCACGACCGGCTGATCCGGATGGACCTCAGCCAGTTGCTGCGCCGCACCCCGGGGCTCGGCGAAAAGGAGCGGGAGATCTTGCTCGCGCTCTACTTCGACGCGCCCGACCGCGGTCGCTGGCGCATCCGGCTGCGGAAGGCCATCGAAACCAAAACGAGAAGGAAGCGGCGATGACACGGCCGCATCCGGGGAAAGACCGGGCCATCCCCGCCCGCCCCGCGTGACATCAATCGGGTATTTCCAGAAGGGCGACGGTCTGTTCGGAGAAGAAGCGCGCATTGGAGCGAAAGCAGCGGACCCTCAACCCCGCCTCCTCGACCTCCCGGTAGAACTGACGCAGGGTAATGGCGTATCGGCGGGATTGCCTCCGGGAGCGGGCATTCTTCATCAGCCTTCGCATGTGCTGGTAGGACCAGAAATTATAGAAGGAGAGGATGATCCACTTCCGGCCCGCGCGTTTCAACTCCCGCAGGATGTTGACGCGGTCCCCGATGTCCGGGAAGTGGTGATAGATCCGCATGGAGAACACCACGTCGGAACGCTTGTCCGCGCAGGGGATGTCCAGAATGGAGCCGACCGAGAAGCGAACCCGCGCCGGATCGCTTTCCCGGTCCTTCTGAAAATTTTCCCTCGACTTCCGGGTCATGGCCTGGGAATAGTCCATCTCCAGCAGAGCGCCGGCTTTGCCCAAAAGCTGCTTCTGAAACCGGCCGGCCCCGCAGGGAATGTCCAGCACCCTGTCGACCCGCCCGATGATCCGGAAAAAATGATCCACAATCCCGGACTCTCTTCGATGGGTCCGCGGCCGCTTGACCAGAAAACGCGCGTCGGAGTAATCCGCCACAACGTCGGGGTTCTCGTAATATTCTTTCATGGCGCCTCGCTCGGGTGCATCGGGATAGCCGCTTGTAACACGACGGAAATCCTTTATCAAGGGATGGAAACGCCGACCTCGCATCGGCCGGCCCTAAAAAGCCCCACAGGTCGCGGAGCGCGGACCCCGCCTCGAAGCCGTCCCCCCGGCATTTTTCGCTTTATCTTTCCGTAGAGATCGGTTAGCTTCTCGGCACCGGGTTGACGGGCGCCTGACGGGATTCGAAGCGGGCGCGGACCGCCCCCAAGAAGGAGCAGCACGTGACGGGCATCATCCTTTCCGGCGGCAAGAATACGCGCATGGGCAGCAACAAGGCCCTGCTCACCCTCGACGGCGAACGGCTCATCGACCGGACGGTGAGCCTGTTCAAGGACCTCTTCGCCGAGGTCATCATCGTCACGAACGCCCCGCGCGAATACCTCGACCAGGACGTCGCCATCGTCACGGACGTCTACAAGGGCAAGGGGGCGCTGGGCGGGATCTACACCGGGCTCTTCTATGCCACCCACGACTATGTCTTCGTCGCCGCCTGCGACATGCCCTTTCTCCGGAAGGACTTCATCCTCCACATGATGGCACAGACCCCGGGCAACGACATCGTCGTCCCCGTTCAGCCCGAAGGCTACCAGCCGCTCCACGCCATTTACAGCAAACGCTGCGCCGCACCCATGAAGCGCCTGATGGACGAGAACCGCCTGAAGATCACCGGATTCTACAAGGGGATGAAGATCCACACCCTGTCGGAAGAGGAGGTCCGTTCCTTCGATCCCGCCGGACGGATGTTCCTCAACATCAATTCCCCGGCGGATCTGGAAAAGATTGCGCCGTAACGCGTCCCCCCGCGGCGAGGAAGCCTGCGCGGAAACGCGGGCGACCGCGGGCGCAGGGATAGCGGGCATCCAGGAGCGACCGCCCGGCCGCACGGCCCGAGCGTCGCCGCGCTCACCCCTCGCCAAACCCGGACTGACAAACGGGGGCCCGACAAGGCCTCCGTCGGATTGCAGGAATATCGAAATAACCCGAAAAGGAGGGAGATTTTTGCATGCAATACGAGACGATTCAGTATGAAGCGGCGGAGGCCGGCATCGGCGTTCTGACCCTCAACCGGCCGCGGAAGTACAACGCGGTCAACCAGGCCATGATGAAGGAGCTGGAGCACTTCTGGTCCGAGCGCGAGAACGACCCGGACACGCGCATCGTCCTGCTCAAGGGCAACGGCGAGAAGGGCTTCTGCGCCGGGCTCGACATGGAGGAGGGCCTGGAGCTTCAGAAGACCATGAATTCCCTCCAGTTCTACCAGTCCCAGGCCCGCATGGGCAGGCTGATGCTGAAGATGCGCCAAGTCCCCCAGATCGTCGTCTGCATCGTGCACGGGGCGGCCGCGGGCATCGGACTGAGCTTTGCCCTCTCGTCGGACCTGCGCGTCATCAGCCCCGACGCCCGCTTCTCGGCGGCCTACATCAACATCGGCCTGGGGGGCGCCGACATGGCGTGCAGCTATCTCCTGCCCCGCGCGATCGGGAGCGGGCGGGCGTACGAATTCATGCTGACGGGGAACTACATGTCCGCCGCGGAGGCCGTGAGCCTCGGCTTCGTCAGCCGCCTGGTCGAGCGGGACCGCCTGATGGACACCGCGCTCGAACTCGCCCGCACCATGAACGGCAAGAACCCCGCCGGACTGCGCCTGACGAAGGAGGCCATCAACGTCAACCTGGACATCGGCGGACTGGAGCAGGCGCTCGCCGTGGAGAACCGCAATCAGGCCCTGCTGTACGGCGAATTCTTCAAGTCCCCGGCCTGAATTATTGATTGACACGTCAATCGGGATGTGGTTAACGCCGGGCTATCTTTTCCCAATTCTTTTCCCATACAAAGGAGGAACGTTTATGGCAGGAGAGAAAACCATGAACCGGTGGCTGGTCGTCGTCGGCGCCCTGCTGATCCAGGTCAGTCTCGGCGCGGTCTACATCTACAGCGTCTTCAAGCCGGCCCTGAGTGCAAAATTCCCCGACTGGTCCCCGACCGACCTCGCCCTTCCCTCCCAGCTCATCCTGGCGTTCTTCGCCCTGGGCGTGATTTTCGCCGGTAAGATCCAGGACAAGATCGGTCCCCGCATCGTCGCGACCGTGGGCGGCATCATGCTGGGCGTGGGCCTCATCATCGCGGCCTATGCCCCCAGCCTCATGGCGTTCACCCTGGCCTTCAGCGTCCTCGGCGGACTCGGCATCGGCACGGCCTACGTCTGCCCGATCGCCACCTGCGTCAAGTGGTTCCCCGACAAGCGCGGGATGATCACGGGGCTTGCCGTGGCGGGCTTCGGCGCGGGCGCGCTCGTCTTCACCCCCGTGGCGAAATACTTCATCGCCTCCTCCGGCATCATGGCGACCTTCATGTACCTGGGGATCATCTTCCTCGTCGCCGTCGTCCTGGGCGCCCAGCTCATGATCAATCCCCCCGCCGGCTTCAAGCCCGCGGGCTGGAATCCCCCGGCCCCCGCCCCCGGCGCGGCCGCCTCGGCCGGCGCGGACTTCGGCACGATGGAGATGCTCAAGACCGTCCAGTTCTACCTCCTGTGGGTCACCTACTTCGCCGGCTGCATGGCGGGACTCATGATCATCATGAACATCACCAATATCTGGCAGTCTCCGCCGATGATCGAAGGCGCGAAGACCATGGCAACAATCCCCCAGGATATCTTCAAGACCATCGCGGATCAGGGGGCAACCGCCGTCATGATCGTGGCCATCCTGAACGCCGCCGGGCGGCTCGTCTGGGGGCAGATCTCCGACGTGCTGGGGCGCAAGGTCACGCTCATCATCATCTTCGCCTATGCCGGCGTGGTCATGCTCTTCCTGAACACCTTCACCTCCTATCCGCTCTTCCTCTTCGGCGTCTGCTCGATCGGGTTCTGCTTCGGCGGGTTCCTCGGCCTGTACCCGGCGGTGACGGCGGACTACTTCGGGACGAAGAACGTGGGCGCCAACTACGGCCTGATGTTCGCGGCCTACGGTGTCGGCGGGCTGTTCGGCCCCTGGCTGGCCCCGAAGCTCATGACCGTCGTCGGCAAGATCCCCTACGAGGCCCTGGACAAGGGCGCCGTCGTCGTCAAGGAATTCACCGCGGCCAGTTACACGACCCCGTTCATCATCTCCGGCGTCCTGTGCCTCGTGTCGATCGGGATCGTCTGGATGCTCAAGCCGCCGGTCAAGGGATAGGCGTCAAAGAGTTATTGGATCGTCTTCACCGAGGGGCAATCGCGAGATTGCCCCTTTTTCTTTGTCAGGCTGCCAAGCCCTCAAACCAAGCCTTGCGAAAACCCTCCGGCGAGATCTTCACTGCACTCGTTTTCCGGTGAAAACCCCGACCTGAATCATAAGCTTTATTGTGCATCACCTACGGCATCTTAATTCCATATGAATTCAGATATGATTTCCCCTTGACGCCTAACCTCTCTCGTGTCAAGGTCTTCCTCATGCAGAAATAAAAAATGGCTGTTAATGAAGGCCGTCCCCCCTGATCGGTCTACACCATGTTATATGAACAAGGAAAGAACGCAGCATGGACTTTTCATCCGTAGTCATTAGACAAGTATTCAGTTCTTTATGTTTTTTAATACCATTAGCAATTTTTCTGGAGTTGCCCCTAATGGACTAGACACTCTTCAACCTTAAGTTGGTTTCGCCTGAACTGCCTGGGCGACTGCATTCTTAACCCCTTGTGGGAGTGATACTCGTTGCAATCCCGGAACCATCCAAGATGACTTTGCGGCGGCGCGCCTGCCGGTCTCGCGCGGGTAAAGCGGAACGTTGGGCATAAGCCAAAGCAGGAGAAAAGGGGCAGCGCTATGAAACCATCCATACGCATCAACAAGGACCTCTGTCATTCGTGCGGCTTTTGCGCGGAGATCTGCCCCAACCGAATCATGACAATGGGGGGCGCGGACGGGATATCCCTGCGCCCGGATCGGCTGTCGTTTTGTATCGCGTGCGGCCAATGCATGGCCGTTTGTACATCCCAGGCGATTATCGTGGATGGTCTGGCGTATGAACGGGATTTCTTCGCACTGCCGAAGGGATCGGCGGATCAGATGCCCTTTCTCGAGATGATCCAAACGCGTCGAGCCATTCGGGTCTTCAAGAACCGACCCGTGCCAAGGGAACTGCTGGAGAAGGTCGTCGAGGCCATTACTTTTGCCCCGCCGGGTTTCACGCCGCTCAAGACGGAGCTCACCGTGGTTCAGGACACAGCGGTGATTCGTCAAGCCCTCCCCGAGATGATCAACTTCTATGACGGCCTTGTCAAGGCAATGGACAACCCCATCGCCCGGTTTATGATTCGCCGCAAGGGGGGAGCGGCGACGTTCAACACCTTGAAACGGCACGTCGTGCCATTGATGAAGAGCCGTCTCCCGGAGCTGAAGCAGGGGACGGAGGACACCCTCACACGCTATGCGCCGGCCATGATCATCTTTCACGCGCATCGCGATGCGGAGAACTACGAAGAGGACATTCACATTGCCCTGACTTACGGTTTTCTTGCCGCCCACGCCCTGGGCCTGGGAGGATCCGCAATGTCCATCATTCCGCCACCGATTCAGCGCAGTCCCCGACTGCGCAAGCTCTTCTTGATTCCCGACACGAACGTGGTTGTCGGCTCCATGATTTTAGGATATCCGAAGTATCGATATCAGCGGGGCATTAAACGCAATCTGAAGAATGTCACCTGGATTTGACGGGCACGCAGAGGAACCCGAGTCATCGATCCGGGTTGCGGCCAGAGCAAAGAACGTGGCCCAACGAGGCAATAATGAAATGCCATTGATCGCTGTAACGATGATAAAGGGAAAACCACAGGAGAGGAATCCATTCTGATGTTCAATGTGCTTCTGCCACAGGTCTTTTATCTCATCATTCTGTTGGTCATCATCGCCTTTGTAACCGTGATAGTGAAGCAAAAGGCACAACTTGAACAGACCTACCCCTACGAGACGCAACAACATTTATTCTCTACGGCCGAACGATCTTTCCTGGCGGTACTTGAGCAAGCCGTCAACGATCGCTGTCGCTTCATGGGGAAGGTCCGCCTGGCGGACATCGTGAAGGTGAAAAACGGTTTGAACAGGAGCGCCTGGCAAAATGCATTCAACAAAATTCAGAGCAGGCACGTCGACATCGTCGCATGTGACCCGGCGACCCTGGGCATTCGATTTGTCATCGAGCTTGACGACAGCACGCACAATCAATCCCAAAGACAGGGCCGGGACCGGTTTGTCGACTATGCCCTCGCGGCCGCCGGCATCCCCATTGTTCATGTCAAGGCGAAAGCAAGCTATACTCTACAGGAAATTCAAGGCATACTTTCACAGGCGGGGGTGCGGGCATGAAAGCCGTTGTCTTCTATGAGCGTGGATCCGCAACAATGGAACAAGTCATGGCCGTGTACCCGAGACACAAGGCCTTCCTGGATACATTTGTGGAGAAAGGGCAGATTTACGGAATCGGGCCCTTTGCCGGCCGTGATGGATCGATGGGGATATTCAAGAGCCGGGACATCGCGGAGGATTTCGTCAGGAATGACCCCTTCGTTTTGGAGGGGCTTGCCGGCAAGGTGACCATCAAGGAATGGGATGACGCCCTGCTGTAATGCTGCCGTTGCGGCAGACCTCCCTGCCGGGATCTATTTCTCATCCACACCGAATTAACTCGAAACCATGCAAATCGCTGTCGCTATAGCTCTCACAGCCACCTACCTGGGCCTCTCGCTGGCGCTCGGCGGCGTGCAATCAAGCAATGGGCCCTGGTGGTTCTTCTTGCCTTGCATTGTGTCGGTCTGCGCCTTCGTTGCCGCCAAAATGATCATGGCCAAACTTCCGCTGCCCTGGGTCAATGATCAGGGCTATAGCTCTCCTCCTCGCCGCGTCCACCTTTCTTGGAGGGCCGCTGTCCGGCTTCCCGCTTATGCGCCATTCCTGCTTATTCTGTGGCATTTTCTATCGATCCTGCGGATGCACTTTGACATCGACTGGGTGTTGTATTGCGTGATCGTGCTCGCCTTGGGGATGATGACCATAATTGCTCTCAGACGCTGGCATGAAATCCGACTCCTTCGAAACGGTGAAGTGGCGATGGCGTTTATCGATGGTCGAGAAAACACTGCTGAGTGGCAAGACGACCGAATATACTATCATTTCAGGACGGCCGGGGGGAAAGATGTCTCGGGTCGGGCATTCTATGTTGGATATGATGTCCTCGAAGGCTCCTTCATCCCCGTGTTCTATGACGCCCGGAACCCCCCAGATCACCTGGTCGCCTGCGCCTCCTGGTTCGAGGCCGATTGACGGGGTGCATGGAAACACAGCCCAACACGGCATTCTTTTCAATCAGATGAGGAAACAAAATGTTTGAAGAATTGGAGAGGATCAACGAACGGCCCGAACCGTTCCAATTTTATACCGCAAGCAACTTATGGACGGATGAACATACGTCAAAGCAGATGCTGGCCTTCCATCTTGACGGGTCTGTCGACATTTCTTCAAGAAACGGGGAATTTATCGATCGATCGGTGGAATGGATCGCATCCGAGTTCGACATCGGCAGAAAGACCAGGATCGCGGATTTCGGCTGCGGCCCCGGGCTGTATGGGGCCCGCTTGGCGAAGTGCGGAGCCAATGTGACCGGCATTGATTTCTCGAAGAGGTCCATCGAGTATGCACAGGAGATTGCCGCCCGCAAACGGTTGAACATCCACTATGTGAATCAGAATTATCTGGAATATGAAACAGATGACCGGTTCGACCTTGTGCTGATGATTATGTGTGATTTCTGCGCCCTCAGCCCGGCACAAAGAAAAGGGCTTCTGGGCACGTTCCATAAGATCTTGAAACCGGGCGCTTCAGTCCTCCTGGATGTGTATTCCCTGTCGGCATTTGAACAAAGGGTAGAAGCCGCGACCTATGAGGTGAACCAACTTAACGGATTTTGGTCGCCGAACAAGTATTACGGTTTTCTGAATACCTTCAAATACCATGAAGAAAAGGTTGTACTGGACAAATACACAATCATTGAGTCCGGGCGAACCAGACAGGTGTACAACTGGTTGCAGTATTTTTCGCCTGAGGCTCTTGAAAACGAGTTTGTCGAGGCCGGTTTTTTAATTAAGGGGATCTATTCCGACGTCGCAGGAAATCCCTATAGTCGAGAATCAAATGAATTTGCAGTCATTGTCAATAAAGTGTAGACAGACAAAGAACAATGCCATGCACTCGGTCGGGAATTCCGCTTTGCGCCATTCCCGCCAGTAGTGGCTGCGTTAGACGGCACGGAGGAGAAGCGTGATGCGCACAAGATGGTCCGTACTTTTGGTCATCCTCCTTGTCGGCGTCATCGGTTCAGTCCCCTATGTCAAGCAGGTCGAATCCGATCAACATTTCCATTGTCCACTTGACAGGGAAACTTACACGTGAATCGGGAGAAATGTAATGCCATTGGTCACGGTAACGATGATCAAGGGAAGACCAACGGGATTCAGGAAATCAATCCTGGATGTCATACACGCGTCCCTGGTGACAGCGTTCAAGATTCCCGACCACGATCGAAATCAGCGGATCATCGAAATCGATGCAGAGAATTACGAATATCCTTCCGGCAAATCTGATTATTTCATGACCATTGAAATGACGGTTTTTCCCGGCCGATCGGTCGAGGCCAAACGAATGCTGTATCAGGAAATCGTGAAAGGGCTCAAAACCCTGGGCATCCCCGGCGATGATATTCTGATCGTGCTTAAGGAACCTCCGCTCCAGGATTGGGGAATCCGGGGTGGACATCCGGCAAACGACGTGGATATCGGGTTCAAACTCGAGGTGTAAACAGGCCCGAACCCGGGGGCTGTCGGCGGACACGCTTCGCTTGCCGCAAAGCCCCGGCGTCGGGCATGAGACAATGATCCATTATAAAATTAAAGGAGCGACATCATGTCTGATCCGCATGAGGAAGTGACCGTTCGGTTGATCAACCGGAAGGTTCAATTTACCGGCGTATCCAATGCCAATCCTGACCACCCGATCACGTTCGATTATAAGCCTCCCATAGGAGACGGGCTGGGTTATAACGGGCTTGAATTGCTGCTGATGAGCCTTGCCGGTTGCAGCGCAACCGCCATTGTTTTCCTGTTGAGAAAGATGGGAAAGACCGTCTCTGGCTTGGAAGTGAAAGCAAGAGGCATCAGGAGCGAACAGCCGCCCATCAAGTTTGAAAAGATTTTTATCGAATTTATGGTGAATTCAAAAGACACAAAGGATTCAGACATCCAGAGGGCAATCCAGCTCTCCGAGAAATCCGTCTGTCCTGTTTGGCAAATGATCAAGAACAATGTAGAGGTTGTGCCGACGCACAAAATCGTGGCCTGAAGAAACCATGAGGGATTGCCCCAAACCCTGTTAGGCCGTGACCGAATCTATTCACACCCGTAAGGAGATTTTCTACAATGGACATTCCACGGATCTTCAACATCACCGAAAGCGCTCACCGCATCCACAACCCGATCACACCCGAAAAGCTCGCCACGCTCGGCGCGGCGCTGCGTCTGGAATCGGGGGCCCGGGTGCTCGACCTCGGCAGCGGCTCTGGGGAGATGCTGTGCACCTGGGCACGCGATCACGGCGTCATCGGCACCGGCATCGACATGAGTCCGTTGTTCACCGAGCAGGCGAAACGCCGTGCAGAAGAACTCGGCGTTGCCCACCAGGTCAAGTTCATCCATGGCGATGCGGCCGGCTACGTCGCTGACGAAAAGGTCGATGTGGCAGCCTGTGTCGGCGCCACGTGGATCGGCGGGGGATTTGCCGGCACGATCGAGCTTCTGGCTCGGAGCCTGCGCACCGGTGGGATCATCCTCATCGGCGAGCCCTTCTGGCGACAGTTACCCCCGACGGAAGAGGTTGCCAGGGGGTGTCTTGCCCACGCCATCTCGGACTTTCTCATGCTTCCGGACCTCCTCGCGTCTTTCGGCCGCCTTGGCTACGACGTCGT
>DAOPOS010000001.1:0-359747 GCA_035358035.1 Syntrophales bacterium | reverse complement strand
GCGGGCGCTCCTGGCGCGGGAGGGGGTCGAATTCCGGGATGCGGGTCACGTGGCCACCCGGTGCTTCTTTTAAGGAGGTGATCCCATGCATCGCAGAGCCTTCATCAAGTCCGCGGTCCTCGCCGGGGCGGCGCTGTCGCTGCCGACCGGATTCGCACCCTTCGTCCGCCGCCTCGAGGCGGCGGGCCCGCCCGATCTGGTCGTCGTTCAGGGCGCCTCGCCAGCCGTCATTACGCGGGCGGCCGTCGACGGCCTGGGCGGCATCCGGCGGTTCGTCCCGCGCGGCGCCGTCGTCGTGGTCAAGCCGAACATCGGCTGGGACCGGACGCCGGAATACGCGGCCAATACCAACCCCGAGGTCGTCGCCACGGTCGTCCGCCTCTGCTTCGAGGCCGGCGCCAAAACGGTCAAGGTGTTCGACCACCCCGTCGCCGATGCCCGCCGCACCTACAAACAGAGCGGCATCGCCGACGCGGCGGCGGCGGCCGGCGCGGCGGTCCGCTTCGTCGACGAGCGTAAATTCAAGGACATGCAGATCAACGGCCTTGCACTCAAATCCTGGCCCCTCTACACGGAGGCCATCGAGGCGGACGCTCTCATCAACCTCCCCATCGCCAAGACCCACGGAATCTCGGGGCTCACCCTGGGGATGAAGAACTTCATGGGCGTGATGGGCGGCTGGCGCGGCCGGATTCATCAGCGCATCGACGAGAGCCTCGTGGACGTGACGAGGGTCGTCAAGCCCGCGTTGACGATCCTGGACGCCGTGCGGATCCTCACGGGAAACGGCCCGCAGGGGGGAAGCCTCGCCGATGTCCGGCGGCTCGACACGGTGGCGGCCGGCGTCGATCCCGTGGCGGTCGACGCCTTCGGCGCCACCCTGTTCGGCCTGAAGCCGGCCGAGCTGGGATGTGTGCGTGTCGGCCATCAGGCGCGGCTGGGCAGCATGGACCTCGGCCGCATGAACATCAGGCGCATCCGTCTGTGACCGTATGATGACCCTTCTCCGCCGGCTGACCCAGGGGGCCTTTCTCCTGCTTTTCGTCTGGCTTTTCCTGCAGACGGAATCCCGGGGCGCCAACGATCTCGGCTATCCCGTCAAGATCTTTCTCGACGCGGACCCCCTCGTCTTCCTCACGACCGCGCTCGCCACCCGGTCGCTGGACCTGCCCGTCCTGCTGGTATCGATCACGGTCGTCGTCACGGCGCTCCTGGGGCGCGTGTTCTGCGGCTGGATCTGCCCCCTGGGCACCCTGCACAACCTGGCGGGCGCCCTGAAGCGCGGGCCCGTCCGGTCCCGGCCGGCGAACGGGTACCGATGGAAGTATTATCTGCTCGTTTTTCTGATGGTTTCATCTCTGTTCGCGGTGCAACTCGCCGGCGTCGTCGACCCCCTGGCCCTGCTTATCCGCTCGTTATCCCTGTCGGTCCATCCCGCGCTCCAGTACGCCGCGACGGCGACCTTCGACGCGATCTACGCCTCGTTCCCGGCCGGGATCGTCGGCGTCTCCGAGTGGATTTACGGGCTGCTGAAGCGGGGGGTGCTCGCCTTCCAGCAGCCCCTGTTCCTCCAGTCGACGGTGATCGGCGGGATCTTTCTCGGGATCCTCGCCCTGAATTTGCGGGAGCCGCGTTTCTGGTGCAAATACCTCTGCCCGCTGGGGGCGCTTTTGGGGCTCCTGTCGCGCTACGCCCTGCTCGACCGGGCGGTGAGCGAGGGGTGCGACGGCTGCGGGGCGTGCGTACGGACCTGCCAGGGCGCGGCCCGGCCCGACGGGAGGGAGACCCGGCGCAAGGCCGAGTGCCTCGCCTGCATGAACTGCGACGACGCCTGCCCGCGGAACGCCGTCCGGTTCGGCTTCTCCCGGAAAAGGCCGGTCGCGTCCCTGGACCTCGGCAAACGGCGGGTGATCGGGTCGATGGCGGCGGGCCTCCTGGCGGCGCCGCTGCTAAGGACGACGCCGCTCGCCCGGCCGGCCGCCGCCGATCCGACACTCATCCGGCCGCCCGGCGCCCTCGCGGAGAAGGAATTCCTCAGGCGGTGCGTCAAGTGCGGCGAGTGCATGAAGGTCTGTCTGACGAACGGGCTCCAGCCGACACTCTGGGAGGCCGGCGTCGAGGGGATCTGGTCGCCCATGCTGGTGCCCCGGATCGGCTACTGCGAATACCGCTGCACCCTCTGCGGCCAGGTCTGCCCGACGGGCGCCCTCCGGAGGCTCTCCCTGGCGGAGAAGGCCGAGGTGCGGATCGGCCTGGCCATGATCGACCCGGGGCGTTGCCTGCCCTACGCGCATGCCCGGTCCTGCCTCGTCTGCGAAGAGGTCTGCCCGACGCCGAAAAAGGCGATCTGGTTCGAGACCGCGGCGGTCAGGGCCCGGGACGGCCAGACGCTCCGCGTCAAACAGCCCCACGTCGATCTCGACCTCTGCATCGGCTGCGGAATCTGCGAAGCGAAATGCCCCGTCCTGGGCGAGCCGGCCATCACGGTCTCCAGTCTCGGGGAGTCCCGCTCGCAAGACCGCCGGCTTCTGCTCTCCTGACCCCTCTCTTTTGATCTACCGCCCCACGG
Organism: Syntrophales bacterium; assembly: GCA_035358035.1. Lineage (GTDB taxonomy): Bacteria > Desulfobacterota > Syntrophia > Syntrophales > UBA2251 > UBA2251. Next base: position 357,178 of record DAOPOS010000001.1, on the reverse strand, counting down.
CCCGGGCCGTCCACCAGCGGACGAACCCCTTCTCCGCGCCGACCACGAGCAGGGCGACGGTCGCGACCCCGAGGATCCGCAGCCAGGAATCGAGTCCGATGGGATGACTGTGGAACATCGCGTTCATGGCCGGCAGGTAGGTGAACAACAGCTGCAGAACGATCATGATCGCGGCCCCGCCGAACACCCAGGGATTGGAGAAAAAACCCACCTCGAAGGCGGACTTCGTCAGGGAGCGGCAGTTGAACAGGTAGAACAGCTCGACCATCACGAAGACATTGACCGCCACGGTCCGCGCCTCGGCGATCCCCACCCCGGTCTGAAGCTCCCGGGCGAAGAGCCCGAAGGCCCCGAGCAAGAGCAGAATGCCTACGAGGATCAGGCGCCAGACGAGGACCCGGGTCAGGATCGGCTCCCGGGGGTGCCGCGGCGGACGGTCCATGATGTCCGGCTCCTTGGGTTCGAAGACCAGCATGAGCCCGAGCAGGACGGCCGTCGTCATGTTGATCCAAAGGATCTGCACGGGGAGGATGGGCAGCGTGACGCCCAGGAAGATCGCGGCCAGGATCACCAGACCTTCGCCGATGTTCGTGGGCAGCGTCCAGACGAGAAACTTGGTCAGGTTGTCGAAGGTGCCCCGCCCTTCCTCCACCGCGGCCTCGATCGAGGCGAAATTGTCGTCGGTCAGGACCATGTCGGCCGCCTCCTTGGCGACGTCGGTGCCGGTGATGCCCATCGCCACGCCGATGTCCGCCCGTTTCAGCGCCGGGGCGTCGTTCACCCCATCCCCGGTCATGGCCACGATGTTGTCGCGGGCCTGAAGCGCCTGGACGAGACGGAGTTTCTGCTCCGGGGCGACCCGGGCGTAGACCGAGACCTCCTCCACGACCTTGACGAGTTCCCCGTCCGAAATGTCCGCCAGGTCCTTGCCGGTCAGGACCTTCCCGGCGTTGCGCAGGCCGATCTGCCGGGCGATCGATGAGGCCGTCAGGGCGTGATCTCCCGTGATCATCTTCACACGAATACCGGCGCTGTGGCAATTCCTCACCGCCTCCACCGCCTCGGCCCGCGGGGGGTCGATCATCCCCTGGAGCCCCAGGAACGTCATCCCGGAGGCCACATCCGGGTGGTCGAGACTCCGGGCGTCCCCCGTCCGCTCTCCCCGTGCAAAGGCAAGGACGCGCAGCCCGCGGGCCGCCATCTCTTCCACGACCGCCAGGACGGCGGCGGCGTCCAGCGCCCCGGGCGTTCCGTCGGCGCCCAGAGCCGCACCGCACCGCTCCAGGACGGCTTCTACCGACCCCTTCAGGTACACGACGGGCTGGCCCCCCTCCGGGGCGGCATGGAGCGTCGCCATGTACTGGTGCTGGGACTCGAAGGGGATCGCGTCGAGGCGGGGCCACGGCCCGGCGGCCTCCCCCGTGAGGCCCCCCTTGGCGGCAGCGACCAGCAGGGCACCTTCGGTGGGATCGCCCTGCACCATCCAGCGTCCATCCTCCTCCCTCAACAGGCTGTCGTTGCAGAGCCACCCGCATCGCAGGCATTCCGCCAGGGCCGCGGGAAGCGGGTTCCCCGCCGGCGCGTCCCTACGTAGGATCTCCCCGGCCGGCGCGTAGCCCGCACCGGAAACCTCGAATCGTTCGTCGCCCGCGAGAATCGCCTGCACGGTCATCTGGTTTTCGGTGAGCGTGCCGGTCTTGTCCGAACAGATCACAGTGGTGCTGCCCAGCGTTTCGACCGCGGGAAGCTTGCGGATGATCGCGCGGCGGCGCGCCATGCGCGCCACTCCAATGGCGAGCGTGATCGTCATGGCAGCGGGCAGGCCTTCGGGAATGGCGCCCACGGCGAGGGCGACCGCGGCCATGAACATATCGAAGGCCGTCTGGCCCTGCCAGACGCCGACCCCGAAGGTCGCCGCGGCGAGGAACAGGATCACGTAGAGCAACACCTTGCTGAACGCCGCGATCTTCCGGAGAAGCGGCGTCTCCAGCTCCACGGTCGAGGAGATGAGTTCGGAAATCCGGCCCACTTCCGTCCGGTCGCCGGTGGCCACCACGATGCCCACGGCCTGGCCGTAGGCTACGAGCGCCGAACTGTAGGCCATGTTGGTTCGATCCGCGAGGACGGTCTCGTCGGGCAGGACGGCGGCGGACTTTTCCACCGGCACGGACTCCCCGGTCAGCGCCGATTCGTCCACCCGGAGGTCCCGGACCGAAATCAGGCGCAGGTCCGCGGGGACCTTGTCGCCCGATTGCAGGAGCACGATGTCGCCGGGGAGCAGTTCCGTCGACGGAATCCTTCTCTTTTCCCCGGAGCGGATGACGGTGGCCTCGGTCACCATGGTCCGGGCCAGGGCCTCGATGGCCCTGACGGCCTTTGATTCCTGGAGAAAGCCGATCACGGCATTCACGATCACGACGCCGAAGATCACCCCTGAATCGACCCATTCCCGGAGGAAGGCCGTGATCGCGGCGGCGGCCAGCAGGATATAGATCAGGGGCTGGTGGAACTGCAGGAGGAACCGGAGGAACGGCCCCTGCCCCTTCTTGGCGGTGATGACGTTGAAGCCGAACCGTTCGCGTCGGCGTTCGACGTCGGCCGTCTCGATCCCGAGATCCGGACGGCTTTCGAAAAAGGCAAGCGCCTCTTCCACCGGCAGGTGATGCCACGAGCGTTCCGTTCTTTGTTCCATCTGTCGGTCATCCTTATTCGATTGGGGGGCGGGGTGGAAAGCCCGGGGAGCGGGATGTTATCCCGGCGCCTCTCGTTCGCGTCACGTTTCGCTTGAGCCTTCTTCAAGGATGCGCGGACTATAGAGAAGCGGGCCCCGGATGTCAATTGGAAACGGGAGATGAGAAACGGGGGATCTTCAGCGCCGGCAGCGGACCGATAGGCAACGGGTCAAAAAAAACCGGGGGCGTGACGCCCCCGGTCGACAGGAGGGTAGGCTTACCAGTTGCCTCTTCCGAAGCCCGGCCCGGGGCCGTCCGGCCCGCCGCCGGCTCCGCCACGGGGACATCCGCCGAAGCCCGGCCCGCGGCCTTTTCCGCTGCCGGGGCCGAAGGCCTGCATCTTCTGCTGCTGCTCCGGCGTCAGGACCTTGAAGGCGGCGATCCGGTGGGACGTCCGTTTGTCCGCCAACTGGTCCCTCAGGGCGCGCATCTCTTTCTGCACGGCCAGGATCTTGGCCTCGTCGGGGTTGTCCTTGAGCCAGAGGAGCCGGAGTTCGTTACGTTTGCCGAACATCTTTTCCTGGAGCGGCGTCACGTCCTTCAGGTGGGCCTCCCGGAGGGCCTTGATCTTCGCGGTCTGATCCGCGGTCAGGTTCAACTGGGAGAAGGCCCGCTCGTCCGGTCCGCCGCAAAAGCCCGCCCCGGGACCTCTTCCCCAGCCCCGGCCCCAGGCAAATGCCGTTGTGGCCAGGAGGGCGACCACCAGCAGGGTGGTCATGGCGATGGTTAACTTCTTCATGGTTCGATGCTCCTTTTCATGTTTTTTGCTTTTGACTTCGGAGAGGAGCAAGCGGCGTGCCACGAGAGGTTGAACAACGACAACCCCATGATCTGAATGCAAATTTCGCCCTGTCACACCGGCCCGACCGCCTTGTGGGCCCCACGGAAGAGAAAAAACTGGATCATAAGTAGCCGGCTGTGGTATCCGTCTGCTTACATTCTATCCACACGCTGAGGAGGAGGCCATGAGCGGGGAGAAGAAATCCGGATTCTGGCTGAGCCTTTCCCCCTGGATCATCCTCGGGGCGCTCGTGATTCTCCTGCCCATCTTCGCCTTCATGACGCTGGACGCGATCAACACGCAGAAGGCGCACACGACACGGCTCCTCGTCGACAAGGGGGCGGCCCTGATCCGCGCCTTCGAGGCCGGCGCCCGGACGGGCATGGGGATGCGCTGGGGGTTCTTCGAGCTCCAGAAGCTGCTCATCGAAACGGCCCAGCAGGCCGACATCGACCACATCATCGTGACGAACGCGGACGGGCGCATCCTGGCGTGCAGCGATCCGTCGCTGATCGGAGAAACGTACGGCCTGGACCTGGACCTCGCGCATGTCGCGACGCTGACGGCCGAACAGTGGCGCCGGGTGCCGCACCCCGCGGGGGCGGACACCTTCGAGGTCTACCGTCGTTTCGCCCCCACCCCCGGCGCGCCCCCGCCTTTCGGGAACGGCTTTTTCGCCGGCCGTCCGTCGTTTCCCCCCCCGCCCCCACCGCCGGACCGGCGCCCGCCCGATGGGGCCGTATCCCCGCCGCCGCCGGCCCAGGGCCCGACGGGCCGGGACCTGATCATCTTCGTGGGCCTGGACATGAGCCCCATCGAGGCCGCCCGCCACGAGGACGCCTGGCACACCGCGCTCATGGCCGCCATCCTTCTCCTCATCGGTTTCGCCGGGATCGTCTCCCTGATGCTGGCGCAGGGGTTCCGGACGACCCGGGCCTCTCTCAGCCGGGTTCAGGCCTTTTCCGATCACCTCGTCACCCATATGCCGATGGGACTCGTGGCCATCGACGGACAGGGCCTGATCACCGCCTTCAACGCAACGGCGGCGGCGATCCTGGAGCGGGAGGTCCCCGCCGTCCTCGGACGGCCGGCGGCGGAGGTTCTTCCTGAAGCCTGCCTGGAGATTTTCGACCGGATGCGAAAAGACCGGCGTGTCCTGACGCGGGAAATCGACTGCCCCGTCGGCAGCGGCCGGATCGTGCCCCTCGATTGCGTCGCCACGGTCCTCCTCGACGAGGCGGGAGGCCCTGCGGGGAAGATCGCCCTCTTCCGCGACATGACGGAGGTCCGCCGCCTGGAGCAGGAGGTCGCCCGGAGCCAGCGCCTGGCCTCGGTGGGGAGTCTCGCCGCCGGCGTCGCCCATGAGATCCGCAATCCCTTGAGTTCGTTGAAGGGTTTCGCCACCTATTTCCGGGACCGTCACGGCGCCGATCCGGAAGACGGCAAGATCGCCACCATCATGATCCAGGAGACGGAGCGGCTCAATCGGGTGATCGGGCAGCTTCTGGAATTCGCCCGCCCGCCCCAGCTCGACCGAAAGCCCACGGACCTGGCCGCCCTCGTCCGCCAGGCCCTGGACCTCGTCGCAGAGCGGGCCCGCGCATCCGGCGTCGCCCTCCGGACGGAACCGGCCGCCGATCTGCCGGAAATCCGGGTGGACGGAGACCGGCTGAAGCAGGTCCTCCTGAACCTCTTTCTGAACGCCCTGGCGGCGATGGAAGGCGGCGGGACGCTGTCCGTCACGCTCGCACGCGACGGGGCGCGTGTCCGGATCACCGTTGCGGATACGGGCGCGGGCATCAAAAAAGAGGACATGGGGCGCGTCTTCGACCCCTATTACACGACCAAGCCCTCGGGCACGGGGCTGGGCCTCGCCATCGCCCACAAGATCGTCGAGGCCCACGGCGGCGAGATCCGCCTCGCGAGCGAGCCCGGGCGGGGAACGACGGTCACGGTGACCCTGCCGGCCGTGACCTGACGCCCCGAGGACCCGCATCGATCCGTGCACCGGGAACCGGACCCGAAACCGCGCCACGCGGGCATTGCCGAGGACGCAGGAAATCCTCATGCCCCGGCCCCGGCGCCGCCATGGCAAGAATATAAGGGAGAAAAAATGCAGGCAAAAAACGTCATTCTGATCGTCGACGACGACCTCGCCCACCGGACGATGCTCCGGACCCTGGTCGGCGGCTGGGGGTATGACATCGCGGAGGCGGACGACGGCGATACGGCGATCCGCCTCGTCCGGGAGCGCCCCTTCGACCTCGTCCTCATGGACATCCGGATGCTCCGGGTCTCGGGGATCGCGGCCCTGGAGGAAATCAAGGCCTACAACCCCGCCATCCCGATCCTCCTCATGACCGCCTTCGCCTCCGTGGAGACCGCGGTCGAGGCCCTGAAGAAGGGCGCCTACGACTACCTGACGAAGCCGCTCGATTTCGACAAGCTGCGGCTGATCCTGGCCCGGGCCGTGGAACACACCCGCCTGAAGGAGGAAAACCGCCTGCTCAGGGAGACCCTGGGCGTCCAGTTCGATCTCAAGAACTTCATCGGCCGTTCGGCGGCCATGACGCGGCTTCTGGACACGCTCACCCAGGTGGCGCCGGCGGAGGCAACGGTCCTCGTCACCGGCGACTCGGGGACGGGCAAGGAGATGATCGCCGGGCTCATCCACGCCAACAGCCCCCGCCGGGACGGCCCGTTCGTGAAGATCAACTGCGCCGCCCTGACGGAAACCCTCCTGGAATCGGAGCTTTTCGGCCACGAGAAGGGGTCCTTCACCGGGGCCGACCGGCGGCGCGAGGGGCGGTTCCGCCAGGCCGACGGCGGGACGCTCTTCCTGGACGAGGTGAGCGAGATGTCGCTGGGGATGCAGGTCAAGCTCCTGCGCGTCCTCCAGGAGCGGGAGCTCACCCGGGTCGGCGGGGAGGAGGTGATCCGGGTCGATGTGCGCCTGATCGCCGCGACGAACCGGGACCTGCAGCAGGAAATCGCGGCCGGTCGCTTCCGGGAGGACCTCTACTACCGCCTGAACGTCATCGCCCTGCACGTCCCGCCGCTGCGCGAACGGCGCGAGGACATCCCGCTTCTGGCCGAACGGTTCCGCGAGGACTTCGCTCAAAAGAACCGAAAGGAGATCATCGGCTTCACGCCACAAGCGATGGATCGCCTGCTGAGGTACGCCTGGCCGGGGAACGTCCGGGAGCTGATGAACGCGGTCGAGCGGGCCGTCGTCCTGGCGCGCACGCCGTACCTCGACGTCGCGGACGTTCCGCTCCAGATCCCGGAGGGCGACGCCGGCGTCGGGGTTGCCGCGGTCGGGTCCGCCGGGACGGAGGACACGTCCCTGGAGGCCGTCGAGCGCGACACGATCCTGCGGACCCTGGAGGCCGCCGGCGGCAATAAGAGCGAGGCCGCCCGCCGCCTCGGCATCACCCGTCGCACCCTGCACCTGAAGCTCAAGAAATACGGGGCGATGTAAACCCCGGATCGTTTGGGTTTTCGAACGGGGGACCGGCGCGTGACGCCCACTCTACCGGTTTTTTGAAGGCGCATCCCGGGCGGAACGGTCTTGACGTCCAGGGACAGATCCTGTACAGTCTCCCGGTACATAAAGAAGGGGAGGAACGACCCATGCCCATTCAGACCACGTATACCCAGGCCCGCGCCAACCTGGCAAAATTGTTCAACGAGGTGACGGAGAATCGTGAAGTGGTCATCATTCGGCGTCGCCGCGGGGAAGACGTCGCGGTGCTGGCCGCCGACGAACTGTCGAGCCTCACCGAGACGGCCCATCTGCTCCGCTCGCCGAAGAATGCCCGGCGTCTCCTCCAGGCCCTGGCGCGGGCCCAGGAAAAGACGGAAAAACCGCAGTCCGTGGATGCGTTGAAAAAGAGGATCGGCCTTGGGGACAAGGCATAAGGCGGGACCGGACGCGCGGGTCGGACGGGAGGCCGTTTTTCAGCCGGAGTTTCTCGAAGACCTGCGCTACTGGGTGGAAACGGAGCGAAGGGTCGCCCTGCGGGCCTTGACCCTCGTCGAGGCGATCCTGCGCGATCCCTTCACCGGGATCGGCAAACCCGAACCGCTGAAATATCTCGCCGCCGACATGTGGTCCCGTCGCCTGACCCAGGAACACCGCATCGTTTATCTGGTCGGCGACGACCGCATCGATTTCCTGCAGGCCCGTTATCATTACTGACGGAGGGAACCCTGAAAGATGTCTCTCAAGCTCATTCAGGAATATCACCATAAGGTCCAGGATATCCTTCAGTACGGCGGCTCCCGGAATGAAACCGCCATTCGTCCCGCCTTCCAGAAACTTCTCGAACAGTACTGCGCGGACAAGAAGATCGAGTTGATCCAGGAGTTGGAATTCAGACCCGCCCAAGGCGCGCCGGTGCGTCCCGACGGTACGCTGAAGGACGCTCTGAGACAGGACTGGGGATATTGGGAGAGCAAAGACACCTTCGATTCACTCGACGAGGAAATCAAGAAAAAACTTGCCAAAGGCTATCCTACCAGCAACATCCTTTTTGAAGACAGCCAAACCGCCGTTCTCATCCAAAATGGGCAAGAATTGCAGCGCGCAACCTTCAGCGATCACGATGCCCTTCACCGCCTGCTGACGACCTTCGTCAATTACGAACCCAAAGAGGTCCGGACGTTCCGGGAGGCGATTGAAAGATTCAAAGAGGATCTTCCCGACTTGGTTGTGAAACTCCGGGAACTGATCGAAGACCAGGCAACCCAAAACGCCGCCTTTGCCAAGGCGCGCGCGGATTTTCTGGAACTCTGCCGGGAATCCATCAATCCCCACATCGTCATGGCCGACGTCCGGGAGATGATCATCCAGCACATCCTGACGGAAGACATCTTCATCACCGTCTTCAACGAATCCCAGTTCCACCGGGAAAACAACATCGCCCGTTCCCTCATGGGAGTGATCGAAACCTTCTTCACCGGCGCCGTCCGCAGGGGCATCCTGGGAAAGATCGACCCCTACATCCGGATCATCAAGGCCGCAGCATCCGGGATCGCCGACCATCACGAAAAGCAGCGTTTCCTCAAGGTCGTTTACGAAAACTTCTACCGGGCCTACAATCCGGCGGCGGCCGACCGTTTGGGGATCATCTACACCCCCAACGAAATCGTCCGGTTCATGGTGGAATCCGCCGATCACCTGGTCCACCAAAATTTCGGGCGGTTCTTGGGGGACAAGGATGTGGAGATCCTCGATCCCGCCACGGGCACCGGCACCTTTATTACGGAAATCATCGAGCACCTGCCCAAAAATCGCCTCCCCTTCAAATACGAACAGGAGATCCACTGCAACGAGGTGGCCATCCTCCCCTACTACATCGCCAACTTGAACATCGAGTACACCTACAGCGAGAAGACGGGGCGGTATGCGGAGTTCAAGAATATCTGCTTCGTCGATACGCTGGACAATCTTGGATTTTCCGTCGGGAAAAAATACTCGGAGGCGGGAAGCCTGGATTTCGGTGGCTTCTCACTGGAGAACCTGGAGCGGATCAAACGCCAGAATACAAAGAAGATCTCCGTCATCATCGGGAATCCGCCGTACAACGCCAACCAGCTCAATGAAAATGAAAACAATAAGAACCGCCCTTATCCCGGCATCGATAAACGCATCAAGGATACCTACATCGCCGAAAGTACCGCCCAGAAGACCAAACTCTACGATATGTACGCCCGTTTCATCCGCTGGGCGAGCGACCGACTGGACACAAACGGCGTTCTCGCGTTCATCACCAACCGTTCCCTGATCGACGCCCGGACCTATGACGGTTTCCGCAAGGTGGTCGCCGATGAATTCAGCGATATCTACATCGTCGATCTCGGCGGTGACATCCGACAGAATCCGAAACTCTCCGGACCGAAGCATAATGTCTTTGCCATTCAGACGGGTGTCGCCATCTCATTTTTCGTCAGAAACGGAAAAGCAAAGAAACACCCCTGCCGTATCTTCTACACCCGACGTCCGGAGATGGAGACGGCCCGAGAAAAACTACAATTTTTAGCTACAACCCGATTCGGGGATTTATCCTTCGAGCACATTCTGCCGGACAAGCATCACAACTGGATCAATCTCAATAAAAATGAATGGGACGACCTGCTGCCGATGGCATCTAAAGAAGTAAAATCGGCAAAAGATAAGATCGTATCCCATTCCATATTCAAATGGTTTTCATTAGGAGTCTCTACCAATAGGGACGAATGGGTTTTTGACATGCATCCACTGCATTTGTCGGAAAAGATCAAATTTTTCATAGAATTATTCAACCACCAAATCGACACACTGGACCAAAAAGGGGATGTGGCTCTTGACAACTGGATTGATTATTCGATCAAGTGGAGTGAAGTGCTGAAGAAGAATCTCGTTCAGAAAGAAAAAATCATCTTTGAAGATGACCTAATATCGCCATTGGCGTACAGACCATACGTCAAGAGGCTTTACTATGCGGAAAAACGATTGTCCGATCGTTTAACGTCCAATCATTATGAACTTTTCGGCCACGATCTTTCAAAAGAAAATCTTATCATTGCATTTTCTGGGACAGGGTCATCAAAACCGTTTACAATCCTTTCATCCAATGTTGTTGTAAGCTTGGATTTTCTAGAAAAAACACAATGTCTCCCACTGTACCGATACGGCAAAGATGGAGAGCGAGGTGACAACATCACCGACTGGGCCTTGAAGCAGTTTCAAAGCCATTACAAAGACAAGGCGATCACCCGCCTCGACATCTTCCACTACATCTACGCCGTCCTCCACGATCCCGACTATCGCGAAAAGTACCGGCTCAACCTCAAACGGGAATTCCCCCGCATCCCCTTTTACGACGGTTTCCGCAAATGGGCGGTCTGGGGCGAGAAACTGATGGCGCTTCACCTGGGGTACGAACAGGCGGCTCCTTTCCCTTTGAAACGGATCGACAAAGCACCGGTGCCCGGTAAGCCGCCACTCGCCGTCAAAGCGATTCTCAAGGCAGATCCAACGAAAGGCATCATTCAACTGGACGGCGTGACGACTCTGAAAGGCGTTCCGCCCGCCGCCTGGGCATATCGGCTCGGCAACCGTACCGCAATCGAATGGGTTCTTGAATACCATAAGGAGCGCAAACCCAAAGACCCGACGATCCGCGATAAGTTCAACACTTACCGCTTTTCGGATTATAAGGAGAAGGTTATCGAGCTCCTGCGGCGGGTCTGCACGGTCAGCGTGGAGACGGTGAACGTTATCGGGGAAATGACTTCAGGCACATAGACGTCGGTCGTGAACACAAATGAAGATCTGTCTCTCGTAACAATATGAAGATTCTGGTGTGCGTCAAACAGGTGCTCGACGGGGAGGCGCCCGTCGGTGTGGATGCGTCGGGGCGGTGGTTTGCGCCGGAGGCAACGCCGATCTGGCGGATGAACACCTTCGACGCCTTCGCCGTCGAAGAGGCCCTGCGGGTCCGGGAACGGGTCCCGGACACGACGATCGACGCGATCTCCGTGGGGCCGCGCGTCGCTGCCGTCCTCACGCGCGCCCTCGAAATGGGCGCGGACGCGGGCGTCCATCTGGTGACGGAATCCGAGGGGCGCCTCAGCCCCCGGGCCGTCGCCTCCGCGATCGCCGCCTGGGCCGGGCCCCGGAACTACGACCTGATCCTGACCGGGGCGATGTCCGAGGACGTGATGGATGCGCAGGTGGGGCCGATGCTCGCGGCGCTCCTGGGGCGTCCCTGGGCAACGGCCGTCATGCGGATGGACCTGTCCGGGTGGGCGATCGACGCGTATCCGCGGCTGTCGGACAGGCCGGAAGCATCGGGATCGGCGGATCGAACGCCCCAGCCCCTGGAATCCGCACCCATCGCGGACGGCCCGTACCGGACGCTTTACGTCGAGCGCGAACTCGAGGGCGGCGTCCGCGAGGCCCTGGCCCTGGCCCTGCCGGCGCTGGTCGCCGTCCAGTCGGGGATCAATCGGCCCCGCTATCCGGCCCTCTCCCATGTCCTGCGCGCCCGGAAGCAGCCCTTGATCACGGTTCCATCCGAGACGCCCGGCGACGGCTGGGCCGAACGGGAGCGCATCACGGGCGTGCAGGAGACGCCGCCGTCGCGGACGGGCATTTTCCTGGAAGGCTCGCCGGAGGACAAGGCGAGGCTGCTGCTCGAACTGCTCGAGGAAAAGGCGCTGCTCTGATGGAACAAACGATCTGCGTCATCGCGGAAATTTCGGACGGCCGGATCCCGCCGGCCACGGACGAGGCTGTCGCCTTCGCCCGCCGTCTCCGCGCCCTGACCGGCCTTAAGATCCGGATTCTGGCGCTTCAGCCGCCCGGCAGCGGCGCGGCCGATGCCCTGGCTGCGGCGACAGGCCTGCCGGTGACGGTGTTGGTCGGGCCGTCGCTTGCAGCCTACGGCGCGGAGGCGTGGCTGGCCGCGCTGATGCCGCTCCGGGAATCTTTCGCCCCCGCTTTTATCTGCATCCCCCACACCGCGACGGGCGCCGACTACGCCTCGGCCCTGGCCGTCCGGCTCAAGGCCGCCTGCATCACGGCGGTCGAGGGGTGCCGCCGGGACGCGGCGGGCGTCGTCTTCACCCGCTCCCTGTGCAAGGGAAAACTGAAGATGGACGTGGCGTCGACGGCGGACGCCTGCGTGCTGACGCTCCTGCCGGGGGCGACCGCCGCGGCGGTCCCGCCGGACGCGGGGAGGGCCACGCCGGGAGAAGGGGCGGCTCTGGATGCCCTCGTCCTGAAGCCGGAATTGCCTGCGGGGAAGGATCCGGCGGCCGGGGCCAACACACCGCCGGGGCAACCGCAGGCATTGCCGGACGTTCCCGTGACGGTCGTTCCCTGCGACTGCGCCCCCGTGCGGACCCGCCCCCTCGGCCGGATCCCCGCCCCGGAGACGGACCTCGACCTGAACGCGGCGGAGGTCGTCGTCGCGGCGGGCAAGGGCATCGGCCGGGAAGAAAACCTGGAGTTCATCCGCCGTCTGGCGGCGATCTTCCCGAAGGGGGCCGTGGGCGCCTCGCGCCTCGTCTGCGACGCGGGCTGGCTCCCCTATCCCCACCAGGTCGGCGTCACGGGAAAGACCGTCGCCCCCAGGCTCTACCTCGCCTGCGGCATATCCGGAACGATCCAGCACGTCACGGGGATGCGCGGGTCCCGCTGCATCGTCGCGATCAACACCGATCCGCGGGCGGCGATCTTCCAGGTGGCGCACTACGGCATCGTCGAGGACCTGACGACCTTCATCCCGCTCCTCTTGGACCTTGTCGAGACGCGCGAAACGCCCCGATCCCGCCCCCGGGGCGAAAACGGGCCAGGCCTGCCGAATCCAAAAAAGTCTTGACAAGACCCCTGACGGACCGGTATGGGTAATCCCGCGCTGAATGAACGTTCATTCATTCGGGAGAACGGGCCCCACGAAAAAAAGGGACAAGCGCGGCGACATCATCCAGGCCGCCCTGGCGCTCATCGCGGCGCAGGGGTTTCACGGCGCCCCGATGTCCGAGATCGCGGCGAAGGCAGGGGTGGCGGCCGGCACGATCTACCGCTATTTTTCAAGCAAGGACGAACTGATCGTCGCGATCTACCAGGCGTTGGAAGAAATGATGATCGAGGCGATTCTGGAGGAATCGTCCGGCGGGCGACCCGTCCGGGAGCGGTTTCTCGCCCTCCAGAGGGCATCCATCAAATATTTCATCGCGCATCCGCTTCATTTTCGCTTCATGGAACAGTTCTTCAACTCTCCCTACGGCGACACGATGCGCAGAGACAACCTGCTGGGCAAACCCGGCAAACACAGTCTCCTGATCGACATCTTTTCAGAGGGCATCGCACAGGGGATTCTGAAGGACTTCCCGTTGCCGATCGTCTTTTCCCTGGCCACGGGACCCCTGATGTTCCTGATGCGGGATCATATTTTCGGCTTTATCACCCTGGACGACGCCCTGATCGAGCGGACCACGGAGGCCTGCTGGGATGCCATCCGACGGTGAAAGACAGGCGGACTGGGGTAGCGCCGGGCTTGGGGCCCGGCGGGAACGGTGCATTCATTCCTATCGATCGGTTCGGACGTTTTGAACGGGGTCGCGCGGACCCGCCCGGGATACGGGCCGGGATGATCCGCAACTTTGAAACAGCAGAGGTGACGACATTGTAAAAAGTCCATATGCGGCGTTGCGCTTCATCCTTCGTCATTGCGACGTACATAAAAGTACGTCTCATTCCTCAGGATTCGCGCGCCTTGCCTCTGGAGCTTTTTCCTTCGTCGTCTCCATGATGACTTTCTATGAGTTTATCAGAGGTGTTGCATGCAAATCCATGACAGGGTCAAACGGCTGGCCGCCGCGGGCGTTCTCGCCGTGGGCTTGATCGCGGGGGGGTGCGGACGGCAGGACGCGGGCGGTCCGCCGCCGATGCCGGAAGTCGCCTATATCACCGTGCAAACCCGGCCGGTGGTGACCACGACCGAATTGGCCGGTCGGACGTCCGCCAAGCTGGTTGCTGAAGTGCGTCCTCAAGTGGGCGGCATTATCCAGAAACGCCTGTTTACAGAAGGCTCTAATGTCAGGGCGGGACAGGCGCTCTTCCAAATCGATCCTGCTCTATACCAGACGGCTCTAGAAAATGCTAAAGCGGCCCTTGCCCGTTCCGAGGCCAATCTTTCGGCCATTCAGTTGAGGGCCAACCGCTTGCGGGATTTGCTGGCTGAAAAAGCGGTCAGCCAACAGGATTACGACGATGCCTCCGCCGCACTAAAACAGGTTCAGGCAGACATACAATATAGTAAAGCAACTCTGGAAACCGCCCGCATTAATCTGAAATATACGACCATTACCGCGCCCATCTCGGGACGTATCGGAATATCCAGCATCACGGAGGGCGCCTTGGTGACAGCTCATCAGCCCCTAGCCCTGGCCACCATTCAGCAGCTTGATCCCATGTATGTGGATGTTAGCCAGTCCACCGCCGACATTCTTAAATTGCGCCGCCAGATGCAGGAAGGGCGACTGGATCAAAACGGCAGAAATAAGCAAAAGGTCAAACTTTTTATGGATGATGGTTCAGAGTATTCATTAAAAGGGGATCTTCAGTTCCTGGACGTTACGGTCGATCCGACAACCGGATCGGTCATGCTGCGCATGGTGTTTCCCAATCCTAAGGGTGTTTTGATGCCGGGCATGTTTGTCCGCGCAGTCATACAGGAGGGTGTTCATAAAAATGCCATCCTGATTCCTCAGCAGGCGGTTTCGCGCGATCCCAAAGGGAATCCGCTTACATTAATTGTGGATGCCAAGGGAACGGTCGAGCAGCGGACGCTTACGCTCGATCGCGCCATCGGCGATGCCTGGCTTGTGTCGTCAGGTCTTGAACAAGGTGACCGGGTGATTGTAGAGGGAATGCAAAAGGTGAAACCCGGCATTCCCGTAAAAGCCGTCCCTTTCGAAAGCGGCAAGAAAAACATCGAACAAAATAAGAATGCGGCCCCGCCTGTAAAAAATTAACGGAGGCCACGGATGCTATCGAAATTTTTTCTGGAACGACCGGTTTTTGCCTGGGTCATTGCCATTATCATCATGGCGGTGGGGGTCATTGCGATCTACAATCTGCCCGTCTCCCAGTATCCGGAGATGGCGCCGCCCTCCATTTCTGTTTCCGCCTCCTACCCGGGGTCTTCGGCCCAGACCGTAGAAAACAGCGTAACCCAAACCATCGAACAGAAGATGACCGGTTTGGACAACCTAATCTATATGTCCGCCTCCAGCGACTCGGCAGGCGCCTCCCGTCTCGAGTTGACCTTTGCCCCGGGGACAGATGTGGATATTGCCTGGTCCAAGGTACAAAACAAAGTACAATCCACCCTGCCAAGCCTCCCCGATGTGGTTCAAAATCGGGGGGTTACGGTCGCTAAATCCACACGGAACTACCTGATGGTCGTGGCCCTGGTTTCCGAAGACGGCCGCCTGGACCACATAGATTTGGCAGACTACGCCACATCCAAGCTGCAATCGGTCCTGGCGCGCGTGCCGGGTGTCGGCGAAGTGGAAATATTCGGCGGCGGTTATACCATGCGCGTCTGGCTCAATCCCGACAAATTGACGGATTACCGTCTGACCGTGGCAGATGTCATCGCGGCGCTCAAAGCCTACAATGTGGAGGTTTCCGCCGGACAATTCGGCGGTGCGCCGGCAGTGAAAGGTCAGCGTCTGAACGCCCCCATCGTCGTTCAGAATATGCTTTCGACCCCTGAAGAATTTGCCAACGTACCCCTGCGCACCAATCCGGACGGATCCATCGTGCGGATCGCTGATGTGGGCCGCACCGAACTGGGCTCGGAGATCTACGACATCAAAGGCTTGGTCAACGGGAAAGAGGCCGTTGGGATCGCCATTCGTCAGGCCGCCGGCGCCAACGCCCTGGATGTGGCGGATGCCGTCAAGGCCAAAATGAAAGAGATGAGCCGGTACTTCCCGGAAGGAATCAAAGTCAGCTATCCTATGGACACCACACCCTTCATCAAAGTGTCCATCAAGGAGGTGGTCAAGACCCTCTTCATCGCCATCTTCCTGGTCTTCCTGGTTATGTTGCTTTTCCTGGGCAATCTACGGGCCACCCTGATTCCCACGATCGCCGTGCCGGTTGTGCTCCTGGGAACCTTCGCCGTTCTGGGGCTATTCGGGTTTTCCATCAACATGCTGACGATGTTTGCCATGGTTCTGGCCATCGGCCTGTTGGTTGACGACGCGATCGTGGTGGTGGAAAATGTGGAGAGGATCATGTCTGAGGAAGGGCTCTCTCCCAAAGAAGCCACGGCCAAGTCCATGGAGCAGATCACGAGCGCGCTCATCGGCATCGGCCTGGTATTGTCCGCCGTTTTCGGCCCCATGATCTTCTTCCCCGGCTCCACCGGTGTCATCTATCGTCAGTTTTCCGTGACCATTATGTCCTCCATGCTCCTGTCGGTGGTCGTCGCCTTGATCCTGACGCCGGTGCTGTGCGCCGCTTTACTCAAGCCGGTGCAGGCGGGACATGAAGCGGCGGAAAATGCGAATCCTCTTCTGCGCCCGTTTTTCATATGGTTTGATCGCGTTTTTTCCCGGCTTCGGGACCGGTATGTGGGAATGGTCGGTCATTCCCTTTCCCGGACAAAACGTTACTTCGTTGTTTTCTTGGTAATCATCGTGGTCATGGGAGTCCTTTTTTTGCGCATGCCCACCGCCTACCTTCCGGATGAAGACCAGGGAATCGTGTTTGCCCAGGTGATGATGCCGACAGGCTCTACGATGGAACAGACCCTGGAGGTCTCCCAAAAAATTGACCATTATTTTAAGGAAAATGAAACAGAGTCCGTGAAAGATGTGATGACCCTCACCGGTATGGGCTTCTCCGGGCGTTCACAGAACAACGGAATGGTGTTTGCCAGGCTGAAGGACTGGGATCTTCGCGACCGAAAGGAGCTAAAAGCGCAAAACGTCGCGTTAAGGGCTACGATGGTTCTGGCGAACATCCGCAACGCCCTGGTGTATGCCTTCACGCCGCCCGCGGTGATGGAGTTGGGCATGTCCAAGGGCTTTGACTTTCAGTTGCTGGACCGGGGGGGCCTTGGTCACCAGGCGCTAATGGATGCGCAAAACCAGCTCATGGGAATTGTGTCGAAAGATCCGCGAGTGACCAAAGTCCGGCCCAACAGCAGGGAGGATGTGCCCGAATACCGCGTCGATGTGGATTGGGAAAAGGCCGGCGCTCTGGGAGTTCCCATTACTTCCATCCACACGACTCTCTCGGCGGCCTTCGGCAGCGCCTATATCAACGAATTCGTTCAGGGCGGCCGGGTGAAACGGGTGTATATCCAGGCGGATGCCCCCTACCGTATGCTGCCCAGCGATCTGGAAAGGATCTATGTCCGAAATACGACGGGCGAGATGGTCCCCTTTTCTTCCTTTGCCTCCGGCCACTGGACTTCGGGTGCCCCCCAGTTGAATCGTTTCAACGGATTTCCTTCCATTAATATTTGGGGAGAACCGGCGCCGGGAAGGAGTACCGGAGAGGCCATGCAGGCCATGGAAGAAGCGGTAGCAAAGTTGCCCCAAGGATTCGGTTTTGACTGGACGGGGCTATCCTACCAGGAACGGATGTCGGGTTCCCAGGCCCCTCTGCTGTATGCATTTTCTGTTTTCGTTATCTTCCTGTGTCTGGCGGCGCTCTATGAAAGCTGGACTATTCCCATTGCAATTTTGATGGTTTTACCTCTGGGAGTCATCGGGGGTATCATTGCATCGAGCTTGCGGGGAATGGCCAACGACGTTTATTTTCAGATCGCCCTGCTCACCACGCTGGGACTGACCACGAAAAATGCCATCCTGATCGTCCAGTTCGCCAAAGCCGGGCTGGAAAAGGGAATGGGGCTGATCGACGCTACCCTGCAGGGAGTGAAACTGCGTTTCCGTCCGATCGTTATGACTTCCCTGGCCTTCGGTTTCGGGATCCTGCCCCTTACCATAACCACCGGCGCCGGCGCCGGCGCGCAAAATGCCATCGGCACCGGTGTCCTGGGCGGAATGATCACCGCGACCGTTCTGGTGCTTATTTTTGTGCCTCTCTTCTACGTGCTGATCGAAAAGATTTTCGGCAAACGGCAGAGACGGCGGGCGGCCGGGGTGGAACCCGCGGGACCGTCAGAGGTTGAATGAGATGAATCGAACCCTGCTGCCTCTCTGGATCGCCGTCGCCATCGCGCTGGGCGGATGCACGCTCGCCCCCCGCTACGAACGTCCGGCCTCGCCGGTGCCGGCCCAATGGCCGACCGGGGCGGCCTACCCGGTGGCGGCCGATGCGGTGGCACCGCAGGCCTCCATGCCGGTCTGGCGGGAGTTCCTTCCCGATGAACGCCTCCAGAAGGTGATCGAGACGGCCCTCGCCAACAACCGCGACCTGCGCCTGGCGGCCCTGAACGTCGACCGGGCCAGGGCGTACTACGGCATCCAGCGGGCCGAACTCCTGCCCGCGGTCCACGCCACCGGAAGCGGGGCGGAAGCGCGCACGCCCGCCGACCTTTCGGCGAGCGGACGCGCCTACACCGCCGAGCGGTACGACGTCAATCTCGGCGTCGCGTCCTGGGAGATCGATTTCTTCGGCCGCATCCGCAGCCTGAAGGACGAGGCGCTCGAAGAATACCTCGCCACGGATGAGGCCCGCCGCAGCGCCGAGATCGCGCTCGTGGCCACGGTCGCGCAGGCCTACCTGGTGCTCGCCGCGGACCGGGAAACCCTCAGGCTCATGGCCTCCACCCTGGAGGCGCAGGAGGCCGCCTACGCCCTGATCCGGAAGCGGTGCGACGTCGGCCTGGTGTCCGAGCTGGACCTCCACCGGGCGCAGAGCCAGGTGGAGGTCGCCCGGGGGGACGTCGCCCGCTACACGCAATGGGTCGCTCAGGACGAGAACGTGCTCGGCCTGCTCGCGGGCGCCCCGATCCCGCCGGCGCTCCTGCCTTCGGACCTGGACGGCGTCCGCCCGCCCCGCGAGGTGTCCCCCGGACTGTCATCGGAAACGCTCCTGTCCCGACCGGACATCCTGGCGGCGGAGCATCGCCTCAAGGCGGCCCATGCCAGCATCGGCGCCGCCCGGGCGGCCTTCTTCCCCCGCATCTCCCTGACGGCGGCCCTGGGCACCGCCAGCGCCGACCTGTCCGGCCTGTTCAAGTCCGGCTCGGGCGCGTGGAGCTTCGCCCCGCAGATCGTGATGCCGATCTTCGACACCCGCACGTGGTCGGCCTACGCGGTCACCCGGGTGGAGAAGGACATCGCCGTGGCCCAGTACGAAAAGGCGATCCAGGCGGCCTTCCGGGAGGTGGCGGACGCCCTCGCCACGGCGGGCACGATGAACCGGCAGATCGCGGCGCAGCGCGCCCTGGTCGAGGCGGTCGCGGAAACCTGCCGCCTGTCCCAGGCGCGCTACGACCGGGGCGTGGACAGCTACCTGGCCGTCCTCGATGCGCAGCGCTCGCTCTACGCGGCGCAACAGGGGCTGATCGCCCTGATCCATGCCGGCCTGGCCAACCGGGTCACCCTCTACCGGGTCCTCGGCGGGGGGGCATGACGGACCCGAAGCCCCCCGGAATCAAAACGGGTCGGGAGCTGAAATGGAGGCAACGAGACCGCAGCTGAACCGCTCCGGATCGCTCAAGGGGCTGTCCGGGTATGCGCTGCGGCACCACCTGCTCGGCATCGCCTACGCCATCGCCCGCCTGTACTTTCTCACCATCCGGATCGAATCCGTCAACGAAGAGGCGCTGGTCAAGTATCTGAAGGGCGGGAACAAGGCGATTGCCGCCATCTGGCATCAGCGGATCATCGCCTCGGTCGGCTACGCGGACCGTTTCGCCCAGTTCGAACCCTCCGTCATGATCAGCGCCAGCCGCGACGGCGACCTGATTGCCGACGTCTATCGGCGGATGAGGTTTCGGCCCGTGCGGGGCTCCTCCACGCTGCACGGGAAGGAGGCCCTGACCGCGATGGTCGAGGACCTGAGGGACCACGCCTTCGCCGTGCACGTCCTGGACGGTCCGAAGGGCCCCCGGGGCGTGGTGAAACCGGGGCTGATTGCCCTGGCGAGAAAGTCCGGCGTTCCCGTCGTCCCCGTTTACATCTCCATGAGCCGGGCGTGGATCCTCAAGAGCTGGGACCGTTGCCTGGTTCCCAGACCCTTCAGCAAGGTCGTGATCCGGTGGGACGCTCCCCGGGCGGTGGCCCCGGAGATGGATGAGCGGACGTTCGAGGAGGTCCGCAGGGGGATCGAAGCGCATATGCTGGAAAACCAGCGCGCGGACGACCGCCGCTTCGGATGGACGGACCTCATCTGAGGCCGGGCGGGCCGCGGCCCCTGTGCACCGCGCCCCTCGCCCCGGTCATGACGACCGGGGCCGCACCCGGAAGGTCGAGGCGGCGGCGGGCAGTGGTGCGTTACAGGGCCTTGACCGTCATCCCGCCGTCGATGACGATCGTGTTGCCCGTGATGAACGAGGCCTCGTCCGAGGCGAGAAACGCCACGATGCCGGCCACGTCCTCCGGAACGCCGAGGCGGCGCATGGGGATGCCCCGGATCGTCTTTTCCCGGTATTTCGGGTCGGCGATCAGGGGGGCCAGCATGTCCGTCTGGATCGGACCGGGGCACAGGGCGTTCACGGTGACGCCGAAGCGGGCCAGTTCGATGGCGTTGGCGCGGGTCAGGCCGATGACGCCCGCCTTGGTGGAGCTGTAAACGGGCAGGAGTCCCGAGCCCCGGATGCCCTCGACGGAGGCGATGTTGACGATCCGTCCCCGGCCGCTCTGCTTGAGGTGCGGCGCGGCCGCCCGGGTGGCCATCAGGACGCCGACCAGGTTGACGGCGCAGGTGCGTTCGATGTCCTCGTCGGCGACCTGCTCGATGAACCCGGCCGCGCCGACGCCGGCGTTGTTGACGAGGCAGTCGAGACCGCCCCAGGCGACCACCGTTTCGGCGACCATCCGGTCGATGTCCGCCCGCCTGGCCATGTCCACGGTCAGGGCCAGGGCCTCGCCGCCGGCCTGACGGATCAGGTCGACGGTCTGTTCGGTCTTGTCCGTCCGGATGTCCGCCGCCGCCACCCGGCAGCCCCCGGCCGCGAGCCTTACCGCAATGGCCCGCCCGATGCCGCCGCCCGCCCCCGTCACCAGGGCCCGCACCCCCGCAAGATTCCGCTCCATACGCGCCTCCCCCTTGTTCTCAGGATGGTGCCGTACCGTGAACGGGCGCGCCTGTCAAGGGGGCAATGCGTAAAATCTGCTTGTCAAACGGGCCACAACCTGTTAGTAAACAGCCGCATTTTTCCTGTGGATTCAGGCCGCCAAAGGCGGTCCGCACAGAAACGAAGGAAACACGGCATGGGCGAGGGCCTTTCCGACTACACGAAATTCTGCGTCGATCTGAGACGCCACATGTGGATGGCCGGCGTGGAGACGGAACTGCGGCGGCTGATCTGGCAGATCGCCGTCACGGGCAAGTACATCTCCGCGAAGATTCACGAATCCAACCGGAAACTGGCCGGTTTCCGGAACATGTACGACGAGGACCAGCTCGCCCTGGACCGCAGCTCCGACGAGATCCTGAAAAACCAGCTCCAGTTTTCCGGCTTCGTCCGGGAGTACGCGTCGGAGGAACAGGACGCCGTCATTCCCATCGGTCACGGAAACGAGAAGTACTTCGTCACGGCGGACCCGCTCGACGGGTCGTCGCTCGTCGATACGAACCTGTCGATCGGCACGATCATCGGCATCCACCGGGAGTCGATGTTCTGCGCCGGCAAGCAGTCCATGGTCGCTGCCCTCTACATCACCTACGGACCGCTCATCACGATGGTCTATTCCGCCGGCAAGGGGACCCATGAGTTCGTGCTCAACCGGGAGGGGGAATACGTCCTGTCGGAGGAGAACATCCGCCTGAAGGAGAAGGGGTCGATCTACAGCCTGGGCGGGTTGAGAAAGGACTGGTCTCCGGAGCACCTGAGCTTCGTGGAGTCCCTCGAGGCCGAAGGGTACAAGCTGCGGTACAGCGGGGGCTTCGTTCCGGACATCAACCAGATCCTCATCAAGCGGGGGGGCGTCTTCGC
Organism: Syntrophales bacterium; assembly: GCA_035358035.1. Taxonomy (GTDB): domain Bacteria; phylum Desulfobacterota; class Syntrophia; order Syntrophales; family UBA2251; genus UBA2251. The sequence continues at coordinate 335,018 of DAOPOS010000001.1, read as the reverse complement.
CTATCCCGGGCTGCGGAACAGCCCGAAGGGAAAGCTCCGGCTCCTGTTCGAACTCCAGCCCATGGCCTTCATCATGGAGCAGGCCGGCGGCGCCGCCACCGACGGAGCGATGGACATTCTCGCCATCCCGGTCCAGGATCTGGAGCAGCGCTCGCCCGTCTACATCGGCAGCCGGTTCGAGGTCGACCGGGCGAGGGACTATCTGAATGCAAAAAACGGGCGTTAGGCCAGGGGAGAAAAGCCGGGGGCCCAGGGTAGCCGGGCCCGGGAAGTCCGGGCTTTCCGCGGAGCGCCGCCCGTTCGAGGTTGTCGTTCATGAGGTATGACCATGTGGCCGCCCTGAAGGAGGGCATGCGGGACACCCTGTCGATCGACGCGGGCGAGGTCCGGGTCCTTAACGAGGGACGTCTGCGGGAAACGGAGATCGTCCGGCTGGTCCACACCGCCGTTTTCGGGGCCGACGCCGCCGTCCGGCAGGCCGCCCGCTGGCTGATCCGCCGGGCCGGGGCCGCCCTCGGGATCTTCCCGTCGTCGATCCAGCCCCTGTACGAGGCCATGGGGCGCGAAGCGGTTTCGGGCTTCACCGTGCCGGCGATCAACATCCGCGCGCTCACGTTCGACGTCGCCCAGGCGGTCCTGAGGGCTGCGCTCGCGGGACGGGTCGGTCCCGTCCTCTTCGAGATCGCCCGCTCCGAGATCGACTACACGCGGCAGCGGCCGGAGGAGTACGCGACCGCCGTCACCGCCGCCGCCATCCGGACGGGCTATCGGGGGCCGCTCTTTCTCCAGGGGGACCACTTCCAGGTCAACGCGAAAAAATACGGGCAGGATCCGGCCGCCGAGGTCCGCGCCGTCAAGGACCTCATCTGGGAGGCCATCGACGGCGGATTCTACAATATCGACATCGACACCTCGACGCTCGTCGACCTGTCCCGGCCGACCCCGGCGCAACAGCAGGAGACGAACTACACGTTGGCCGCGGAACTGACAACGATGATCCGGGACCTCGAGCCGGCGGGGATCACGATCTCGGTGGGCGGGGAAATCGGCGAGGTGGGCGGGAAGAACAGCACCGTGGAGGAGCTGCGCGCCTTCATGGACGGGTATCGGGCGGTCCTGCGGGAGGCCGGGGCCGACCTTGCGGGCATCAGCAAGATCAGTGTCCAGACCGGCACGACGCACGGGGGCGTTCCCCTGGCGGACGGCAGCGTCGCCAAGGTCAAGATCGATTTCGACACGCTGGCGGAACTCTCCCGGGCGGCCCGACGCGAGTACCGCCTGGCCGGAGCGGTTCAGCACGGCGCCTCCACCCTGCCGGACGAGGCGTTCGACCGCTTCCCGGCGGTGGGGACGGCGGAGATCCACCTGGCCACGGGATTTCAGAACATCCTGTACGACAGCCGGCACTTTCCCGGCGCGCTCAGGGACCGCATCTACGGCTATCTGAAGGCGGAGCTGGCCTCCGAGCGCAAGGGAACGGATACGGACGAACAGTTTTTCTACAAGACGCGCAAGAAGGGCTTCGGTCCGTTCAAGCAGGACCTGTGGGACCTTCCGGAGGCCGTGCGGCAGGCCCTCGGGGCGGAGCTGGAGCGGCAGTTCGCCTTCCTGTTCGGAAAATTGCGGGTGACGGACACCCGGGCCCTCCTGGAACGGGCCCTCCGGCCCGTCGACATTCCGACGGGGGTTCCGGCGGCGCTCGCCTGACGGGCGCCGGGGCGGCCTAAGGAGGCGGGGCGGGGGATCACGATAGAAAAGGTAGGGAATACAGATATCTTGGAAAGGGTATAGGATCGACACGGTTATGGACGAAGAGAAACAGCAGCACGCGGACAACGAAGAAGAAAAAAGTTTTGCCGAACTCCTGGCGGAAACCTCTCCCGATCGCGGCCGGCTCCGGCCGGGCGAGCGGGTGGAGGTGACGATCGTCAAGATCACCTCGGAATGGATATTTCTCGATTTGGGGGGCAAGAGCGAAGGGTACCTGGACCGGTCGGAACTGCTCGACGCCGAGGGAAACCTCACCGTGCAGGAGGGCGATACGATCCGGGCCTATTTTCTGTCGGCCAAGCGCAACGAGAAGCTGTTCACCACGAAGGTGAGCGGCGGGGAGGCCGCCCGTTCCTACATCGAGGACGCCTGGAAGAGCGGGATTCCCGTGGAAGGCGTCGTGGAGAAGGAGGTCAAGGGCGGCTACGAGGTCCGCATCGGGGGATCGCTCCGGGCGTTCTGCCCGCACTCCCAGATGGGCATGCCGCGCCAGCCCCAGACGGAGAGCCCGGTCGGCAAGACCCGCACCTTCCGGGTGGTGGAATACGGGTCGCGCGGCCGCAACATCATCGTATCGCGCCGGTCGATCCTCGAGGAGGAGGACCGCCAGCGCAAGGAGGCCCTGAAGGACACCCTGACCGAGGGGATGACCCTGCGGGGTACCGTCGTTTCACTGCAGAAATTCGGGGCATTCGTCGATATCGGCGGCATCCAGGGGCTTTTGCCCATCTCCGAGATCGGCTGGGGGCACGTGGAGAAGGTTCAGGACGTCCTCGCCGTCGGCCAGGAGATCGACGCCGTCCTCCTGAGGCTGGACTGGGCCAACGACCGCATCACCCTGAGCCTGAAGTCGGCCCTGCCCGATCCCTGGGAAACGGTGGAGAACGCCTTCCCCGAGGGATCGGTCCATACCGGCGTGATCGCCCGCCTGACCAAATTCGGGGCCTTCGTGACCCTCGCGCCGGGAATCGACGGGCTCGTCCACATCTCCAAGATCGGCAAGGGGAAGCGGATCAACCACCCCAACGAGGTCCTCACCCAGGGCCAGACCCTCGAGGTGCGGGTGGAAAAGGTGGAAACGGCCCAGAAGCGCATCTCGCTCACGCCGGCGGCCGATGCCGGCGCGCCGGCGGAAGAAGGCGACCGGAACGGCGATTACCAGCAGTACGTTCCCAAGTCAAAGGAATCGTTCGGGTCCTTCGGAGACATGATGAAGGGAAAGCTGCCCGAGCGCTCCCGCGGCAAGAAGGAGACGGACTGAGCGGGGGAGAAATAATCCTTGACATCTGGCGCGGCCGTGGTATGGTCGCGCCGACATAAAGTTATGGAGAGTGGCGTGAGGGTACTGGCCCTGTGACCGCCCGGCAACCTGATCCACAAGGTGCCAAAGCCAGCCCGCAAGGGAACCATGAGGTCGCAACGACAATTGGAATGAACCTCTCCTTGTGAGAGGTTTTTTTATTTCAAGCCAAGGAGAATTGCATGCAGATTTCATCGGAAAGCGTTAAAGTCGGGCATCCGGACGTCGTGGCCGACGTGATCTCGGCCCAGGTGATCGCCCTCATCCTCGACCAGGAGAAGAAGCTGGGGCTCACCGTGGCCAACATGCCGCATTGCGGCCTGGAGGTCTTTCTCGGGAAGAGCCTCTGTCTGATCGGCGGCGAGGTCCGCACGCGGGTCGAAAACATCGATATCGAAAAATGCGTCCGCGAGGCGGTCCTCGCCCTGGGGTACAACGACGAGGCCGTCGGCCTCGACGGCCGGACCATGCGGGTCATCAACGAGATCATCCCCCAGTCCCCGGACATCAACCTGGGCACCGCGCTCGATCTGAACAAGGACAAGGAGATCGGCGCCGGCGATCAGGGGATCATGTACGGCTTCGCCTGCAACGAAACCCCGGAGCTCCTCCCGCTGCCCTACGTCCTGTCCAGCCGCATGATGCGCACCTTCGAGACGTGCGGCGATCCCATCTTTGCCCCCGACGGCAAGGGGCAGGTGTCGGTGGAGTACAACACCGAGGTGTGCGGTCCCCGGCGGCTGGCCAAGGTGCTGATGTCCAACGCGGTGGATTACCGCCAGGTGAACGGGCTGAGCCGCGAGGCGATCAAGGCCCGGGCGAAGGAGATCGCCTTCGGGTGTCTCGCTGACTGGGTGGACAGGGACACGGAGTTCCTCTTCAACCCGACCGGGGAGTGGCAGGCCGTCAACTCGTGCAGCGCCGCGGATTCCGGCGTGACCGGGCGCAAGCTCGTCGTCCAGTTCTACGGGGGCTACCCCGGGGCGCAGCTGGGCGGCGGCGCCGTCGTCAACAAATCCCCGGAGAAGGTGGACTGCTCCGCCGCCTTCGGCGCCCGGTACGTGGCGAAGAACATCGTCGCCGCCGGGATCGCCGAGAAGTGCGCCGTCCAGCTCTCCTACGCGATCGGCATCGCGCGGCCCTTCTCCATCTACATCAACACCTTCAGCACCTGCGGGAGCGCGACGGACGAGCGCCTGGCCCAGGTCGTCGAGGAACTGTTCGATCTCAGGCCCCAGGGCCTGATCGAGCGCTTTGACCTCCTGAACGGTGACATCTACCGCCGGATCCCCAAGACCTTGTTCATGGACGACTATCCCTGGGAGAAGACGGACATGGCAGAGAAACTGCTGAAGGCGCTGGCCTGAGAAAAACACGAACCCCTTGCACGAAACCCGGGCCGGGGAAGCCCCCTTCCCCCGGCCCGGGCGCCGTTTGACCCTTCCCGTCCCCCCTGCCGCCCGTCAAAACCCGAACGGATTGAAAACGGCCCTATCCGACCCGCGTTCGGACATTCGGGCTACCGGGCCAGGGGCGCCACGGCCGAGGCGGGGGGGGGGGACTCCCCTAACGAACCGGGGCGCCCGTCTTCGGATCGCGGTCGAAGCCGATCAGCGTCAGGCCTTCCGGCGTATCCGTCGCCAGGAGCATGCCGCGGGATTCGACGCCCATGAGCTTGGTGGGTTTCAGATTGGCCACGACGACGATCTTCTTCCCGACCAGGGTCTCCGGGGGGTAATCCTTCGCGATGCCGGCCACGATCTGCCGCTCCTCGCCGAGATCGATCTTCAGGCGGACGAGCTTGTTCGATTTCGGGACGGCCTCGGCTTCCAGAATCGTGGCCACCCGCAGATCGATGCGTGCAAAATCCTCATAGGCGATTTCCGGCTTGACCGGGATCGCCTCTTCCTTGGTTTCGGACATCGGTGCGTCCTCCTTTTTGAATTCGACCCGTGGGAACAGGGCCTCGCCCCGCGTGAGCCGGCTGCCGGCCGGCAGGCCGCCCCAGCGGCGGATCGAATCGAAATCCGGCGCCGCGCCCTCCATGCCGAGCCGGGAGAGGATCTGCTCCGCCGTGGACGGCATGAAGGGGGCGATCAGGACGGCGATCACGCGCAGGGCCTCGAGGACGTTGTACAGCACCGCCTCCAGCCGCCCCCGCCGTTCCGGTTCCTTGGCCAGCGTCCAGGGCTCGTTCTCCACGATGTACTTGTTCGCGACGTTGATGAACTCCCAGATCGCCATCAGGGCCTTGTGCAGACCCAGCTCGGCAAAGTCCGCCTCCACCTCCGCGATCACGCGCCGGGCGGTGTCCGGAAGGGGCGCCGCCTCCGCCGCCGCGTCCGTCACGGCCGGCACCCCGGCGGGCAGGAACTTGGCCGCCATCGTCAGCGTGCGGCTGACGAGGTTGCCCAGGTCGTTGGCAAGATCAGCGTTGATCCGCTGGACGAAGGCCTCCTCGCTGAAATTCGAATCGAGCCCGAAGACCATGTCCCTGAGCAGGAAGTAGCGGAACGGATCGAGCCCGTACTTGTCCTTCAGATCGAGGGGCTTGACGACGTTGCCCAGGCTTTTGGACATCTTGCTCGCATCCACGTTCCAGTAGCCGTGGACGTTCAGGTTCTGGTAGGGCTCGATCCCGGCCGCCTTGAGCATCGTCGGCCAGTAGATCCCGTGGGGCTTCAGGATGTCCTTGGCGATCAGGTGCTGGGCGACGGGCCAGAACTCGCCGAAGCGCGCCGAATCGGGGTAGCCCAGCGCGGTGACGTAGTTGATCAGGGCGTCGAACCAGACGTAGGTGACGTAGTTGGCGTCGAAGGGCAGGGTGATGCCCCAGGTCAGCCGCGACTTGGGGCGGGAGATGCACAGGTCCTCCAGGGATTCACGGAGGAAGGCCAGGGCCTCGTTGCGGTAGCGCTCCGGCCGGATGAACTCGGGGTGCGCCTGGATGTGACCGAGCAGCCAGTCCTGGTATTGGCTCATCCGGAAGAAATAGTTGCTCTCCTTGCGGTACTCGGGCGCGGTCTGGTGGTCGGGGCACTTGCCGTCGACCAGTTCCTTTTCCATGTAGAAGCGCTCGCACCCGACACAGTAGAAGCCCTCGTAGCTGCCGAAATAGATGTCGCCCGCATCGTAGACCTTCTGGAGGATCCGCTGCACGGTCCGGACGTGGTCGGCGTCCGTGGTGCGGATGAAGTAATCGTTCGTGACGGCCAGTTCCGGCCACAGGGCCCTGAACTGGGCGCTGATCCGGTCGGCGTAGGACTGGGGGGTGACCCCGGCCTTCTGGGCGGCCTCGGCGATCTTGTCGCCGTGCTCGTCGGTGCCGGTGACGAAGAAGGTCCGGTATCCCTGGGCGCGATGGTACCGGGCGAGTACGTCGGCCACGATCGTCGTGTAGGCGTGGCCGATGTGGGGGGAGGCATTGACGTAATAGATGGGGGTCGTGATGTAGAAGACGTTTTCCATAACGGGGGTCCTTTGAATCGTTGCAGGCGCGCGGCCGTCCGTCTCTGAGCCGGGACGTTTCAGAGATCCGTCACGTTCAGGGTGATTTCCTTGCCGCCTTCGAGCATCACGGTGATCTGCCCCTCGAAGACGTTCTGGCGAGTGACCCGTCCGCGACCCTCCGGGGTCTGGATCACCTTGCCGCACTTGGGCATGTCGCGCTTCATGTCGAGGTAGGTGTCATGCTCATAGGCCAGGCAGCACATCAGCCGCCCGCAGAGGCCCGAAATTTTCTCGGGATTGAGCGACATGCTCTGTTCCTTGGCCATCTTCACCGAGACCCGGTCGAGGTTCTGGAGGAAGGTGGCGCAGCAGATCTCGCGGCCGCAGACGCCCAGACCCTTGACCAGGCGCGCCTCGTGGCGGGCGGCGATCTGCCGGAGTTCGATGCGGGAGCGAAACTTCTGCACCAGGTCCTTGACGAGCTCCCGGAAATCGACGCGGTTTTCCGCCGTGAAATAAAAGATGACCTTGCTGCGGTCGAAGAGGCACTCGACGTCGACGAGCTTCATGGGCAGGCCGCGCTCCCGGATCCGGACGAGACAGAAGGCCCGCGCCTCGGCCTCCAGGCGATCGTTGTCCGCCTTGACTTTCTGGTCTTCGGGCGTCATCCGGCGCAGGATGTTCTTGAGGGTGGCCGGAACCTTGGGCAGGGGCACCTGCTGGACGTCCGTCGCCACCCAGGCCATCGCCGGACCGTTCTCCGTCTGGATCATGACGGGGTCGCCCTTCCTGAGATCCAGGTCCCCGGCGTGAAAACTGTAGATCTTGCCTTCCTGCTTGAATTTGACGCCGACAATGTTTCGCAACGGTCTTGAGGTACCCCTTTTCGTAAGATCTGCCTTCAGAGGGCCAGTCTAAACATCATGACTTCCAAAGTCAATTGCTTATTGGCGTTCTGCTCCAGGGCCGCGATGGCCCGGTCGATGAGCCGGATGTTGTTCAGGATCTCTTCCCCCGTGCGCCGGTCGGCCAGGGTGCGGATTTCCGCCTCGCAGTCCCGGTGGATGAGCAGCCCCGCCTCTCCCGTCTCCCGGACGACGAGGGCATCCCGCCAGCAGCTCCGCATGACGGCCAGCCGTTCCGCCAGCGAATGGCGCTCCTGACCGAGCTCACCGAGGAAGGACAGGCGCTGCCAGGGTTCCCGGAGGGCAGGAGAGGCCATCCGCTCCAGGAGGCCCCGCCGCATCTCGAGAAAATCCCCCTGCCTCAGGGTCAGGGCCCGGGCGATGCTGCCGCCGGAGCAGGAAGCGAGCAGGCCGGCCGTCGCCGCCTCCAGGGCATGCCGCTCCACGAGAAACCGCTCAACCGTTTCCCGGGAAAGGGGATGAAACCGCACCTGCTGGCAGCGCGACAGGACGGTCCGGGGCAGCCGGTCGGGATGCGCCGTCAGGAGAATCAGGGCGTGGTGCGCGGACGGTTCCTCCAGGGTCTTGAGCAGGGCGTTGGCCGCTTCCAGGTTCATCCGGTCCGCCTCCCGGACAAGGAAAACCCGCCACCGGCCCTCGTAGGGCCTGAACTGCATCTGTTCCTGGAGGGCGCGGATGTCCCGGATGCGGATGTACTGGCCTTCGGCCGCGAGGGTGGACACGTCGGGGTGCGTGCCGTGTTCGATCTTCCGGCAGGAGGGGCACCGCCCGCAGGCGTCCGTCTCCCCTTCGCGGCAGTTCAGGGCCTGGGCGAACGCCAGGGCCGTCGTCCGTTTACCGACGCCCTCCATGCCGTGAAACAGGAGGGCCTGCGGGATCCGGTCCCGTTCAAGGACCGTCTTCAGGATGCCGAGGGGACGTTCATGTCCGTAAAGGTCACGGAAGGGCATGGATCTGACCTTTGATGAATGCGGCCAGCTGGACGGAGACGTCTTTGTGGATGGTGAAAATGTCCCGGGTGGCGTCGATGATGCGAAAACGCTCCGGGTTCTCCCGGGCCATCGTCAGGTAGCCGTTCCGGATCCGCCGGTGGAACGCGAGGGCCTCGTGTTCAAAACGGTCTTCCGGCGCCTCTGTGCCGGCGCGGCTGATCCGGTCGAGCGCCCGCTGCAAACCGGTTTCCACCGGCAGATCGAACAGAAACGTCAGCGCCGGGCGGAGCGGCGAGGCAAAGGCGTCGATCTGCCGGATGCCGTCCAGATCGAGCCCCCGTCCGAACCCCTGATAGGCGAACGAGGCGTCGCTGAAGCGGTCGCAGAGCACCCATTCCCCCCGCCGGAGCGCCGGCAGAATCGTTTCCCGGACATGCTGGGCGCGGGCGGCGCAGAACAGCAGGATCTCCGCTTCGGGGCAGATCGCCTCCGGGCCCTGCCGGAGCAGGATCTGGCGGATCCGCCGGCCCAGGGGACTCCCGCCGGGCTCCTCGGTCAGGAGATGGGGGAGGTGGTGATGGCGCAGCACTTCGCGCGCCATCTTCATCTGGGTCGTCTTGCCGCACCCCTCGATCCCCTCGAATGTAATCAATGGCTGCATCGGGGTCCGTCCGTTCCCGCTGAAAAAAAGAGGGGGGAAACAACCGGGCTTCGTCTCGCGGTAATTTCCCCCTGCGTCACGACCTGTCTGATGCCGGTCTATTTGTCGTCGCCCGGAACGATCGCCTCCACGGGACACTGGTCCGCACACGCGCCGCAATCCGTGCAGAGACTGGCGTCGATGACATATTTGTCGTCGCCCTCGCTGATCGCTTCCACCGGACACTCATCCTGGCAGGAACCGCAGGCAATGCATTCATCCGTGATGATGTACGCCATACCCTTTATTCTCCTTAAACCTTGTTATCGTATTTGCCTTCTGCCGGCCCGTTGCCCCGGACCGGGATCTCTGGAACGGACGGGCGGGCCCGTCCCCGCTGTTTCGTCCCGCGCGGCCCCGTCCGCCTAAGCGACGGACACGACCTCCTTGACGCCGGGGACTTCCTGCAGCAGGAGCCGCTGGATCCCGTTCTTGAGCGTCATCTGCGACATGGGGCAGCCCCGGCAGGCGCCCGTCAGCTTCACCTTCACCACGCCATCGTCCGTGACCTCGACCAGCTCCACATCCCCGCCGTCGGCCTGGAGGTTGGGTCTGATCTTGTCCAGCGCCTGTTTCACCTGTTCCTTCATCTCGGTTTTCCTCCCGATGTCCGTCCCCGACCGCGGGGCTTGCGCCTGCCCCGCCCGGCCGGATCCGCACGGCGGAGCCGGGGCGGGCGGCCCTCAATGGGGCATGTGTTCGATCATCTCCTTGACCAAGTCCCGGGCGACATCCGGCAGTTTCGGTTTGAAGACGCGATAGTTTTCAATGACGACATGTCCGGCTTTCCACATGATCTTCCCGGTGGTGACGTCGATCAGCTTCATCCCCATCCCCACCTTGGCCACCTTTTCGCCGTTCTCGATCGCGTAGTTCCAGTCGTCGACGTTCACCATCAACAGGGCATCCACCTGGGTCAGTTCGCCGATCTTCTTGCTCTGCTGCGGATCGGAAAAATTCACGGTCTTGAGCTTGGCCATGTAGTCCATCACGACCTTCCGGAGCTCTTCGTTGGCGGAAAACTGCCGGGCGATGGTATCCCCGGAGACCACGTCGGCGAACCACTTCCTGTCGATCAGGACGCCCGCCAGGGTCTGGTCCACATTGCCGCGGGCCTCCTCGTAGGTTCCCACGTCCACCGGCAGGACGCCGATCCGCCGCGGGTGGAAGTACTTGGATTCCGGATCGACCTGGGAGTAACGGAGCCCTCCGCAACCGGCGAGCGACAGGACGAGCAGAGCCGCGAGCAGCATGTGCCCTGTTCTTTTTCTCATCATCGGCGCACCTCCTTCAACGGATCATGACAGGAAGCCCCGGGGGAAGAGCAGGCCCACCCCGGCGCTCAAACCGGCTACCAAGTACACGGATTCCAGCAGGCCTTCCAGCAGAACGCCCGGAAACCACGCCTCCCTATCACAAATGATAAAACAAATCCATACATAAAATGGACAGCCGATGAGCGTCCAGATCCGCCAGGGGGCCCATCCCGCGAACGGCGCCGCGACGAGGACGAGCGCGGTGAGGAGGGCAATGCCCTTGAGGAGGACCAGGGTGCGGTCCTTGCCGATCAGGACCGGGATCGTCTCACGGCCGATGAGGCGGTCGCTCTGGATGTCCAGGATATCGGACAGGGCGGAACGGACGAACACCAGGGAAAAGGCCAGGAAAAACGCGACCGTCAGGGACGGCGGCGCCTCGAATCCGACCGTGATCCGGGGGAGAAAGGCGGTCACCGCGGCCCAGGCCAGGGCCATGGCCACGTTCTTGGATCCCGGCAGGTCGCTCAACCCCCGGAAGCGCCAGGTCGGCGGCAGGATCCGCAGGTTGTAGACGAGGCCCAGCGCGGACAGCGTGAAAAGCAGGATGAACGGGGCCCACCCTGAAAGGAAGGCGAGCGTCAGCGCCAGCACCATGGCGAGCACCGCCAGCGACAGGAAGCGCCGCTCGTGTCGCCGGTAGGTGGCCTCCCGGAAGGAACCGATGATGCTCCCCTTCCGGGCGAGAAACCGGTTCAGCGTATGCATGGCATAGACATAAAGCGCCGCCGTCAGAAGATTCAGGACATCGGGCCGCAGGCCCTGCAGGAACATGCAGGCGAACGAAAGACCGGCGCCGCCGATTGCGGAGAAGACCTCTGTTCGGACGGTCAGCGTCCAGAAGGAGAACAGGCCCCGGCGCTTCTCTCCCGGGTCGTTCTCCAGGTCGTCGACCACGCGATGGATGATCCAGTTCGGCGTCGAGGCGCCGGCCGATACGCCGATCCGGCGGTACCGGAACAGGTCGATCCCCTTCAGGTCTTCGGCCGTCTCGATGTGAAACGTCGGCGTCCCCTGGCGCTCCGACAGGCGCGCCAGACGCTGCGTATTGGCGCTGTTCTGTCCCCCGACGATCAACATGGCTTCCATCTCGGCCGCCATCGCCCGGACCTCGGTCTGCCTTTTTTCCGTCGAGTCGCAGATCGTGTTGAAGACCACGGTTTCCGGAAACCGGTCCCGGATGCACCCGACCAGGGTTTCGAACTCTTCCACCCCCTGCGTGGTCTGGGCCACGACGCACACCTTGTCGAGGGCCGGCAGACGGCCGACGTCCTCCACGCCGCTGATCACCGTCCCCCGGTCCCCGGCATAGCCCAGCAGGCCGTTGACCTCGGGATGGGACCGGTCGCCGATGATCAGGATGTGGTACTGCCGGGCGGCGTGCTTCTTGATGATCGCCTGCACGTGGGCCACCTTGGGGCAGGTGGCGTCGATGATCCGGATCCCGCGGGCCTTGATCTCCCGCCGCTCCGCGGGTGAGATGCCGTGCGCCCGGATGATGAGCGTCGCCGGACCATTGCGGGTGTCCATGTCGTCCAGGCGTTCGATGGGGGTAATCCCCCTGAGCTTGAGCAGTTCGATCGTCTGGGGATTATGGATCAGGGGACCGTAGGTGTAGAGCTTTTCCTTGCCCCGGGGCGGGGCGAGGTCCAGGACCATGTCGACGGCCCGCTTGACCCCCATGCAGAATCCCGCGGTCCTCGCCAGCTTAACGTCCATGGAACGCCTCGGAGCCCTGTTTTTGAGCCAGGAGAAAAAACTCCCGGTTCCCGGCCGGCCCCAGGAGGGGCGACGGACACGTTCCGACCACGGAAAGCCCGAGGCCCCGTGCACAGGCCGCGACGTCCTCGATCACGCGGGCGTGCAGGTCCGGATCGCGGACCACGCCGTGCTTGCCGACCTCCCCGCGGCCGGCCTCGAACTGCGGCTTGATCAGCGCCAGCAGGCTCCCCCCTTCGACGACGAGCCGCTCCACGACCGGCAGGACCAGCTTCAGGGAAATGAAGGAGACGTCGATCACCGCCAGATCCGGCGGCGGCTCGAGGCCCCGCCCGTCGAAATAACGGATGTTGACGCGCTCGAGGCAAACGACGCGGGGGTCCGCGCGCAATTTCCAGGCCAGCTGCCCGTAACCCACGTCCAGGGCGTAGACCCTGGCCGCCCCCGCCTGGAGCAGACAGTCGGTGAACCCGCCGGTGGAGGCTCCCACATCGAGCGCGACGCACCCCTGAACGCGAAGCGGCCAGGCGGCGAGGGCCCCCGCGAGCTTCAGGCCGCCCCGGCTGACATACGGCTGGTCCTGCCCCGTGAGGCGGATCGCCGCTTCAGCCGGAATCATCGCGCCCGCCTTGTCCACCCGGTCCTCCCCAACCCGGACGGCGCCGGACAGGATGAGCGCCTGGGCGCGCTCGCGGGAGGGGCACAGGCCCCGCTCGACGAGCAGGCGATCGAGGCGGATTCTTTTTTCTGCCACGCCCGACCTCATGGCGGGGAAGCCGCGTTCATCAACCGTCGCGACGCCGCGACGATCCCGTCCTCGTCGAGGCCGTAGCGCCGGCGCTGCTGGGCCTGCGTGGCATGCTCGACGAATTCATCGGCGATCCCCAGACGGTGCACCCGGACGGGACCGATCCCGTCGCGGGCGAAAAGCTCCAGAACGGCACTGCCGAAGCCGCCCATCAGGACATTTTCTTCGACGACCAGGACCCGGCCGGTGTCGACGGCCGCCGCGCACATCAGGGCCTCGTCCAGGGGCTTCACGTAGCGGGCGTCGATCACCCGGGCCGAGACGCCCTCCTGCCGCAACCGCGCCGCCGCCGTCAGGGCCGGCTGCGCCATCGTTCCGACGGCGATGATCGCGAGATCGCCGCCCTCGGCGACGACCTCCCCCCGGCCGACGTCGAGGGCACGGCACGGCGCCTCGAGGGGCACGCCGACGGCCTTCCCCCGGGGGTAACGGACGGCGACCGGACGACCGCAGGCGACGGCGGTCTGGAGCATCCGCTGGAGTTCGTTTTCATCCCGGGGCGCCATGACAACGAGGTTGGGGATCGCCCGGAGATAGGAGAGGTCGAACATGCCCTGGTGCGTCGCGCCGTCTTCGCCGACGAGTCCCCCCCGGTCGAGGGCAAAGACGACCGGAAGGTTCTGCAGGCAGACGTCGTGAATGATCTGATCGTAGGCGCGCTGGAGAAACGTCGAATAGATGGCCACCACTGGGATCAGCCCCTCCGTCGCCAGGCCGGCGGCGAAGGTCACGGCGTGCTGCTCCGCGATACCGACGTCGAAGAAACGGTGGGGATACTCCCGGGCAAACCCGGTGAGCCCCGTCCCCTCGCACATGGCCGCCGTCACGGCCACGATCCGGGCATCCTCCCGGGCCAGCCGGACCAGGGTCCGGCCGAAAACCTCGGTATACGTCGGGGGGGGATCCGCCACGGCCAGGGGCCGGCCGGTTTCCACGTCAAACGCGGAGATCCCGTGAAATTTCAGGGGCTCCGTTTCGGCAAAGGCATACCCCTTCCCCTTGGTGGTGACGATATGGACCAGGATGGGACCCTCCATCTCGCGCACGTTCTGCAGGGTGCGGATGAGGCGGTCCAGGCGGTGGCCCTGCAGTGGCCCGACGTAGGTGAATCCCAGGTCCTCGAACAGGGCGCCGGGGACGATAAAGGCCTTGAGCGACTCCTCCATCTGGCGGGTGAATTTGACCATCTGCTCGCCGATGCCGGGGATCGTCTTGAGAAACCCCTTGATCTCCGCCTTCAGCTTCGTCACGGTCTGGCCGGTCATCAACCGGTTCAGATAGGCCGACATGGCCCCCACGTTGGGAGAGATGGACATCTCGTTATCGTTCAGGACGATGATCAGGTTCTTCTTCCGGTCTCCGGCCCAGTTGAAGGCCTCAAAGGCGATGCCGGAGGTCATGGAGCCGTCGCCGATGACGGCGATGACCTTGCCCGGCCGCCGGTTCAGGCATTGCGCCTCGGCGATGCCGGCGGCGGCGGAGATGGACGTGCCGCTGTGCCCCACGTTGAACACGTCGTAGGGGCTTTCCTCGCGCCTCGGGAACCCGCTCACGCCGCCCTGCTGGCGCAGGGTGTCGAAGCGGTCCCGGCGACCGGTGATGATCTTGTGGGCATACGCCTGGTGCCCGACGTCCCAGACCAGTTTGTCCTGGGGGGTGTTGAAGACGTAATGGAGGGCCAGCGTCAGCTCCACCGTGCCCAGCGAAGAGGCCAGGTGCCCCCCGGTCCGGGCGACGGTCCGGATGATCCGCTCGCGGATTTCCTCCGCCAGGCGGTTCAACTGCTCCGTGTCGAGGCGCCGGAGATCCTCCGGGGAATCGATCCGGTCGAGCCAGGCCGCGGGTGAGATGTCTTTTTCCTTCGGGGTCGTTGCATTCATGTCGATTCAGGACTGCCTCTGGATGATGTAGGTTGCGATCCACCGCAGGGGGTCGGCGCGATGATCGAAGTCCTTCAGGGATGTGACGGCCTGCCGCACGAGATGGCGGGTCTTGCGTTTGGAGGCCGCCAGGCCCATCAGGGCGGGATAGGTGATCTTTCCCCGCGCGGCGTCGCTCCCCGTGGTTTTCCCCAGACGCCGGGCGTCCCCCTCCACGTTCAGGATGTCGTCGGCGATCTGGAACGCGAGCCCCGCCTGTTCGCCGTAGGCCGTCAGGGCCGCCACCGCGCCGGCGTCCGCGCCGGCCAGGATGGCGCCCGCGCGGACGGAAACGACGATCATGGCGCCGGTCTTGCGGGTGTGGATGTAGTGCAGCGTCTGTCGGTCCACGGCCTTGCCCGCCGACTGGACGTCGACGACCTGGCCGCCGACCATGCCCCGGAAGCCCGCCGCCGCCGCAATGTCGTGGATGACGGCGAGCCGCCGTTCCGGCGGCAGGGTCGCCCGCCCGTCGTGCCGGGACAGCAGATGGAAGGCCTCCGTGAGCAGGGCATCGCCGGCCAGGATGGCGATGTCCTCCCCGAAGACCTTGTGGCTCGTCGGCCGCCCGCGCCGGAGGTCGTCGTCGTCCATGGCCGGCAGGTCGTCATGGATCAGGGAATAGGTGTGGATGAACTCCAGGGCGCACGCCACCGGCAGGACCGTTTCCGCCTCTCCCCCGACCGCCTCCGCCGCCGCCAGGCACAGAATGGGCCGGAGCCGCTTCCCCCCGGCAAGCACGCTGTGGCGCATGGCCCGGAAGATGACCGGCGGAAAGACGTCTTCGGCGGGCAGGAACCGCGCGAGCGCCTCCTCGACCCGGAATTGCTTTTCCTCCAGGTAGGCGTGCAGCTTCAAGGCCTCGCTGTTGTCCCGTTTCCCGTCACCCACGGCGATCAATCCTCGACATCCGCGGCGGGCAGGGGGCGCACGGCCAGACCGTCCCCGTCGCGGAGGAGCACCTCCACGCGCCGTTCCGCCTCGTCGAGCCTTTGCGCGCACTGACGCGAGAGGCGGATGCCCTCCTCGAAGGCCTTGAGGGACTCCTCCAGGGAAAGCTCGCCGCTTTCCATCTTGCGCACGAGCGCCTCCAGCTTGTGAAGGGCGTCTTCGAATTTTTCCTTGGCCATTCCTCACTGCTCCTGTTCGATCTTCAGAACCCGGGCCGTCAGGCGGCCCCGGGAAAGTTGCACGGCCACCTCGCCGCCGGCCGCGACGGCGTCCGCCCGGCGGAGGATCGCCCCGTCGGGAAGGCGGCGGACGATGCCGTACCCGCGGTTGAGCACGCCCAGGGGACTGAGGGAACCCAGCAGGGCCGCACCGGCCTTCAGGCGTTCCCGGCTGCGCGCCAGCAGGGATTGGCAGCCCTGCTCCAGGCGGCGGCGGCCCTCCCCGATCAGGAGGCGCTTTTCCCGGACCGTCTGCCGGGGATCCCGCTGAACCAGGCGCGTCCGGAGGCTCGACCACGCCGCCCGCTCCGCCGCCGCCCGCTGGCGGAGGCCGCGCCGCAGGCGCTCGCTCAGGTCGTCGACCGTCAGCCGGTGATCGCCGATGACGCGTCCCGGGTGACGGAGGCGATCCCCGGCCGTCCGGACCCGCTCCCTGAACCCCCGCAGGCCCAGGTCCTGCTGCCGGATCAGGCGCCGGGCGAGCGCATCCACCGTCCCCAGCAGTTCGTTCCGGACCGGCACGGCCAGCTCCGCCGCCGCCGAGGGGGTCGGGGCGCGGAGATCGGCCACGAAATCGGCGATGGTGAAATCCGTCTCGTGACCGACGGCGGACACCACCGGCAGGCGGCACCGGGCAATCGCCCGCGCCACGCCCTCGTCGTTGAAGGGCGCGAGGTCCTCCAGGGAGCCGCCCCCCCGGGCGAGGATGACACAGTCGACGTCGGCCCGGGTCTGAACGTCTTCCAGGGCCCGGACGATCTCGGCGGAGGCCTCCGGACCCTGAACCCGCACGGGGACGAGCAGGATCGGCACCGCGGGGAAGCGCCGGCCGGTCACGTTGAGGATATCCCGGATCACGGCGCCCGTGGGAGAGGTGATGACGGCGATCCGGCGCGGGAGGAACGGGAGCGGCCGCTTGCGGGCCGCATCGAAGAGTCCCTCGGCCTCCAGGCGGGCCTTGAGCTGTTCGAAGGCCTTCTGCAGGGCGCCGAGCCCCAGCGGCTCCACGTGATCCACGATCAGCTGATAGTCGCCGCGGGGCGGATAGACGCTCACCCGTCCCCGGCAGAGGACCCCCAGCCCCTCCTCGAGGGAAAACCGGCCCACGCGCTCGGGGGAGAAGGCGGAACGGAAGAGCACCCCCCGGATCTGGGAGCGGTCGTCCTTCAGGGTAAAGTACTGATGCCCCGAGGCGGGCCGGCGCAGGTTGGACACCTCGCCCTCGACCCAGACGACCCCGAAACCGCCCTCCAAAAGTTCCCGGATGCGCTCCGTCAGGATTGTAACCGTAAGAATTTCCTTCATAAATATCAAGTTCCCGCCCGAGAAACCTATCAGATATCCCCCCGTCTGACAAGCGGGATTTTGCCCCTCGCGCGGCCGGGTCGCCGCCGATTTCTCATTGACAGGAGACCGGAAGATTTCGTATGGCGGGAGAAACGATGCGCAAAGGCCCGATCCGGAGGGTCGGCCTGGAAAGCGGGATCAGGGATCATGAAAAAGAAGGACTATCTGAAGCGGCCCATCCGGCATGTCGATATCAAGGCCATCGACGCCACGGCCATCATCGATGCCATGAAGGAGATGTCCTTCTCGGCCCGGGACCTCGGCGCGGCCGCGGAGATCTACGACCGGATGCTGGCCGACCGGAAGTGCGCCATCATCCTGACCATCGCCGGCAGCACGAGCGCCGGCGGCTGCATGCAGATTTACGCCGATCTCGTCCGGCATCACATGGTCGACGCCGTCGTGGCCACCGGGGCCACCATCGTGGACATGGATTTCTTTGAGGCCCTGGGATTCCGCCACTACCGCGGCACCCCGCAGGTCGACGACCGGGAGCTGCGCCGGCTTTACATCGACCGGATCTACGACACCTATATCGACGAGGAGGCCTTGCAGGCCTGCGACCGGACGGTCAAGGCGATCGCCGACGCCCTGCCGCCGCGCCCCTATTCGTCCCGGGAATTCATCCGGGAGATGGGCCGTCACCTGACCGTGCACGCCAAAAAGAAGGATTCCCTGGTTCAGGTCGCCTACGAGGAAGACGTTCCGATCTTCTGTCCCGCCTTCTCCGACAGCAGCGCCGGGTTCGGCCTCGTCCTCCATCAGCACGAGCGGCCGGATCGACACGTTTCCATCGACTCCGTCAAGGATTTCCTCGAACTGACAAAGGTCAAGATCGCCGCCGAGACGACCGGGCTTCTCATGATCGGCGGCGGGGTGCCCAAGAATTTCGCCCAGGACACGGTGATCTGCGCGGAGGTTCTGGGCGAGGACGTCCCCATGCACAAATATGCCATCCAGATCACCGTGGCCGACGTGCGCGACGGCGCCTGTTCGAGCTCCACGCTGAAGGAGGCCGCGTCGTGGGGCAAGGTCGATGTGACCCATGAGCAGATGGTGTATGCCGAAGCCACCTCCGTCCTCCCCCTCCTGGCCAGCTACGCCTATCATCGGGGGAGCTGGAAAAAGCGACGGCACTGGGCGTTCAGCAAACTGTTCGCTTAGCGGGCGGGAGAGGCCGCCTCAGAGAGGCGGGGCGGTCCTTTTCGAACCGGCCGCGGGATGGCGCGCGAGGGCCGAGGCGACGATCCGCTCGATCAGCGTCTGGTAGGTCATGCCGGCCAGCCCGCAGAGGATGGGAAGGTCCGAATAGCCGGGTCGCAGCCCGGCCAAGGGGTTGACCTCGATGAAGTTCGGGTTGCCGCGCGCATCCGAACGGAGATCGACCCGTCCCGCATCCCGGCAGCCCAGGACCCGCCAGGCCGCGAGCGCAACCTCCCCGGCGGCGTCCGCCTCCGCGTCCCCCGCCAGACGGTAGACCACCCGGTCCTCCCAGTGTTCCTTGTTGGCAAAGGAATAGACCTCCCCTTCGGCCTGCGGCATCCACTGCACCTCCATGACCCCAACGACCTCAGCGGCCCGTCCCGTGCCGATGATCCCGACGGTGAACTCGCGGCCGGGCAGAAATTCCTCGACCAGGACCGGCTGGCGAAAATGCTCGAGCAGGGTCCGGCAGACGCGCGCGAGCGCCTCGGACGAATGCACCGTCGACGCCCCCGTCACCCCCTTGCCCGTGCCTTCGGCGACGGGTTTGGCAAACAGGGGAAAAGACAGGTTCGGCGGGGCGAGGTCCGCGGGGGTGTCGATGACAGCGAACGCCGGCGTGGGGATCCCGCGATCGCGGAGGATGTGCTTCGTCAGGCCCTTGTGGAGGGTCAGGGCCATCACGAGCGCATCGGAGAACGTATAGGGGATGCCATAGGCCTCGAGCAGCGCGGGCACCTGGGCCTCGCGTCCGAACCCGTGCAGCCCTTCGGCGATGTTGAACACCAGATCCCAGCTCTCGCCGTTCGCCAGGCGGCGCACCAGGGATCTCAGGGGGCCGATCCGGTCCACCCCGTGGCCGGCCGCCTCCAGCGCGTCCGCCAGCGCCCGGATCGTTTCGGGATGGTCGAATTCCGCCGTTTCCTCGTCGCCGTATCCCTGGGCGAGATAGTCCTCCCGGAGGTCGTAGGTCATCCCGATCCGCAGGCCGGATGCCGTCGCCGCTGCCATCAGCGGCCTCCGCCCACGGGATGGAAATGGGGATCGGGACGGGGATTCAATGGATGTCCCACCCGGAGACCGGATGATCCGGATAGCGGTAAACCTGCCCCAGATAATTCTTGAGCAGGAGGTCGTCTCCCTGCCGGCCCAGGCAGTAGCGGGGCAGGAGGGGCACCTTGCCGCCGCCGCCGGGGGCGTCGATCACATAGGTCGGCACGGCGTAGCCCGTCGTGTGTCCGCGGAGGCTTTCGATGATCTCCAGCCCCTTGGCCACCGGCGTCCGGAAATGGGACGACCCGGGGATGGGATCGCACTGATAGAGATAGTAGGGCTTCACGCGCAGGTGCAGCAGGCCCTGGAACATCGCTTTCATCGTGGCCGGGTCGTCGTTGATGCCGGACAGAAGGACGGTCTGGCTGCCCAGCGGGATGCCGGCATTCGCCAGCCGGGCGCAGGCCCGGCCCATCTCCGGCGTCAGCTCGTCCGGATGGGTCACGTGAAGGCTCATCCAGAGGGGGTGAAACCTCTTCAACACGGCGACGAGGGCGGGGGTGATCCGCTGCGGCATCACCACGGGGGCCTTGGTGCCGATGCGGATCATCTCCACATGGGGGATCCGGTGCAGCTCGGCCAGCAGCCACGCCAGTTTATCGTCCGTCAGGGTGAGGGGATCCCCGCCGGACAGGAGCACGTCCCGGACCTCGGCATGGGCACGGATGTAGGCCAGGCCTTCGCCCCACTGATCATGAGAGAACCCGTATTTCGCGGTCCCCACCATCCGCGAGCGCGTGCAGTAGCGGCAATAGGTGGAGCACAGGCCGGTCACCAGGAAAAGCACGCGATCCGGATAGCGGTGCACAATGCCGGGGACGGGGCTGTCGCGCTCCTCCTCCAGGGGATCATCGGCCTCTCCCGCCGTGCGCAGAAATTCGTCATTGGTGGGGATCACGGTGCGGCGCAGGGGCTGTTGCGGGTTGTCGGGGTCGAGCAGGCTGGCGTAGTACGGCGTGACCGCAACCGGCAGGAGTCCGGCATGACGGGAGATGGCGCTCTTTTCGTCTTCGGTCAGCCGCAGCAGCCGGTCGAGGACGTCGGCGGTGCCCATTCGATTTCGGAACTGCCAATTCCAGTTATTCCAGTCCGCCGGGGTGGCCTCGGGAAAGAACCGTCGCCGGAACAGCCTCCCGCGGGACGCGGCCAGGCCATCCCGGCCTTTCCGGGCAGCGGGACTGGGCGGCTCCGGCACCGCCCTGGCACCGGTCCATCCCGGATTCAGGCCCGGCTCCGCCGCGGAAAACGCCGCCGCCAAGGGACCGGGAGGCTCAACCTCCTCACCGACCAGTGCTTCAATCTCCATGCCGCCTGCCTCCTTCATCCTGGCCTTTATCCCGACCGCCAGTTCACGATTTGACGGTATACCGCTTCACGCGGATGGTCATCCGGCCGTCTTCATCCGTACCGACCACCCCCTCCGCCTCGATGGGCTCCTGGAGGAACTTCAGCAGCTCTCCACCCTTGCGGTTGCGCGCGATGAAATATTCCTCCTCACGGGCAGTAGCGATGGCAGCAGCAACGACGCGATCACCCTTCCAATCCACGGGGATGACGATCCCCGTGACGGTGACAAGATTTTCGCCTTTCTTGCAGGCCATAGGTCTGACTCCCAGTTCGATTCGTCATGTGTAGATCCGTCCTCAGGCTACTGAAAGAATCGTGCCAGACAGGAACCGGCGGGTCCGCCGGCGCCTCCCCCGGGACCGAACCCGGCGGAAGGCGTTGCGGGAGGCGGACTCTGGCGGGAGTACCGCCGGACAAGACGCATCCCTTCCAAAGCGGATGAGGTCCGCGCGTGGGCCAGCTGCCCCCTGGAATCGGAATTATTAATTCCGATCGTATAGATTCGAGAACTTTCTGTTCCGATCCGGGGCGCGTCTCGCCGCTCCCGGGAGGATCCCGATCCGTGGCCGGAAACCGGCGCGGCAGAAAATCCCCTTGACTTCGCGTGACGGCGGGGCGTTAGAATGCAGTCAAAAAAGAGGATTGCTCATGCCGGAATTGCCAGAAGTCGAGACCCTCCGACGCCAGCTGAGCCCGTTGATCGCCGGGGAGACCATCCGGGGGCTGGAGATCCTGGATGAAAAGCTGCGGGGGATACGCGATCCGGCGGGGAAGACCATCCTGGCCTTGAGCCGGCGGGGCAAGTCGCTGGAGTTCCATCTCGACGACGGGGCAACGCTGGCGCTGCACCTGCGGATGTCGGGGCGTCTCCGCTGGCTGACCGGACCGGGGGTATTCCCCCATACGCGCTTCCGGTTTTCGTTCGATTCCGGCCGGCTCATCGGCATCGACCCGCGCCGGTTTGCGACCCTCGGGAGCTTCCCCGGGCGCCCGGCGCCGTCCCCGATCGCGGATCCGTCGCAATCCATCCCCGCCGGGACATTGATGGCCCTCGCCGCCGGACGGCGCCTGCCGGTCAAATCCTTCCTGTTGGATCAGCGCCTCGTCGCCGGCATCGGCAACATCTACGCCTGCGAAATTCTGCACGCCGCGGGGATTCATCCCGGGACGCCGTCGGGGTCGCTGACCCGGGAGGAGTGGATCGGGATCGCGACGGCCACGAAGGCCATCCTGCGCGACGCCGTCGCCTGCCGGGGCACGTCCATTTCCGACTGGCGCGACCTGTTCGGCCGACCGGGCGTCTATCAGCATCGCCTGAAGGTCTACGGAAAGGCGGGGGAAGCCTGTCCCCGCTGCGCCGCGGCGGTGGTCCGCATCCGTCTGGCCGGACGAGGAACCTACTTCTGCCCCACCTGCCAGACGCCGCCCCGCTGACGGACGGCGGGCGAGGCGGGGAGCCTACTTCGCCATTTCGTTGCAATGGTTGCAGTGCTCCATCGGTCCGGCCGAGGCGGACAGGATCTGGAGCGTCGTATGCCGGATCCCGTGCCTGTGCATCAACATCTCCTGGGCCGAGCGAATGATGGCTTCGTGGTCCGGCGGGTCCCCGGCGGAGGCGAGATGCGCGGAGAGCATTTTTTGATCGGCGCCGGTCTGCCAGATATGGAGATCGTTGACCTGCACCACGGACGGAATGGCCAACAGGTCGTTTCTGACCTGCATGAAATCGATACCGGGCGGCACGGCATCCAGGAGGGTATCAACCGTTTGTCTGACGATCTTATAAATTTCACGGGCGATGAAAACGCAGATCGCGAGCGAGATGAGGGGGTCCACCATACGCCAGCCGAAGAGGATGATCACGAGTGCGCCGACGATCACCGCGAGCGAAAACAGGGCGTCCTGGAGCGAATGCAGCCAGGCACTCTTCAGGTTGAAGTTCCGGGACGAGACTTTCTGCAGGAGCAGCGTGGCCGCCCCATTGCCGACAAAGGCGACGATGGCGACCCAGAGCATCTCTTTCCCCGGGATTTCGGTCGGCGCCGCGAACCGCTTGAGGGTCTCCCAGAAGATGAAGGCAATGACCACGGACAGGACGATGCTGTTGACGAAGGCGGCGATGAACTCGATCTTTCGGTAGCCGTAGGTCTTTCTCTCGTTGGCCGGCCGGCGGGAGACCTTTTCCGCCCAGTAGCTGAAGCCCATGGACGCGATGTCACTCAGGTTGTGAACCGCATCCGAAATCAGCGCCATGCTCTGGATCAGCAGGCCGAACACCATTTCAAAGGCGACGATCCCGCCGTTGATCACGATGGCGAACAACAGATTCCTCGGCGACGTCGGCGGTTGTCCAGGGTTGTGGTTGTGTTCCATCAGAAGCGACCCGAAGAAACGGGGGCAGGCGATGCTCTTCCTGCCTCACCTTGACAGGGATTCCCGCCCCGGGAAGTACGTGCGCTTGAACTTCAGGGCCACGTTGACGAGCAGGATCAAGACGGGCACCTCCAGGAGCGGCCCGATCACCGTGGCGAAGGCTTGGCCGGAATGAATGCCGAAGATGGCGATGGCCACGGCAATGGCCAGTTCGAAGTCGTTGGAGGCCGCCGTGAAGGAGACGGCCGTCGTCTGGGCGTAGTTCCCGCCGATCTTCCGGATGACGAAGAAGGTTGTGAACCACATGATGAGGAAATACAAGAGCATGGGAATCGCCACGATAACCACGTCCCACGGCGCGGCGATGATCTTGTTCCCCTGCGTGGAAAACATGACCACGATTGTGAAGAGAAGCGCCACCAGCGTCAGCGGGCTGATTTTCGGCATGAAGACGCCGGTGAACCAGGCCTCCCCCTTGACGGCGATCAGGCCGTAACGGGTGACGAGCCCCGCCAAAAAGGGGATGCCCAGATAGATGAAGACGGTCTTCGCCGATTCCGCCATGGACACGTTGATGTCGAGGCTTTCCGCGAGTCCGAGCCAGCTGAGCATCAGCGTGATGAAAAAATAGATGTACACGGCGTAGAAGAGGACCTGGGCGATGGCGTTGAAGGCGACGAGCCCCACGGCCAGCTCCCGGTCTCCGCCGGCCAGTTCGTTCCAGACGATGACCATGGCGATGCAGCGGGCGAGCCCGACGAGGATGACGCCGACCATGTACTCGGGGTAGTTCCGGAGAAAGAGGACGGCGAGCGCGAACATGACGAGCGGACCGATGACCCAGTTCTGCAGGAGCGATATGACGAGCATCCGTTTGTTCTCGAAGACCTTGCCCATCTGCTCGTACTTCACCCGGGCCAGGGGCGGGTACATCATCAGGATCAGGCCGACCGCAATGGGGATCGAGGTCGTCCCCACCTGCAGGCCGGTGATGAATTTCGACAGTCCCGGCAGAAAGAACCCGATCCCGATCCCCAGGCCGATCGCCAGAAAGATCCACAACGTCAGATACCGATCCAGAAACGACAACCGCTTGACAATCCCTTCCGCCATCAATCGGACCTCCTCGTGCAGTTCAGGCCGGTTCGGCCAGCCGGTCAGCGCGCCGCCTCGTCGAGCCAGGCCTTGATCTCTTCCCTCTTCGGGATCCTCCCCACGGATTTCACCTCGCCGTCCACCACCACCGAGGGGGTCGCGAAGACGCCGTAGTCGGCGATCTTCTTGAATTCCGTCACATGTTCGATCCGGGCCTCCCGGCCCGTTTCGGCCACCGCCTCCCTGACCAGCGCCTCGACCTGACGGCACTTGACGCATCCGGGACCCAGAATTTTGATGTCCATCGCCCTGCCTCCCGCTTCCCTGAAAATCAGGGTCGATTCATTGTCGAGCTGCGTGTTTTCCCACACTCTGACGCCGGAGAGGCCCCTTGCGCCTCCAGCAGCCACTGTTTGATCCGGTGCTTCGGCGGCACGGACCCGATCCAGACGACCTTGCCGCCGATCACCAGGGCCGGCGTGCCCATGACACCGTATTTCGCGATCTCCCCGGGCGCCGTCACGTGGTCCACCGCGGCGGGCAGATTCATCTCGCTCAACAGATCCAGGACGGACCGCTCCAACTGATCGCATCGGGTGCAGCCCACCCCCAGAATCAGGACGCTCAACCCCGCCGCCGGTTCATCCTCGACGGCCTCGCCCATGAATTTCTTGAATTCGCGCAGCAGGGCCTTGCCGTAGGCGGGTCTGGCGCTTGCCGGGATATAGTTGTCCGCCGAGAGGCGGTCGATCAGGGCCTCCCGGAGGGCCTCGTCCGTTTCATCGGTCCGCTTCCTGGCAATGTCCGCCATCGCCTCCGCCAGTCCGACAAGGCCGACCGGATGGCCGTTGACCCGAATTTTCGTCACGCCGTTTTCCGTCAAGACGCCCCCTTTATCTAACGATTTTCATGGGCGGGATTCAGGCCGACGTCCCCGGGCCGGCCGATCCTATCCCACCAGCCATCCGTAGCCCATCCCCGCGACCGTGGAAAGGACCACGACGATGGCGCAGTAGGTCAAGGTCTTTTTCGCGCCCATGATCCCTGCCAGCGTGATCATGCTGGGGAGCGAGAGCGCCGGACCCGCGAGGAGCAACGCCAGGGCCGGCCCCTGCCCCATCCCGGCGCCGATCAGACCTTGGAGGATCGGGACTTCCGTCAACGTGGCAAAATACATCAGCGCCCCTGCGACCGAAGCGAAGAGATTCGCCCAGGGGGAATTCCCGCCCACAAGACTTACGATGTAATGTTCTGGAATCAGGGCTTCATGGCTAGGGCGCCCCAGCAGGAATCCCGCCGCCAAAACCCCGACGAGCAGCAGCGGAAAGATCTGCTTCATGAACCCCCAGGTCGCCTCGACCCAGGACGACAGTTCCTCCTTGACGAACCAGGATTTCAGCATCACCGCGAGCACGATCAGGAGCACACCGGTGATATACCACTTGGCGGCGAAGATGGCTTTCCAGAGGTCTCCGTCGTCGGCGGCCGGTTTTGCAAAGGCGGCAAAAACGAGGATCAGAACCATTATCAGCATATAGACGGCGTCCTGCCAGAGCCTGCGCGTCTTGCCATCCTCTTCGGGCAGGTAAATCTGCCCGGCGGTCCGGTTCGCATCGTCCTTCCGAAAGATGAATGCCATCAGAAGACCGGCGATGATGGAGAAGGCGATCGCGCCCACGGCCCGGGCGAGGCCGAGCTGCCAGCCCAGGACCTTCGCCGTCAGGACGATGGCCAGGACGTTGATCGCTGGCCCGGAGTAAACGAAGGCCGTGGCGGGGCCGATTCCCGCGCCCCGCGTGTAGATCCCGGCAAAGAGCGGCAGGACGGTGCACGAGCAGACGGCCAGCACCGTCCCGGAGATGGAGGCGACCGAATAGGAGAGAAATTTATTGGCCTGCGCGCCGAAGTACTTCAGGACCGACGCCTGCGAGACGAAGACGGCGATCGCCCCGGCGATGAAGAAGGCGGGGATCAGGCACGTTAGGACATGCTGCCTTGCGTACTCCTGGAGCATCAGGAAGGCCTCCAGTCCCGACCGGCGGATCACCTCATGGTCCCACGGAATATAATATGCGACCAGAAATCCGGCCGCGATGAGCAGCAGTTTGGTTGTCTCTTTCATGATTTCCTTTCTTCACATCTTCCTGTGCACGTTTTACCGGGATCCGGCGGGGGAACCGGCGAACCCGGGGCCGGTCGTTCGGCCATCACCGGATGGCAATTCAGGCATACCGCAGATCACGGGTGGGTGTGGCAGAGATCCTCCCGCCGAATGTTTTGGCTCCGGGTGAGCAGTTCGCGAATATCCGGGTCTTCATGCAGCCAATGTCTTAAATTTCCCAGCAGGCTCGCTGCATAGGGACTTTGGGCGCCATCACTCAAAAAATAGTTGACCCACAGTCCTTCTTTCTCCCGCCCCACGAGTCCGGCTTCTTCCAGGATCTTCAGATGCTTGGAGACGGTCGGCTGGGCAATCCCGAGGGCGGCCTGGATTTCGCAGACGCACATTGTCCGCTGCTGAATCAGTTTCAGGAGTTTCACCCGATTGGGATCGGACAACGCCTTCATGACCTTGATAAAGTCCTTCATAGGCCCTCCTCTATATTGCCGGAACGGAATATATCCACCAACACCGCGCTTGTCAAGGAAATATGTCGGGCACGTACGAAGTGTTCCCGTCAAAAATAGCCTTGACAGAAAGCGATTCCGGGTTATTATACCCCCATGGGGTATTAAAATGGAAATGGAACCGGAAAAAAGAAAAATCATCAGCCGTCTGAAAAGGATCGAAGGCCAGGTGAGGGGACTCCAACGACTGATTGAAAACGAAGCCCCTTGTGCCGATATTCTCACACAGGTGTCGGCGGCAATATCCGCCATGAAAAAGACAGGTGTTGCAATCATTACCACACACATGGAAAAGTGCATCCGTGACGCTGTCGGGAAGAAAAGCCAAAATCTTGATGAGTTTCGGGTGGCGCTCACCCGATTTATCGATCTATCCTGATCGTGTAAATAAGGAAATCAACCCTATCGGCCAACCAACCAGAATTCAATCGAGTGATCTTGCAACGCCCGATCATGACCGAACATTGAAAGGAGGAAATCAGGATCGCGACTATGGGGGGCAGAACCGAGATTTAAGGAATCGTGCCGGATGCCGGTTCAAGATTGACCGTGCGACAGCCATAAGGCTGCCTTAAACAGCGGAACAGCCCGCAAGGACCCTTACAATAAACCATAAAGGAGGTGTCAGTATGAAGAGATTCATGTTCATCGTTTTAGCCCTATCGCTGTTTGCGGTACCGGGGATCGGAAGTGCCCAGGTGGCCGCCGGTCCATCCATCGCTCTCCCCCCGGCAGAGGTCATCTTGAATGCCTGCAAGGAAATGGGCGTCGAAGCCGTCGGAGGCGACTACGTCCTCTCGAAAATGGATGACCTGATCAACAAAACGGGAAAGGTTTTCGTCATCGATGCCAGGCCGGCCCGGACATACAATGACGGGTTCATTCCCACGGCATTCAACATGTATGACGCAAAATTCAACCTCATCTACCCCGAACTCGAGAAACTGAACCTCCCCAAAGATACGGAGATCCTCCTCGGCATCGGCAGGCCCTGCCCCATGAGCCTCGGCGACATCAAACGTCTCAAGGCCAAAGGATTTACCAATCTGAAGGCGTTTGTCAAAGGGCCGGTGTTCTTCGAAAAATACTTCTCCGAAGTCACCGCAGCGGGTGCGAGAAAACATATTTCAAACGGCGCTCTTGTCGTCAACCTTGCCGAAGATGCCGATTTATCCAAATTCTTTGCCGCAAACATCGCGAAGGACAAACTCGTAATCCTGGCAGGAACTGCCGACAACGCAACAGCCAATTATCGCCTGGCGGACAAGGTATACAAGGCGGGTTACAAGAAGACGGCCGTATTCAACGGCAATATCAAAGACATCCAATAGGGGGTGATGCATGAAAAAACTATCTTTTCTGATGGCCATATCGCTGCTGTTCGTCTTGGGGTGCGCCGCACAGCGGGACGTCGCCCCCGTAAGGGCCGATGCCGGACTGGCCGCCAATAAGGTCGCGGCCATCAAAATAGGCAAGGAAGAAGGCGCCATTGACAAGGAATTTTTCAAGAAAATCGTGGCTGAGAAAGCTACGAACGTCGCGCTCGTCGATGTCAGAACGCCCTTCGAGTATAAAGCGGGGCACTTCGAGGGCGCCAAACACGTTTTCATCAACGATCTCTACGACAAAGGTTGCGATGCGACGCTGGCGCAGTTTCCCAAGGAAGAGTATGTGGTCTTCGTGTGCGCCACAGGCGCGCGGGCGGGCGAAATGTATTTCGGGATCAAGGACGAGTGCAAGAACGTGGATATGAAGCGCTTTTATTTCCTGGATGCCGAAGTCATGTACACACCCAACGGTCCGGTTGTCAAATAAATCCCGTATTTCCCGGAGGGAGGCCCGTGCTGCCGCCCTCCGGGAAAATCATGTTTCCTATTCCCCCGCGTTTGAACGGAATCCTCCCCCCTGACACGTTACCCAGGTTACCTTTTGATGGGCTTGATATCGTAGATCAAACCCTCGTTGGCCTTGGAACCGCCTTCCTTGATGACGATTTCGTTGTTGAGGAATCCGTCTTTTGCCACATGGCAGGCATCGCAGGAGCGGGTTCTCGGCGTCTGCTTCCGGATGTTGTGCACGGCGGAGTTCCAGAAATTGGGGAGTGCATCGTAGTTCTCCATCTTGATTCCCGCCTTGCGGAAGGTGCTTTTCTTCGTCGGGATGAGCCGGAGCGTCGTCAAGGTTTTCTTGTCCCGCGGGTTCAGGCCCAAAATAAACCCCTCCTTCGATCTCGATCCCGTCCCCTCGTGGCAACTGTAGCACTGTCGATACGGGCCGCCGGAGTGGCAGCCTTGACAGCTGACCTTGTCCTGGTGCACTTGATGGGCCAGCTGATCCTTGCCGTTCTTGTGACATGACTGGCACCGGGGACGATCCCGGACTTCGTGCTTGGACGTGTAGGCCATGCCGTCCCCATGCATTTCAACCTGTTTATGGCAATCCACGCACATCATGCCCTTCTGGTAGTGAACATCGGGAGCCCCTCCGTACTCACCGGTAAACTCCGGATAGACCCGCCCGCCGTGACAGGAGGCGCAGGTTTTGCCTTCGTTTTTCCTGACGAACTTGTGGCCCTGAATCAGGCCGGTGGAGATCCCGGAAACGGGCGGAGACTTGACATGACAATCGCCGCAGGAGGCATGGCAACTGCGACATGATTTTTCAAAGACTTTTTCATCGAACGTCTTCAGATCTT
The DNA here is from genome assembly GCA_035358035.1 of Syntrophales bacterium. Taxonomy (GTDB): domain Bacteria; phylum Desulfobacterota; class Syntrophia; order Syntrophales; family UBA2251; genus UBA2251. The sequence goes on along the minus strand of DAOPOS010000001.1, from coordinate 305,268 downwards.
CGGTAGAGAAACGGTGCGTCACGCCGGTCCGCTGGCCGATTGTCGTGTAGTGGAGCGACTTGACGAAATGGTCCGCAATCGGCTTGTGGCAGAGGGCACAGGCGGTCGGGTTGTCGGTGGGCCGCTTCACCAGGCCTTTATGAGCCTCTTCCTTGGTGAACGCTTGACGATTGCCTTGATGGCACAACCTGCAGCCCATCTGGAAATGCCGGTCACTTTTCAAAAGCGCAGGATCGACGACATAGCCCCGGTACAGTTCTTCCACCTTAACTGGCGGAGGCGCTCCCGCTCACCCTTCGCCCGCTCCCGCTTGAACCGGAACAGGTCGATGCAGGGTTTTCATCAGGGCATCATTCGTGTGACATTTGATGCAACCGCCTTCATCGGCAGCCGCGGCAGGAAACGACCAGAAGACAAGAAGGGCAAGAAGACACGAGGCAAAAAGAATATCCTTTTTCATGTCGCTCCTCTGTGCATTTAAATGTGTGAGGAAAGTAGCAGACGACACGGGGGCCTGTCAATCGTCTTTATATCCCAGGCCTGACGTCCCGCAGGGATCCCCATTCAATCTTTATCGAGAAATCCCCATCGGCAGTTCCTTGATCTGGTCTTCGCTCATGAAACCCGGATGACGAAGCACCTCCTTGCCCGAGGGATCGAAAAAGACACTCGTCGGAATCACCTGGATTTGATATCCGGCGGCCAGTGCGCGGTTGTTCCGGATGTCGATGATCATCCCTTCCAACTTACCCTTATCATCCTTAGCGGATCTTCTGCAAGACAGGTCGAAGCCGGTGGCAGGGCGGAAAATTTTTTGTCGAGATAGGCCGTGATCATTCCGGTCTCGCTATCCTGTCCCGCAGCCAACGGCATTGCGCATCCCTCTTCGGGCACGGTGATGCCCTCCTTTTTAGCCTACTGCAACAGGAGAACACGGTCGACCATGACCTCAATGAGTTTGTTGGGGGTCCCCTTTGACGAGATCCTAATACGCCGGATCAATCCGGGTCCGTTCCTGCTTGCAAAGGCTCTCGGGAATCTTCTCGCCGTTTACGTTGACGAGCGTGGGGGTCCCCCAAAGACCGGAGGGTATTCCTTAGCAGGATCGCCTTCCATGTCAATCGCCGCGCTCCCCCCTGCCGCCCTTACGGATGGAGTGTTCAAGCAAGGTCTTGTTTAAGGGGCCAGGGGAAAGGTGGGGCCTACCGAGGGCGGCAGCGCATTCAGAATGGCCTCCTTGACTTTCGCCGTCTGTCCGGCTGTAGGCGCCTTGCCGTGTTGCTTTTTCACGCCGAATTCCGTCATGATGAAGTGATTTCTGACGGGGATGTTCGCCTGGAGGAGGTTTCTGCTGGCGCACGCGAGAGGACAACCATCCAGGACCAGCATATCCTCCGCGTCTCTGGCCGAAGCCACGAAGCCGCTCAGGTGGGCACCGATGCCGGCCAGGCAAAATAAACTCCCCTGCCCCTCCCGTGTCAGTTGCAAGGCCAGCCGATAGGTCATCTGGCCGGTGTTCGCCGAACCCGCGCAGGCCAAAATCAGCCGGTTACTTCCCGTGTGGCAGCATGCTTCGGACATGTTCCCCCCTGCTCGACTTTTGATATGAACCGCTCTTGTTTGTTTTCCTTATACAAATGATGTCGGCACATATGATGAGGGTCAATCGTTGTTTTTCATATTGCCATCTGGCTATATATTGCCCGGGCAAGGCCTTGTCAAGAAAATCCTTGGGGGATTTTCAAAGCGCGCCACGTCACCCGCGATCCTGTGCGGTGTGCCGTTCCGTGACGATGCTGGGAAAATGAAAACCTTGCCCGTTTAATGAAATTTTGTCTTTACTTGCTTGAAGAACAGTCAGATACTGCTAACCCTATCGCATGCGCCTGAATATTCGACGTGAGGTGAGATGGGTGGCTAAAGCGTGTGGGATGCGGGAATCCCGTTGCCTTGGTCTTTCTGCGGGAGGGGGAAGCGGTCGTCGATCTTGGGTCCGGCGCGGGATTCGATTGTTTTCTGATGGCCGGGCGGCTTGACCGTATCCATCGGCAATGGCAGCGTACCGATTACATGAATGGAAAAGGGGGAACCATGGACAAGCCCGCGATCGATCTCGGCGTTTTCCTCCAACCCCGTTCCGTGGCCGTCATCGGCGCATCGGACAAGCCCGGCTCCTGGGGTTCGTTCATGATGGGGGGGCTGGCCGCCTGGCGCTATCCCGGCACGATCTACCCGGTCAACCGGCGGGCCGGGACGGTCTCCGGACGGCCCGCCTTTCCGGACGTCCGGGACATTCCCGGCGAGGTGGACCTGGCCGTCATGGCGGTGCCGGAGGCGTTCGTCGAGGAGACGATCCGCGCCTGCGGCGAAAAGGGCGTCCGGGGGATGTCCATCATCACCGCGGGCTTCGGCGAAGCCGTCCGGGGCGGGCGCGAGCGCGAACTGGCCTTCGCCCGCCTGGCCCACGGCTACGGGATGCGTCTCCTGGGTCCCAACATCAGCGGGACCTTCAACCTCCATGCCGGATTCAACGCGGCCGCCTCGCCCGCCGAACACCTCTACCCCACGAAGCTGGCGGCCGTCTGCCAGGGCGGATTCGCCTTCTACGATCTGCTCGCCGCCGGGTCCTTCCGGAAGATGGGGGTGGGCCGGTTCGTCCACACGGGCAACGAGTGCGATCTCACCGTGACCGATTTTCTGGAGTACTTCGGCGCCGACCCGGACGTGCCCGCCATCCTCACCTATCTGGAGACGGTCCGGGACGGGGAGCGCTTCCTCACGGTGGCGCGGCGCGTGACGCGGGTCAAGCCCGTGATCGCCTTCAAGGCCGGCCGGTCCGCGGGGGCCGCCCGCGCGGCCCAGAGCCACACGGGCGCGCTCGCTGGGCGCGCGGAGGTCTTCGCGGGATTCCTGCGCCAGGCGGGCGTGATCACCGTGCCCGCCATGGACGTGATGCTGCCTTTGGCCCATGCCCGGGTCGAACACCCCCCGCTGAAGGGGCCGCGGATCGGCATCGTGACCATCGGCGGCTCCTGGGGCGTGGCCCTGGCGGACGCCCTGGAGGAGGAAGGCCTTCAGGTTCCCGAGCTGAGCGCTGCGCTGCAGTCGAGGCTTCGCGCCCTCGACATCCCGCCCCGGGCCTCGACGCGGAACCCGATCGATCTGGGGGCCGCCGGCATGGTGTCCCTGCCGGACCGGCGGCAGGCGCTCGGCCGGATTCTGCTCGAGTCCGGCGAGGTCGACGCCCTGGTCGTGCACGGCCTGGGCCGGCCGGGCCGGATCACGGAGGCGAGCTCCGAAGACTGGAAGGCCTTCTTGAGATTCGAAAAATGGACCGTCCGGCAGTTCGTCGACCTGGAGCGGGAAACGGGCCTTCCCGTGCTCGTCGGGGCGCACTTTGCCCCCTGGGAGAGCCAGCTCGTCTGGGATCTCAACGAGAAGGGCATCCGGATCCACAACCGCCTGGACGAGATCGCCCGCGTCCTGGCCGGCCTGCTCCGGGACGGGCGCCGGGGGCCGGGGGGCTGATCGCCTTCGTCGCCGCCCGGGATTCGAAGGGCGAGGGGTTCCTTCCGCCCGGCGCGCGGCGGCCGTTTTGCGCGCCCAGCAGGGGGCCGTTCCGACCGCCGGGTCGACCGGGCGGCCCGTCAGGGACCTGCCGCCGGAACCTGCCCGCCGGGGCGGTAATGGGCCATGATGACGTTGCGCGTCCGTTCGATGAGGGCCTCCAGGTGATCGCGGTCCTCGCCCTTGGTCGCGATGGGATCGCTGACGACCACCTCCACGGTGCCGGGGTTGAAGGCCACGCTTTTCTTCGGGAGGATCCCGCGGCTGCCGTTGATGGTCACGGGCAGGATGGGCAGGCCCTTTTCCACGGCCATGACGAAGCCGCCCTTCTTGAACGGGCGGATGCGGCCGTCCGGTGAACGGGTGCCTTCCGCGAAGAACAGAACGCTGACGCCCACCGGCAGGCGGTCCAGGCCCTTGTGGATGCTTTCGACGGCCCGGGCCGGATCGGCCCGGTCGATAAAGATGTTGCGCGAGGCGTACAGGGCATAGCCGAAGAGGGGAACCCTGAGAAGCTCCTTCTTGATGATCCAGCGATACTGGGTGCGCAGCCCCGTCACGAGGGCCAGGATGTCGTAGAGGGAGGTGTGATTGGCGATGATGATGTAGGACTGGCCCGGCCGGATCTTGTCCCGTCCCCGGGTCACCACCCGGACGAACGTCACCTTGAGCATGATCCAGGCCCAGAGCTGGGTCAGGTTGAACGCCAGATTCCCCGTGCGGCTGACGAAGGCGGCCAGGCAGACGGGAACGAAGAGCAGAAGCGTGGCCAGAATGGCCCAGAAGTAGATCCACAGCGTTTTGGCCAGGCGCAGCAGAACGGTCACCTCTTCCCTCCGGCGGCGGGACGAACGGATCGACGGGCGCATTCATATACCATATTTTTCGACCGGGGCCATAGGGGAATCGGGCGCTTCACCGCGCGCGGGTCTCTTCCGGCGAGCGGGCCGGAAGGAGAGGGGCAAGGAGGTTTACGTGAAAACGAAGGACGGGTCCATGCGGGAGCTGATGCAGTACGCCTTTACACGGCTGGACGGCGCCGTACCGGGACCCTGACGCCATGCGCGGCGCGGTTCCTGTTCCCGGGGGCAGGGCCCGGATGGGCGCTTTCATTTCGGAAAACATCCTGAAGGGGGGGCTCACGATGAGCGAAGTGGAGCGGTATCGGCAATTCGGACAGAACCTAGAGGCATTGCTCCGGCCGGCCTCTTTTCCTCTGGCGATCAAATTCATCCGGACAGAGGAAGAAATCCCGCCGGGCGCCAAACGTCCGGCGTCGGATTTTCGGCATCAGAATTTCATCTGTCAGAACTTCAAGATCGCGCGAACGTATGGATGGACCATCGCCGTAACCCAGAAAGACTGCAATTGCAAAATTGCACGCACCGTTTACGGTTGGGATCCGCTGACCCCCGAGGCCCGACAGTTCGCGGTTCAGTTCACGGTGGGATTATATTCCAGGGATGCCGCAACGTCGAACAAATGGACCGACGCCTTGTATACGCTCAAGGAGAACGATGCGGGCATTGTGATCTCGCCTCTGGCCCGCACGAAAGTTGTGCCGGACGTCATTCAGATCTATGGCCTGCCCGCACAGATCATGCGATTGGTGCAAGGCTATTTATACATGGAAGGCGGCACGATGCCCTTTACCTCTTCCGGCCGGGCGGGGTCCTGTCACGAAGGCGTGATCAAAACGATCCAGCTCGGCGTGCCGCAAGTGGTCCTGCTGGGAAACGGCGACAGGGTTTGGGGCGGCGCTGACGATTCCGAGATCATGTTTTCATCCCCTAGCAGCGCATTGGGGCGTCTTGTGGAGGGACTGGAGGCGACCCATCAGGCCGGCCTCAGATACCCCATTCCGAAGTACATGAACTATTCTCCCGGATTTCAGGCCGAATTCGAACAACGGGCGATGGAACGCGCGGGGGGCACGCTCGTCAAAGAAAGATGAAGAGCGTCCGCGATCCATCGGCACGAATCGACCGGTGGCGAGAATGTGCGGATCAACAGGCTGGTCAGCTTCCACTCGCAGGAGATGATCGAGATCGGAAACAATGTCCGCATGGACGACTTCTGCGTCAATCCACGGGATGCAAAAAGACGCACCGCGTTCCCAAGCCGAACCCGTCGTTTGGATCGCCGATGCTTCACCGACGCCGAAGGACGCCGGCGGGAAGGAAGCCGGAGGCACCCCCCGTCTGGAGGGCGCCCCCGGCTCAAACACACCCTTATGAACCGTTCCGGCTCTAGATGGCCCGGACGTTGGCCGCGGACGGCCCTTTCTGACCCTGCTCGATCTCGAAGCTGACGCGCTGACCCTCGGCCAGCGTCTTGAATCCGTCGCCCTGGATCGCGCTGAAATGGACGAAAACGTCCCCCCCTTCATCCTTTGCGATGAACCCGTACCCCTTCTTCTCGTTGAACCACTTTACCGTGCCTTCTGCCATGCTGCCCAACCCTCTCCTGTCAGTGTGTTTGCGGACGGCAATAAAAAAACCACCTTGACCCGCAAGTGCATGGTGGTTGTTCCATTGCCCTTCAATACGTCTTCCTTCAAATCCCGTCTGGCGGCATGGAGAAAGCCGCATTGTTCAAAAAACCATGTCTTCCTTAAGGTGTGTTGAAAAGGATGTCAAGTCTTTTTTCACGCTCCCGGGAGCGGGACGTGAAAGGCAAAAACGACCTGCCTGATCTGCGCGATCCCCCCGCCGATCCCGCAAACGGTCTTGGACAACGTCCGGAGAAGATGGTATGAACGCCTCCATGGACATCCAAAACCCGAAAATTCTGGAAATCCTGGCGTGCCTTTCCCGCTACCTGTACGGGAAGGACCTCGCCCTGAAGCTCGCCCTGATCACCTGCTGCTCCCGGGGACACCTCCTGATCGAGGACCTTCCCGGTCTGGGCAAGACCGTGCTCGCGCTCTCCATCGCCCGCGTGCTGGGGCTGACCTTCGGACGGATCCAGTGTACGAGCGACCTGCTGCCGACAGACATCACGGGCCTGTCCATCTACAACAAGAACACGGCGGAGTTCGAGTTCCGCCCCGGTCCGGTCTTCAACCACATCGTGCTCGTCGACGAGATCAACCGGGCCACCCCGAAAACCCAGAGCGCGCTGCTCGAGGCGATGGGGGAAAAGCAGACGACGATCGAGGGCAAGACCTACCGCCACCCCCAGCCCTTCTTCGTCATCGCCACCCAGAATCCCGTGGAGCACTTCGGCACCTTCCCCCTGCCCGAGTCCCAGATGGACCGCTTCATGATGCAGATCCGGATCGGCTATCCTTCCGGCGACGAGGAAAAGGAGATCCTGAAGCAGGGGAGCAGCCGCCGCGAACTGGACCGGATCGACCCTCTCGTCTCGCGCGACGAGGTCGTGGAGATGCACCGGCGGATCAACGCGGAGGTCCACGTTTCGGAAAAGATCCTGGGCTACATTCTGGACATCGTCGCCGCCACGCGGCGCCATCCCTACATCCGCGCCGGCATCTCGACCCGGGGGGCGCTGGCCGTCACGGCCTCCGCCCGGACCTACGCCCATTTCTGCGGCCGGGATTTCGTCATCCCGGAAGACATCCGCGAACTGGCCCCCTTTACCCTGCCGCACCGCCTCCTGATCAAGGAGGAATACGAAAGCCTCGACAGGAAGGAGCTGGTCCAATCGATCCTCGACACGGTCAAGGTCCCGGCGTAATCCAGGTCACACGGGCCGGATGGATCTACATGGCCCTGACGCTCTTCCTCGGCATCGCGGCGATCAACACGGGCAACAACCTCGTGTACATGATCGTTGCCGCCCTGCTCTCCTTCCTCCTGATCTCGGGCTTCTACGGCAAGCGCAACCTGAGCCGGCTCTCTGTCGACGTCACCTTCCCCGAGGAGGTGTTCGCCCGGACCGAAACCCTCGCCACCGTCGTCCTCCTCAACCGGCGGCGCTATCTGCCCGCGTTTCTGATGCGGGTGGCCCTGGGGGAAACCTCCGTCCTCTTCCCCTACCTGGAAGCCGGACGCCGGGCCTCCCGGTCCGCGCGCCTGACCTTCGCCGAACGGGGGCGCCAAGCGGTCGCGCCCCGGTATCTGGCCTCCGCGTTTCCCTTCCGTTTTTTCATCCGCTACCGGCACCTGGAGGGCGACCTGTCCGCCCTGGTCTACCCCGAACCGAAACCGGGGTCGGTCGGCCAGGAGGAGGGCCGGTCCCGTTCCCGGCCGTCGGAGGCCGGTCTGGACCGGACCGGCGCGGGCACGGATCTGCTGTCCATCCGCCCCTATCTGAGGGGCGACCCCCTCAAGTACATCCACTGGAAGGCGAGCGCCCGGACGGACCGCCTGCAGACCAAGGAGTTCACCCTCCCGGCCGTGCCGCCTCTGGTGCTCGACATCGCCCGGATTCCCGGCCCCCTCGAAGGCCGGCTGTCCATCCTGACCTTCTGGGTGCTCGACCTGTTCCGGAAAGGCGTCCCGGTGGGCCTGAAGATGGGCGAGACCCTCTATCCGCCCGTCCACTCGCCCCACCAGAAACACCTCCTGCTCAGGGCGCTGGCCCTTTACGGGCGCGAGGGGGAGCATCATGAAGGTTGAGGGCGTTCTCAAGATCCTGACCTACGCGCTGGCCCTGACGGGATTTGTGTCCGTGGCCGCCCACGCCGGGGGCGTCTTCGTCGCCGGGTTCGTCGCCCTGATGCTTCCGGCCGCCTGGCGAGACTGGCGCCGGCCCTTCGTCGTGCCCCGGTGGATCCTGAACGCGCTCGCCGTGGCCATGGTCATCGTCACCTTCCTTAGGCTGCGGATCGACAACATCGTGTCGCCGGCCGTGGACATCCTGCTCGTCATGATCGCCCTGAAATTCACGGAGGACAAGCAACCGCGGGATTACCTCCAGATCTTCGTCCTGTCCCTCCTATTGCTGGCGGGCGCCTCGCTGCTGTCGCTGGACATGATCTTCCTCGCCTATCTGATCGCCTTTCTCTTCCTCCTGTCCTCCGCCACGGTCCTGCTGGCCTACTTCACGGAAGACCCCGCCCTCGTCCTGCCCCGGCGCACGCTGGCCGCCCTCACCGTCAAGCCCCTCCTGATTCCCCTGGTCGCCCTGCCGGTGACGGTCCTTCTGTTCGTCCTCCTCCCGCGGACGAGCCACCCCTTTCTCGATTTTCTGAACCGGAGCGGCCCGTCCACCAGCGGCTTCACCGACCACGTGCGTCTCGGCGGCGTGGCGGACATCCAGGAGGACGCGACGGTCGCCTTCCGGGTGGCCACAGGAAGGCTCGACGAGGACGCGCCGTACTGGCGGGGCATCGTGTTCGACCGCTTCGACGGCCGGACCTGGACGTCCCTCCGGACCCCGCCCGCGACGACGTTCCACCTCCCCGCGCCGATCCGGCACGTCCGCTACATCGTCTACCTGGAGCCCGCGGAAAACCGCTGGCTGTTCACCCTGGACAAGCCCGTCTTCGTTTCTCTCCGGAACGCCCGCAGGGGCGGGGATCTCGTGTACACCCTGCCGGACCCGGTTGTACGGAAGATCCGGTACGAAGGCGTCTCCGTCCCCGCCGAGGCCTTCACCCCCGCCCAGGAAAATCCCGGGGCGTACCTCGACCTGCCCCCGGGGCTGGAGGACATCCGGGCCCTGGCGGCCGGCCTCACCCGGGGCCTGGCCCCCGTCCCGGCCGTCCGGGCCCTCCACGGCTACCTGCACCACGGCCCCTTCCGCTACGCCCTCTCGGATCTTCCCCGCTCGTCCCGGCCGCTCCAGGAGTTTCTCTTCCGTCACCGTTACGGCAACTGCGAGTATTTCGCGTCGGCCATGACCGTCATGGCGCGTTCGGCGGGGATCCCCGCCCGCATGGTCGGCGGCTACCGCGGCGGGTATTACCAAGACCTGGGCGGGTATTACGTCGTCCTTCAGAAAAACGCCCACGTCTGGACGGAGGTCTGGCTGGAAGGACGCGGCTGGCTGCGCGTCGATGCGACGCCGGCCGCCCTCTCGACCGCGACCTCCGCGTGGCAGGGAGGGCTCGGCTTCCGCGTGCGCATGGTCTTCGATCTGCTTGAATATTACTGGAATATCAACGTCATCGCCTATGATCTCCAGAAACAGTTCCGCCTTCTGACGAGCCTGGAGCGGACGCTCCGGAACCCGGGCTGGCGCCTGTCCCTCGACCCCGGACAACGTCTCCGGGCCGGCGGCGCGCTCCTGATCCTCCTGGTCCTGGCCGGCGCCCTCCTGCTGCGCCGGATGAAATGGCCGACGCCGGAGGAACGGCTCCTGGCCCGCTTCCACCGTCGCCTCGCCCGCCTCGGGCATACCCGCCGTCCCGGCGAGGGCCTCGAGGCGTTTGTCGCCCGCCTCCCCGCGGACGTTCCCCGGCGGCAGGCGGAAATTTTTGTGGCGGAGTTCGAGCGTTTCTATTACAAGGATATCGCCATCCCGAAGCGCGAACGCGAACGCCTCGCCGCCCTGATCCGGGCGATCCCCCTGGGCCGCCCGGAGGGATGACCGGGTCCGGATCGACCGCTGACTGTCCCCGGGCCTGTCGACGGTCGTTCCCGCCCACCATCGCGTCCGGGGCCTTTTGTCTCCGACCCCGGCCCCTTCACCCTTTGCCCCCAGGAGGTATCATGCCCTTCATCGATCTCGCCACCGTCGCGGAGCGCGAAATGGCCCCCGGGTTCCGGGCCCGCTTCGTGCACACGGACCGCATGACCCTGGCCTACTGGCATATCCGGGCCGGCGCCGCCCTGCCGGACCACGCCCATCCGCACGAGCAGGTCACCAGCCTGATTACGGGCGCCTTTTCGCTGACCGTGGACGGGGAGACCCGGACCCTCGCCCCGGGCGGGGTGGCGGTCATCCCCCCCGGGGTGCGCCACAGCGGCCGCGCGGAGACGGACTGCGTCATCATCGACGTTTTTCATCCCCCCCGCGACGACTACCGCTGAAACGCGCGTCGGGCTTTGTCCGGAAGAACCGCTTTCCCCCGTAACCCCTTGTTTTTCCGGAGGCAAAATATCTTGAAAAACCCCTTCAAAAAGGGGCCGTTTTGTGCTATGGTCGGTCATCCGATGGCGAAATTTAACTAATTGAAATCATTAGAGTAAATAATGGCAAAGATTCTCTGCATCGCCAACCAGAAGGGAGGGGTGGGAAAGACCACCACGGCCATCAATCTGGCCGCCTCGATCGCCGCCGCCGAGCGGCGGACGCTTCTGATCGACTGCGACGCCCAGGGCAATGCGAGCACCGGGCTGGGCGTCTCGCGGGAGGCGATCCGGGAGCAGAACCTCTACCAGGCCCTGATCGGCAAACGCCCCCTCAGGGAGGTCATCGTCGGGACCATGATCCCGCAGCTCGACATCGTCCCGGCCGACCAGGACCTGATCGGCATCGAGGTGGAGTTCGTCCCGCTGCCGGACCGGGAAAAAAAGCTTCGCACGCTGGTCCGGGCGCTCGAAACGCCCTACGAGTTCATCATCCTGGACTGCCCCCCGTCGCTCGGATTCATGACCCTGAACGCCCTGGTTGCCGCCGACGCGCTGATCATCCCGCTGCAGTGCGAATACTTCGCCATGGAGGGCCTGGGCCACCTGCTCAACACCCTGCGCCTGGTGAAGGCCCGCCTGAACCCCTCCCTGCAGCTGGGGGGGATTCTCCTGACCATGTTCGACACGCGGAACCTCCTGTCGCACCGGGTCAGCGAGGACGTCCGGCGGCATTTCGGGTCGAAGGTCTTTCAGACCTGTATTCCCCGCAACGTCCGGCTTTCGGAAAGTCCCTCCCATGGACTGCCGATTCTTCTGTACGACATCCGGTCCCGGGGGGCCCTGTCCTATATGGACCTGGCCAAAGAAATTCTCGCCAACGGGAGGAGATAGATGCCGCCGAAACTGTCCCTGGGAAAGGGTCTGGGGGCGATGTTCCCGGATTTGCTGACGGATGCCTCGAACCGGCCCGCCTATCTCACCTGCGGGATCGAGGCGCTTGCGCCCAACCGGTTCCAGCCCCGGCGGACCTTCCGCGACGCGGAGCAGCGTCAGCTCGTTCAGTCCATCCGCCAGAACGGGATCGTTCAGCCGATCCTCGTCCGGAGGGCCGGCGAGGGATACGAGATCATCGCCGGCGAACGGCGCTGGCGCGCCGCCCAGGAAGCCGGCCTGAGCGAGGTGCCGGTGATCGTCCGGGAGGCGACGGACCGGGATCTGGCCGAGGTGTCGCTCATCGAAAACCTGCAGCGGGAGGACCTGGACCCCATCGAGGAGGCCAACGCCTACCAGACCCTGATGGAGACCTTCGGCCTGTCCCAGGAGGAGGTGTCGTCCCGGGTCGGGCGGGAGCGCTCCACGGTCGCGAATACGGTCCGGCTGCTCAAGCTGCCCGGGGAGGCCCGGCAGGCGATCGTCGACCGGCAGATCAGCGCCGGCCATGGCCGCGCCCTTCTGGCCCTGGACACGCCGGGGGAGCAGCGACGCGCGCTGGCCCTGGTCCTAAAAAAACGTCTGAGCGTCCGGGAAACGGAGGCCCTGGTGCAGCGCGCCAAGCGTCCGGTCCCGCCGGCCGCGGCCAAACGCCGGGACCCGTACGTTCAGGACCTGGAGCGGACCCTGACGAAGACCGTGAAGTCCCCCGTGAAGATCCATCAGGGGCGCAAAAAGGGTTATATCCAGATCGCCTTTCAGAACACCGAGGAATTGAACCGCCTGTCCCGGCTGCTTCTGGGCTAAGCCGTTGCATTCATTTATCCACAGGTGTGGATAGCCTTGTTGACAAGGATGTGGGTCGTGGAAATTTTGTGGGAAAAAAGCACCGGTATCCTCAAGGAAAAGATCAGCAGCCAGAATTTCGAGACCTGGATCAAACCGGTCCGGATTTCCGCCATGGACGGCCAACAGATCCAGTTGACCGTCCCCAATAAGTTTTTTCGCGACTGGCTCCTCGACAATTACATCTCGCTGATCCGGGAGGCCCTGAAGGCCGCCTCTGGCGTGGACCTGCAGGTCGACTTTCGGATCGGCCGGGACGGGAAATCTCCCGCCGGAGGCGCATCGGATCCGGCCGGCGCCCCCGCGGCCCGCTCCCGGACGGCCCGCGCCAAGGCCCCCTCCCGCAACCACCCGACGCTGAACGTCAATTACAGCTTCGAGCGTTTCGTGGTCGGGTCTTGCAACCAGTTTGCCCACGCGGCCGCCGTCGCCGTCGCGGAGCAGCCGGCCAAACAGTACAATCCCCTGTTTATTTACGGCGGCGTCGGTCTGGGAAAAACGCACCTGCTCAACGCCATCGGCCTGCAGATGCTCTCCCTGTATCCCCAGCGGAACGTGGCCTACGTCTCCGCCGAGGAATTCATGAACGAGCTGATCAACTCGATCCGTTACGACAAGATGCCCCAGTTCCGGGAAAAGTACCGCCGCATCGACTGCATGCTGATCGACGACATCCAGTTCATCGCCGGCAAGGAACGGACCCAGGAGGAGTTCTTCCACACCTTCAACACCCTCCACGACGGCGGCAAACAGATCGTCGTCACGAGCGACAAATTTCCGAAAGACATCCCGAATTTGGAAGGGCGTCTGCGTTCCCGCTTCGAGTGGGGGCTGATCGCAGACATTCAGCCGCCGGAGATGGAAACCAAGATCGCGATCATCGAAAAGAAGGCCCAGGAAAACAACCTCGATCTTCCGCACAACGTGGCCAATTACATCGCCTCCCACGCCGAATCGAACATCCGGGAACTCGAGGGATTCCTGATCCGGATCGGTGCCTTTTCCTCCCTGACGGGACGGGAGATCGACCTCGACCTGGTCCGGGAGGTACTGAAGAAGATCCTGAAACAGCGCGAAAAGGAAGAAATTTCCATCGACGATATCGTCAAAACCGTGGCCGGAAAACTCAACCTGAAAATCGCCGATATCAAATCCCCGAAGAAAAACAAGAACATGGTTCTGGGACGCCAGGTGGCCATGTTTCTGGCGCGCCAGTTGACCCCTGCCTCCTACCCGGACATCGGCGAGAAAATCGGCGGCAAGGACCACTCGACCGTGATCTACGCCTGCCAAAAGATCGCCCGGTTGATGGAAACGGACACCAAGCTGAAAAAAACGGTTCAGGACATCGAGGAGGTTTTGCAAAGCCGTTCCTAACAGAAGGCCACAGGGTCCTCCACAGGGAGGAACGGTCAATCCTTTCGATTTTCAAAGGAAACTTTAGATTATCCGGATATCCACAGGGCTTATTACTAATACTGTTTATGTTTATAATGAATTCAACCTCAGTCTAAAAGAAAGGATGGGAAACATGGAATTCACGACCCGCCGCGAGACAATCCTGGAAGGGGTGCAAAAGACCCTGGGAATTGTGGAAAAGAAGACCACCATGCCCATCTTGAATAACGTCCTGGTCCGGGCGGAAGAGGGCCGGGTCAAACTGATGGCCACGGATCGTGAGATCGGTTTGATCACGCAGTATGACGCGGACGTGTCCGTTGCGGGCGACATCACGCTTTCTGCACGCAAATTATCTGAAATGCTGAGGGAACTTCAGGGGGAGACCATCCTGTTTCAAAAACAGGAGAACAATCAGGTCCTGATCAGTTGCGGAAAGGTGGTGTACCGGATTCCCGGGATTCCCGCCGAGGATTTTCCCCTGGTCGTCTTCGACGAGTCGGTGAAACTGTATCCCATCAAGGCGCAGGTGCTGCGGGATCTGATCCGGAAGGTCTATTTTGCCATGTCGACGGACGACCTGCGACGGAACCTCAATGGCGTTTTTTTCGAAACGGAACGGCGGGGGGAGGGCTGTCAGGTGAGGATGGTGGCCACGGACGGTCATCGTCTGGCGAAGGCCTGCGCCGGCGTCGAGGATCCGGATTTTCTGGCCCTGGAAAAAGGGGTGATTCTGCCGCGGAAGGGGCTGGGCGAGATCCGGAAACTGCTGGAGGGGGAGGATGGCGATGTCGCCGTCGCGATCGCGTCCGGGATGTGCATGATCAAGACGGCCAATACGGTTCTCAAGGTCAGCCTGATCGATGCGGAGTACCCCGATTATCGGCGGGTCATCCCCTCCGAGCCCGGAAAGCGGGTGACGTTTGACAAGAATACGGTTCTGCACGCCTTCCGGCGCATGGGGGTTATGGCCAACGACCGGTACAGCGGGGTCATCGTCCGCCTGACGGAGAACCGGATGATCCTGAATTCCCAGAATCCGGATGTCGGCGAGGCCAGCGACGAGATCGAGGTGGGGTATGGGGAGGCGGAGTTGGAGGTGGGGTACAACGTCCGTTACCTGATCGATGCCCTGGAGGTGATCGACGAGAAGGACGTGGCCTTCGATGTCGGCGCGGGGATGAAGCCCGGCGTGATGCGCCCTGTCGGAAACGAACAGTATTTCTGCATTATCATGCCCCTGAAGCTATAAAGGCCAGGGGATTCGGTCATTAAAGGCAATGAAGGTTATCTATGGAAAATGATCAGATAAACGACAAGACGTTGCGGGAGCAGTACGACGCGGAAAGCATCAAGGTGCTGGAGGGCCTGGAGGCCGTCCGGAAGCGGCCGGCCATGTACATCGGGTCGACGGGAAAGGAAGGCCTTCACCACCTGGTCTACGAGGTGGTGGACAACAGCATCGACGAGGCGGCCGCCGGGTTCTGCGATGCCATCACCGTCGGGATCCGTATGGACAACAGCATCGTCGTGGACGATAACGGACGCGGCATCCCCGTGGACATGCATGCCACCGGCGTGTCGGCGGCGGAGGTTGTGCTGACCAAGCTTCACGCCGGGGCGAAGTTCTCCAACGAAAGCTACAAGATCTCCGGGGGGCTGCACGGCGTGGGCGTTTCGGTGGTGAATGCGCTGTCGAGCGGCCTGGAACTGGAGGTGAGAAGGGACGGGGTCCTGTATACGCAATCCTACGAGCGCGGTGTTCCCAGGGCGCCCCTGGAAAAGATCGGCAAGACCCGGGGACGGGGAACACGGGTCACCTTCAAGCCGGATTCGGAGATCTTCGACGAGATGGAATTCAGCTTCGATATCTTGGCCAACCGTCTCCGGGAGCTGGCCTTTCTGAATTCCGGCGTGAAGATCACCCTGATCGACGAGCGGGCCGATAAGCGGGGAGAATTCTTCTACAAGGGAGGCATCGTCTCTTTCGTGGAGTACATCAATCGCAACAAGCGGGTCCTCCACAAGCATCCCATTTTCGTTCAGGGCGCCCGCGAGGATTGCGAGGTGGAGATGGCCCTCCAGTACAACGACACGTACGTGGAGAACATCTTCTCCTTCGCCAACAGCATCAACACGACGGAGGGCGGAACCCACCTGATCGGTTTCCGGTCCGCCCTGACGCGGGTGTTCAACAACTACGCCACCACGAGCAACCTCCTCAAGAACACGAAGGAATCCCTGCGCGGGGAGGACCTGCGGGAGGGGCTGGCCGCCGTCATCAGCGTCAAGATCAAAAACCCGCAGTTCGAGGGCCAGACGAAGACCAAGTTGGGGAACAGCGAGGTCCGGGGGCTGGTGGAGGGCATCGTTTACGACAAGATCGGGGTCTATCTGGAAGAGAACCCCGCGGTGGCCAAGCAGCTCCTGAACAAGTGCATCGATGCGGCCCGGGCGCGCGAGGCCGCCCGCCGCGCCAAGGAGCTGACCCGCCGCAAGAGCGCCCTGGAGGTCGGCTCCCTGCCGGGAAAGCTCGCGGACTGCCAGGAGAAGGACCCGGCGGCCTGCGAGATCTATCTGGTGGAGGGGGACTCGGCCGGCGGATCGGCCAAGCAGGGACGGGACCGGAAAAACCAGGCGATCCTCCCCCTGCGGGGCAAGGTCCTGAACGTGGAGAAGGCCCGCTTCGACAAGATGCTGCAGAATGAGGAAATCAAGGTCATCGCGACGGCCCTGGGCACGGGGATCGGCAAGGAGGACTTCGACATCGCGCGCTTGCGCTACCACAAGGTCATCATCATGACCGACGCCGACGTGGACGGCCTCCACATCCGGACGCTCCTGTTGACCTTCTTTTTCCGGCAGATGCGCGAGCTCGTCGAGCGAGGGTTCCTGTACATCGCCCAGCCGCCCCTGTTCCGCATCAGCGACAAGAAGACCGAGCTGTACATCCACAACGAAGAGGCCATGAAAAACCACATTCTGGACATGGGCGTCGGCCGCCTCCGCCTGCTGACCGGCAACGGCACGCCGCTGACGGGGAGCCGCCTGTCCGGCCTCGTCAAGAAGGTCATGCGGATCGAGGCGGTCCTGGACAAGTTCGAACGCGAGGAGCGGGACCGGGAGGTCGTCCGCCTCCTGGCCGGCGACCCGGCGCTTGCGGACCGCGATTTTCGGACCGAGGCGGACCTCGAGCGCGTGGCCCGGCGCACGGCCCTGGCCCTGGGAGACCGGCTGATCGAGGCCCGGGTCGCCCTCGACCCGGATCACGGCATCTTCAAGCTCGTCTTTCACCTCCGGCGTCACGATCAGGAACAGACGACCTGCATCGACCGGGATGTCCTGAAGATGCCGAAATTCCTGGAAATCAAATCCCTCTTGAACCAGGTGACGGCCCTGGGCGAGGCGCCTTACCAGGTGCTGGCGGAGGAGAGCGAAACCGCGTCGCCCTCCGTCCTGCCCGACATGCCCGCCCTGATCGAGCACGTCATGGCCGCCGGCAAAAAGGGCATGACCCTGCAGCGCTACAAGGGGCTCGGCGAAATGAACCCGGAGCAGCTCTGGGAGACGACGATGAACCCGGAGAAGCGGACCCTCCTGCAGGTCCGGGTCGAAGACGCCGTCCAGGCGGACGAGATCTTCACGACGCTCATGGGCGATCAGGTGGAACCGCGCCGGGAGTTCATTTTCCGCAACGCCCTGTACGCGTCGAACCTGGATGTGTAGAAAGGCGGGCGCCCGGCCGGGGGCGTCGGGGGCGGGGATGAGCGACCCGGGACATCCCTCCCGACGCTTTCTACATGACGCCCAACATCGATAGGGATTGAAAGGTTACACATGGAGCAACTGCCGTATCAGAAGAATGTCTCGGTAGACATCGAAGACGAGATGAGGAAGTCCTACGTGGACTACGCCATGAGCGTCATTATCGGGCGCGCGATTCCGGACGTCCGCGACGGCCTGAAGCCGGTGCACCGCCGGGTGCTGTTCGCCATGAACGAAATGGGCAACCGCTGGAACCGGCCCTACAAGAAATCGGCCCGCATCGTCGGGGACATCATCGGCAAGTACCATCCCCACGGGGACCAGGCGGCCTACGACACGATCGTGCGCATGGCCCAGGAGTTCTCCATGCGCTACTGCCTGATCGACGGCCAGGGCAATTTCGGCTCCGTCGACGGGGACCCGCCGGCCGCCATGCGGTACACGGAAGTCCGCATGCACCGGCTCTCGGAGGAAATCCTGGCCGACCTGGAGAAGGATACGGTGGATTTCGTCCCCAACTACGACGAATCCCTGCAGGAGCCGACGGTTCTGCCGGCCCGGATTCCCGTTCTGCTGCTGAACGGGACGGCGGGCATCGCCGTGGGCGTCGCGACGAACATCCCCCCGCACAACCTGCGGGAAATCGTCGACGGGACCGTCGCCCTGATCCGAAAGCCGGACATCACGGTCGACGAGCTCATGAAGCACATCCACGGGCCGGATTTTCCGACGGCCGGATTCATCAACGGCCGGGAGGGGATCGTCTCCGCCTACCGGACCGGCCGGGGCATCATCCGGATGCGCGCCCGCGCCCTGATCGAGCGCAACGCCCGCAGCGACCGGGAGAGCATCGTCGTCACGGAACTGCCCTACCAGGTGAACAAGGCCAACCTGATCGCCGCCATCTCCGAGCTTGTCAAGGAGAAGAAAATCGGGGGCATCGCCGACCTCCGGGACGAGTCGGACCGTGAAGGCATCCGGATCGTCATCGACCTCAAGAAGGACGAGCCGTCGGCCATCGTGCTGAACCAGCTCTACAAGCACACCCAGATGGAGGCGACCTTCGGCATCATCATGCTGGCCATCGACCACGGCCAGCCCCGCGTCTTCAACCTGAAGGAGATGCTGGAGAGCTTCGTAGAGTTCCGCCGGCAGGTCGTGACGCGCCGGACCCGCTACGAACTGGCGCGGGCCGAGGAGCGCGCCCATATCCTGAAGGGGCTGCTGATCGCGCTCGACCGGATCGACGAGGTCATCGCCGTGATCAAGGCGGCGGCGAACCCGCCGGCGGCCGGAGAGGCGCTGTGCGCCCGCTTCGGCCTGTCCGAGGCCCAGGCCCGGGCCATCCTGGAGATGCGCCTCCAGCGCCTGACCGGGCTGGAGCGGGAGAAGATCGAACAGGAGTTCGCCGAGCTGACCCGGCTCATCGCCGAACTCCGGGGGATTCTCGGCGATCCGGGGAAGGTCCTGGATATCATCGTCACGGAGCTCGCGGAGCTCAAGGCCCGCTACGGGGACGAACGCCGCACGGAGATCGTGGTCAGCTCCGAGGACATCAGCATCGAGGACCTGATCGTCGAAGAGGACATGGTCGTGACCGTCTCCCACAGCGGCTACATCAAGCGCAATCCCGTGAGCCTCTACCGGAGCCAGCGCCGCGGCGGACGCGGCAAGATGGGGATGCAGACGAAGGAAGAGGATTTCGTCGAGCGGGTGTTCATCGCCTCCACGCACAACTACGTCCTGATCTTCACGAACCAGGGACGGGTGTACTGGCTCAAGGTCTACCAGATCCCCCAGGCCGGACGGGCGGCGAAGGGCAAGGCGCTCGTCAACCTGATCAATCTGAACCCGGGCGAGCGGGTGGCGGCCATCCTGCCGGTCCGGGAATTCGCCGCGGGCAAGTCCGTCGTCATGGTGACCCAGCGCGGGATCATCAAGAAGACCGACCTGACGGCCTACGCCAATCCGCGCTCCACGGGCATCATCGCCATTACGATCGACGAGGGCGACGAGCTCATCGACGTGCAGCTCACCACGGGCAGCCAGGACATCTTCCTGGGGACCCGGAAGGGCCAGGGCATCCGCTTCCACGAGGAGGACGTCCGGGAGGTGGGGCGCACCGCGCGCGGCGTCATCGGGATCCGGATGGACGAGGACGACGTCGTCGTCGGGGTGGAGATCCCCGCCGAGGGGACGACGCTCCTGACGGTCTCCGAGCGGGGCTACGGCAAACGGACGGCCATCGAGGAGTACCGGCGCCAGAGCCGGGGCGGCAAGGGGACGATCAACCTGAAGACGGTCCCGAAGGTCGGGACGGTCTCCGGCATCTCCCAGGTCGTCGGCGACGAAGACATCCTGCTCATCAGCGACGGCGGAAAGATCATCCGGATGCGCGTGGACGAAATCCCCGTGATCCATCGCAGCACGCAGGGGGTCAAGTTGATCGAGCTCGAGCCGGAGGAGCGCCTGGTGGGGCTGGCGCGGGCGGAGCGGGAGGCGGAGGAGGCGAACGGCCAGGAGGACGTCCCGGTTTCGGAAGACGCGGACGCGCCGCTCCCGGATCGGGACGACGATACGGAACCGACGGCGTAGGGGCTGCCGCGCGGGATGACGCGTCTCGCGAAGTGGCGGGGTTTGGGGATTTCCGTGGGGGCCGGTGATGGGAAAATGTCCCTTCTGTGACGAGGAGTGGATACAGAGAGGCGCCGCGAAATGCGTCTATTGCGGCGCATGGCGGGGCCCGACCCTCCCGACGGAGGGCCTTGAAGGGCCGGAAACGCCCGAATCCCGACCGGAGGGCCGGGAGGATCTTCAAAAAAAAGGGGCCGTGGAGGTTGAAGCGCCTCCGGTGTCACCCCCTCAGCCCGTCCCGGCGGCCTCCGTTCCTCAGGCAGACCCGATAGAACTGGCCGAGGCGCGCTACAAGGCCTTTCTCGGGGGGGCGAGCGAGAACTACTACCTCGAGAAATTCCAAGAATTCGACCGACACCCCCCCGGGATGAAGGCCGGCTGGAACTGGACCGCTTTCTTTTTCGGCGGGGGCTGGGCCATTTATCGAAAAATGTATGGATGGTTCTTTTTTTTCATGGAAATCGTCCTGCTCGCGGGGATCTTGCAGCGCGTCGGCGCCCCTGCCATCGGCATCGCCGTGTTGTCCGGATCGTGGATCGCTTTTGCGATTTACGCAAACGCGTTGTATCATGCGGGTGTCACGAAGAAAATCGCCGACGCGGAGCGCTTCATCATCAATGAACCCATGCTGCTTCAGTCTCTCCGGCATGAGGGCGGCGTGAACACGGGGCTTCTCGGGGGGTGCGGTTTGGCCCTGCTCGTGACGGTCTGGATCGCCGTTCCGCGGTTCATCCCCAACACGGAGAGCGCGGCTCCCCCCGTCGCGGCCCCCGCCCGGGAAACGGGGCAGGACGGCCGGTTCGTGGCCTACAGCGACGGGACCGTCCTGGACCCGATCACGAACCTGATGTGGGCGGCCCGGGACAACGGGGCCGATATCAACTGGCAGGATGCCCAGGGCTATTGCCGGAACTACCGCGGGGGCGGATTTTCCGACTGGCGGATGCCGACGCATGAGGAGCTCGGGCAACTGTACGACTCGACCCGGCCGCAGCCGGCGGAGTGCTACAGCCTCGTGGTCGAGGGGAGCACCCGCTACGGGGAGATCTATGCCACCCCCCTGATCGACCTGACGTGCGACCAACTGTGGGCAGCGGAAACGCGCGGGTCCCTCGCCAGTTCCTTTGCCTTCCGCATCAAGGCCGCCCAGAGCTGGGACCCCCCGACAAACGTCAAATACTATCGCGTCCTGCCGGTCCGCTCCGTCAAATAGGCTTGGGAGGCCGCGTGCGTGGCCGACCCGCGCGGCGTCCGGTTCGCCGCATGGATCCGCTAAACGGCAAAGGCCTCTTCAGGGATCTCCAGCATGGAGAGGTCCTCGCTTTTGATGGCCTTCATTCCGGCGCCGACTTCCGGGAGGATGTGTTTGATGAAGTACCGGCAAGCGGCCATTTTTCCCGTATAGAAGGCGGCTTCCGGATTTTCCGCCGAAAGCGCGGTGAGGGCGTCCCTGTCTTCCGCATCGACTCCCTTTTGCGTGCAGATCTTCTCGAGGGTTTCCGCGGCCACGCGGGCCTGCCAGAGCAGGAGCCATCCGAAGACGACCTTTCCCATCAGGGTGAGAAACGTGTAGGCGTTCGAAACAGGGATCATGAATTTCCCGCTTGCGGCGCAGCCCGCAAAGAACAGGCCCGCTTCGGCGAGGGTGTCTGCGGCTTCCTGCACGTCCGCGGCAAGATCCCCGATCCCCGCCACCCCCGAGCACCCTTGGACGGTCTTCCGGATCTCTTCCAGGAGCTTCATGAAATAGAGGCCCTTCTTCATGGCGAGCTTCCGCCCCACCAGGTCGAGGGCCTGGATGCCGTTGGCGCCCTCGTAGATGGAGGTCGGCTTCACATCGCGCAGAAACTGCTCGACGGGATACTCGTTGCAGCAGCCGTATCCGCCGTAGACCTGAATGGCCGTCTCGGTGACCCGGAAGGCCAGGTCCGAGCAGAACGCCTTGCAGACGGGGGTCAGCACTTCCACGATGCCGCGATACGTGTCTTTCACGGCGGGGTCGGCGGTGCTCTCCATGACATCGATGCACCAGGCCGCGTAATAGGAGAGGGCCCGCATCCCTTCCACGTGGGCCTTCATCCACAGGAGCATCCTCCGGACGTCGGGATGCCGGATGATCGGCACCCTCGGGGCCAGGGGGTTTTTCATCTCCTCCAGGGCCGACCCCTGGAAGCGCTCCCTGGCATAGGCGAGGGCATGCAGATAGGCAATGGAGGCGCTGCCCAGGGACTCGACCGCCACAAAGATCCGGGCCTCGTTCATCATCTGGAACATGATCTTGATTCCCTGCCGCTCCTCCCCCAAAAGCTCGGCGTAGCACGCCCCGTTCTCGCCGAAGCTCATCTGGCAGGTGGCGCTCCCGTTCAATCCGATCTTGTGCTCGATGCCGGCGATGGTGTAGTCGTTGCGCCTCCCCAGGGAGCCGTCGTCGTTGACGAGGTACTTGGGAACCAGGAAGATGGAGATGCCCTCCGTTCCTGCGGGGTCCCCCTCGATCCGCGCCAGCACGGGGCTGATGACGTTTTCCGTCAGGTCCTGGTCCCCGCCGGTGATGAACTGTTTCGTCCCTTCCAGGAGGAACGTCCCGTCGGGCTGCCGGATGGCCTTCGTCCGGATGTTGCTGAGGTCGGTTCCGGCGCCCGGCTCCGTCAGGCACATGTTGCCGCCCCACACGCATTCGTACATCTTCTTCATGTATCTCCGCTTCTGTGGCTCCGTTCCGTACGCCTCGATCAGGTGGGCGGCCCCGGCGGTCAGGAAGGCATAGCCGACGAGGCTGAAGTTGTGCATGAACCATTCCTCGGACATCATGCCGATGACGAGGGGGAATCCCTGGCCGCCGGCCTCGGGGGACACGCTGACGGTCGTCCATCCGCCTTCCCGGAAAATGCGGAAGTTGCGGTGAAAGCACCTGGGAACGCGGACGTTGCCGTCTTCGATGCGGCACCCCTCCCGGTCGCCTTCAACCAGGACCGGGAAGACGATCTCCTCCGCCAGTTTCCTCGCCCCGTCCTGGACCATGTCGCACATGTCGCGGGAATAGCCGCTGAAGCGCTCCGTCCTGAACAGCTCCTCGATCCGGAGCATCTCATACATCACGAATTTCTGGTCTCTCTCGTCGCAAATCAGGCTGCCCATCGTCTTCCTCTCCCCTTGCCGTAATTTTTCCGAAAATGCGGGGTCGACCGGCCACGGTAATGCGGCCCCGCCTACATGATGGTCCTGAGCTCCCGCTTGAGGATCTTGCCGACGCCGCTCAGCGGAAGCTGGTCCATGAACCGGATCACCTTCGGCACCTTGTACGGCGCAACGTTTTCCTTCAGGAAGTTCAGGATCTTCTCCTGCTCGGCGGCGCTTTTCTCGACGCCGGGTTTGAGCACGACGGCCATGGCGACGCGCTCGGACCCCGGACGGTCCGGATCGGGCATGCCGATCGCCGCCGCCATCTCGACGTCGGGATGCAGGGCCAGCAGATCGTCCAGCTCCCGGGTGAAGACCTTGAAGCCGGAGACGATGACCATGTCCTTCACGCGGTCCACGATGTAGAAATACCCGTCCTCGTCCATGGTCGCGATGTCTCCCGTGTAGATCCAGCCGTCCCGCAGGGTCCGGGCGGTTTCTTCCGGATTCATGTAGTATTCTTTCATGATCTGGGGGCCGCGTACGCAAATTTCCCCCGGTTCCCCCAGGGTTGCGATCCGACCCGTTTCGGGATCGATGAGCTTGAACTCCGTGTCGGACATCGGAATGCCGATGGAGGCCGGTTTCTTTGTCCCATAGCGGGGATTAAAGCAGGTGACCATGGATTCCGTCATTCCGTAGAGCTCGATTAATTTGTTCTCACCGACGATGCTCTCCAATTCCCTGATTTTTTCTTTCGGGAACGGGGCGGCGACGCTTAGACAAAACTTCAGGCCGCTCATGTCGAGGGCCTTGAATTCGGGTTGTTTGATGAGTTCAAAATAGATCGTGGGGACATTCGTCATGAACGTGGGCCTGAGGTCCTTTAGGGCCTGAATCATGAAATGGGTGTCCCGCGGGTTGGGCACGCAGATCTGGGTAATGCCGTTGGTCATCGAAACACCGCCCAAGGTCAGGCCGGCGATGTGGAAGAGGGGAAAGGCCGACAGGGCGATATCGTCGGTCCGGAAATCACACCATGTCAGAAGCTGCTGGCGGTTGTACATGTAACTGCGCTGGGACAGGACCGCCCCCCTGGACTGACCCGTCGTCCCGCCGGTGTACATCATGAAGATCGTATCGTCCATCGTCCGCTTGACGGCCACGCGGTCATCCGGCATCCCTTCAATCGCGTCCATGAAATTGAGAACGGTCTTGCCGAGAAGGGGCCGGACCGGCGCAGCGGGAATCTTCTCCAGGAGAAAATCGAAGATCGAGGCCACAATGACGGTGGGGAAAGAGGCCTTTTCGGACACTTCGGCAACCTTGTCGAACAGGAGGTCGACCGTGATCACAACCTTGGCCCGCGAATCGGTCAGATGGTGTTCCATTTCATGGGGGGTCAGGAGCGGACTCAGCCCCGTCGAGACGCACCCGGCCTTCTGCACGGCAATGATGCCGATGTAATGGGCCGGGATGTTCGGCATGTGAAGCCCGACGACGTCGTCCGGTTTGAGGCCGATTTTGAGGAAATACCGGGCAAGCCTGTTGGACAGGCGGTCCAGGTCGCCAAAGGTGAGCTTGTTGCCCATGTAATGGAGGGCCGTCTTGTCCGGGAACCGATCGGCCACCGCGCGGAACTGTTCCGCGAACGTCTTGTCCTCATACGTGAGCGTTGGAGGTACATTCCTGTCGTAGCTCTTCAACCATGGTTTTTCCGCATACACATCACTCATCGACTCCCTCCTTTTTTAAGGTTCATGGCCATGCCCGGCGGGCGAAAGCAACCCTGTCCTCGTGTGATTTCCGCTAAATGTGTGAGCGATTTTGGATTATTTTTTGCTCCTGGACTGCATGAATTGGATCACCGCGGCCTGATGCTCGGCGCTCCGTATCCGCTCCGTCTGCCTGGCGGCCTCCCAGGCCAGGACCTCCTCCAGGAGCATGTCGTGGCTCTTGTCCAGCCCCTGCTTGATCAAGGCCATGGCGCTGGGGGATTTCTGCGCCAGCGTCTCGGCCAGGTCGGAGACCGCCCCGTCGAGCTTATCGTCGGGCAAGGACTTGTAGATCAAACCGATCGAGGCGGCATCCCGGGCGCTGAGTTTATCCCCCAGCATGGCCAGCTCCCGGGCCTTGGCCAGCCCGACCAGCCGGGGCAGGAAATACGTCCCCCCCAGGTCCGTTATCAGTCCGATGTGAATGAACGGCTGGATGAACCTGGCCTCGTGGGCGGCCAAGACGAAATCGCAGGACAGGGCGAGGTTGGCGCCTCCGCCCACGGCCATCCCCCTCACCTTGCCGATGACGGGTTGCCTCAACTCCCGGAGGGTCTGCACCCATTGGCCGAGGCGCTTCATGATCTCGTGAAGCTCGTCGTGGCCGAGGGAGTCGTTCCTCGGCGAGAGTTCCGCCCCCGACGAGAAGTTGCCGCCGGCGCCCTGCAGGATGACCACGTTCACCTGCTCGTCCCGGCTGATGCGGTCGAGGGCGTCCTGGAAATCCCCGATCATCTGTTCACTGAAGGCGTTCATGACTTCAGGGCGGTTCAGGGTCAGTATGCAAACGCGATTCCTGATCTCAACCCGGACGGTGCTTTCCATGAGAGGCTTCCCTTTCAGACCGATATCGACAAAATGTAACCAGTGGTTACTATAAAACTCGGGACCGGAAATCAAGTCTTTTTCATCCCGGTGCGGATTAATATGATTTGTCCAGGGATCTGTAGGGTTACGTGGGGAAAGGATCCCTTCCCGATGGACAAGGCGACGGCAATCGTGTTATCAGGAGAGGGACTGAAATCGGACGGAAGGAGGCGGGGGAACGTGTTGAGCCATTCCCCATGAACCGGGGTTCCCATGAAAGAGACGGCATCTTCTGCCCGTCCCCGGCGCCAGGGAAAACTGGCCCGCCGGGAACTGATTGTCCAGGCCGCGGAGCGCGTGTTTGCCCTCAAACCCTTTCACAGGGTGAGCATTCGGGACATTGCCACCGAGGCGGGCATTTCTCATGCGTCCATTTATCGGTATTTTCCCGATCAGCAGTCGATCTTCGTGGAGGCCTTCATCCGGGGCGCCGAGGAAATCGGCGGGATCATCGAACAGCTCATCAACGAGGGAGAAACGCCGGACATCGCGAAGATCAGCGACGCCTTTCTTTCCTATTGCATCGACAATGATCAGTACCTGAGAATGCTGACCCACTTCATGCTCGACGGCTCGCTCTCCTCGGAAAAGGTCGAAAAGATCAATGCGGCCGAGCGGCGTTTCTTCGATCAATTCGATACGCTGTTCAGGAAATTGAAGAAGCCGGAGCCCGTGCGGCCGCTGTCCCATGCCTATTTTGCGGCCCTGAACGGGGTTTTGATCACCTTTCGGAATTACCCCGGCCGAACGCCCGAGGCCGCGAGACAGCACATGCTGAACGTCGCCCGGGTGATCGCCCGGGGTTTCATCGATATCCAAACGTAAGGATCGAAAAGCCCCAAGAAGCCAGGGGGACCTGTGAACGCGCCCTCGAAGCAGGGGGCGCTCCGGGGGACGGGACGCGAGGCTTACCCCCCCGGATATCCGAGGATCTCTCGGTCCTGGTATCGTTGCACGAGCTCCGTGTAGACCCCGGTCGCGATGCGGTTCATCCCGATCTCGTCCTCGCGCAATCCCCGGACGCGCTTCGCCGGCATGCCCAGGATCAGGGAACGGGGCGGGAACGTCGCGTGGTAGGGGACGAAGGCGTTCGCCCCGACCACGCTCCCGTCGCCGATCTCGGCGTGCGACATGACGGTGGCGTTCATCCCGACCATGACGTTCGTCCCGATCCGGCAGCCGCGAATGACGGCGCCGTGGCCGATCGTGACCTCGTCCCCGATCCGGGTCTCCGCGCCCTGGTCGCTGTGGATCACGGCGTTGTCCTGGATGTTGGTGTGCCTTCCGATGACGATCTGGGCCTCGTCGCCCCGGAGGACGGCGTTGAACCAGACGCTCGATCCCGCTCCGATGACGACGTCCCCGTAGATGCGCGCGCCTTCCGCGACGAAGACGGAGGGATGCACCTGCGGGACGAGGGGGGGCGATGGGGGGGCCTGCGGCATGGGGGCGGTCTCCTTCAGCTTTTCTTGAGGATCAGGTTCTCGTAGCCCATCTCCTTCAGGATGACGGGGAACATCTGGAAGGCGGGCTTTACCACGGGCAGGAGCTTCATCATCGCGGTGATCTTGCCGCCCTGTTTGACCTTCCCCCGGGTCACGGCGGCGACGGGGTTCTCCAGGCCGTGCCAGAAGCTGTGGGAAAAGTCCGCCGCCTGCTTCGACCAGACGTCCTCCTTCAGGTCGCAGGGGCCGAGGTAGTAACTTCCGGCCAGTCCCGGTTTGACCGGGGGGTTCTTCAAATCGATGGTGATTTCGGACTCCGGGTCGGTGTAGATGAAGCGAATGATGATCCCCGCCTTGGCCATCTTCGGGCCGATCTTGTCGTCCGAGAGGACGCGCTCCATGAAATACCCGTAAATTTCGTACAGATGCTGCGCATCGCGGTAATACGTGCCCATGGTCCCCTCCTCAGGATGATGCCGTATCGTTCCCTCTCATACGGGCCCGGGGCCTTCCCGCCCGTTCGGGATCTTCTCCCGATCCGTCGGCGGGAAGACCCCCGGCCCGCCGCCTACTTCCCCCGGCGCTGGTCGAAGCGCCGGCCGTACAGGACGCTCGCCAGGGTGATCCGGAGCATCTGCACAGTGCCGCCGGCCACCCCCCAGGCCCGGGCGTCCCGGAGCATCCGCTCCACCGGAAATTCCTTGCTGTACCCGTAGCCGCCGAAGATCTGCATGGCGGCGTTCGTCACGTCGATGACCATCTCGTTGGCGAAGCACTTCCCCATCGAGGCCTCGTACATGGAGGGCAGCCCCTGCCCGGCGCCGCAGGCGGCCCGGTACACCAGCAGGCGCGCCGCGTCGAGCTTCATCGCCATGTCCACGGTCATGAACTGGATCGCCTGGAATTCGCAGATCGGCCGTCCGAAGGCCTGGCGCGCCTGGGCGTAGGCAATGGCCTCCCGGAGCGCCCCCCCCGCCGTCCCGAGGCACATCGCGGCGTTGCCGCACCGCTCGATGTCGAAGGTCAGCATGAGCTTGCCGAAATCCCCGGCCTGAATGACACAGTTTTTCCTGGGGACCCGGACGTCCTCGAAGATGAGCTCGCAGGAGGGCATGCCCTTGAGCCCCAGGAAATCCTCCTGCTTGCCGAAGGTGAAGCCGGGCGTTCCCTTCTCGATGAGCAGGCCGCCGATCCCCTTGTAGCCGGGGGTGTCGCCGAAGCGGGTGTAGACCATGTAGTGGCTCGCGTGGCCGCCGCCGGTGATGAAGACCTTCCGCCCGTTGACGACGTAATGGTCGCCGTCCTCGACGGCCTTCGTCTTCAGCGCGGTCAGGTCGGAGCCCGCCTCCGGCTCCGTCATGCAGACGGACACGCTGAGCTCGCCGCGGCAGACCCCCGGGATAATGGCCTTTTTCTGCTCTTCCGTCCCGAAGATGTCGATCACCCGGACCGGCCCCACGTTCGATTCGAAAACCGGGGCGGCGATCATGGGGCTGAACTTGGCCAGTTCCTCGATGGCGAGGATGGCGTTGATCGCCGGCTGGCCGCCGCCGCCGTGGTCGGCCGACAGCGTCATGCCCAGGAGTCCCATCCCGGCGTAGCGGGCCATCAGGTCGGCGGGAAACGCCCCCGTCCGGTCGATCTCCGCCGCCCGTTCCTTGAACTTCTCCCGCTCCCCCAGGGTCTGGAGGGTCTGGACCAGCATCTTCTGTTCCTCGTTCAGATTGAAATCCATCTTTGACACCCCTTTTTCGATGATCGCTCCCTTTACAAGGGATTCTTTTTCCGTAAGCCCGTGGATGACGTGAAACTCAAAGGCCCCCGATCCGCCACCGCGCCGCGGTCGATGTTCAAATCAGGGGGGTCAATGCGCGGATGTCCGCGAGGGTTTCGAGATCGAGGATCATCGCGATGACCCGCTCCGTGTTCGCCCGGTCCCGGTCGCCGGCGAACTGACGGACCTTCTGTGCGAGATCGGCGGCCTCCATCGGGTCCCGCGGGTCGCCCTTGGGGATGTCCACCTGGCGGACGCGCCGCCCGCCGCCCGTGAGGGCGATCTCCACGCGGCTCGAGGTCCGCTCCGGATAGACCCGGTTCAGCTCCTCGTCCATCCTGACCGTAACCTTCTGCGCCAGGGCCAGGAGCGCGGGATCGTTCATGCGCCGTTCCGTGAGCTGCTTCGGTCCGAGCGCGCCGTCCAGAAGGCAGACGGCGACGACGTAGGGGATGGAGAACTGGGCGTTCACGATGGTGTCGCCGGCCTTGACCCCCTTGCCGACGGCGACGGAGGCCATCCCGTAGGTGGCCACCTCGACCGCCTCGATGGCGGCGGGGTCCACCGGCTGCTCCCGCAGGAGGTCCAGGGTCGCCTGCGCGGCGCCGTGCGTGTGGCGGCAGGCCGTGTAGGGCTTGAAATAGATGTCGGAGATCGTGTAATGCTCGCCCAGTCCTTCCGTGAGCTTTTCAAATTTCGGCTCGACCTTGGTGGTGATCTGGGTGAAGCCGCCCTTCAGGTCCGATCCCTCGAACACCTGGCGGTCCCCCGTGATCCCGGCCCGGGCGAGCCCGGCCGCCATGAGCCCGGCGAGCGCCGCCTGGCCGCCCTGAACGATCTTGACGGTGTATCCCCCCATCAACTGTTCCGCCATGGAGACGGGGGCCAGGTATCCGGCGCAGCCCAGGGCGTTGAGCATGCCCGCGGCGTCGGCCCCGGTCAGACGGGCCGCGGCCGCGGCCGCACCGAACGTCCCGCAGGTCCCCGTCGGGAGAAAGCCGCTCAGCGTGTGCCAGGGGTGCATCGCGGCGGCCGGCCGGTTCGCCGCTTCATAGCCCGCGACGATGGCCTCGATCACCGCGGCCCCGCCCTGCCCCCGGTCTTCCGCGACGGCGAGCGCCGCGGGGATCACGGCCGTTCCGGGGTGGTTGCCCCCGAAGCGCAGGCCGTCCTGGGCCTCGATGGCCTCCGCCGTCGTCCCGTTCAGGAAGGCCGCGTGGTGCAGGTCCGTCTTGAAACCGCCGCCCAGGACCGTGGCCGCGGGCGGCCCGCCCAGGGACCGGACGTAGGCGATCGCGCCCGCGACGGCGTCCAGCTCCAGCGATCCGTAAACGTTGGCGATGTAGTCCAAGAGACAGAGCTTGGCTTTGTGGACGACCTCCGGGGGCAGCCCCGCCAGGGAGAGCTTCGCCAGAAACGCCGCCAGTTTTTGCGTGTGGTCCATGATGTTCCTCCTTTATTTAGACATACCCCTTGCCTTCGTAGATCCGGATCATCCGGTTCGGGTCGAGAACCTCCCGGATGGTCTTCAGCTCCTCCGCCCGGGGCGGCTCCGTCTCGTGGACGTCGTCGGCGACCTTCAGGTCCCAGCCTGTGGCGGCGCGGATGTCGTCGATGGTGCTGCCGGGGTGATAGCTCGCGAGATAGGCCTCTTTCGTGTCCGGATCGAAGCGCAGCACCGCCTTGTTCGTGATGATGACGTGGGGTCCGGTCCCGCGCGGCAGCCCCCATTTTTCCCGGGCGCCGGGGCCGTCGATATACCCCGGCGTCGTGATGAAGTCCACCCGGTCCGGCAGCCTTTTCGGGTCGTGCTGGACGATGATGAGGCAGCGTTTGGCCAGGGCCCCGATGGGATTGGCCCCGCCGCTTCCCGGCAGACGGTTTTTGGGCCGGTCGTAGGGGCCGATGCAGGTCGTGTTCAGGTTCCCGTAGCGGTCCACCTGGGAGCCGGAGAGAAAGCCCACGTCCACCCAGCCGCCCTGGAGGAACATGCCCATGACGTCCGTGAGCCCCCCGATCATGGCGGCGCCGGGGTTCAGGCAGGCGTCGCCGACGGACAGGGCCGGCCGACGGGGGCGGGCGTCATAGACCCCGGATTCCTGCATCATGACCGCCCGCGGGGCGTGGGTGTGCTTGGCGATGTTGGCCGACATGGTGGGGAATCCCGTCCCGACGACCACCACGTCGCCGTCGGCGATCTCCCGCGCCCCGCAGCAGGCCATCAATTCCGGTTTGATGTAGTCGTTGGGATGGGTGGTCATGGGACACTCCTTCTTAGTATTCATAGCTCACCGGGTAGCCGTAGTCGAATTTCGCCTGCAGGCTTCGGAGGCGGGCGTAGCCGAACCGATCGATGTAGTGCTGGAGATAGGCGGCCCGGTCGGGGAGATCGTACACCCACTCCTTCAGGAACGCCTCGAACCCCTCCACGGTGTTCGAGGCCTGCTGGTAGAGGTAGCCGAAACCGAAATCGATGTCGTAGAAGCCGGGCGTGTAGCCCGGGTGCGAGGCGAACGGCTCCTCCACGACGGCGGCCACCTTGAAGTCCGGCACGATCGTCCGGGACGGGTCCTTGCCGATGACCTCCCGGCTGACGATCCGCTCACAGGAGACGATGACCTTCTTCGCGGCGTTGGCTCCCCATTTGCAGTCCCCGCCGATGCCCCAGATCTGGGCGTTGCCGTCCTCGTCCGCCTGCTGGACGTGGATGATCCCAACGTCGGGGTGCAGGGCGGGGGCGAGGAGGACGGTCGCGCCGTCGAATGGGGAGTCGATCAGCTTGTACTTGCCGTCCCCGAGAAACCCCTTGATGTTGAGCAGGTCCGTCCCCACCATGTCCTTGACGGGGATGAAGGGCATGCCCATCGCCCCGGCCATGAGCATCATCGGAAGCGACAGGTTCGTGTATTCCTCGACCTCGATCTTGTGCGGGATGCCCTTTTCCAGGGAGCGCCGGTAGCAGCGGGCCAGGCCGTACAGCCCGAGCGAAATGAAGGTGGAATAGAAACGTTTGACCACCCCCGCCCCGATCATCATGTCGAAGTCGTCGGCGGCGTTGCCGCGCGTAATCGTCAGGTCCTTCTTCCGCTGGCGGATGATCTCGTGGACCGCCGCGAACGGCGTCCGGCAGACGTAGCCGCCGATATAGACGAAATCGCCGTCCGCCACGTGGGCGGCGATCGCCTCTTTCATCGTCATGACCTTGCTCATGCCTTCAACCCCTGTCGATGTGTGATGTGGAACCGAAAAATGACCGCAGCCTTCCGCTGGCGTTCCTGTCTCCGGTCTGCCCCGCCGGTCTTGACCCTTCCGCCGGGTTGTGGCCGGTCACCTCTTGCCGCTCCGGGTCAGGACGGCGAAGCCCGCCGCCGTGGTGATCAGGCAGAGCCCGATGTACAGGGCAAACGCCAGGGAATAGCTTTTCGTCGCATCGTAGATGAAGCCGGACAGGGGCACGCCCACGGCCGTGCCCAGGGTCGTGAAGATGTTCAGGAACCCGTAGATGACGGCGAAGTGCTTCTGGCCCAGGACCCGGGCGGTCATGAGCGGTGGCAGGACCGTCCGGACGGCGATCGAGAAGCCGAACAGGATGTTGAAGACGACCGCCACCCACATCCAGTGCGACCCGTAGAGGAGCGTGATGGAGACCATCAGGCCGACCATCAGCAGGAGGTAGCTTTTGAGCAGGCCCAGGCGGTCGGCGAGGCTGCCCGCCAGGACCTTGCCGAAGATGAGCATGGCCATGTGCAGGGACATGAGCGTCGTCGCGGTCGTGGAGGAAAAGCCCAGGTCGGTCAGGTAGGGCACGATGTGGTGCAGGACCCCCATGTTGGCGATGGCGATGAGCAGGATGATCAGGGCGAGCAGCCAGAAGGCGCCCGTGCGGAACGCCTCGGTCGCCGTCAGGCCCCCCTGTTCGGTGGCGGACTGACGGGCGAGCGCCGCCTCCCCCCCGTAGGGAAGCAGACCCTTGTCGGCCGGTCTGGCGCGCACGATGAAGAGGGCCGTCGGGACGGAGGCGAGGCCGATCGCCAGACCGAAGGTCAGGAAGGCGGCCTGCCAGCTGTAATTCAGGATGATCCAGTTTGCCAGGGGGTTGAAGATCATGCCGCCGACGCCCGTCGCGGCGAAGACGATCCCCATGGCCAGCCCCCGCTTGTCGATGAACCAGTTCGTGATCATCATCGAGACGGGGATGATGTGCGACCCGGCGCTCCCGATCCCGAGGAAGACCGCGACGATGTAGAACTGCGTCAGCGTCCGGCACTGGGAGAACAGGGCGAAGCTTACGGCCATCATCGCGGTGCAGACCGTCATGATGAGGCGGATGTTGTAACGCTCCAGGAGCTTTCCCATGACCGGCGCCATGACCATCATGGAGAGCGCGGCGATCGTGAAGTACAGCGTGAAGCCGCCCCGGGTGAACCCGAGGGATTCCGTGACGGGCTTGATGAAGACGCCCATGGTGTTCATGACGATGCCGATGCCGGCGAAATTCAGAAAAAAGGCGCCGACGACGATCCACCACCCGTAGAAAATCTTCCGCTCCGATGTCATGCTGCCCCCCCCTTTATTGGACGTTTGGCATCCGGTCCCGGGCCGGACGCCGCATACACCCCCGAGCCTCTTCGCTGGACGGCTGCGGGTTTTTTGCGGGCAGGGACCCGTCGCCTCCGGTTGTCCCCAGCCGCTTGCCCGCCGCCGGGTCCCCAGCGCCTGTGTCTCGTCTCCTACAGTGCGAACGCCATCCGGTTGATGATCTCGTCCTGGGCCGTGTCGCTCAGATCCACGAAGGTCACGGAATAGCCGCTGATCCGGACGACGAGGTCCCGGTACTGGTCGGGATGGGCCTGGGCGTCCTTCAGAACGTCGGAATCGATCATGTTGAACTGGACCTGCATCCCGCCCCGCCGGAAATACCCCTGGATCAGGGCGAGGAGGATCTCCGGCTTGAGGCGCTTGCCCGAAAAGCGCATGTTCAGGTTGACGCCGTTCGTCGCCTCCGCGAGCGGGAGCTTCGTCACGGAGTTGAAGACCGCCGTCGGGCCGTTGAGCGCCCGGCCGTTCGCCGGCGTGACGCCGTTGCCGAGGATGTCGCCGGCGCTGCGGCCGTCCGGCGTCGCACCCGTGAAGGAGCCGAACGCCAGATGGAAGCCCACGGAAAAGATCCCGGGCCAGAAGGACCCGCCCCGGAAGTTCTTCCGGGCGGACACGGTCTGGCAGAAGTGCGACATGACCCGGGCGGCCATCGCGTCCGCGTCGTCGTCATCGTTGCCGTATTTCGGGATCTTGTCGAGAAAGTACAGGCGCCTGTCTTCGGCATCCATCCAGTCGTCCGCCAGCCACCCGACGAGTTCCGCCAGCGTGCAGACCCGGTCCGTGAAGACGGCCTTCTCCAGGGCGCGGAGGCTGTCGGCCACGTTGGCGAATCCCATGAGCTGGACGCCGGTGGCATTGTAAACCGCCCCGCCCCGGGTCAGGTCGAGTCCCTTGTCCAGCGGGCCGTCGATCATGGCCGAGGCGAAGGGCGAGGGCACCCGCTCGGCGATGGCCTCGTCGAGGACGGCCATGCCGCGGGTCATCTGGCCGATGAAGTGGGTCATCTGCCGGTCGTAGGCCCGCCAGACCTCGTCGAAGGTCGTGAAGGTCGCCGGGTCGCCCGTCTCGATGCCCGAGGCGTAGCCGAAGATGTTGTCCGTGCCGTTCGTGAGCGCGAACTCCAGGCACTTGATTCCGTTGAACTGGACGGCGAAGGTGGAGCAGAAGGCCTTTCCCTGGGCGTTGGGCTCGAGGCACCCCACG
Source organism: Syntrophales bacterium (assembly GCA_035358035.1). Taxonomy (GTDB): domain Bacteria; phylum Desulfobacterota; class Syntrophia; order Syntrophales; family UBA2251; genus UBA2251. Next base: position 270,362 of record DAOPOS010000001.1, on the reverse strand, counting down.
ACGCCGTAGTCGCGGGCGTCCTCCAGCGTGTGCCCCGCCCGGACGAGGGCCGGCACGATGGCCTCGTCGTTGAACAGGTGGAGTGGAACGGCGTCCTTGGCGTACCCGACCGCTTTCTGGATGAACGCGAGCGGGGTCTGGCTACACAGGCGGACGCCGAAGTTGGGCTGGACGGTCCGGATGTCCGCAAAGGCGTCGAGGCCGATCTCGCTCAAGGCGTTCGTCGCGTCCTCGCCCCGGGCGTCCATCCCGCCGACGGTGACGTTCTGGGTCGTCTTGCCCTCGGTCCCCTCGCCGCCGGGGATGAAGGCCTCCTCCAGGACGTTCCAGATCTCGTTGGTCTTGATGAACAGAAACGCGAGCCGTTCTCGGGCCGCCTCCGGCGTGACCCGTCCGTCCGCGAGGTCCGCCGCATAGTAGGGATAGAGGATCTGATCGATCCGTCCGAGGGAGATGGAGTTGCCGCCGGATTCGATCTGGGAGATCAGGTGGATGAAATAGACGCACTGGACCGCTTCGGCGAACGTCCGCGCGGGGTGTTCAGGGACGCGTTCGCAAATATCGGCGATGTCCAGGAGCTCCGCCCGGCGCGCCGGCGAGGCGGCCTCCACCGCCAGGGCCCGCGCCAGGGCCGCGTAGCGGTTGGCGAAGGCAACGGCCGCCCGGAGCGACCGGATGACGGCGTCGTAGAAAAGACCCTTTTCTCCGGCCCGTTCGGCCGGCGCCAGGGCCTCGCAGCGCGCGCGGGCGTCGGCGATCGTCCCCGCCAGGCCCTCACGGAGGATCCGGGGGTGGTTCATCGTGAAGTGGCCGATGCCGTACGTGATCTCCAGCATCATCGTGAAGATGTACTTGTCCATGTCGGCGGCGATGTCGTCGGGGAGGCGGGCCTCAAAGAGGTCCTCCACGGTTCGGCCCTCCCAGAAGGGGAGGATGGCCGTCTCGAGTTCCCGCTTTTCGGCCTCCGTGATGAGGGCCCGCTGGAGGACGCGCCGGTCGAAGTTGTCCAGGTCGCCGGCGATCCAGCGGCTCTTGTTTTCCGGGAAGAGGGGCGCGCCCTTGAGTTTGCTCGTCCGGGCGCCGACGATGAGCTCGTCGTCCCGGATGACGACCGAGATGTTCGCGAGGATGTGTTCCAGGGCGAGGCTCATCCGGGTCAGGGGAGGACGGTCCCAGTGGCGGGACATCGCCTCCGTCAAGTAACGCGCCCGCTCGATGCAGACCTCCTGCGGGGCGTGGATGATCCGTTCCCGCAGGCGTCCGATGCGCGTCTTCGGGACCTCATACACGGGGGGGGTCGGTCGGGACATGGGAGCCTCCTCAATCGTTAAAGAACTCTTCCTTCATCTCGACAGTCAGGCCGTCGCTGTTGAGCAGCCGGGTTGCCAGCCCCGCGATCTTAGGGAGCTCGTAGCCGAAGAAATACCGGAAGGCGTACATCTTTCCCTGATAGAAGCTGGCCTCTTCCGCGTCCGGTCCCTTCGCCAGGGCCGTCCGCGCTACCTGCGCCTGCACGAGCCATTGCCAGGCCACGGCGACGATGCCGAAGCACTCGATGTAAAGCGTGGCGTCCGCCAGGAAAAGATCGATCGACCCCTGCATCGCCAGACCCAGGAGATGAGTCGTCACGTCCTTGAGCCGTTCGAGGGCCTCGGCCAGTTGCCGGCCGTAGGATTTGAGGCCCTCGTCCGTTTCGGTTGCGGCGATGACTCCTCCGACCTCCTCCAGAAACAGGGTGAAGGCCCGGCCGTTTTTCATCGTGACGTTCCGGGCGAGAAGCAGGAGCCCGTGAATCGCGGTCGTGCCTTCGTGGATCGGATGGATCCGCGCGTCGCGGAAGTGCTGTTCAAGGGGGAACTCCTCACAATACCCGTATCCGCCCAGGCATTGCAATCCCTGGCTCGTGGAGAGGATTCCCATTTCCGCGGGATAGGTTTTGGCCACCGGCGTCAGCAGGTCCAGGAGCAGCGCTGCGCGCTCCTTCTCTCCGTCCGGGGCGACCAGGCTTAAATCGGCGTACTGGCTGCACTGCAACAGCAGGGCGAGCGATCCCTCGACGATGGCCCGCTGGAAGAGGAGCATCCGCTTCACGTCCGCGTGTTCGATGATTGGGATCTGGGGGGACAGGGGATTCCGGTCGGTCAGCCGTCTCCCCTGCGGCCTCGCCTTCGCATACTCGAGGGCGGCGTAATACGCGGCCGACGCGATCGCGGTGGCGCCGATGCCCACGTGGAGCCGGGCCTCGTTCATCATCTGGAACATGTAGGACAATCCCTTGTGGGGGAGGCCCACCAGCTCGCCGCGGCAGTCGTCGCTGTCCCCGAGGCTCAACTGGTTGATGGGGGTTCCCCGGTACCCGAGCTTGTGGTACGTGGCCGTGACGGTGACGTCGTTCGGGACGAGATTCCCCGCGCCGTCGAGGCGCTTGTTCGGAACGATGAACAGTGAAATGCCCTTGACACCCGCCGGGGCGCCCTTGATCTTGGCAAGCATGAGATTGACGATGTTGTCCGCGCCGTCGTGCTCCGAGGCGGAGATGAAGATCTTCTGCCCCTTGATCCGGTAATCCCCCTCCGCGGTGGGCTCCGCCGTCGTCGTGATGTCGGCGAGAGAACTGCCCGCCTGGGGTTCGGTGAGGGCCATCGTGCCCTGCCATTCGCCGGCGTACAGCCGGGGGACATAGGTTGCGATCTGCGCCGGCGTGCCGAAAGAGGTGATCAGGTGGGCGGCCCCGGTACAGGCGCTCGGATAGATGCTTCCCGAGTAGTTGGCGGCGCCGAAGATGAAATGGGTGGCCATGACGATGATCATGGGCAGCTGCTGCCCCCCGTGTTCGGTGGAGGCCATCGCGGAAATCCAGCCTCCCTCTCCGAACTGCCTGAGGATCTGCCGCACCATCGGATGGACGTGGACCTTCCCGTCGGCGAACACGGGCGGGTTCCGGTCCATCTCGGTGAAGCAGGGCTTCAGGGTGTCCCGGGCCATCCTGAGGGCCGTCTCCAGAACCATGTCGAGCGTTTCCGGAGAATGCTCCGCATAATACGGATGCCGGACGAGCGCGGGGGTGTCGAAGACCTCGTTGAGCAGGAACTTCAGATTTCGTTCACTGATAAACTTTTCCGCCATTCCATGACCTCCGGGTCGTTTGATCAACGTGAAATGTTCTGCCGTCTCCGGCCTCCCGGGCGTGCCCCGGAAGGGTCCGCCGGATCCGCAACGTTCATGGGAAGACGCACGTTGATGCACGCGCGGTCTTTTTCCGCTTTCGGCGGGAGGGGATTGAAGGCCATCGTTGATCCTTTCGTCAAAGCAACGGTCCGGCCGCGCCGGCCGGCCATCATGTGCTGAAGGACAGCGCCAGAATGAAATCCACGGCCTCGACGGGCAGCGGGAACCGAAAACCGGCGATGTCGGTTTTGACCCGGAACCGCAAATCCTCCTTGTCCTCCGGCGTGAGCTTCTGCGGGAAAACGGGCGGGATGCCGAGCTGTTTCTTGAACGCCTCCAGCGCGGCGACGGCGGCCCCGTAGATCTGTTCCGGACTCAAGCCCGCGGTCTCGACCCCGAAGGCCTCCGCGAATTCCCGGATGCGGGGCAGGTAAAGCGGGAACAGGACGCTCATGACATGGGACATCAGAACGGCATTGGCCAGTCCGTGGGAGATGTCCAGCTTGGGTCCGATGGCATGGGCGAAGTTATGAATGGGCGCGGACCCGTTGGCCTTGGAATAGGCCTGCATGCCCATGTTGCTGGCGATCAGCATCTGCATGCGGGCTTCCACATTCCGGCCGTCCTGATACGCGATGGGCAGATACTTTTTGATCAGCTTGATGGCATGGATGGCAAAGGCGTCGGACAGGGAATTGGCGTTCCGGGCAAAGAGGGCTTCGATGCAATGGGACAGGGCGTCACAGCCGGTTTCCGCGGTCAGATGCGGCGGCAGGCTCAGCGTGACCTGGGGATCCAGAACGCACACCTGCGCCCCGAGGTGGGGATGGATGATGTTGCCCTTCAGGCCGTCCTCTTCGACCATGATCACCGCCCCCGGCGAAGACTCCGCCCCGGTGCCGGCGGTCGTGGGCACGGCGATATGCGGAAACGTGAGGGGCTGGATGACCAGGCCTCCGTGAAGTCCGGCGGTCGCCCGCATGAGTTCCGCGATCTCCCGGACCCCGTAGCCGATCATGATCTTGACGCCCTTGACCGCATCCAGCACGCTGCCTCCTCCCACGGCCAGAAGGCCTTCGACGCCGTTTTCGCCGCACCAGCGAAGACACTCGTTGACGATCAGCGATTTTGCGTCCTGCTCGATCCGGTCGAAGATGCCGGCCACGACCGGCGCCCCCTGCACCTCGATCACGTCTTTGACCATGTCCACCACGCCGGCCTTGACCAGGCCCGGGTCCGTGATGATCCCGATCCGTCGGGCGCCCATCGCCTTGAAGTGGGCGCCGATCTGGGTGATGCTGCCGAAGCCGATATCCAGAACGCCGCGGTGTTCCCAGGCCACGTATTGCGTCATGCTCATGTCAGAACCCTCCTTAGGCCGTTATGCGTATTTGATTCCCAAAAGGTAGTTCCAGAACTTGTCTTTGGCGCTGGCGGTCATGTCCTGGCAGATGTGCTTGACATAGCTGTACTCGCGGAGCGACTCGAACGCCTTCTCCGTGCCGATGCCGCTCTGCTTGTATCCGCCGAAGGGGGCGTCCGCCCGCGTCAGGTGATAGATGTTGATGAAGACCGTTCCGGTGCGGATCCGGGTCGCCAGCCTCTGGGCGCGGGCCACGTTGGTGCTGACGATGCCTCCGGCCAGCCCGTAGATGGTGTCGTTGGCCATGGCCAAGGCCTCCTCTTCGTCGTCATAGGGGATGACGCACTGGACGGGGCCGAAGATTTCCTCTCTCACCTGCGTCATCCGGTTGTTGCAGTTCATGAAAATGGTGGGCTCGAAGAAGAAGCCCCGGTCGTATTCCGGTCCGGAGAGGCGGTTTCCGCCGCAGGCCAGCGCCGCGCCTTCCTTCTTGCCGGTCTCGACGTATCGCGTCACGGTGTTCAACTGGGCCTGGGAGGCGAGGGGTCCCTGGTCCGTCAGGGGATCCAGGGGGTCTCCGATCTTGAGCAATTTGATCTTTTCGATCATGCCCGACACGAGGGCCTCTTGCATCTTCCGCGGGACAAAGAGCCGCGTCCCCGACAGGCAGATCTGGCCCTGGTGAAACAGGAAGGCCGACAAGCCCGTATTGATCGCCACCTCCGGGTCCGCGTCGTCGAGCACGATGAGGGGCGATTTCCCCCCCAGCTCGAGGGTGATCTTCTTGATCGTGTTCGCCGCCAGGCGGTAAATTTCACGGCCGACCTCGGTCGATCCGGTCAGGGAGATCTTGCCGACCTCCGGATGGGCCGCCAGGGCGCTGCCCACCGTCGGTCCGGGGCCCGTCACGACGTTGAACACCCCGTCCGGCACGCCCGCCTCCTTTGCCAGTTTTGCCAGTTCCAGGGTCGTGATGGGGGTGATGCTGGCGGGCTTCATGATCATGCTGTTCCCCATTGCCAGCGCCGGGGCAATCTTCGCGCCGGCCGACGAAAGGGGGACGTTCCAGGGGGAAATGCCGAGACAGACGCCGATGGGCTCGCGCTTCATAAAGCTGTGCAGCGGCGCGGAAGGCGCGTAGGGCGCGTGCTCGACCTCCGGCAGTTGATCCAGCAGCTGGGCCGTCGTATGAAAGGACAGGAGGCAGCTGCCGACATCGATCAAACTGGTCTGCCGGATGGGCGCGCCGCACGTCAGCGATTCCAGGTAGGCCAGCCGGCTGCCGTTCTTGAAGAGCAGTTTGGCCATATTGCCCAGGATGCGGGCCCGTTCGCCCTTGCTTTTGCCGGCCCAGACGCCGGACGCGAAGGCCCTGCGGGACGAATCGACCGCCTTTTCCACATCGGCGGGCCCCGCCAGGGGTACCCGGGCGACGACTTCCTGATTGGCCGGGTTGATCACGTCCATCGTTTCGCCCGATTCGCTCTCCACCCATTGACCGTCGATGAACATTCTGTATTCCATGATGTCGCTCATGCGTGCTGACCTCCTCGGGCCTGCGAGTCCCGCCATGGGAACTCGGGTTGAGATGTTCTGCGCGTCATGCCTCTTTGATGTCCATGTGATTCAACAGGATCATGTCGCGCAGCCGGACCGGCAGAAACCGGTTGAGAAACAGGAAAAAGGTGCTCATGAAGTCCACCTGGTTGTGGAAGGGCGGCCGGTCCCGGTGAATGACCTCCACGATCCGGCGGGCCGCCTGCAGGGGCGTCGGGGCGGTCTTGATCAGTTCGTCGTCGCGGGCAATGAAGCGGCGGGCCCGCTCGCGGTAGGGCGATCCCTCCGGGGGCAGCGTGTGGATCTTGGCGGCGAAGGTCGTCGAGACCTGGGCCGGTTCGATCAGGGCCACGCGGATGCCGAACGGGGCGAGTTCGTAGCGGAAGGACATCACCATCCCCTCGATCGCAAACTTGCTGGCCGCATAGATGGATTCGAAGGGAAACGGCACCTGGCCGACGAGCGAGGACATCGCGATGAGCTTGCCGCCTTTCTGGCGGCGCATGGCGGGCACAAAGGCCTGGAAGATGGCGGCGGCCCCGATGACGTTGATCTCCAGGCACCGCCGGGCCGCCTCCAGGTCGATCTCCTCGAAGGGGCCGAAGAAGCCGATGCCCACGTTGGACAGGACCGTATCGACGCGCGTGTATTTTGCCAGGACCTCGTCCCGAAAACGGAGGATCCCCGGGCGATCCAGAATGTTCAGGGGAACGAGGTGGTGCGTTTTCCCCGGCGAGGGAGACAGGCCGTCGAGTTCCGTCTGAAGCGAGGCGATCCCCGCCGCATCCATGTCGAAGCCGGCGATCGTGTCGCCCGCCGCGGCCAGGAGCTTCGCCGTCTCCCGACCCATCCCGTCCGCCAGCCCTGTAATGACGACCACCTGTCCCATGAGTTCCCCTCCTTTTCAAGGTCCGCTGGTTCGTGATGATCGATGACGCCTTGAGAAGGGCGCCCCGCTGGTTCTGTCTACCTCCCCCCGTCCTTCAGTTGGGCCATCGAGGCCCGGAAGTCCGGGAAGCGGAGGCGGTATCCCGTTGCCTTGAGCTTGGTGTTGTCCACGATATAATCGTCGTACAGGTAGCGCACCGCGTCGTACTCGAGGTCGGGGATCCGCCCCCGGCGTGCGGCAAGCGCGCCGTCGATCCGGGCCACGACCTTAAGGAGCCCAAGCGGGAGGTGCAGCGTCGGGGGCTTCGTTCCGAACGTCTCGGCGGCGAGCGTCAGGGCCTCCTCCACGGTCGGGTTCGTGTCCTCGGCGATGTTGTAGGCCTGCCCGATGGCCTCGTCCAGGTGGGAGAGGTGCTCCACGGCGGCCGCCACGTCCTCGGCCCGGATGTTGGCGAGGCGCTGCCGGCCGTGGCCGGGGATGGCGGCGATGGCCGTGGGGCGGGAAAACGCCTTGCCCGCGCCGTCGTTACAGCGGGGACCGTAAACGGTGCAGGGCCGGGTGATGACGGCGGGGAAGCCCTCGCGGATGCGCGCCCAGACGACATCCTCGCCGTCCCGTTTACTCCGGCCGTAGTCGTCCTGCGGGTTCCGGGGTCCGTCCTCGCGGAAGGGGACGCCCCGGTAAGGGCCGTACACGCTTGTCGAGCCGACGTGGACGTAGCGTTTCACGCCGGCGTCCTGCGCGAGCTTCGTGAACCGCTCCACGCCGGCGACGTTGGTGGGGTGGAGCCGGGCATAGGGGGTGGAGAAATTGCAGATCGCGCCCAGGTGGAAGACCCGGTCCACGCCGCCGGCGAACAGGGGGGGCAGCGTTTCCGGCCGGGTCAGGTCGGCGGGGACGTACTCGACGCCCAGGCGCTCGAAGAAGGACAGATCCTCGCGCGGCCGGGCCGTCGCCCGGACCCGCACGCCCCGCGAGACGAGGTATTCAACCAGATGGCTGCCCATGAAACCGGCGGCCCCGGTGACCAGCGTGATCCCCGCAGACGACATCGCTCCCTCCTTTTAGGCACGAGGTCTCGTGAAAATCCGCCCTCCATGGGCGAACGCTATAACCCTTGTTCAGCCCTCCTCGCCGGCCTGCCGCCCTTCGTCCGGACTGTCCAGGATCTCCTGCCGGGCCCGCTTGAGCCACTGCACGTACAGGCCGTTGAATTCCACGCCGAGTTCGGCGATGAGGCGCACATACGCTCCCCGCTCCTGCCAGCGCGCGACGTGCTGCTCGCGTCGCCGGTACTGGTCCTCGTACTGGGCGATCTGCCGGTCGAGGGTGGCGATCGCCTGGCTTTTGCTCCCGAAGCCGAAAAAGATAAACCGCATGAGAAAGGGATCGCGGAGAAACATCCGCGAGTCTTCCGCGCTTTCCAGCCAGCGGGCAAAGTGTTCGCGTCCTTCCGGCGTGACGGCGTACAGCTTCTTGTTGGGCCCCCCCTTTTCGGACGGGCTGACATGGGTGAGGGTGATCAGGCCCTCGCCTTCCAGGGATTTCAGGTTCGGATAGATCTGGCCGTAGTTGATCGTCCACATGTGGCCGAAGTGCCGCTCGATGTGCCGCTTGATCTCGTAGCCATGCATGGGCCGGTAGTGAAGGAGCCCCAGGATCGCGTAGCGGACGGACATGGATCGCTCCCGACGGTCGGGGTGCCGGGGCGTGAAGGGCCCCGTTCGGATTTCCCCCCTGTTGCGCGGATGGACGGCATACGGGAACAAGGGGGCTGCATTTCGTGGATATATATTAAAATTATATATGTCAAGGATTTTTTGTCTCGACACAAAACTTTTGGAAATCACGCGCTTTTTACCGGGGAGGGGGAACGTTGCGTTCAGGAGGCAAATGTGGTAAGGACCGCTCAGCGTAAGCGGGAGAGGAAGGCACCATGAAGAAAATAGACAAATTGATCCAGCAGGTTATCACCGATGGCCGGACGACCCTGACCGAGGCGGAGTCCAAGACCGTCCTCAAGGCGTACGGGACGCCCGTCATCGAAGAATGGGTCGTCAACACCCCGGCGGAGGCGGTTTGGAAGGCGGAGCAGGCAGGTTATCCGGTTGTTCTCAAGGGGCTGGGCGCAAAGCTGACCCACAAGACGGAGCGCGGGCTCGTCAAGCTGAATCTCGGCAGCGGGGCGGCGGTCGAGCGGGCGGCCCTGGAGATCGCGAAGGGCGCGGGGCCGGACCTCGAAGGCTATCTCGTCCAGCCGCAGGTGGCGGGCCGGCGGGAATTCGTGGCCGGCCTGTTCCGGGATGCGCAGTTCGGGCCGGTGGTGATGTTCGGCCTGGGGGGCATCTTCACCGAGGCCCTGGACGATGTCGTCTTTCGTCTGGCCCCCTTCGACGAGGGGATGGCCCGTCAGATGATCACGGAACTGCATGCAAAAAAACTCCTGGAGGCCTTCCGGGGCGAACAGCCGGCGGACCTGGGCGTCCTGGCCCGAACGCTGGCGGGCCTGTCCCGTCTGGCCATTGACCATCCTGAGGTCCGGGAGGTCGATATCAACCCCCTGCTCGTGGGGCCCGACGGCCGGGTGACGGCGGTCGATGCCCTGATCGTCCTGCAGCCGGAGAAAGACGAGGAGCAGACCTTTTCACCTCCGGTTGCGCCCCAGGACGTGGCGAAGGTGTTCTATCCCCGGTCCATCGCCTTTCTCGGCGCATCGGGGACCATCAGCAAGTGGGGTTATCTGATGGCCGTGGCGGTGCTGGCGGGCGGGTACGAGGGGCCGGTGTATCTCGTCAATCCGAAGGGCGGCCAGATCGCCGGCCGGCCGGTGTACCCCTCCCTCGGAGACATTCCGGGTCCCGTGGATCTGGTCGTCGTCACGGTGCCCGCGGAGGCGGTCATCGCGCTTCTGCCGGAACTGAAGGCCAAGTGCGTCAAGAGCATGGTTCTGGTCACCTCCGGGTTCGGCGAAACCGGACCGGAGGGCAAGGAACTGGAACGGAAACTGGTCGCCGCCGCCCGTGAGGCCGGGGTGCTGATCCTGGGACCGAACACGATGGGCATCTGCAATCCCCACGCAAAGTTTTTCTGCACCGGCATGCACGCCCGGCCGGTTCCGGGAACGCTGGCCTTCATTGCCCAGTCGGGCAATCTGGGGACGCAGCTTTTGGCCTTCGCGAAGAAAGAGGGCATCGGTATCCGGGCCTTCAGCGGATCCGGCAACGAGGCCATGATCACCATCGAGGATTATCTCGACGCCTTCGCGGTGGATGGGTTGACCCGGACCGTTCTGTTGTACATCGAGAGCGTCAAGAACGGCCGCCGGTTTGTCTCGGCGGCCCGCGAGGTGAGCCGTCAGAAACCGGTCATCGTCCTCAAGGGGGGTCGCACCCGGGAGGGGAACAAGGCCGCGGAGAGCCATACCGGCGCCCTTGCGGCCAACAACCGGGTGTTCGAGGCCGCCTGCCGTCAGGCGGGGGTGGTGCTCGTCGAACATCCGATGGACCTGATCGACGTCTCGGCGGCCTTTTCCTCCCTGCCGCTGCCCCGGGGGAATCGCGTCGGGATCGCCACGCTGGGGGGCGGATGGGGGGTTGTGGCGGCGGATCTGTGCGTGGAGCACGGACTCGAACTGGCCCCGCTGTCCCCGGACCTCATCGCCCGGATCGACCGGATCCTCCCGCCCTACTGGAGCCGCTCCAACCCGGTGGACCTCGTCGGCGAGGCCGACGTGACCGTCCCGCTCCGGGTCATGGAGGAGATGATGCGGTGGGACGGCTGCGACGCGTACATTCACATGGGGGTCATGGGGCGGAGAATCATGGTCCAATGGCTGGCCGAATCCGTGACGGCGGTGGATCCCACTCAAAACAAGGCCTTGATCAAGGAGCGGCTGCAGAAGGTCGTCGACTACGAAAAATTCTTCCTGGAGAGCATGGTCCGGCTCATGGAGAAGTACGGCAAGCCGATCCTCGGGGTGTACCTCCTGACGGACGAAAAGAGCCGGACGATCACGGATGTGGAGGGAAGCCCCTTCAAGGGCGTCGTTTACCTGACGCCGGAACAGGTGGTCAAGGCGCTGGCCAAGATGCACGCTTACGGGCAGTGGCTGGAGCGCGAAGGGATCCCCGTCGGCGAGCGTGGCGTGCGGATGCCCGGGGCGTAGGAACCGACGGTCCGGGAGGCGGCGCAAACGGACGCGCGGCGCACCGGGGCCAGCCGGGTGCGCCGTTTTTTTCAGGGCGCGGCGGGTGGATCGGCGTAGAGGGCTTCGATCACGTCCTCATAGCGCCGGGAGATTTCCCGGCGGCGGATCTTCAGGGTCGGGGTCAGTTCCCCGTCCGCCTCCGTGAAGTCCCGGGGCAGGATCCGGAACCGGCGGATGCGCTCGTGGGGGGCCAGACCGGCGTTCACCGCCGCGATGTGGTCCGCGACCCGTTGACGGAGGCGGGGGTGGTCGGTCAGGAGGGCCGGAGGCGGCGAGGATAAATTGTCACGCCCGGCCAGCGCCCGGACCTCGTCGTCGTGAAGCGTAACGAGCGCCGCCAGGTATTTGCGGCGATCGCCCAGGACAACCGCCTGGCTGATCAGCGGCAGGGCCCGGAGGAGGTCCTCGATATTCTGCGGCGCGACGTTCTTTCCGCCCGCCGTGACGATCAGGTCCTTCTTCCGGTCCGTAATCGTGATGAACCCCTCGGCGTCGAGGGTCGCGAGGTCTCCGGTGTGGAACCAGCCCTCGCCGTCGATCGCCGCCGCGGTGGCCTCCGGGTCCCGGTAATACCCCTGGAACAGGCCTTTCCCCTTCAGCAGAAGCTCCCCATCGTCCCCGATTTTTGCGGCCATGCCGGGAATCAGCTGCCCCACGGTGCCGAGTTTGTACCGCTCCGCCCGGTTGACCGCGACCGGGGCCACTGTTTCCGTCAGTCCGTATCCCTCCAGGATCAGCAGGCCCACGGCCTCGAAGAACTCCAGCAGATACAGGGACATCGGCGCCCCGCCGCAGAGGAGGTATTTCACCCGTCCGCCAAAGACGGCGTGGATCTTCCGGAAGACGAGGCGGTGGGCGAGGGCGTGCGCGAGGGCAAGCCCGGGCGGCAGCCGCCGCCCCTCACGTCGGACCCGCGCCGCGCGCCGTCCGACATCGACGGCCCAGCGGAAGATCCGGGCTTTCAGGGGAGAGCCGCCGGCGAGCATCTGCTGGATGCGGTTGTAGATCCGCTCGAAGATCTGGGGAACGCTGACCTGGACGGTGGGCTTGAGTTCCCGGAAGTTGTCCACCAGCCGGTCGATGCTTTCCGCATAGGCCCCGACAATGCCCAGGTGCATCGCGGCATAGACGGTCATCCGCTGGAGCATATGGGTGAGCGGCAGGAAGGCGAGGCCGAAGTCGCTCTCCTCGTAGCGATGCATCCGCGTGGCGTTCAGGACCGTGTGGTAGAGGTTGGCGTGGGTGATCATGGCCCCTTTCGGTGGGCCGGTCGTCCCGGAGGTGTAGGCGATCGTGGCCAGATCCTCAGGCTTCACGGCGCGACAAATCGCTTCGAAGCGCTCCGGCGCCCGCTCGTCCAGGATCCGCCCTTCTGCCTTGAAGTCCTCCCAGGTCAGAACGCCCGGTGGCAGGGACGTCCGGCGGGTCGCGAACACGACCAGGGTCTCCGGCTGCCCCAGCGTCTCGCGGATGGACAGGAGCGTCTCGAGGATCGCGTCGTCTTCCGCGAAACAGCGCCTCAACCCGCTGTGGCGGATGATGTGGGTCGTTTCCTTGAGGCTGGCCGTGGGATACAGACCGATCGTGACCCCGCCGGCGGAGAGAATGGCGAGGTCCGCGTCGGCCCACTCCGCCCGGGTCCGGCTCATGATCCCGACCGGGTCGCCCTTGGCGGCCCCCAGGGCGACGAGTCCCATCACGCCAGCCCGCAGCCCCGCCAGGGCCTCCCGCCAGGTCGTCGGCGTCCAGCATCCGTTCCGTTTTGAGAGCTTGAGGGTCCGCTCCCCGTACCGCCGGGCCTGCTGCAGGAAGATTCCCGTCACGGTCGGGGGGTCGTAGCGGTCGGCCTGACCGTTCATGAGGGGCGACCGTCCTGTCCTGAGGGCGGGGCGTTTTCCGGGCGGAGGCGTCGGCGTCGCGTCTGCAGGCGGTGCAGGGCCGTCAGCACCCGGATGGCCTTCTCCGGCGACGGGAAGACGGGGATCCGATGGTCCTCCAGCCAGGCCAGGGTTTCATGGTCGCCGGGCTCCATGCCCGCAACCCAGAGCACCAGGGGCTTGCCGGCCTCGGGCAGAGGGAAAAACATCCCGAAGGTTTCCCGGGGCAGTCCCAGCAGGAGGTCGGGGATCTGGAGGTGCGCGGCGTCCACGCCCGGGTCCGCCGCCAGCGATGCCACGAGGGTTTCGAACACCGTGACGGGGTTGCCGAACTGCATCGTCACCCCAAGATCGAAGGGATTCGCCGGCATGTCCCACGGCGGGAAGACCGGACGCAGCCGTTCCAGGGTCCCGGCCGACACCCGGGCCATGGCTAATCCCTCCTGCTCGACCCGGTCCGTCATGACCACGGCCTCCCCGCCGGGCATTGTCGCGATCACGACCCGGTTGCCCGCGAGCGCCAGACCGCCGAAACGCTCCAGGGCGCGGCAGAGGTCGAAGAACTCGTCGATCGACTCGGCCCGGATCGCGCCGACCTGCGTCAGGACGCGGTCGAACACCCGGTCGTTGCCCTGGACGAGGGCGCCCGTGTGCGAGGCGGCCGCCTTCGCCCCGGCGGCCGTGCGACCCGATTTCAGCACCACGACCGGTTTGCCCAGGGATGTGGCCTCGGCGAGGAGGTCGAGGAACCGGCGAGGGTCCCCCTCGATGCTTTCCAGATGGAGGCCGATGACCCGGGTGAGGGGGTCGCGAACGAGATAGGACAGGGCGTCAACCTCGTTTAGGTCCATCTTGTTGCCCAGGTCGATGAGCTTGTTCAGGTGCAGGTTGGCGTCATGGAACAGCCAGCGCAGCCGGGGTTCGTAGAGGCCGGACTGGAAGATCAGGGAAAGCCCGCCGGCGTGAAGGCGGTCCAGGGCGTGGAAGCTGACGGCCAGGCCGATGCGGGGGTTAATGGGGCTGAGGGCATTGGGACCGATGGCCCGGACCCCGCTCGCGCGGACCCGCCCGGCCATCTCTTCCTGAAGCCTGCGTCCGTCGGCGCCGATCTCGGAAAAGCCCCCGGCCACCAGGACGACCCGCCGGATCCCCTTGCGGATGCAGTCGTCGAGCAGTCCCGGCGTCTGGGCCTGGGACACGGCGATCACGGCCAGATCGGGAACCGCTTCGATCCGGCCAATGTCCGGATAGGCCTTGATTCCCAGGATTTCCTTCTGTTTGGGGTGCACGGGGTAAATCGGCCCCGCGTATCCCAGCTTGAGCAGATTGGAAACGAGGTGGTAGCTCGGGCGAAAGACATTTTCGGAAGCGCCGATCAGGGCGATGCTGGCCGGATAGAAGAACCGGTGAAGAAAATGGGCCTCGATGTTCTCCATCTCTCCTGCCTCCACGAGGGTTGAACCGGTTGCGAAAAACGGGATCCACCCCGGCGGTCGGCCGCTCGCGCCATCCGCGGGACGGAGGGACGGACAGAACCATAGGAGAAACACCGCCGGCTGTCAATGATCAAATGTCCGCGTGTCGGGGGCCGATAGGCAGGTGCGGTTCTGCGCTACAGGCCTCGGACGCCTTCATGCGCGTCAGGTGGGGCCTGCCATGACGACCGGGAGTGCCGCGGGGCAAGCGGCTGGGGCTCGGAGGTTCCCGTGCGGCGCGAAAACGAGCGCTCGCTCTATTTTTTGGTTGACGGGCCGTTTCGGGCGTAGTATAAGCAAAGTCAGAGGATGCGAATTCATGAGTGCAATTTACATGATCCGGCACGGTCAGGCCTCTTTCGGAAACCACAACTACGACCAGCTCTCCGAGCGGGGCGTCCTGCAGTCCCGGCTGCTGGCGCAGTACCTTCAGCGGATCGGGTTTCGGTGCGACGCGGCCTATGCGGGGCGGATGGTCCGCCAGCAGGACACGGCCCGGGAGACCCTCGATCTGTATGCCCGGGAGGGCCTCGCCTTTCCGCCGCTGACCGTCGACGAGGCCTTCAACGAGTACAATTCGGCGTCCATCATCCTGTCCCACGTCCAGGAGCTGGCGCGGGAGGACCAGTCGCTCGATCAGGACATGAAGCAGATCTACACGGACCGGAAGGCCTTCCAGCGCGTGTTCGAGCGGATCATGCTGAAGTGGATCGCCGGGGAGGACCGGAAGGAGGGCCTGGACACCTGGGAGACCTTCCGCGACCGGGTCCGGGGGGGGCTCAAACGGATCATGGCAGCCCACGGCAAGGGCCGGACCGTGATCATCTTTACCTCCGGCGGTCCCATTTCCGCGGCCCTGCAGCTCGCGCTGGGGATCTCCGACGAGCAGACCCTTCGGATCGCCTGGCAGATCGTCAACGCCTCGATCACGAAATTCGTCTACAACGAGGAGCGAATCTCGCTGGCCGCCTTCAACCAGACGGCCCACCTAGACCTGGAGCGGGACGCGTCGCTCACGACGTACCGCTGACCGGAACGCACCGCGCGGAAGCGTAAGGTCGGACAACCCATCACCCATCATCGAACAGGGAGGGGATCATGGATTTCAACGTATCGGAGAAAATGCAGGCCGTTGTGGGAATGATGAACGAATTCGTCGAAGGTGAACTCATTCCCCTGGAACCGGAGTTTCTGACGAAGAGTTTCCGGCAGATGGAGCCCGTCATGGAGGGCAAGAGGCAGATGGTGCGGCAGATGGAGCTGTGGGCCCCCAACCATCCGCCCGAGTACGGCGGCATGGGCCTGAACCTCATGGATCACGCCCTCGTCTCCGAGGCCCTGGGGCGGACGCCCATCGGACACTACACCTTCAACTGCCACGCCCCCGACGCGGGGAACATCGAGATTCTCCACAAGTACGGGACGGAAGCGCAGAAGGAGCGCTGGCTGCGGCCGCTGATCGAGGGGAAGATTCGGAGCTGCTTTTCGATGACCGAGGTGGAACTGGCCGGATCGAACCCGGTGATGATGGATACGACCGCGGTCAAGGACGGCCAGGATTACGTCATCAACGGCCAGAAGTGGTACACGACGGGCGCCGACGGGGCGGCCTTCGCGATTGTCATGGCCGTGACCAACCCCGAGGCGGCGCCGCACATGCGGGCGAGCATGATCATCGTCCCGACCGGGACGCCGGGCTTCAACCTGGTCCGGAACATCCCCGTGATGGGCCATTCGGGCGACAGCCTGTTCAGCCACGGGGAGATCCTCTACCAGTCCTGCCGCGTGCCGCAGGAGAACCTCCTCGGACCCGAGGGCTGGGGGTTCGTCATCGCCCAGGAGCGGCTGGGGCCGGGCCGGATCCACCACTGCATGCGCTGGCTCGGGATCTGCCACCGCGCCTTCGATCTGATGTGCGCCCGGGCGTCCAGGCGCGTCATCTCGTACGACAACAAGACCCTGGCCTCCAAGCAGATCATCCAGTCCTGGATCGCCGAGTGCGCCGCCGAGATCCAGGCCGCGCGCCTGATGACCCTCCACGCCGCCTGGAAGATCGAAACCCTGGGCGTCAAGGAGGCCCGGGAGGATATCGCGCTCATCAAGTTCTACGTGGCCAACGTCCTCCAGAAGGTGGTGGACCGGGCCCTGCAGGTCCACGGCGGACTGGGGATGACGGACGACACCATCCTCGCCTTCTTCTTCCGGCACGAACGGGCCGCCCGGATCTACGACGGCGCCGACGAGGTTCACAAGGCGACCGTCGCCCGGCGGATCCTGAAGGGCTACGCCGGACGCGACGTCCGCTGAGGCCGACGAACGGGACCGGCTGCAGATCAGGGGTGCAGAGGGGAGCGGACGATGATAACCTTCGCCGAATTCCAGGAGCTCGTCAACCTGTCGATGGAGGCGCTCTGCCGGGATTTTTTCCGTGAAAATCCCGACCGGGTCCGGGTGAAGAAGGAGGCCACGGTCGTCCGGAACCTGGTGAAGATCCTGGACGCCACCCTGATGATCAGCAATCAGAAGGGGTTCCAGGCCATGAGCGTCCGGGATTTGAGTCGCGAGACGGGCTTGAGCATGGGGGCGCTCTACTCCTATATCAGCGGCAAGGAGGAACTGCTCGCCATCATCCGGGCGCAGGGGTACCGGATCGTCGTGCGGATCCTGACCGGGGCGATTGCGGAGGGGGCCGATCCCCACGAGAAGCTCCGCCAGGCCATTCAGACGCACCTCTATCTGAGCGAGGCGATGCGGGCCTGGTTCTATTTCTCCTACATGGAGACGAAGAACCTGTCCAAGGAGGAACAGAAAAAATCCATCCAGATGGAGCTGTTCACGGAGAAGCTCTTCATCGACATTCTCTCCGCGGGCTGTCGCGCGGGGCGCTTCCGCCCCCTGAATGTGGAACTCACGGCGGCCGCGATCAAGGCCCTGCTGCAGGACTGGTACCTCAAGCCCTGGAAGCATCAGCGCCGGAAGGTCACCATCGAAGAATATGCCCGCTTCGTCACGGGGCTGGTGGAGGCGTATGTCCTGCCGCCGCCAGCCGCCTTATCGCCCTGATTCCGGTGCGCGCAGGACGGGGACGAAAGGACCGGGGGAGGATCTTCATCCCGAAGCCGTGACGGGGAATCGGATTTTCGGGGATCTGGAAACGACATCAACGACGGAGGCGCAGGATGGATTATCTCGACAAGACCAAACCGATTCGCGAAGGAGAAGAGTTCGACGTCAAGAAGGTGGAGGCCTTTCTCAAGGACGCCCTCCCGGGTCTGCAGGGGGAACTCACGGTCGCGCAGTTTCCCGGGGGCTATTCGAACCTGACCTACCTCGTCAGGGTCGGCGAGCGGGAATTCGTCTTCCGGCGTCCGCCCTTCGGCCGGAAGGCCAAGAGCGCCCACGACATGGGCCGAGAATATCGGATATTGAAGGCCCTGAAGCCCGTCTTCCCCTACTGTCCGGCCCCGATCCTCTACACGGAAGACGAATCCGTGATCGGCTGCCCCTTCTTCGTCATGGAACGGCTCAAGGGGGTCCTCCTCCGCCGCGACCTGCCGCCGGGGCTCACCTACACCCCCGAACAGACCTGGCAGCTGTGCGAGAACGTGCTCGACGTGCATGTGGCGCTCCACAAGGTGGATTACGTCCGGGCCGGCCTGGAGAATTTCGGAAAGCCGGCGGGGTACGTGAAGCGGCAGGTGGAGGGCTGGAGCGAGCGCTACCGTCAGGCCCGCACCCCCGATGCACCGGTCTACGAGGACGTCATGGACTGGCTCGCCAAGACCATGCCCGGGGACAGCGGCATCGTGTCGGTCATCCACAACGATTACCGCTTCGACAACGTCGTCCTCGCGCCCGACAATCCCCCGTTGAAGGTCCTGGGGATCCTGGACTGGGAGATGGCGACGATCGGCGATCCCCTGATGGACCTGGGCGGCACCCTGGCCTACTGGATCGATCGAGACGATCCGCCCGACCGTCATGCCGTCAGTCTGGTCCCGACCAACAGGATGGAGGGCGCCATGACCCGCAAGGAGCTCGTGTCGCGGTATGCGGACAAGATGGGGATTTCCATCGAACACATCGATTTTTATCACGTCTTCGGACTGTTCCGGCTGTCCGTCATCGCGCAGCAGATCTACTACCGGTTCTACCACGGGCAGACAAAGGACGAGCGCTTCAAGTTGATGATCATCGCCAACGGGGTCCTGGAGGCCACGGCCAAGCGGATCATCGCCGAATCGAAACTTTAGGGACGGGTGTGAACGGAGGGAGGTGATCCGACCGACAAGGACCGCGCGGGCCCCGATCTCCGGGGCGGGAGCCGGGCAACGGCCGTCGCGGGGAAAATACAGGACAACGGAGGTCGTCGTCAGACGGGGGATCCGGGAGACCGCATGCACGGGGTTCCGGGTCGTTTACGCACTTTGTCATCTCGAACGCAAAGGAGGTAAACCATGTCTGAACAGGGGAGACCGGGCCCGGTCAAGCCGCCGCTCGCGTGGCCGAAAACGGGTGTGATCGACGTGAACTACAGCGGGGAGCTTCAGACGGCCTGGGCGTGCCGCTACGGCACGCTGACCGAGATCCTGAAGGCCGGGGTGGCCCGTTTCGGCGACAAGGACATGTGGGTTTTCCCCGATCACGGCATCCGCTGGTCCTTCAACGCCTTCGACGCCGTGGTCAACAACGTCGCCTATGGGCTCTACGAGGAATACGGCATCCGGAAGGGAGACCGGGTCGCCCTCATGATGACCAACGTGCCGGAGGCCTTCGTAAGCTATCTGGCCCTGTCCCAGATCGGCGCGATCTCCGTCATCATCAACGCGCGGCTGGCGCCGGAGGAGGCCGGGCGCCAGCTGGAGGATGCGGGGTGCGTGGCC
This sequence comes from Syntrophales bacterium, assembly GCA_035358035.1. Classification (GTDB taxonomy): domain Bacteria; phylum Desulfobacterota; class Syntrophia; order Syntrophales; family UBA2251; genus UBA2251. The sequence goes on along the minus strand of DAOPOS010000001.1, from coordinate 250,943 downwards.
GGGGTGATCGAGGCCGCCCTCTGGGACGGCATGAAGCCGGTCTTGGGCGCCGCCGCCGGCATGAAGCAGGTCTTCGTGACCGGCCCGGCGCCCCTCGATCAGGCGAAACCGTTTTCCACCCTCATGGAGACGAAGGCCCCCCGGGAGATCCGGGTCGACGTCAGCGAGCGGGACATCTGCAGCCTGATCTACACGTCCGGGACGACCGGACGCCCCAAGGGGACGATCACGACCCACCGGGCGATCGTCAACAACGCCATGAACGGCATCAGTTGCGCGGAAGGCATCTATCACGCCCGGCCCGAGGACTGGCGCCAGCTGATCGTGACCCCGTTCTTTCACGTCACCACCCTTCACACCCTGATCAACTTCACCCTGCTCGGCGCCGCCGCCGTCGTCATGACGACCTTCAAGCCCCAGGAGGCGCTGGACCTGATCATCGACGAAGAGATCAACTTCATGGTCATCGTGACGGCGATGTACTGGATCCTCAAGATGCAGCCGCGCTATCCCGAGCTGGTGAAGGCCAACCGGCTGAAGTACATCCTGCAGGGCGGCTCGCCGATGCCCCCCGAGATGTTCCGGGAACTGTTCAAGGAGTTTCCGGACGCGCGCGTGGGGAACGGATACGGGTTCACCGAGGGCGCCTCCCTCGGCTGGCTGATGTTCATGGCCGGGGACTGGGACATCCTCATGCAAAAGGCGGGGAGCGTCGGGGGAACGCTGGGCAACAGCCTGCTCCGGATCGTGGACGACCACCTGAGGGACGTGCCGCGCGGGCAGACGGGCGAGATCCTGGCCGCGAGCCCCGGGATCAGTCCGGGGTACTGGAACCTTCCCGAGGAGACGGCGCAGAGCTTTGTCGTCGACCCGGACGGCCGCCGCTGGTTCAAGACCGGCGATCTCGGGTACATGGACGATGACGGGTACACCTTCCTCGTCGACCGCGCGAAGGACATGATCTGCCGGGGGGGAGAGAACGTCTACTGCGTGGAGCTGGAGAACCTGATCAGCCAGCACGCCAAGGTTCTGGAGGTCGGCGTCGTCGGCGTCGCGGATACCGTGCTGGGGGAAAAGATCAAGGCGGTCATCTTTCCCATCCCCGGGCAAACGCTGACCGAGGAGGAGATCAAGGCCTTCTGCAGGGAGCGGATCGCCGCGTACAAGGTCCCGGATTACGTCGTGTTCACGAATCAGATGCTCCCCAAGAATCCGGGCGGGAAACTCATGAAAAAAGAGCTGAAAACCCTTTGAGCCCGTCATAAGGAGGGAAACCATGAAGATCCTGAACACGGTCACGGGCCCGGTCGCAGCCGACCGTCTGGGCAAGACCCTGATCCACGAGCACTTCGTTTTCGGCTACCCGGGGTGGGAGGGGGACCTGACCCTCGGCCCCTTCGACCGCGAGGCCTGCGTCCGGGCGGGGCTCGAGATGGCCGCGAAGGTCCAGGCGCACGGTGTCCAGACCGTCGTGGACGCGACCCCTAACGAGACGGGACGCAACCCGTCGTTATTGAAGGAGATTTCCGAAAAGACCGGCCTGAACATCGTCTGTGCGTCGGGCTACTACTCCGAGGCCGAGGGGGCGACGCCCTACTTCAAGCTGCGGAGCAAGTTCGGCGACGGCGTCCAGCAGATCTACGAGATGTTCAAGAAGGAGGTCGCGGAGGGCATCGGCACGACCGGCATCCGTCCCGGCGTCCTGAAGCTGGCGTCGAGCAAGGGGGAGATCACGGACTACGAGCGGATGTTCTTCAAGGCGGCGGCCCGGGTCTCGCGTGAGGAGGGGATCCCCATCCTCACGCACACCGAGGAGGGCACGCAGGGGCCGGAGCAGGCGGAGCTCCTCCTGGCGGAGGGGGCCGATCCCGGACGCGTCCTGATCGGTCACATCTGCGGCAGCACGGACATCGACTACCTGATGCGCGTCCTCGAAACGGGGGTGTTCGTCGGGTTCGACCGGCTGGGGATCGAGGGGCTGGTCGGCACGCCGCCCGATTCCCGGCGCGAGGCCTGCCTGATCGGTCTCATCGGCCTGGGGTACGCCCCGCAGATCCTGTTGTCGCAGGACTGGGTCAACCATTGGCTGGGCCGGCCGGGCGTGGCCGACATCGTCTCCATGGTGATGCCCAACTGGAAGCCGACCCATCTGTTCGACGATGTCCTGCCGGTTCTGGAAAAGGCCGGGGTCAGCGCCGGCCAGATCGAAACGATGCTGGTGGACAACCCGCGCCGGTTGCTCTCCGGAGGAGCGTGATCGCAGCGCGGGTCTGAGACGCGTCGGCCGGACACGGGGCGGGATCGAATCGTGTCCGGCCTTTTTCATGATGTCCTGCGGGAGACCCTGAAGGTTCGGCGGGGTTGCGGTCGTGACGGGCGGGCAAGAGACGGCTCCGGAGGCGAACGCCGGCGTCGGCTTGTCCGGCGGAGATTCTTGTTGACATCGGACGCAGGGTTCTTTACTGGTGAAACGTTCCTGGGGCAGAGGACCTGTCCCGACCCTCGCCCCCCGGAGGAACCCTGCATGCCGGTATTGTCCGATCTCGCCCAAGCCCTCGAGGAGGGAGACCGCTCCCGGGTTGAAGTTCTCACGGCCCGGGCCCTTCAGGAAAACGTGTCCCCCGAAGGGATCCTCAAGGAGGGGCTGTTTGCCGGGATGGACGTCGTGGGGGCAAGATTCAAGAGTGGGGACATCTATATCCCCCATGTCCTGATCGCCGCGCGGGCCATGCACGCCGGCCTGGAGATCCTGAGGCCCCATCTGATCCGGACCGGCGCCAAACCGGCGGGGACCTTCATCATCGGCACCGTCCAGGGCGATCATCACGATATCGGAAAGAATCTCGTCGCGATGATGCTTCAGGGGAAGGGCTTTGAGGTGATCGACCTGGGCGTCAACGTTTCGTCGGAGCGGTTCGTCCAGGCCCTGAGGGATCACGAGGCGAACATTCTCGGCATGTCCGCCCTGCTCTCCATCACGCTTCCCTTCATGAAGGAAACGATCGAGGCCATTTGCAGGGCGGGCCTGAGGGACACGGTCAAGATCATGGTCGGTGGCGGGCCCGTGACCCAGGCGTTTGCCGACCAGATCGGTGCGGACGGCTACGGGCCGGACGCCGCGGCGGCGGCCGAAAATGCCCTGGCGCTGCTGACATAGACCCGGACCGGAGATCGACATGACCGGAAAAGAGCGAATCCTGACGGCCCTGTCCCTCCGGGAACCGGATCGCGTTCCCCTCTACATCCATGCCATCAACGAGGCGCCCATCATCGGGATCGGCCGGCATCTGCGGGAGGGGCTTCCGGAAGTCAAGACCCTCTACGAGATGGACGCGTCCGAAACGGTCGCCCTGCTCGACACCCTCTTCCTGATCCACGAGGCGTTCGAGATCGACGGCTTCACCGCCTTCGAGATCGGCCACGAAACGATCCTGGATGGGCGTCATGTCCAGGACGACTGGGGCGTCCTGTACGAGCGGAGCCCTTACGGCCTGCCCGTCGCCTCGGGGCATCCGCTCAAGACCCCGGACGATCTGAGCCGCTACCGTCCTCCCCGGCCCCGGCGGGAGCACCTGCTGATGCACGACCTGGCCCGGGATCGGTTCAAGGGGCAAAAGGCCCTTTTCTGGATGATGCGGGGCGCCTTTGTCCGGAGCTGGCGGCTGGCGGGCATGGAAAACCTGATGATCCAGATGTTCGATTGCCCGTCCTTCGTTCATGCCCTCGCCCGGATGGTGACGGACTTCAACCTTGAGATGCTGGACCTGTTGACGGATGCCGGCGTGGATGTCCTGATTGTCGAGGACGACATCGCCGACAAGCAGTTCCCGCTCATCGCCCCCGATCAATTCCGGACCTTTGTCGAACCCTACAATCGGGAACTGGTCGATAAGGCGCACGCCGCGGGACTCAAGGTCATGCGCCACAGCGATGGGAACCTCTGGCCGCTCCTCGACAGCCTGCTCGAGGCGGGCTACGACGGCCTGAATCCGCTGGAGCCGCAGGCGGGCATGGACCTGAAAAGGGTGAAGGCCCACTGCGGGGATCGGATCTGCCTGATCGGCAATATCGACTGCATCGAACTGCTGCCCTCCGGGACGCCCGTCCAGGTCGAGGCGGCCGTGAGGCAGGCCATCGAGGATGCCGCCCGGGGCGGGGGATACATCCTTTCGGACTCCAACTCCCTCCACCCCGGCGTCAGGCCGGAAAACTGCATCGCCCTGTTCGAGGCCGCCAGGAAATACGGCCGCTACCCCGGTGCCGGACGCTGACCCCCTCGCTTTCTTCGCAAAGGAGACAGACATGAACGTCGGCCCCGCTCCCCCGCTCCCGATCTCCCGCGGCCAGACCTATTGCATCTTCGCGCTGTTGTTCCTGTTGTACATGTTCGATTACATCGATCGGCTCGTCGTATCGTCCCTGTTTCCCTTCATCAAGGCGGAATGGGGGCTGTCGGATACGCAATGCGGCCTGTTGATTTCCGCGGTCTACTGGTCGATCCTGATCTTCAGCCTGCCCGTCTCGATCCTCGTCGATCGCTGGAGCCGGAAGAAAAGCGTCGCCCTGATGGCCCTGCTCTGGAGCCTGGCGACAGCGACCTGCGCCTTCACGCGCAGCTTCGGCCAGCTCTTTGCCGCGAGAACGGCGATCGGGATCGGGGAGGCGGGTTACGCGCCCGGCGGAACGGCCATGATCTCCGCGTTGTTCCCGGAAGAAAAGCGGGCCAAGATCCTGGGGCTGTGGAACGCGTCGATCCCGCTGGGAAGCGCGCTGGGCATTGTGCTGGGCGGTGTGATCGCCGACCGCTTCGGATGGCGGCATGCCTTCGGCATTGTCGCCATCCCCGGCATGATCATCGCCCTGCTGTTCTTTTTCGTCAAGGACTACAAGACGGTCGCCCTGGTCAAATCCACGGACGGCCCGCAGCGGAAAATCCGAATGAACCGGAAAGACTACGTGCATCAGTTCATTCACCCGAAATCGCTGATCTTCAACAACCTGGCCTTCGCGGCCAATGTCTTCGTCACGACGGCGCTGATGAGCTGGCTTCCGACCTTCTTCAGCCGGACGGAAGGGCTTTCCATGACGAAGGCGGGCGGCAAAGCGGGGGCCATCATGTTTCTGGCCGTGCTGGGTGCGCCCCTGGGGGGCTGGCTGTCCGACCTCTGGCGGAAGAAAAGGCTCAAGGCCCGGATGCTTTTTCCCGCCTGCACCTCCTTCCTGACCGCGGTGATTTTCTTCACGGCCCTGGTCCTTTTTCACGGCCCGGCGCAATACATCGCCTTCCTGATCGGCGGGATCACGATCGCCGCCTTTGTGCCGGCATCCGTGGCCGTCACACAGGACGTCGTCCATCCGGGCCTGAGGGCCACCTCCCTGAGCCTGAACGTCGTCATACAACACCTGCTGGGGAGCTCGCTCGGCCCCATCTTTGTCGGCGTTCTTTCGGATCGCCTGGGTCTGACGGTTGCGCTCTCCTTCCTCCCCTTCTTCACGGCCCTGGCGGCCCTTTTCTTCCTCGCCGGGTCTTTTTACTATCAACGGGATATCGATGCGGTTGAAAAGATCGACATTGAATTCGAAAAGCCCGGAACCGGAGGAGGACTGTGAGAGAAAAGCACCAGAAGACCGGTTGCGTGTCAATTCCATCCCCCAGAGGTGGCCGGCGATGACGACGCGAAGGCGTGACCGGGGGGTCGGGGGCGTGGCGTGAAGGCGGAACGTCCGACCATCACGGTTCTCCCCACCGGGAGAACGGTTCAGGTTGCCCCGGGGACCACCCTGGCGGAGGCCGTCGCTCGGACGGGCATTCTTTTTTCGCAGGACTGCGGCGGCCGGGGAACGTGCGGAAAATGCCGACTGCGGCATTTGTCCGGAGCGGTGACGCCCGCCACGGAGATCGAGGAAAAACATCGACGGCAGGGCCACATGACCGAACAGGAGGTGCTGGCCTGTCAGCGGAGACCGCTGGACCATGTGACGGTCTATATCGAGAGCGGCTCGACCGTCCGGCCGTCTGCGCAGACGGGGAAGGACATTGACCCGGGTGACGGCCATGTCCCCGTGCCTCATGTGTTGAAACAGTTCCAGGCGCTGTCCCCGCCATCGTTGGAGGATCAGACGCCGGATCTCGAACGCCTCCGGCAGGCGCTGGACGCCGACATCGCGGCGACCCCGGGGGTCATCGCGACCCTGCCGGAATTGCTGAGAAAAAATGAATTCAACGTCACGGCCGTGATCTTCCAGGACCGGCTCGTGGCGGTTGAAGGAGGGGATACGTCCGGGGAGGCCTACGGAATCGCCTTCGACATCGGTACGACCACCGTGGCGGGATATCTGGCGGATCTCCGGACCGGCGCCATGCTCGATTCGGTGGCCGCGACGAACCGGCAGGCGCGTATCGGCGCCGATGTCATAACCCGCGTGGCCCATACGCTGGAGGATCGGGATGGACTTGCCCGACTCCAGGGCGATGTCGTCGCCTCCCTCAACGGGATGATCGCGGACCTGCTGGCGCAAAACGGGATTGACCCCTCCCGTCTTTATCTCCTGACGGCCGCGGGCAATACGGTGATGAGTCACCTGCTGCTGGGCATATCCCCCCGGGCCTTGGCCCAGGCCCCCTTCGTTCCGGCCTTTCGCTCCCGCCTGGTCGTTCCGACCCGCCGACTGCGCCTGAGGGCGCCGGTCCACGCCAGGCTCCTCGTTCTGCCGAATATCGCCAGTTATGTGGGCTCGGATATCACCGCCGCCATTCTCGCGACAGACCTGGATCGCCCGCGGGGCATCCGGCTGCTCATCGACATCGGGACGAACGGAGAAATCGTGCTGGCGCAGGGATTCCGCCGGGTGGCCTGTTCAACGGCTGCCGGGCCCGCCTTCGAGGGCGCCGGGGTCCGCCAGGGCATGAGGGCCGAGGCGGGCGCGATCAGCGCCGTCCGCATCGGGGACGATGTCCGGCTCTCGGTGGTGGGCGGGGGGACGCCCAGGGGGATATGCGGATCCGGCCTGGTCGATGCCGTGGCGGAACTGATCCGGATCGGGATCATCGATCGCGGCGGCCGCCTCTGCCGGGCCGAATCGTGTCCCGCCGGTGTCCCCCCGGCCCTGGCTCGCCGGCTGCGGGCCGGCGGGGAGGGCCCCGCCTTTTTGCTGGTCGAGGGAGCGTCGGAGGTGGTTCTCCACCAGCAGGACATCCGGGCGCTGCAGCTCGCCAAGGGAGCGATCCGTGCCGGAATCGAGATCCTGCTCGAGCGGTGGGGGTTGACGGCCGCGGATCTCGACGGGGTGCTCCTGGCCGGGGCCTTCGGGAGCCGCCTCAGGGCCGAAAGCCTCCTCGCGATCGGATTGCTTCCCCCGCTGGCGCCGGAAAAAATCCGGCCCGTCGGCAACGCCGCCGGACTGGGCGCCTGGCTGTCCCTGATCTCGGTGCCGCAATGGGAGCGCGCGGCCGCGATCGCCGCCGGGACGGAACACGTCGAACTGTCGGGGCATCCGGCGTTCCAATCCCGGTTTATCGAAGCGCTCGATTTTCCGCCAACCGGATGAGGAGGCGTCGCGATGGCCCCGCTGTTGCTGGCCTGCAATACGATTCGCGAGGAATTCTGCGAAGTTGCGCAAAAACTGAAGGCAGAAATCCCGATGATTTTCCTCGAAGCGGGGCTGCACATTTTCCCGGAGAGACTCCATCGGCGCCTCCAGGCCGAGATCGACGGGGTCGATGACGCGGTGTCCCATATCCTCCTCGGCTTCGGTTTCTGCGGGAATGCCCTGGTGGGGTTGCGCTCGACGGACAAGACCCTGGTCGTTCCGAGGGTGGACGACTGCATCACGCTTCTGCTGGGATCCATCGCCCGGCGCATCGAAATCAATCGCGGCGGCAGTTATTACCTGACGCAGGGCTGGCTGGATAACCGGATCACGATCTGGGATGAATACCAGCGCTGTTTAAAACGCTACGGCGAACAGAAGACCCGGATCATCCTGCGGGGCATGATCGGGCATTATCGTCGCCTCGTCCTGCTGGACACAGGGCTGCCCGGAGGGGGCGACTGGCGTGAGACGGCCGGGCGGATGGCCAAAGCCTTCGCGCTTCAAACGGTCGAAGTCCAAGGGACTTCCGCCTTGATCGAAAAACTGTTGCGCGGGGCGTGGGACGAGGATTTTCTCGTCCTGCCGCCGGGCACGGAGATCGCGTGGTCCATGCTGCTCGATTCATCGGGCGCTGACGCGGGAATCGGTGGGCAGCCCGGCGCCCTTGGGTGCTCCCTGGCCGGAGAAGATTCAGTCCGTGCGCCTCGGACGGAGCGCGGCGCGCCCGCCGGGGTGGGTCGTCGAGGTGCAGCGTCCACCGTCGGGATTCGACGGGAAAGGTCAAGCCATGAAAAAAATCAGGGATGAAGTCAGGGAAGGCCGGGTTCTCATCTCCGACGGGGCCTGGGGCACGATGCTGCAGCAACGGGGATTCCAGCCCGGGGAATGTCTGGAGCTCTGGAACGTGGAGAAAAAGGCGGCCGTGCTGGCCGTTGCCGGGGCGTACGTCGAGGCCGGCGCGGACATGATCGAGACGAACAGCTTCGGGGGCAACCGGTACAAGCTGGCTTTTTACGGGCTGGAAACCCGTGTGGGGGAACTGAACGCCGCCGCGGCCGCCATTTCCAGGGAGGCGGCGGGCCCGGGGCGGCATGTCCTGGGGTCCATCGGACCCACGGGGAAGCTCCTGATCCTGCGGGAGGTGACGGAGGCGGACCTCTTCGAGGCCTTCTGCGATCAGGCCCTCGCCCTCGAACGGGGGGGAGCCGACGCCTGTTGCATCGAGACCTTTGCGGATATCGACGAAGCGCGGTGCGCCGTCCGGGCGGCCAAGACCCGGACCGGCCTGGAGATTATCTGCACCTTCACTTTTGACAAGACCCCCAAGGGCGAATACCGGACGATGATGGGGGTCACGCCGGCCCAGATGGCCGGGGCGATGGTCGAGGCCGGGGCGGACATCATCGGGGCCAACTGCGGCAGCGGGATGGCCAGGATGGTGGAGGTCGTTCGGGAGATCCGTGCGGTGGACCGGCTGACGCCGATCCTGATCCATGCGAATGCGGGTCTGCCCGTCTTGGACGGCGACCGGGTGACCTACCCCGAAACGCCCGAGACCACCGCCGCCTATTTCCCTCGGCTGGTCGAGGCCGGGGCGAACATTATTGGCGGATGCTGCGGGACGACCCCCGCGCACATTGCCGCGCTGGCCGGGGCGCGTCGTCCACGATCCTGAAGCGTTCGGAGACGCAGAACCGTTCCTCCCGCGGGAGGGGCGCCCCGGGACGGGAGGCTCTTGAGCGCCCCCAAGGATAGGAAGGAAGGACGGAACCATCAACCATCTGTTGCGAGGAGGATTGGGCATGACGGAGGTGCAGAGAATGTTTCAACTGGAGGGGAAGATCGCCCTGATCACCGGCGCCAGCCGCGGCATTGGCGAGGCCGTTGCGAAGACCCTGGCGGCGCACGGCGCCGAGGTCATTCTGACGAGCCGCCGGCTCGACGATCTGGAGCGGGTGGCCGCGGCGATCGCCGCCACAGGCGGACGCGCGACGGCGATCGCCTGCCATATCGGCGAGATGACGCAGATCGGGGATCTGTTTGCCCAGGTGCGCGCCCGGTTCGCGAAACTCGACATCCTGGTGAATAATGCCGCCACGAACCCTTTCTTCGGCGAGGTTCTGAACGCCGATGAGCGGGCCTGGGACAAGACCTGCAGCGTCAACCTCAAAGGCTATTTCTTCATGAGCCAGTACGCGGCCCGTATGATGAAGGAACAGGGCGGCGGGGCAATTGTCAATGTGGCCTCCGTCAACGGCATCAAGCCGGCCCCGTTCCAGGGGATCTATTCCATCACGAAGGCGGGCGTCATCGCCATGACGAAATCGTTCGCCAAGGAACTCGCCGGATTCAACATCCGCGTCAATGCCCTCCTGCCGGGGATTACGGACACGAAGTTTTCAGCCGTCATGGTCCAGAACGCCGAGTTCATGCAGGCCGTCCTGCCGATGATCCCCATGGGACGGGTCGGCCAGCCGGCGGAAATGGCGGGTGCGGTGCTGTATCTGGTCTCCGATGCCGCCGCCTATACCACCGGGGCCTGCATCATCGCCGACGGCGGGATGCTGGCGTAGGGGGTTCAGAGGGGGTGGTCCCACCCCATGGCAAGGTCGTCCCGGGCCTGGTTCGTCCGAAGACGCGCTTCGAGCGTTAGCCGCATCGCCTCGAACGCCGTTTCCGTCAGATGTTCAGGGACGTGCAGGGGGTCTCCCCAGCGGATCAGGATCCGGCTGAAGGGCTTCGGAATCAGGAAACGGTCCCAGCTCTTCAGGATCCAGGCCCGGTTCGCCGAGATGAAAACGGGGAAGATCAGCGCCCCGGAACGCTGCGCCATCCGGATGATCCCCGCCTTGACCTCCCCTTTAGGGCCCCGGGGTCCATCCACGGCATGCACGGCGGCCAGGTGCCCGTCCAGATAGGCGACGAGGGCGTCCAGCGCCGCCTTGCCGCCCCTCGAACTGGAGCCGCGCACGGGGTGAAAGCCGAGCCGGCTCACGATTTGGGCGATCATGTCCCCGTCCCGGCTCTGACTGATGATGGCGCCGAGGGAAAAACGTCCGAAGCGTTGCGCATAACCGATGACGCCGAACATCCGCTGGTGCAGAATGGCGATCACGACCTTCTGGTTGTCTTCCAGAACGCGCAGGATGCGATCCTCCTCGAGGACCGTTTTCCGGATCAGACCGAGATAGACCCGGATCAGGTTATGGGCCAGGGGGATGAGGCCGTAGCGAATGGCCAGCTCTGACAGGCGTTTCCACATCACGGCCTCCCGGGCGCGAAACGGTTGCAACGACCGTTGCCGCATGGGCCGGTCGGGTTGGCACGTCCCCGCATGACTCTCGATTTCACATCCCGCTCCCTTCAGGCCGCGTCAGCCCGTTTTGTATTTTTCCTTGAGAAACTGCTCTCCGGTGACCGGATAAAGCGTGTAGGTCAGAACATCTTCCTCGCTCCGGGCGAGGTTCCCGATCCGCTGAGCGGCGGCGGCGAGTTCCGGTTCCAGCTCATCGGCCGGCCGGCCCGTCAGGGGAATGGCGCCGCGCTTGTAGCGTTTCAGAATCTTCTTCCTGAGCTCCGGGTCGACGGGGGTGGGGGTCCGGCCGTAGAGCCCGTAAACCAGGTCCTTCAGCTGGTTGCTGACCATTCTGTATTTGCCGAACAGGACGTTCATCACGGCCTGGACCGCAACGATCTGTGAAATCGGCGTGACCAGCGGGGGATTGCCCAGTTCCCTCCGGGTGACCGGGATCTCTTCGCACACCTCGTTCAGCCGGTCGAGGGCCCGCATGTCCTTGAGCTGGTCGACGAGGTTCGAGATCATCCCCCCGGGGATCTGATGGGCGAGCACCCCGCTGTCGATCAGGGAGAGCCGTCTCGGGACGAGGTAGGACTGATACCGGGGGAACAGCTTTTCCAGCTCGAGGCTCACCCGGATCAGCCGGGCAAGGTCCAGACCCGTGTCCCGGGGGGTCCCCTGCAGCGTGGCCACGAGCGGCTCGGCGGCCGGCATGGACGTCCGTCCCGCAAAGGGAGCGAGACAGGTGTCGAGGCCGTCGAGTCCCGCCTCGACGGCCGTAAGATAGGTCATGGTGCCCATGCCGCTCGTCTCGTGGGTATGAAGGTGGAGCGGCAGCCGCAGATGCCGCTTCAGGAGGGTGATCAGGTCCCGGGCGTCGTAGGGGGACAGGATGCCGGCCATGTCCTTGATGCAGAGCGAATCCACCCCCATCGCCTCGAGTTCCCGGGCCCGGGCGAGGTAATAATCCAGCGTAAACACGTCACCGCCCAGACGGCGGCCGGTCAGGGAGTAGCAGATCGTCCCCTGGCAGTGCTTCCCGTTGGCCCGGACCCGGGCGATGGCGGTTTCCAGGTTACGAAAATCGTTCAGCGCATCGAAGACCCGAAAGACGTCGATGCCGGCTTCACAGGCCTTGTCGACGAAGGCGTTGACGACGTCGTCGGCGTAGTGGCGGTAGCCGACGAGATTCTGGCCCCGGAGCAGCATGGCGCAGGGGGTTTTCCTGAGGTAGCGTTTCAGGATGCGGGGCCTTTCCCACGGGTCTTCGCCGAGGAACCGGTGCATGGCGTCGAACGTCGCCCCGCCCCAGATTTCGAGCGCCCAGAAGCCCGCCCCGTCGAGCTGCTCCGCCACGGGGATCATGTCTAACGTCCGCATCCGGGTCGCGAAGAGGGACTGGTGCCCGTCGCGCAGGGTATTGTCCTGGATCCGGAGGGGACCCGCCGTTGCCGGACAGGGGGTTGACAAGGGAAGCTCCTCGATGGGACGATCTTGCCGAGACATATCTACGGTCACACTATAGGGGACGGGTCGGGGCCTGTCAAGACAAATGCCGACCCGCGTCAGGCAGCGGGGGCGGTTCCGGGACGGACATGGATGGGGTTGCTGTAGATCCAGGGGCGGTGGCGACCCAGGACGCGCCGCCAGACCTCGACGCGGTAGCATCCCGGTTCGCGCAATGAACGATCGAGGGCGGTCCCGGCCGCTTCCTGCCACACGCGACCGTTACGGATGACGCGAATGCGGCCGCGGTCCGGCAGGCGGACCCGGAGGCGCGAGGACCCGTCCAGGCGGCATTCGTCCCCGAGCGATGCGGTGCCGCCGGTCCCCGTGACGGAAAAGGAAAATCCCTTTGCTTCCCGGTGGGCTTCCAGGGCGATGTAGGCCCGGCCGTTCCGGAGGGCCCCGCACAGCAGGGGGATGTCCTGTTCGGCGTGACCGGTCAGGGGGCGCTCCGTCAGGAGGTGGGTGCGGATCAGGCGGAAGGCCCGCTGGAAGGGGAAGACGGAAACGGTAAGCCCCAGAAAGCGCCTGCGGGTGCCGTGGTTGTCCAGTTCGCCGATGCCGACGAATTTCCCCCGCCGGTTCAGCTGATCCCAGCGCCGGAGGGTTTCCGGTTTCGGACCCGTCAGGACGAGGGCCGGCTGCAGATAGCACCAGATGGCTTTTACGCGTCCGGTCAACGTTTCCTGCCAGTCCGTCATGAAATCCCAGACGCCCATCCCGGTGCATCCCGTGACGGACCAGTCCTGCCAGGGGTAATGTTTCACGTGAAACAGGTCGTTCCCCCCGTGGTCGGGGTGGGCGATGAAGCCGAATCCCCCCCGGCTCGCGACCGCGTCGATATAGCCCTGGGGCCGGGACGCGTCCCCGTCTTCCGGGATTTCGACCGCACTGCCGATCTGGAAGGCCAGGTAATGGTTGAAGCGGGGGGAGATCTCTTCGCCGACGATCAGGAGGAGGCCGTCGTGCCAGCCCTCCAGGCCCTCGTCGCGGGCCCGGAGCGTGCCGTGGTCCGTCAGCATGAGGAAATCCAGGCGGCAGTCCCGCGCCGCCCGGACGATCTCCCGGACGTCCACGTGCCCGTCAAAGGAGTAGGCGGAGTGGAGGTGAATGACCCCGGCATGGTCATGGAGGGGGGGCACGCCGCGCGTTCCTAAAAGACGCTTTTTCCGAACGCCTCCACGATGCGTTCGATCTCGTCCGCCAGTTCCCGGGGCAGACCCTCCATTTTGACATTCAGAAATCCCCGGACGATCAGGGCGGAGGCCTCATTCTCCGTCAGCCCCCGGGCCATGAGGTATTCGATCTCTTCCTGGGAAATCCGCCCCACGGCGGCCTCGTGAGACATCTCCACGCCCGCCACCCGGCCGTCCAGCTCCGGGATGGCGCGTATGTAGCCTCCGTCGGCCAGGATGAGGCCGCTGCATTCCAGATGGGCCTTCACGCCGGGCACGTGACCGGTGAGGAGGCCCCGGGAGATGATGTTGCCCCCGGTCGTGATCGTCCGGGAAATGATTTCCGCCCGCGTCCCGGGCGCCTCGAGGGAAACGCGGCCGCCGATGTCGAAGTCGGCGCCCGGGGCGGCGACGAGGATCGTGTTGAGCCGGGTCACGGCGTCCGGTCCCACGAGGCGGACCAGGGGGTCCATCTGCACGGAGCGGGCGGATTTCAGACAGACATAGTTGGACATGAACGTCGCCCCCTCCTCCACGATGACGCTGGTGCGGGGACGGACGACGATCTCGTCCCCCCAGTTGTGCAGCATGGTCGAGGTGACCGTCGCCCCTTTTTGCACGTAAAATTCCGAGACGCCCACGTGCAACCCCCGGTGCAGGTCCGGGGCCGTGGTGCAGCCCGTGATGATGTGCAGTTCGGATCCGGCTTCGGCGATCACGACGTTGTGGATATTCTGGGAAAGGCCCTCCGCCCCGATGAACAGGCAGGCCTGGACGGGAAGGGAGGCCTTGACGCCCGCGCGGACCCGGATGAAATAGCCGTCGTCCAGGGCGAGCGCCGCCTGGGCCGTGTACTTGTCCGTGCCGGGATGGACCGCCTTCCACCAATATTCCGGAAGATCTCCGTAGCGGGCCAGGGCGGTCTTGATGGACAGCAGCTCGACCCCGTCCTGTCCCATGGAACAGTGGACCGGGGAATGGTCTTTCAGGATGAAGCTGCCGGCCCGCTCCTGGGGGGCGGCCACGATTCCCACGCCGGCCAGGTGTTCCATCTCCGCGTCCGACAGGCAGGTCAGGTCGGGATCCGTCCCGTGCGCCGGCGCGTCCCGGCGAAAGGAGGCCAGATCGACATCTGCGCCATGCTGTCCCTGCTTGTCCCGGGCTGCCTCCGCTTCCTTGATTATCTCTGACATCGGGCACACTCCTCATAACCGGCGGTCTGGATGGTTTCAAACATTTCCCTGGGGTTGCCCTCGCAGCGGATATGACCGTCGAGGAGCAGGTGACCCATGTCGGCCTCCAGGTAATTGAGGATGAGACCGGTATGGGTGATGATCAGGCCCGACTTGATCCGCTGCCGGCGGAGATGTTTTTGCAGGAGCTTTTTGATCGACCGGCCGATGATTTTGATGTTTTCGAGATCCACACCCGATTCCGGTTCGTCCAGGAGGATCAGTTCCGGATCCTGGAGGATCAGCTGGAGGAGCTCCGATTTCTTGATCTCCCCGCCGGAGAAGCCCAGGTTGACATCCCGGTCCATGAAGGTCGCCATGTTCAGTCCGGATATCTCCTTCTCGCGGTCCTCCGGGCGGCCGCCGAAGGTGCGGATCAGGTCCTTCGTCTTGACGCCGCGCAGGGTGGGCGGACGCTGAAAGGACATGCCGATTCCCAGCCGGGCCCGTTCGTTGATGGGCATCCGGGTGATGTCCTGATCCTTGAAGCGGATCTGCCCCCCCGTGATCCGGTAGTTGGAAAACCCCATCAGGGCCATGAGGAGGCTGGTCTTGCCCGATCCGTTCTTGCCGAACAGAACGTGGGTTTCCCCCTGATCGATGGTGAGGTTGATGCCGTGCAGAACCTCCTTGTCTCCCACCGCGACGCTCAGATTGCTGATTTCCAGAAGCATGTTCGATCTCCAGGGTGATAAGGCCTCGGCCGGATTCCGTCGCGGCGCGTCACCGCGCTTCGCCGGGGCCGACGGGCGGCTCCAGCGGGCATCCGGCGCAAAGCGGTTTCTTCCGGCAGAACGTCTTGCCCGTATGGACCAGCAGGGCATGGTACTGGTTGAACAGTGGCGCCTCCGCGGGGAGGTGGCGCATGAAAAGGCCCTGCAGGGTCGGATAGTCGGCGTCCTCCGGGATCATCCCGTGCCGGCACAGGATTCGTTTCGTGTAGGCGTCGACGACGAAAACCGGTTTCCCCCCCGCATACAGGAGAATGCTGTCGGCCGTCTCCGGGCCGATGCCGTTTACGGACAGCAAGGCCTCCCTCAGGCGTTCCGCAGGCTGGGCGAACATCCGGTCCAGATTGCCGGCGTAACGCTCATCCAAAAAACGGATGAACGCCTTGAGCCGGCTGGCCTTGAGCCGGTAATATCCCGCCGGGCGGATCCATTCCGCCAGCCGGTCCTCGGAAAGATCCCGGAGGCACGCCGGGGACAGGACGGCCTCGCGCTTCAGGGCGGTGATGGCCTTTTCCACATTCTGCCAGGCCGCATTCTGTGTCAGGATGGCGCCGACGATGACCTCGAACGGCGATTCCGCCGGCCACCAGCCCAGGTTCCCCCAATACGCCTGAAGCCTTTCATACAGGGCGGGCAGGACGACCTCCGGATCGGCCGGCCGTGACGACAACCCGGCCCCCGGATCCATGTTACGAGATCCGGATGGCGACAAAGAACGTGGCCTTTCCCCGCTTGATCAGGAACAGAAGACTGTTTTTCCCCGTTTTCCTGGACACTTCGCGGACGTAATCCTTCATGGACGTGACCCGGACATTGTTCACCTTGAGGATGACGTCCTGCGGCTGGATGCCCACCTCATCGGCCGGACTGCCCGGCTCCACCTCCACCACCACGACCCCCGATTTTTTGGGCACGCCCAGGTATTTGGCGATGTCCGGCGTGATTTCCTGAACCTCCATCCCCAGGCCCTCGGCCGGGTTGCGGGTGCTGATCCAATCCGCCCGATCCTTGCGTTCGGCGGCGACCACCGGAACCGTCCGCTCCCGTCCGTCGCGCATGAAGGTGATGTTGACCCGGTCTCCCACGTGCAGCGTTGAGATGATCATGAGCAGTTCGTGGGAATCCTTGATCGGCTTTCCGTTGACTTGCGTCACGATGTCGCCGGGTTTCAGGCCGGCCTTGTCCGCCGGATCCCCACGGAAGACATCCGCGATCAGGGCGCCCTCCTGATCTTCGCGATGGAGGCTCCGCGCCATGGTTTCGTCGAGGTCCTGGACGGAGACGCCGAGCCAGGCCCGCGTGACCTTCCCCTTGCTTTTCAGATCCGGGAGGATGGTTTTCGCCATGGCAATGGGGATGGCGAACCCGATGCCCTGCCCCTGGGCGACAATGGCCGTGTTGATGCCGATGACCTTTCCCTCCATGTTGAACAGGGGCCCGCCGCTGTTCCCGGGGTTGATCGAGGCGTCGGTCTGGATGAAGTTGTCGTAGGGGCCTGCCCCGATGACGCGGCCCTTGGCGCTGACGATGCCGGCGGTGACGGTCTGCTCCAGTCCGAAGGGATTGCCGATGGCGATCACCCATTCCCCCACGCGGACGCTTTCGGAATCGCCGATTTCCACGACCGGGAGACTGTCGTTCGGCTTGATTTTAATCAGGGCCAGATCCGTTTTGACGTCCTTGCCGATGATCCTCGCCTCGTACTCCCGGCCGTTCGAGAGTTTCACCAGGATTTTATCGGCCTGCTCCACCACGTGATTGTTGGTGAAAATATAGCCGTCGTGACTGATGATGAAGCCCGAACCCAGGCTCCGCTGTTTGAATTCGCGCCGCGGCATGTCTCCGAAGAACCGTTCGAAGAACTCGTCCCCCCAGATGCCGCGGTCCAGCGGCATGCGGAAGGGGCCGGTGCGGACGGTCTTTGAGGTGCTGATATTGACCACGGCCGGCTTGACCCGTTCGGCGAGATCGGCGAAAGACCCCGGGGTCCGGGTTGCATCGCCGCTGAGCACGGCCGACGCCGTCTGGACGTCCGGTCCAACGGGGCCAAGGGAGGAGCGGATCACCTCCACGATCGATACGACAAAGAAACCGATCAGAAAGGCCAGAAGAAACATGATAAATGTTTTTCTGCTGCTGCCCTTCTTCCCTTCTTGACTCATACCCACCTCCGGCAGGGATCGCCCAAGACATTTAACAATTCGGATATCATAGCACAGTTGTCAACAGAATGCCACCGGTGATTGAGGGTTGGGGAAGCTAAGATCCGGGACGGGCGGGGTCCCTCTCGGTCCGGACCGGATTCGTCAGGGCGCCGATGCCCTCGATTTCGACGGTCACCGTATCGCCGTCACGGAGAAAGAGCGGCGGTGTGCGGGAGAAACCGACCCCCTGGGGCGTGCCGGTCAGGATGACCGTGCCCGGCAGGAGGGTCATGGTCCGGCTCAGATCGCTGATGATTTGAGGGATCGAAAAGATCATGTCGGCCGTGCTCGCCTCCTGAACGACCGTGCCGTTCAGGAGGGTGCGGAGCCGCAACCGCTGCGGATCCGGCAGCGCTTCCGGAGTGACGATCCAGGGGCCCAGGGGGCAGAAGGTGTCGAAGCTCTTCCCCCGGATCCATTGGCCGTTCTGCTCCAAAAACTGCCAGTCCCGGGCGCTGACATCGTTGGCGCAGGTGTACCCCAGGACGGCGGCCCGGGCATCGTCCGGCGAGGCATTCCGGACCTCCCGCCCGATGACCACGGCCAGTTCGCCCTCATAGTCCACATGATCCGGACCGGCCCCGGGCAGCAGGATCGGGTCGCCGGGGCCGACGAGGCTGCTGGTGGCTTTCATGAAGACGACCGGGATTTTGGGGAGGTCCATCCGGGTTTCCGCGGCATGTTGCCGATAGTTCAGGCCGAGCGCGAGGATGTTGGGCGGGGAGACGGGGGCGAGAAGGCGGCGAATGCGCCGGAACGTCTTCGCCCGGGCCGGGTTGCCCGGAAAGGGCCCGGACAGGACCTGTGCCCGGGACGGATCGTCCTCGCAAAGCACGCCGGTCCGGATTGCGCCTCTTTCCGAGACAAAACGGATCCGCCTCATCGCGCCCCTCCCTTCAACCGGACGGTCCTTTCCTTCGGATATTAATGCAAAATCCGCATTGCCCTCCCGGTACAGATATGGTAGCATGAACCCGTTGGATCGGCAACCGCTTTCCCGGGGCCGTCCGGCGCCGGCGCCGAAGGCGCACGCGACATCCCTCTGACGACGAGACGACCGTGGCGCAGATGGCCCAGATTCTCAAAACCCTCGGCAGTCCCTTTGTGAAAAACGTCCTGTCCGTTCAGGAAACCCTTGCCTTTGCCGGGGTCGTCATTTCCAAGGTGTTCTCCCGCCGCTCGTACAACAGCGCGACGAAGATGGTCCTCGTCAATCAGATCTACTTCACCGCCGTGGAGATCCTGCCGCTGTTCATCACGGTCTCCATCATTTTCGGGTCGCTCCTGATCGGGATCGTCTTCGCGGTGATCAAGGATCTCGGCCTGGCGGAATACCTGGGGAGCATCCTCATGGGATTCGTGGTCACGGAACTCGCCCCCTTCATCACGGTTCTCCTGATCGCCCTGCGTTCCAGTTCGGCCATCGACGCGGAGATTGCCGTCATGAAGGTCAATCAGGAGCTGAACACCCTGTCGCTGTTCAACATCGACGTGCTCGATTACCTGTTCGTGCCCCGCATCGTCAACGGAATGGTTTCCATCGTGCTCCTGAGCTCTTTGTTTTCCATCCTCGTTTTGGGAAGCGGCATGCTGTTTTCCTTTTTCATGTTCGGGATGGGCCTGGATACGTACGCAAATACCCTGTTAAATTCAACGAAATTTTCCGATATCGTCATCATGCTTTTGAAATGCATGACCTTCGGCTTCTTCATCACACTGATCCCCATCCGTTTCGGTTTGCGGGCCTCCCAGGAACTGACGAGTATTCCCGTGGCCGTTTTGAACGGGATGGTGAAGGTCTTCATCGCCATCGTGATCATTGAGGTGCTGTCATTGATCCTAAGATTCATCTGAACCTCTTCGAGCGCGAAGGGGATCTGAAGGCGGCCCTGCAGCAGGCCATTGCCCTGCACAGGGCCCGGCTGGGGATGGTGTCGGCGCAGGCGCCGCTGATCTCCAACCTGGACGCCTGGCTCAACGTGGCGCTGATCCGGCAGTACCACGAGAACCTGCCCCGGGACCAGGCCCGCCGGGAGGTGCTTGAATACCTGGACCGCTTGGGCCTGGGCGCCGTCGCCGACAGGCGCATCTCTTCCCTGGAGGATCGGGAGCGATTCTGCATCATGCTGCTGCGCGCGGCCATGGTGAACCGGGCCGTGCTGGTGATCGACCGCCCCTTCCAGATCATGCCGGATCTGCAAGACGCCCGCTATGTCGGCCGCTTGCTGAAATGGATTGACGATTTGTACGAGGAATGTCATATATTCGACTATGTCTGGATGAAGGATCACTACGGGGCGCTCCATGGCGAAGAACATTGAACGAAAGGTCGGCCTGTTCATCCTGATCACGACGGCCCTGATCGTGGCCTCGGTGGTCTATGTCGCCTACAAGAAGGACGTGTTCACCCCGACCCACACCTACACCCTCGCCTCGAAATCCGGCGACAACCTGACCGAGGGGATGCCGGTCGTCTTTTCCGGGTTCAAGATCGGAAAGGTCGAAAAACTGGAATTGAACGACAACGGTCTTGTCATGATCCGGATCTCCGTTCCCCGGAGGCATGTCAAATGGCTGCGGACGGACACGCGGTTCGTCCTCGAGAAGCCCGTCATCGGTGCCCCCCGGATCGTGGTGATGACGGCGAACTTTGTCCATCCGCTCCTGGATGAGCAGACCGTCCGGGAGATGACCGTGACCAGCGACATCAACGAGATCGTGAAGATGGTCCAGCCCGTGCTGGATCGCGTCAACAGCATCGTCACCAGCGTGGACAAACTTACGGCCGCCCTGGCGAGCCCGCAGGGGGATCTGAGCCGGACCCTGGCGAACGCGCAGGTTCTGACCTCCAAGCTGTCGCAGAAAGATTCCCTGCTCGAGATGGCGGTCGCCGACCGGGAGAGCGTCAAATCCGTTCACCAGGCCCTGACCCAGGTCAAGGACATCACCGGCCAGGTCAACGCCATCCTGAAGAAGGTCGATGCCATGGCCGTCAAAACGGACGCGTCCCTGTATGGCCAGGACGGCGCCCTCGTTTCGGTCAGCAAGATTCTGAAGGATCTGCTCGCCAAACTACAGAAGCTGGAGACCACGGTGGACAACATCAACCGCCTGTCGACGGACGCCACCGGCGCCACGGGTGACCTGAAGGGCCTGCGGCTGGACCTCGAGGCGACGATCCGGTCCATCAACGACCTGGCCGGGGACATCGACCGCCTGATTCCGCTGAAGAAGGAGCCGGAGATCAGACTGCCATGAGACGGATTTTCCCCCTTGTCTGCTGCCTGCTGATCCTGGCCTGCGGCTCGAAGCCCATCCCGGAGTGGCAGGCCCTCGGCGCCAAGCAGTTGGAGGGTTACAGGCAGGCCGCCCTGGAAGGCAAAACCGATCTTGCGGCGCAGCACTTCCGCAAGGCCGTGGCCGAGGTGAAGAAAAGCGGCGACCTGGAGCGGCTGGCTCGGGTGCATCTCACCCGCTGCGCCGTCCAGGTCGCCCTGCTGGAACCCCTGGATGATCGGGAATATCTGGAGATCGTGGCCGTCCTGCCGCAGCCGGACCAGCAGGCCTTCCATGCGATGCTGAAGGGGGAGCCGGCCGGGGTCGAGGCCGGGCGCCTTCCCCCCCGGTACCAGGGATTTATGAAGGCGTGGCAGAGGAACGACCCGTCCTCCGCCCGTGCGGAGATTGACCGGATGGAGGATCCCCTGGCCGTTCTGATCGCCACCGGCCTTCTGGTCAAGGGGCGGCAGTACGAGGCCGAAACCCTGAACCGGGCCATCGAGGTTTCCTCCCGCAACGGCTGGAAAAAGGCCCTCCTCACCTATCTCGACGCCCAGCAGGCCTCTTACGGCCGAAGCGGCGACCACGCCCGATCCGAGTTGATCCGCCGGAAAATGGATCTCCTGCGCGACTGACCCGCCCCCCTTTTGCCTTGTCCCCCGGCCTGCCCCTCTGGCGGATGTTTTCCCTCCCGGAAAGGATCGGCGAACGGCCCATCGCCCCCATATGCTTGAATTCCTTCATTTTTTCTTGAATGTGCCGGCGTCGGGACCCCTCCGGCGCCTTTCCCGACAGGCCTTGATGAAGGCGGACAAAAATTTGGGTTGACAAGGGGGACGCGTTTGGTTATGACATTAAACAATAACTTCATTCTTGACAGTTCTTCGGGATTTCATCCAGCGGCGGGCCGGCCCGGGACGAGCGGGCGTTTTCCTGCCGGACAACCTTGATGGGTCGCCTGACTGTGGGGGGGCGGATCGTGGAAAATCAACGCAACGGGAAACGCCCGGATGTTCTGCTGGAGCCGATCCGGATCAACGGGATGGTCATTCCCAACCGGATCCTCATGCCGGCCATGCACCTGTCGATGGTGCAGAACTCCTTCGTCACCGATCAACTGGTCGATTTCTACGCGGAGCGGTCCCGGGGCGGCGCCGGGGCGTTCGTGGCCGGGTATGGCATGGTGAACGACGATGCCGGCAGCGGCATCATCATTGGCGCCCACCGGGACGAGTTCCTTCCCGGTCTGAGCCGGCTGGCCGAGGCGATGAAACGGGGTGGCGGCCGCGCGGGTCTGCAGCTCAACCACTCGGGCCGCTACAACTTCTCAATTCTTCTGGGCGGCCGTCCCGCCGTGGCGCCGTCGTCTGTCCGGTCGCAATTCACGAAGGAGGAACCGCGGGCGCTGGCGACGGAAGAAGTCCAGCGGACCGTCCAGGATTTTGCCGACACGGCCCTGCGCGCCCGGAAGGCCGGGTTTGATTTCGTGGAGATCCTCTCCGGGACCGGCTACCTGATCAGCCAGTTTCTCTCGGAATTGACCAACCGCCGCACGGACGCCTACGGCGGCTCCTGGGAAAACCGCATGCGGTTCGGCCTGGAGATCGCCCGGGCCGTCCGCCGCGCGGTCGGGGAGGATTATCCGGTGATGTGGCGGATCAACGGAAACGACTTCATGCCGGACGGGATCGGCCGGACGCGGATGCAGGAATACGCGGTGAAGCTTGTCGAGAACGGCGCCGACGCCATCTCCGTCAACGTGGGCTGGCACGAGTCCCGCGTCCCGCAGATCATCACGCAGGTACCCCGCGGGGCCTTCGCGTACCTCGCGCGCGGCATCCGGGAGCGGGTGGGCGTGCCGGTGATCGCCGGGCACCGCATCAACGACCTGGCCACCGCCCGGGCAATGATCGCCGACCACATGTGCGACCTGGTGGGGATGGGGCGTGCGCTCATCGCCGATCCCGATCTGCCCCGGAAAATCCTGGAAGGCCGGGAAAACGAAATCATCCATTGCGTGGCCTGCGCCCAGGGGTGCTTCGATCACCTGTTCAACCTGCGACCGGTGGAGTGCCTGTGCAATCCCCGGGCCGGCCACGAGCGCGAACGCCGGATCGAGGCCGCCCCCGCGCCCCGGAAGGTCCTGGTGATCGGCGGGGGCCCGGCCGGCATGGCGGCCGCGGCCACGGCCGCGCAGCGGGGTCACCGTGTGACGCTCTGTGAAAAGGAGGCGGTCCTGGGCGGTCAGCTCCTCCTGGCGGGATTACCGCCGGGGCGGGACGAGTTTCAGGTCCTGGCCCGCGACCTCGAGGCCCAGCTGGCGGCGGCCGGGGTCGCGGAGGTGCGGCTGGGCGTGACGGCGGATGAGGCCTTCCTCGACCGCGAACGACCGGACGCGGTCATCCTGGCCACGGGCGCCGAGGAATGGGCGCCGCCCCTCGACGGCGCCGATCTGCCCCATGTGGTGGGCGCCTGGGACGTGCTCCGCGACCGGGTTCAAACCGGTCCGCGGGTGGTGATCATCGGCGGCGGCGCCGTGGGGGTGGAGACGGCCCTGTTTCTCGCGGAAAAGGGCACGCTTTCCGGGGACATGGTCCGCTTCCTCCTGATCAACCGGGCGGAGCCCCTCGAAGACCTCTACGAACTGGCGACACGGGGGGTCAAGGAGGTGACGCTGGTCGAAATGCTGGACCGGATCGGCCCGGACATCGGACGGTCGACGCGCTGGGGGATGCTGCAGGATCTCGAGCGCCATCACGTGAAAACCCTGGCGAAGACACGCGCCCGGGCGATCACCCCCACCGCCGTGATCGTGGAGGATGCGCAGGGCGCCCGCGAGATCCCGGCCGATTCGGTGGTGCTGGCCCTGGGGTCCCGCTCCTGCAATCCGCTCGAGGTTCCGGTCCGCGAGCGGGGCCTCCCGTATCAGGTCATCGGCGACGCCCGGCAGGTGGCCAAGGCCATGGATGCCATCCACGAAGGCTTCGAAGCGGGGGCGCGCGTATGAGGCGTTTCCGGCGGGATCATGGGACCCGGAGGCGGCCTGTGTGCGGCACGGCCGGCACCCGGGCGTGAGGTGACGGATCATGGCCCTCAAAATCGGCGAACTGGCGAAAAAAAGCGGCGTCCCGGCCTCCACGATCCGGTTCTACGTCAAGGAGGGCCTGCTGCCCGCCCCGGAAAAGATCAACAAGAAGTTGGCCCATTACGATGAAGGCTGCATTCAAAAAATCGAGGCCATCCAGTATCTCCAGGCCAAGCGGTTTTTCCCTCTCGCTGTGATCCGCAACATCCTCCGGCGCATGGACGAGGGCCTGTCCCTGTCGGAGGCCGAGTCCATCGAGAATGCGGTTTTCGTGACGCCGGATGTCGAGGCGCCCACGCTGGTCGACCGGGAGACGTTCCTGCGGATGACGGGGCTCACGGAGCCCGAACTGGAGAAGGCGGAGCGTCTGCGTTTGCTGGTGCCCTATTCCGTGGAGCCGGGAAAGGTCCTTTACGATCAGGATGATCTCCGGCAGGGCCGGGAATGTCTCAAAAAAATGTATCACCTGGGGATCGATCTGCTCGAGATGGATTTCTATCTCGAACTGGGCGAGAAGATCATCGACCGCGAGATGCACATGCGCAGACGGCTGGTCCAGGGGAAGACGGTCCTGGAAAACGTGCGCATCACGACGGAACTCGCCCGCTCCGGGGATTTTTTCCGGGGCTATATCCTGCGGCGGCTGTTTCAGAAGAAGGTCCGGGAGACGATCCGCAAGAGCCTGGACAAGGATCCGGAGGGCTGATCTCCGGAGGGTTCGGGTTGCGAGCCGCTTCGGCGGCGGATACCGGAGGATGCCGGTCCCCGGCGCGACGGGGGGCCGGGAAGACAAGCGACCGTATCATCAACACATCACAGGAGGACTTATGTTCAAGACGGCCATTACGGACATGTTCGGAATCGACTATCCCATCATCTGCGGGGCCATGATGTGGCTCTGCAAGCCCAACCTGTGCGCCGCGATTTCCAACGCCGGGGGGATGGGAAACCTGACGGCGGGCAACTACGAAACGAAGGAGGCGTTCCGCGACGCGATCCGGGAGACCCGGAAACTCACGGACAAGCCCTTCATGGTGAACATCACGCTGCTGCCCTCCATCCGCATCACACCGGAGCACCACCGAATGTACATCGAGGTCTGCGCCGAGGAAAAGGTCGCCGGGATCGAATTCTCCGGGACGCCCGCGGACAAGGCGGCGGGACCCCAGTACGTCGAGATGCTCAAGAAGGCCGGCGTCAAGCTCTTCCACAAGGTGGGCGCGGTGCGCCACGCCGTCCACGCGGAAAAGGTCGGCTACGACGGCATATACGCCGCGGGGATCGAGGAAGGGGGGCATCCCCTGAACGATGACGTGACGACCATGATCCTGACCCCGCGCATCGTCGAAACCGTCAAGATCCCCGTCGTGACCGTAGGCGGCGTCGCCGACGGACGCACCCTGGCGGCGGCGATGGTCCTGGGCGCCTCGGGCGTGATGATGGCGAGCCGTTTCGTCACGACGAAGGAGTGCGAGGTTCACGACAACATCAAGCAGGAGATCATCCGGCGCCAGGAATTCGAGACGATGATCTTCGGCAAGTCCATCGGTCTCCAGGGCCGGGGACTCAAGAGCAAGGTGCTCGACGAGATCACGGCCATCGAAGAGCGCGGCGGCGGTCTGGAGGAACTCATCCCCCTGATGTCCGGCCAGCGCATCAAGGAGGCGTGGGAGACGGGCAACGTGGATTACGCCCCCCTGATGGTTGGGCAGTCCATCGGGCTCATCCGGGACGTTCCGAGCTGCAGGGAACTGCTCGAACGGATGGCGAAGGAGGCCCGGGAGCATCTGGCCCGGGTGAACACGATGATCCCGGCCGCATGAACCGTGAACCCCCGCCCCCGGCCTGAGGGCCGGGGGGCGGTTTATTCCGCCTGAACCCGGTCCGTGCGGGCGCCCCCCCGCCGGCGGCAGCGGGAACGGTACGGCATGGCCGACATCGCAGAACAGCAACCAACAAGAAAGGATCTCAAGATGAAAACGCGCATCACGGAACTTTTCGGTATCCAGTACCCCATCATTCTATCCGGCATGAGCTGGATCAGCGTCCCGGAGATGGTCGCCGCCGTTTCCAATGCCGGCGGCCTGGGCATCCTGGCCACGGGCGCCCTGGACAAGGACAAGACCCGGGCCTACATTCGCCAGGTCAAGAAACTGACGGATAAACCCTTCGGCGTGAACACCTCCCTCCTCCTGCCGGGCGCGCGCGAATCGGCGGGCATCCTTCTTGAGGAACAGGTGCCGGTCATCAACTTTGCCCTGGGCAAGGGCGACTGGCTTGTCCGGGAGGCCCACAAGTACGGGGGGAAGGTCATCGCCACCGTGGTCAACGCCCATCACGCCAAGCGGGCCCAGGATTACGGCTGCGACGGCGTCATCGCGACGGGTAACGAGGCCGCCGCACACGGGGAGGCCGTGACGACGTTCGTCCTGATTCCCAGCCTGGCGGACGCCCTCAAGATCCCCGTCATCGCCGCCGGAGGCATCGGCGACGGACGCGGGCTTGCCGCCGCCCTGGCCCTCGGGGCCGATGCCGTGGCGATGGGGACCCGGTTCATGACGACCAAGGAAAGCCCGCTGCATGCAAATTTCAAGCGGCTCTCGATGGAAAAGGACGTCACGAACACCCTGTACTCCACGCGCTTCGACGGGATCTACTGCCGGGTGATGGAAACCGAGTCGGCGCACAAGGCCATGAAAAAGGGACTCGACCTGCCCGCCGCCTTCTTCAACGGCCAGGACATCGCCAAGATGCTCAACATGCCCTTCTTCAAACTGATGATCGGTGCGATGCTCTCCGGATGGAAGACGGCCCGCCAGCTGGCCTACTTTGCCAATGCGGGCAAGGCGTTCCAGCTGGCCACGGAGAACGGGGATACCGTCAGGGGCATCCTGCCCGTGGGACAGGTGATGGGACTTCTGCACGACGAACCGACGGTCGCGGAACTCATGGCGCGGATCGTCGCCGAGGCCGAAGCCGTTCAGAAAAAAATGGCCGCCGCCATCGGATCGTAGAAGCGAGGGGGGCAATCCCCGTCATCGTTCAGGAGCAACCCTTATGGATAACCTGGTTTCACTTTGGGAAAACGCCGTCAAACGGTTTGGGGACAACCCCTACATCGGCACGAGAAGCCCGTCCGGCGCCTACGTTTGGGTGACGTATCGGGATGTGGATGAACGCGTCGCTCGCCTCCGGTCCGGCCTGTCCAGGCTCGGGGTCGGCCTTGGCGACGCCGTGGGAATCATCGCCAACAATCGCCTGGAATGGGTCATTGCGGCCTTCGCGACCTATGGACTCGGGGCCCGCTATGTCCCCATGTACGAATCGGAGCTCATTGCGGTCTGCAAATACATCGTGACCGACAGCGCGGTCAAGGTCCTCCTGGTTTCAAAACCGGAGATCCTGGAGAAAGTCCGGTCGTTTCCCGGCGAGATCCCCTCGCTCGAGACCGTCGTGCTGATCGAGGGCGAAGGGAAGGGAACGCTGGCCGAACTGGAGAGCGCGGGCGCGGCGGAACGGGTTCCCTCCGTCACCCCCCGGCCCGAGGAGATCGCCGGCCTGATTTATACCTCCGGAACGACGGGGGATCCGAAGGGGGTGCTTTTGTCCCACCGCAATTTCTGCAGCAATGTTCTGGCTGCCTGCGGAGGATTTCCGGTCCTGTCGAGTCAGGATCGGTGCATCTCCATCCTCCCGTGGGCCCACTCCTACGCCCAGACGGTCGAGCTGTACACGTTCACGCACCTGGGCGGGTCGATCGGGATCATGGGGAGCACGGCCACCCTGGTCCAGGACATGGCCCAGGTCCGTCCCACGTTCGTCATTGCCGTGCCCCGGGTTTTCAACAAGATTTACGACGCCCTCCAGACCGCCATGACCGAAAAGGGGGGGATCGCGAAAAGATTGTTCGACATGGGACTCGAAAGCGCCCGGAAGCGGCGTGAATCCGCCGACCGGGGCAAGGCCAACGGGAATGTCCTCAACGCGCTCAAGTTTCGTCTGGCCGACCGGATCGTCTTTCAGAAAATCCGGGATCGCTTCGGGGGGCGCTTGACCCAATCCCTGACGGGAAGTGCGGCGATCAATCCGGACATTCATCATTTTTTTCACGACATCGGCATTCCCCTCTATGAATCTTACGGGATGACCGAGGCCTCCCCCGGCATTTCGGCCAACTGCCCCGCGGCGAACCGCATGGGCAGCGTCGGCCGCCCCCTGCCGGGGGTGCGGGTCGCCATCGACGCCTCCGTGGTCGAGGAGGGCGCGACCGACGGCGAAATCATCGTGTACGGACCCAACGTCATGCAGGGGTACCACAACAAGCCGGAGCAGACCCGGGAGGTGCTCACGCCGGACGGCGGTTTGCGCACCGGCGACCGGGGCCGGCTGGACGACGACGGTTTCCTCCACATCACGGGGCGGATCAAGGAGCAGTTCAAACTGGAAAACGGGAAATTTGTCTTCCCCGCGGCCCTGGAGGAGGACATCATGCTCGTTCCCTGGGTCCAAAACGCCTTGATCTATGGCGAAAACCGGCTCTACACGATCTGTCTGGTCGTTCCCGATTTCTTTGCCCTGGAGCGGTACGCCGCGAAAAACGGCATCGATGCCGATCCCAAAACGTTGATCGGGCGGAGGGAGATCCAGGACATGATCGCCGGAGACATTGCGGGGGCCCTGAAGGGTCGCTACGGCGGGTACGAGATCCCGAAACGCTTTCTCTTCCTGACGGACGCCTTTTCGGTGGAAAACGGTCTCATGACCCAGACGATGAAGCTCAAGCGGAAGGCCATTCTGGAGCGGTTCAAAGCGGATATCGAGGCGTTGTACGCGTCCTAGCCTGCGGCACACCCGGGTTCCGGACGGCTGCCTGTGCCGCGCTTCCCGCAAGGAGCGGGGGCGGGTTCGTTCCGGGGGCGCAGGGGGCGAACGCCGACGTGTCCACGGGGGCGAAGGGGCGGACGCAACCGTTTGACGGGTGGACGGGAACGATGACCGGCATGACATGTCCTGAAGCAGGCCCCGCTGTGTTCATGGCAGGGGCGCCAGGCGGGTCCAGCTGGTCATGTCCCAGGACGGATCGACGGAGGGCAGAAGGGATGCCTCTTCCGGGATCAGGCCGCACTTGCCGGCAAAATAGCGGTGCAGGGCGAGGCAGGGCGTCAGTTCGGGGTGGAAAACCGTGACGAGGACGTCCGGAGATTCGGCCGCGGCGATGTAGTCGTCGATTTGGAGCAGGATGTCGACCCCCGGCCCGACATGCGTGATCTTGGGGGCCCGGATGAAGGTCAGGGGGATCGGGTCCGGGGACACCTTCGGGATCACGGCCTCGGCGGCAAAACTGTCCAGCTGGCTGCCAAACCCGTTGCGCTCCACGGTGATGTCGATGAGCCCGAGATGCGCCGGTTCGCCCACGAGGGTCTTCGCGACGAGAATGGTCCCGGCGCAGGTCCCCCAGAGCTTCATGCCCCGCCGGACTTCCCGGAGAATCACCTGGTCGAGGCCGAAAATGGCGAGCAGCCGGGCAATGCACGTGCTTTCGCCGCCGGGCAGGATGAGTCCGGTGACGTCCGACAGCGCGTCGGCGGTCTTGACCCTGCGGGCGTCGACGCCCAGACGCTCCAGATGATCGAGGTGTTCCTGGATGCCGCCCTGGAGGTCGAGAATCCCGATCTCCGACGCACGCGGCGCCCGGATGGGAATCACGGGGGACATCTCACCAGCCCCGTCCGGCGAGGCGCTGTTCTTCCGGAATGGAGGCGATCTCCAGGCCAGGCATGGCCTCCCCCAGATCCATGGAGGCCTCCAGGACCCGGGCCGGATCGTTGAAGTAGGCCGTCGCCTTGACGATGGCCCGGGCGCGCCGGGCCGGGTCCGCCGACTTGAAGATTCCCGAACCGACAAAGATCCCGTCGCAGCCCAGCTGCATCATGAGCGCCGCATCCGCCGGGGTGGCGATCCCGCCCGCGGCGAAATTGACGACGGGCAGGCGCCCGAGCGCCTTGACCTTCAGGGCCAGCTCATAGGGGATGCCGTTCGCCTTGGCGAAGCCGGTGACCTCCTCGACGGGCATGGCCGCGAGCTGCCGGATCTCCCGGTTCATCGTCCGCATGTGGCGGACCGCCTCGACGACATTCCCGGTTCCCGCCTCGCCCTTGGTCCGGATCATGGCCGCCCCCTCGGCGATGCGCCGCAGGGCTTCGCCCAGGTTCCGCGCGCCGCAGACGAAGGGGATGGCGAAGCGCGCCTTGTCGATGTGGCACTCCTCGTCCGCGGGGGTCAGGACCTCGCTCTCGTCGATGTAGTCGATCTTCAGGGCCTCGAGGATCTGGGCCTCCACGAAGTGGCCGATCCGGGCCTTGGCCATGACGGGGATGGAGACCGCCTGCTTGATCTGGGCGATCATGGCCGGGTCGGACATGCGGGCCACGCCGCCGTCGCGGCGGATATCCGCGGGGACCCGCTCCAGGGCCATGACGGCCACCGCCCCCGCCTCTTCGGCGATCTTCGCCTGATCGACATGGGTCACATCCATGATCACCCCGCCCTTCAACATCTGGGCGAGCTGGACGTTCAGTTCATACCGTTTTGCATCCATGGTGGCACCCTCCCCCCGGGGCCGGAACCCGCCCCGTCGTGAATCCATTTAGTCTATGTAAAGGCCGGGGATTCGTCAAGCACAAACATGAACCTCCCGCGCGGCGCTAGGCCCATTGCTCGCGGACCGGCACGCCCCGCCCGGAGAGGTAGGCCTTGATGTCGGCCAGGGTGTGGGTCCGGTAGTGGACCATGGAGGCGATCAGCGCCGCATCGGCCCGGCCCCGGGTCAGGACGTCGTAGAGGTGTTCCGGCGTGCCCGCACCGCCGGAGGCGATCACGGGGATGCCCACGTGGCCGGAGATCAGCGAGGTCAGACGGATTTCATAACCGTCCCGGGTGCCGTCGGCGTCGATGGAATTGAGGCAGATTTCCCCCGCACCCAGGCGCTCCGCCTCCCGGGCCCATTCCAGGGCGTCGCGGCCCGTATCGATCCGGCCGCCTTGGATGACGATCTCGTAGCCGGACGGGATCCGCGTGGAGGCCTCGACCCGTTTGACGTCCATTCCCAGGACGATGCACTGGCTCCCGAAGGCCTTTGCCCCTTCGGCAATGAGCGTCGGATTCTGCACAGCCGCCGAATTGACGCTGACCTTCTCCGCCCCGGCCAGAATAACCGCCCGCATGTCGTCCAGGGTCCGGATACCGCCGCCGACGGAGAAGGGGATGAAGATCGTCTCGGCAACGCGCCGGACGACGTCGAGCAGGATCTGCCGCTGATCGGACGAGGCCGTGATATCGTAGAAGACGATCTCGTCGGCCCCCTGCCCGTAGTACTGCCGCGCCGCCTCCACCGGGTCCCCGATGTCGATATTGCCCTTGAATTTTATGCCCTTGGTGAGCTTGCCCGCCCGGACGTCCAGGCAGGGGATGATCCGCTTACGCAGCATCTTTGCCCCCCCAGCGGCAGAAGTTCGCCAGGATGCGGAGCCCCGGCCGGCCGCTCTTTTCCGGGTGGAACTGCACGGCGACCAGGTTGTCGCGCGCCAGGGCGGCACAAAAACGTATCCCGTAGTCCGTCCAGCCGACGACGAGGCGTTCGTCCTGAGGGGCCGGGTAGTACGAGTGGACGAAGTAGAATTCCGCCGCCTGCGGCAGGCCCGTGAACACCGGGTGATTGCCCCGGAAATCGACGGTGTTCCACCCCATGTGGGGGATTTTCAGCCGCTGTCCCTCCGCCTGCAACGTCCCGGGAAATTTCCTGACCACGCCCGGAATGATGCCCAGGCCGGGCGTCGTGCCGTCCTCCTCGCTCTCGCTCAGGATCACCTGGGTGCCGAGGCAGATGCCAAGGACCGGCCGCCCCTCCTGCACCCATTTTTTGAGCCACCGTTCGAGGCCGCTCCGGCGCAGGTTTGCCATCGCCTCGGCTGCCGCCCCGACGCCGGGAAAGATGATGTGGCTCGCCCGGTCCAGGACCTCCGGCCGGTCCGTCACCTCGCAGGGTTCATGCAGATGCGCCAGGGCGCGGGCCACGCTCGTCAGGTTCCCCGCCCGGTAATCCACGATGCCGATCATAACCATCCTTCCGTGCCGGGAACGAGAACGCCCGGCCGTCCCGTCGACGTCTCTGTTCCCCTACCTGTGAGGGCCTGCGGACGGGAGGCTTCGTGCCCGGCAGCCTCCCCGAACAGACCCCGGCCGTTTCGACCCAAAATGAGCAAATAGCGTGCCGTTATCAGCCCATGTCCTCCGGATTGCGGCGGGGCCGGGGGGCGCTGCGGCAGCCCTGCCAGGCATCCCGCCGTTCCAGTTCTCGATCGATCGCGTTCAGAACGGCCATCTTGTTGACCGCCCACGGCGGGCCCAGAAAGATGTCCTTGTAGCCGTCGGCGGTCAGGCGCTGGACGACAAGGTCCGGCGGCAGGCATTCCAGAACGTCGCAGACCGTCCCGACGTAGTGCTCCCGGCTTACGGTCTGGATCTCGCCGCGCGCGTACCGGTCGCCCAGGACGGTCCCCTTCAGGGCCAAAAGCGCGTGGATCTTGATCCCCTGCACCGGCAGGGAGGCGAGCACGCGGACGGTCTCGAGGATGTCCGCGTGGCTCTCCCCCGGCAGGCCGACGATGATGTGCACGCAGACGCGGATCCCCCGGCCGGCGGTCCGCCCGACCGCGTCCCGGAACTGCGCCGCCGTGTGTCCCCGGTTCAGCGCGGCCAGGGTCCGGTCGTGGATCGACTGGAGGCCGAATTCGAGCCAGACGTGGCGGTCCCGGGCGTAGTCCTGCAAAAGCTCCAGGACCGCGTCCGGAACGCAGTCCGGACGGGTGCCGACGGACAGGCCGATGACGTCCTCCTGGGCCAGGGCCTCGTCGTACAGGACCCGGAGACGCTCCGGCGGCCCGTAGGTATTGGTGAACGTCTGGAAATAGGCGATGAACCGGCCGGCGTGCCGGGCCTCCCGGTAGTAGGCCCGGCCCCTCCGGATCTGCTCGGCGACCGCCGGGAGGGACCCCGCCTGCCGCAGGGCCGAGCCGCGGCCGTCGCAGTAGATGCACCCCCCCCGCGCCACGGCGCCGTCGCGGTTGGGGCAGGTGAACCCGGCGTCGATCGGGAGCTTGTAGACCCGATGCCCGAAGGTGTTGAGCCAGAAGCTCTTCAGATCGTAGTAGCGCTTGGTGTTGTTCCAGAATGCCGGCTTGCCCACAGGGCCTTCTTTTTCGTTGTGTTTTGAAGCGGATCTTATTAGATTCCCCATTCGACTGCAAGGATTTGCTGCGGGGAGGCGGACATTTGCATTCCTACGACGTGATCGTGGTCGGCGGGGGGCATGCGGGCTGCGAGGCGGCCCTGGCGGCGGCCCGGATGGGCTGCGAGACGCTGCTGTGCAACATCAACCTGGATGCCATGGCCCTGATGCCGTGCAACCCCGCGATCGGGGGGCTGGCGAAGGGGCAGCTCGTCAAGGAAATCGACGCCCTGGGCGGCGAGATGGGCCGGATCGCCGACCGGACGGCGACGCACTTCCGGCGGCTCAACGCCTCGAAGGGCCCCGCCGTGCAGTCGTCGCGCTGCCAGTGCGACAAGCAGCGCTACCGCCTGGCCATGAAGGCCGTGCTCGAACGCCAGGCGCGCCTCCACGTCCGGCAGGCTCTGATCGAGCGCCTGATCGTCGAGAACGGCCGGGTCGCCGGGGTCGTGGACCAGACGGGCCTGTTTGCCGGGGCGTGCACGGTCGTCCTGACCACCGGCACATTTTTGAACGGCCTGGTCCATGTCGGCACAGTCCGGTACCCGGCGGGCCGGGCCGGGGAGATCGCCGCCGTCGGCCTGGCGGCATGGCTCCACGAGGCCGGCTTCGAGACGGGGCGGATGAAGACGGGGACGCCGCCGCGGCTCAAGGCCTCCAGCATCGACTTCTCCCGCCTGGAGCGCCAGGACAGCGATCCCGACCCCGAGCCCTTCTCGTTTGCGACCGAGGACCTCGGCCCGGAGCGCCTCCCCTCGTACTTCGGCGCCACCACCGCCGAGACCCACCGCCTCATCCGGGACAACATCGCCCTTTCTCCGCTCTACTCCGGGCAGATCCACGGGGTCGGCGCCCGGTACTGCCCCTCCCTCGAGGACAAGGTGATGCGCTTCGCGAGCCGCGAGACCCACCCGGTCGTCCTGGAGCACGAGGGGCTTCAGACGGAGGAGGTGTACGCCAAAGGCCTGGGCAACAGCCTGTCCCCGGAGCTCCAGGAGGCGATCGTCCACAGCGTTCCAGGGCTGGAGACGGCGGAGATCATGCGTCCCGCCTACGCCATCGAGTACGACTTCGTCCAGCCGACCGAACTCTGGCCGACCCTGGAGACCAAGCGGGTCGCCGGCCTGTACCTCGCCGGCCAGATCAACGGGACCTCCGGCTACGAAGAGGCCGCCGCACAGGGTCTCTGGGCGGGGATCAACGCCGCCTGCGCCGTCCAGGGCCGGCCCCCGTTCGTCCTGGACCGCTCCGAGGCCTACCTGGGGGTGATGGTGGACGATCTCGTCACGCGGGGGACGGACGAACCCTACCGGATGTTCACGTCGCGGGCCGAGTACCGCCTCATCCTCCGCGAGGACAACGCGACGATCCGCCTCATGGGCCGGGGCCATGCCCTGGGCCTGATCGGCGACGACGCCTGGCGGGCGCTTCAGGAACGGGTCCGCCGGATCGAGACGGGCATCGGACGGCTCAAGGCCGCCATGGTCTACCCCGTCGCGGCGACCAACGCCGTCCTGGAGGGCCTCGGGCAGGCCCCGCTCCGCAATCCCGCCTCCCTCTTCGATCTCCTGAAACGCGACGGGCTTCGGTTCGACGACCTCGCCGCCTTTCCCGGGTGGGCGCCCGTGAACGACCGCCAGGTCGTCCGGCAGATCGAAATCGAGTCCCGGTACGAGGGCTACATCCGCCGGCAGCGCGAGGCCGTGGAGAAAATGAAGGACCTGGAGCGGAGAAAGATCCCGCCCGGGCTGGATTACGACGCCGTCCCCGGCCTGTCCAACGAACTCAAGCTGAAGCTGTCCCGCATCCGCCCCGCGACGATCGCCCAGGCGGAGCGCATTCCCGGCATGACCCAGGCCGCCCTGACGGCCGTGCTCGTCGCCATCCGGAAGGCAGAGCTTGCCGCCGCGACGGACCGGGCGGGCCGCGACGCAAAAAAAAGTTGCTAAATGGCGCGCCTCCGTGGTATGAGCTCACCTCTTGGCGTCCGGAGTGCCGGGATCGCGCGGGCCGTGCGAGAGGTGACGGCCGGACCCCGAAGGGACGAGTCACCGCCAGCCTGAAGAATTAGGGGAGTGTTTATGGGGAGTGTCGTAAAGAAGCGCCGGAAGAAGATCAGCAAGCACAAGTACAGCAAACGCCTCAAGGCCAATCGGCACAAGAACAAGTAATCCTCTGCGCCATTCTCTTTCCGTCTCACGGGGGGCTTCGATGCGCAGGCGTGCGTCGGGGACTCCCGCCGTCTTTGAGTGCTTACCGGGGACCCATGGATATCCAGGACGTTATCCACCGCTACGATGAGGGTCTGAAGCAGGTCGAGGCCTGCATGGACGAGCACATGCGTTCGGAGGTGGCGCTTATCCCCGAGGTGGTCCGTCACCTCATCGGCGGTGGCGGCAAGCGCCTCCGTCCCCTGCTACTCCTCGTCTGCGCCGACCTGTGCGGCTACGCGGGCGAACGATGCTATCCCTTGGCCACGGTCATCGAGTTCCTCCACACCGCAAGCCTCTTCCACGACGATGTCATCGACGACGCGAAGACGCGGCGCGGCCGGCGTTCGGCCAATACGATCTGGGGCAACGAGACGAGTGTCCTGGTCGGCGACTTCCTCTACTCCAAGGCCTTCTGCCTCATGACGGCGGACGGAAGCCTGCCCGTGATGGCGCTCATGTCCGAGACGACGAACCTGATGTCCGAGGGGGAGGTCTTTCAGCTCGTCAAGTGCGGCGAAACCGCCCTGGCCGAGGCGGACTACCGGACGATCATCGAGCGCAAGACGGCCATCCTGATTGCCGCGGCCTGTGCACTGGGCGCGATGCTCGGCGACGCGCCGGAAGACCGGGTCGAGGCCCTGCGCCAATTCGGGCTGCGCGTGGGCGCCGCCTTCCAGATGACCGACGACACCCTCGACTACGTCGCCCGCGAGGAGGAGTTCGGCAAGGCCGTGGGCAAGGACCTCCAGGAGGGAAAAATGACCCTACCCCTGATCCACGCCCTGCGGCAGGGATCGCGGGAAGAAACGGAACGGATCCGACGTGCCGTCCAGGAACGGGCCTTCGACGACGACACGATCCGCTTCATCCTGGACGTCGTCCGCAGCCGGAGCGGGATCGATTACGCCCTGGGGCAGGCCGAGGCCCTGATCGCGGAGGCCAAGGGCCTCCTCGCCCCCTTCCCCGCCTCACCCCCCAGAGACGCCCTTTCTGCCATCGCCGACTACGTTCTGGCCCGGAACCTGTAACGAGATCGTCGGGCCGGGCCAGGCCGCCGTCGCATCCCGCCAGGCGGTTCGTCGCCGATGCGCGGGTCATCCGCCGCGATCCCCCCTCGGGATTGTGCACCCCAAACGATGTCACGTCATTTCACCGGCGTCAGGATCTCCGTCGCGTTGCCGCCGTTCCAGGTGCCGATGAGGCGACCATCCTCGGCGACGCTGTAGATGACCGGATGACTCTGGCCCCAGTTGATCACCAGGGATTCTCCCTGGAAGTTGCCCGTGCCGGTGAAGGTTGAGCTGCCGATCTTCCAGACGAGCATATACGCTCCGTCGGTCCTGGTGAGCGTCAACACGCCGCGGTAGGTGGTCCCGTTGGGATTGGTTCCCGCGACGTTGTACAGCCCAACGATCCGTCGGGTGTCTGCTGCGGGCTGGGCAGAACGTTTGGCCAGCGCCATCTGCTCCTTCTCCGCCTCGAGCTTGCGACGCTCGGCGGCCAACTGTTCCCTTTCGGCAGCGAGGGCCTTTTGGCGCTCCAGTTCCTCCTTTGCGCGCAACACCTCCTGCTTCTCCCGCTCCAGCGCTTCCTTCTCGCGGAACAAGGCCTCGGCGTCGGGAGAGGAGGTCGCCGCCAGGGGGGGCGCATCGGACACCGTCGCCCTTCCGCCACCCTGGGGAATGAAGTAAAAATCGCCCTCAAGAGACGATAATTCCCAGGGGACCTGTCCCGTTTCATTGCGAAGTTTCTGCCGCACCTTCATGAACACGTTGCCGATCGGGACCGTAGGCTCCTGCATGTACTGAAGCAGGGCCTGTGTGTAGGGACTGTTCCGCCCCTCGCCGTCCCTTGCCACCTGGCCCGGACCGGTCGAATAGGAGATAAACGTGCCCGTCGGAGCGTTGCTCACAATGGCCAAGCCGCGGGAGGCGCTGCGGAAAGTCTTCCCGAAGGGATTGTCCCGACAGGCATCCAGCAACACGATGTTCAGGCCGTTATTCGCGTTGGCCATCTCGTCGAGGATCCGTCCCGCATCGACCGCCCGATACCGGACGTCCGATTCCTTGTTGATTCTGGCCCCGACAGGGACGAGATAGTTGACGCCGTTCACCTGAACGCCGTGCCCGGCATAATAGAAGAGGCCGACACCGCCCCGCTTCAGCCGGTTCCCGAAACCCTCGATGGCCGATTCCATGGTCTCGAGATCCGCGTTCTTCTTGAAATCCACCTCGAACCCGAGTCTCCGGAGGGACGCGGCCATGTCCGTGGCGTCGTTGACCGGATTCTTCAGGGGACCCGAGCTGTAGGCGCTGTTCCCGATGACCAGGGCAATCCGCTGTTGTGACGCGGGCGTCACGTTGGGCGACGCAACCGCCGCCGGCTTCCGGATGGCCTGGGTCCCGGAAGTCTCTGCCGCTGGGTGCAATCCTTGCCCGGCGGGGGGTGTTGGCCTTGCGGGCGCGGCCGCCATCAATGAAGGTGGGCTGAGCCAGGCGAACAGGGTGAGGATCAGAACGACGATGGATACGGAGCGCATGGAGATACCCCCTTTTTGAAGGATTCGTCAGGCACGGGGAAGGGTGCCATAGGCGCGGCTGTTTTTCCAGTCATTTGCAATCCCCCGCGGGAGGGGCCTGAGGCAAGCGACGGAAAAGGCT
This sequence comes from Syntrophales bacterium, assembly GCA_035358035.1. GTDB lineage: Bacteria > Desulfobacterota > Syntrophia > Syntrophales > UBA2251 > UBA2251. The sequence continues at coordinate 212,681 of DAOPOS010000001.1, read as the reverse complement.
CGGGGAAATACCGGGGGGAGCGGGATGGCCGGGCGCGGTGTTGGGGTCAATCCCTGCGGTCTGTTTTGCCCGCGACCGCGATCGTTTCCATCTTGAGCTTCAGGACCCCCTTCTCGACGAAGCCGAGTTGCCTGGCCATCGCATAGGAGACATCCACCTGCCGGCCTTTGACGTAGGGGCCCCGGTCGTTGACGATCCCTTCGGCGGACCGGCCGTTGGCGGGGTTGATGAGCCGGACGCGGGTCCCCAGGGGCAATGTCCTGTGGGCGAGGGTGTTTTCGTGCATGTCGAACCGCTTCCCGCTTGCCGTGCGTTTGTTGTGATGCGCGGAGCCGTACCAGCTTGCGACCACTTTCTTGCGTGCGCCTCGGGCGGCAGGTCGGGGGGGCCGGGCGGGCGTGAGACGTGCGTCTTTTCCGGTCGGGGCCTCCGGTCGTTTGGCCAGGAGACGCCCGGACAAATCCGAGGCCTCCGGGTCCGTCCACTCATATCCGCTCTGAAAAACGCCTTGCGGTTGATCGACGAGCGATGCCGATACGCTCCCGAGGGAGAGCATGTACAGGAATGCCGCGATCAAATACAGTGTCTTTTTCAAAAAAATCCTTTCTCGCGTCGTGCTCCTCTCCGGCCCTGCGGAAGTCGGCCGGAAATCCCGTTGGTCACAGACCACCTCATCGGGGTGAACGGCGGGCTTATGGATAGATGACCGGGGGAGTTTACGTGCAGGACGAGCTAGAGTGGGCGGGATAAAACCACATGACGCCCGGTTTGTCAAATCATTTCTGCATTAATTTTCGCTGTAGCGAATATAAATGGATGATATTACTGTTTATTCATCTCGCCCGCCCGCTTGGGCACACAGGTTGGGGGCAGATCTGTCCACATCCCGGTCTTTCTGGGGCGCAGATGTCGGAGAGCAAACAATACCCATTGTAATCATTGGATCTTTTTGTCTTCTTGTTTGTTTTCTGGCGTGTCGCCGACCTGGCAACGAGCCTTGAGTCAGGTGGATATGCCCATTTTGGGCAGGATATACAACTGAAGCGCCAACCCTATTCCCACTATCAAGGCAACCCAAAGCAATTCCATGTCGTGTATCCTTTCTTCTCTACCGATATCACTCCCTGTCCTGGATTCACACATTGCCCGATATCGTGGCGTTGCCCCTCAGGGACCGGAGGAGTTCCCAGGTGTCCGGGCACAACGGGGGCTACGCCATTTCTGAGATTTCTCCGGGTGTGACGGGTTTCACGCCGAGGCACATCGCCCCGCCCCTCGCCGGATATGGAAGCGCCTCCGGAGGGCCTCCAGCTCCCGCGACAGGTCGGCGGCCAGCCGGTCGCCCGCCGGCGTTCCGCAGAGGTTGTTCATCTCCCGCGGGTCCCGCCTCAGGTCGTAGAGCTCCGGGGGGCGGCACATTTCCCATTCAATCAGCTTATGGCTTTCCGTCCGGATCGCCTGGTGGGGCGGAACCCGCCCGCCGAAGGGGAAATCCCGGAACAGCTCGTACACGAAGGCCGGGCGGCCGGGGGCGGACGGCGACCGCAGGAGCGGGGCGAAGCTCTCCCCCTGCATGGCGGCCGGGACGGGAAGCCCGGCCAGGTCGAGCAAGGTCGGGGCGAGATCGATGTTGAGGACCATCCGGGACACCCGCCACCCCGCCCCCGACACGACCCCCGGGGCACGGACGAGGAAGGGGATCCGGATGGACTCCTCGTAGGGGTAGTGCTTGGCGTAGAGGCGGTGCTCCCCCCAGAGGTATCCGTTGTCCCCGGCGTAGACGACGACCGTGTCGTCGAGCAGGTCCTTCGCCTCGAGGGCCGCGAGCAGCAGCCCCAACTGCTCGTCCACGGATTCGAGGCATTCGCAGTAGCGGCGGTAGACGTCGTGCATGTTGCCCAGGGTGCCCTCGAGCCAGTTCAGACCGCTCAGTGTGTTGTACCGGTCGGACTCGGGGGCGAGGAAGGACAGGTCGGCGTGGCGGTGCCTGCCCCGGAGGTGGCGGGGCGGCTTCCAGTCGTGGTGCACGGCCTTGTGGCTCAGGTACAGGCAGAAGGGGTTCCGGTGCCCCTGCCGCACGAAGTCGAGGGCGTACTCCGTCAGTTCCTCCGTGATGTAGGGCGTCCGGTTCGGCGTCAGGCGGCCGTTAACGTACAGGGGGCAGTTGAAGTAGTCCCCCTGGCCGTCCTTGCGGGTGAAGCTGACGAACAGGTCCGCCTCCGGGAGGCGCGGCAGGTCTCCCCCCGGCATGTGCCACTTGCCCACGAAGGCCGTGTCGTAGCCGGCCCGCTTGAGGTGGCGGAGGAAGGTGACGTTGCGGTTCTCGTCCCAGCGGCTGAAGTTGCTGGTGACGCCGTGCACGCTCGCGTACTGGCCGGTGAGAAAGCTGGCCCGGCTGGGGCTGCACAGGGCCGTCGTGGCGAAGGCGTTTTCGAAGCGGACCCCCTCGCGGCAGAGGCGGTCCATGTGCGGGGTCCTGAGGAAGGGATGGCCCGCCGCGCCGAGCATGTCGTAACGGTGGTCGTCCGTCAGAATGAAGACAAAATTCGGCCGCCGGGCCCGTCGGGGGGCGGCGAGGGCGGATGGGAGCCCCAGCGAGAGACCGCCCGCCGTCAGGGCCGCCGCCCCGAGAAAACCCAGGGCCTGCCGCCGGGTGACGGGGGTTCGGGCGGCATCCCGGCCGATGGCCGCCGGCGGAGGGGATGGTTTTCTTGACCGTGACATGGCGGACACCTCAGGGGAGGGCATGGACGGCATAGTGGTGGACCACCGCGTAGACCCATTCCTGTCCCCGGATCAGGCCCAGATAGGTCCCCGCGAGGCCCCCGACGATCAGGAACCAGACGACGGGATGGCCGATCCGCGCCGCCCCGGGGGCTCTGCGTCGGTGGACGAGGCGGCAGGCCAACTCGCTCAGGCCCAGTTCAAAGCAGGTCACGCACACCAGGCCGAAGATCCAGGGAAGAAAAAGAAAGTAGACCAGTTCCACCGCGCTGAACTGGCAGGCCACGCGGGCCTCCACGCGGACGATCCAGATCAGGGGGTTGGCGAAGGCGAGGAAGGCGCGCTCCGGAAACGTGGCGCCCCGGAGATACCCGAGGATCGGGCCGATGAATCCCGCGCCCCACACGGACAGGAAGAGGAGGGGCGCAAACAGGGAGGCCAGCGCGGTGCGCGGACCGCCCGGGGGCAATGACCCGGCGACCCCCTCGTAAACCGCGCAGGAGAGGGCCCAGAGGCCGACCAGCGCCGCCAGCGGAATAAAAAACCGTTTGACGATGCCCTTGTCCTGCATGGGGTTCCTCCCGGAGGCAGGGGCGCCTTCAGACCACCGTGATCGTTCCGTCCTTAGCGGGCGAGGCGCCGCCGGCATCGCGTTCCGCCTTCAGGGCCCGGGGCAGGGCCTCCAGGATGTCCTGGGCCGTGAGGCCGTCCATCCCCTTGTCCGCGGCGGCCAGGTCGCCGGCCAGGCCGTGGAGATAAACCCCCATGCGGACGGCCTCCGTGACGGCCAGGCCGAGGCCTTGCATGGCGGCGATTGCCCCGGTCAGGACATCGCCCGCGCCCGCTGAGGCCATGCCCGCGTTGCCGGTCAGGTTGACGAAAACGCGCCCCTCCGGCGTCCCGATGAGCGAATGCGCCCCCTTGAGGACGATCGTCGCCGCGAGATCCCGGGCCGCGCCCCGGAGGCACCCGAGACGGTCCCGGCGGAGTTCGTCGGCACTCTTCCCCGTGATTCTCGACATCTCCCCCAGGTGTGGGGTGAGGATCGTCGCCGCCTTGCGCCCCCGGAGGATCTCCGGATGCTCCGCCAGGGCGGTGAGGCCGTCCCCGTCGATCAGGAGCGGCGTTTCGATGGCGCCGGCGAGTTCCCGGATGAGGGCCTGGGTTTCCTCCGCGAGCGACACCCCCGGTCCGATGACGGTGAAGTCCATCCGGGCGGCCGTCTCCAGCAGGGCGGCCTTGTTCTCCCGGGCGAGGCTGCCGGCGGCCGTTTCGGCCTGGGGCAGGAACACGATCTCGCTCCCCTTCTGGGCGATGAACGGCGTGATCGCGGCCGGGGCGGCGAGGCGTGCATACCCGCCGCCCGCCTTCAGGAAGGACAGGGCGGCGAAATACGGCGCCCCGTAGTAATTTTTCGCGCCCGCGATGAAGAGGGCCTCGCCGAACGACCCCTTGTGGCCGTCGGGATCCCGGGGCGGGAGGGCGAGGGGGGCGTTGATTTCTGCGTGCAGGGCCTCGCCGGCGGTCAAGGCCGGCGGGAACGAGATGTGGGAGACATAGAGGCGGCCGCCGTAGGCATGGCCGGGGTAGAGGAGATTGCCGACCTTCGGCAGGCCGAAGGTGACCGTGCTGTCCGCCCGAACGGCGATCCCCATGACGGCGCCGTTATCGCCGTTGATTCCCGAGGGGATGTCGAGGCTGAGGACGGGCCGCCCGCTGTCGTTCAGAAACTGGATGACCTCGCGGTACAGACCGCCGATCTCCCGGTCGAGGCCGGTGCCGAAGAGGGCGTCCACGATCCGGTCGGCATGCAGGACGTCCCGGCGGATATCCCGCAGGGCTTCCACGCGCGTGACCGGCACGGGCAGCTTGCTGAGGATCTGGAAATGGGTCCGGGCCGCTCCCTGGAGCTTGCCCGTATCCCCGAGAGCGAAGACCTTGACCCGGCCGCCCCGGCTGTGGATGACCCGAGCCACCACGAAGCCGTCGCCGCCGTTGTTGCCGATCCCGCACAGGACGGTGAATCTTTTCCCGGCGATCCCGGTCTCCCGGGCCAGGACGGTGACGGCGGCCAGCCCGGCGTTTTCCATGAGGATCGTCTCCGGAATGCCGAGCGTTTCAATGGCGTGGCGGTCCATCGACCGCATCTGTTCGACCGTGGCGATTTTCATGCGTTCCCCTCTTCCGGTTCGTTCAGCGTTCGCGACCCCGCGAAGACCGCGATGCCTCTTGAGCGGTTTGCCGCGGGGGTTCCTTCCCCGCCGCCGGCCCCGCGTCTTCGCCTTGACGGATATAGCGGATTTGGCGTAGAGGATCAACCAGAGCTTTTGGCGTGCCGGGTGTGCCGGCACAGCCCGGCCCGCGAAACCCGATCCTCCCGGAGCAGCCATGAACGAGAAAAAGAGATCCCTTTTCCCGATTCATCCCGCCACCCGCGCGTTCTACCGGGAGGGGAGGCGCACGCCGGGCTATACCGTCGTCGATTTCCTCCACGGCTATCTCTACGGCCGCTGGCCCTATTTCTATCTCGGCCTCGGATTGAGCAACCGCCCCCTCTTCCGCGTCCTGCGGCCGCTCGCGATGGGGATCGGACGGCTCCTGGGCCTGTGGTCCGCGAAGGGGACGGCGGCGGGGGAAAAGGGGCGGACCTTCGCCGACACCTATCACGGCAAGGTCCTGCCGCTCGAGGGGGCGAGGCGCCTGATCTCCGTCGGCGAGGACGTCCGCCTGACCGACCTGGAGCACGTCATCCCCTATGCCACGGCCCGGGACATCATCCTCCAGCATCCCGATCACATCGTGGCCCTGGAGTGCCCCTGCCGGGCGAACCGCGAGCATCCCTGCCTGCCCCTCGGCGTGTGTCTCGCCGTCGGCGAGCCCTTCGCGAGCTTTACCCTGGCCCACCACCCCCGGCGCAGCCGCCGGCTGTCCTTGGCGGAGGCCGCTGCCTTGCTTGAGGCCGAGCACGAGCGCGGGCATGTCCATCACGCCTTCTTCAAGGACGCCATGCTGGGTCGCTTCTACGCCATCTGTAATTGCTGTTCCTGCTGTTGCGGGGCGATGGAGGCCCATCGGAGCGGGACCCCCATGCTGGCGGCTTCGGGTTATGTCTGTCAGGTGGACGGGGAACGCTGCAAGGGGTGCGGGGTCTGTGTCGAGGCCTGTCCGTTCCAGGCGCTGGCCCTGGAGGAAAACCGTGCCTCCGTCGATCCCGGCCGCTGCATGGGGTGCGGGGTCTGCCGGGACCGTTGCCGCCAGGGCGCCCTCGCGCTGGCGCGGGACCCGCTGCACGGCGAACCGCTGGAGATCGAGCAGCAACTGCACGACAGACACGAGGTCAGGGTCGCGTCCTGAAACCGGTCCGCCGTGCGGCCCCTATTTGGCGGTTGCGACCGCCACGGTGAGCGATTCACGCGGCGCAGCGACGATGGCCTCGCGCCGGCACGCCGGACACGCTTCGTTTTGACAGGTCCACTCGAGATAGCTTTTCCGGACTTCGGCCTTGCCGAAGATCCAGACGGTGGCGGAGTGTCCGCACTGATACTGAAGCGTGCATTTTCCCATCTTTGCTCCTCCCCTGCCCCGATCCCGTGAAACCGCTCGTCCGGTTGCGATATCGAGAGGCCCATCCTGATCGACCGGGCCTCCCCCCCAATTATGGCACATCGGTATACCATTTTCCCCGCCCTGTCAAATGTTTCATGGCGGTTGCCGGTTCGCGGGCGTTCGACATTTTTTTCAATGCCGCCGGCCGGTTTATCGAAATGACGCTTTCCGCGCCCGTTTTCGGGAGGCAGGCCCCCATGCGCCGCCGCCGCGCTCCGGATTCCCCCGGCGCCGGACGCTTGTTCGTTTGGCGGGTCCGCTCCGGATAAATGCATTCAATATCCATAGGATGCATTATGGTCAGGTGAGCGGGCCTGGCCCGGCGCGAGGCCCCTGGCCGGACCCTTTTTCGGAAAAATTCATCCCGCTGCGATCACTGGCACGATTTTTCCAGGGAATCAAGCCAGCGAACCGAGACCGTTATCGAACAGGAGGAGGGTTCCATCATGAAAGGACAGCCAAAAGTGATCCGATATCGGGGAAGGTCCCTTGGAGACCTGCTGCTCGTCGGTGCCTGGCTCCTGTCGCTCGTCGTCGCCGCGGGCCTTTTCCTGTATGCCGGCCACTGGCTGGACGCCTGGCTGGGGACGTCGCCCTACTTCATGTTCGGCCTGTGCCTTCTGGCCATCATCACGACGGCGGGGAGCTTCTACGAAGATCGGTCGGTCCGCCGCCGGAACGCCCCGTTCCGCACCTTCAGGATCACGGACCGGTTCGTGTTTCTCGTCGGTCCGCCCCGGAGACGCCACTCCCGATAAGCGCGCGGGAACCCATTCCCCCGGACAGGCCCGCCTGTCCCGCCCCGGGGATTTCGCACCCCCTCCAAACCTCTGAAAACCCGTGCCGGTTCTTCCGCCGGAAACGCCCGTCCGCGACAAAACGGGTGCCGATCGCGACGGATTCGTGTATGATGGGGTCTGGAGCCGGTCGCATGCAGCGACGCTCAACGGGCAAGGGGGTGCCATGAAAAAGATCTTCGTTGCGCTCGTTGTCGTTCTGGCCGCCGTCGTTGGCGGATATTACGCGTTTCCGGAAAAGGTGGCCGATTCTTTCGTCCGGTACGGGCGAAGCCAGGCCGGGCTGGTCAAAAAGGACATCCTCGTCGATGACCACCGCATCGTCTACCTGGAAGGGGGGCGGGGACCGGCGGTTCTGCTCCTGCACGGCTATTCCGCCGACAAGGACCACTGGACGCGCTTTGCCGCCGGCCTGACGAAACGCTACCATGTCGTCATCCCCGATATCCCCGGCTACGGGGAGAGTACCAAACGGATGGATGCAAAATATGACCTCGCGAGACAAGTGGACCGGCTGCATCGGTTTGCCCGCACCCTCGGCCTGGAGCGCATCCACATCGCGGGAAATTCCATGGGGGGATTGTTTGCCGGCGCCTATGCCGTGCGCTACCCCGGGGAGGTGATCAGTCTGGGATTGTTCAATGCCGCGGGCGTGAAGTCCCCGCGGAAGAGCGAGGTCATGATACGGACGGAGCAGGGGGAGAGCCCACTGCTGTTGAAAGATGAGGCGGATCTGCCCCGGGTCATGGGCCTGGCCTTTGCAAACCCGCCCCCCCTGCCTTACCCGTTCAAAAAGCGGTTCGTCGAAAAGGCCCTGGCCGACCGGCGCTTCCATGAAAAGGCCCTTGAGGATTTCAAGGGCGATCTTCTCTCCCTGGAGAAGGACCTGCCGAAGATCGAGGCGCCGGCGTTGATTCTCTGGGGAAGGAACGATCGCATCCTCGACGTCTCCAGCGTGCCGGTCTTCGAGCGGGGATTGGCCCGTCACCAGACCGTGATCATTGAGAATTGCGGCCACCTGCCGATGATCGAAAAGGCCGGGGAGGCGGCCGACGCCTATCTCGCGTTCCTCGGGACCGTCCGGCCCTGAGCCGCCCGCCATTTTTTTCTTGACAATAGAACGATGGTTCTATATACGGGACCCATGAAGGAAAAACGCACCCTCCAGTCGGTCCGGAGGCTTCTCCTCGCCTTCTACCGGCAGAACCGGCGCATGCCCTCCTTTTCCGAGATGGTGGACCTGCTGGGCGTCCGGTCCAAGAGCGTCGTGAATTTCTGGATCGACAAGCTCATCGAGGCCCGGATTCTGGAGAAGGACGGCAAGGGGCATCTGAGCTTCACGAAACAGGCGTTGGCCATCCCCCGGGTCGGCAGCGTCCAGGCCGGTTTTCCGTCTCCCGAGGAGGAGGTCCTCTCGGATGCGATTTCCATGGACGAATATCTGATCGCCCGGCCGGACGCCTCCTTCCTGTTGCAGGTCAGCGGCGATTCCATGACCGGAGCGGGCATCATGGAGGGGGATCTGGTCATCATCGAAAAGGGGCGCGCCCCCAAGACCGGCGACATCGTCGTCGCCGAAGTCGACGGGGAGTGGACGATGAAGTATTTTCAGAAGCAGGGGAGGCAGGTTGTCCTGGTGGCGGCCAATCCCCGGTATCCCGACATCCGGCCCCGGTCGGAACTGCGGCTGGGAGGCGTTGTCACCGCCGTGGTCCGGAAGTACCACGGATAACGCCCCGTCAAGGCGCCGGCGGGAACCCGCCGGTTGATATATCAGGAGGACAGAGGCCATGCGCACCACCGCGGCAACGTTACCCAGATACATCGGTCAGCCCGGGGCAACGACCCTTCAGGCGCTTCCCGGACGAAGCCGTTTCGAGCGCTGCCGCCGCCTGGCGGCATCCACGGACTGGGAGGAACGCTTCCTGGAGCAGGAGGCATGGATCAACCGGATCTGCGTCGCCGTCGTCACGATGGCCGGCCTTTACTTCACCCCGGTCCTTATCGGGTCCCTTCTGAAGTAGGGGCGGCGACGCTTTGCGAGCGGGCCGATGCCGGCCCGGATCGCTTTCTCCAGGAAAGGAGGCGGTGTCCCCATGATGTTCCATTCCGGATTGTTGTCGATCATTGCGTTGTCGGCCCTCGCCACGGGTATGGCCGCACCGGAATTCGAGGCGGCTTCCCAGGACGGGCACACCATCCGCCTGTCGGCGTTGCGGCAACAGGGCCCCGTGATGCTGGTCTTCCTGCGGGGATTCGGCTGACCCTACGCCCGCAAACATCTGGGCCAGATGAAAAAGGATTTCAAGGAGTTCACGTCGAGAAACGCCACCCTGGTCGTTGTCGCCCCGCACGATGCGGAGCAGGTGGCGGCGTACTGGAAGAAAGAGGCGCTGCCCATGATCGGCGTTCCCGACGCGGAGGGAAGACTCGCCGACCTTTACGGCCAGGAATGGAAGCTGTTGAAACTCGGGCGGATGCCCGCCCTCTTCGTGGTGGACCGGGTGGGCGCCCTGGTCTTCGCCCGGTACGGCCAAAGCATGGCGGACATCCCGTCGAACGCCGAGGTGTTGAAGCTCCTGGACGGTTTGAAGACGTAACGGGGAGACCGGGGAACACGGCCGTAAAGAAACCCCCTTCACGGGGATCCGTGAAGGGGGTTTTTAACAGATCATGAAACGTTCGGTTCTGGCCGCTGTCCGCGAAGACCTCAGAGGCCTTTCCGTCTCAGCCAGGCCTCCTGGTAGAGGCGGCCGATGGTGGTCACGATCGCCAGGAAGAACAGCCCGAACATGAAGTTGGGCGCCGTTCCCAGCCACTGATCCAGCAGATGTCCGGCATAGAGGAACAACAGGGAGGTGATGACGATCACGAAGCTCCAGGCGGAAAGCATCAGGACCGGGCCGAACTGCCGCATCTGCCGGAGTTGATCTCTCTGGGTCGTTTGGGTTGTCATGACGCTTTCCTCCTTCCTCGGGGTGGCGGGGGAGGGATCTCATCCCGCCCCCGGCGTTTGTTCTCAGCTGACGAGATTCTTCACCATATCGACGACGGGGTTGGTGAAGAGGGCCATCAGGACGGTGTAGAGGGCGAAGGCGCCGACGGCCTCGTTGAGGTACATTTTTTCGTATTTGTGTTTGAGGGAGACGATGACGAGGCCGCCGACGATCAGGCAACCGAGCTGGAAGTAGGGGAAGCTGTTGTCGCCGGCCATGGCGAATTCCGCGAAGCTGAAGGTTGCCGTCAGGAGCACCACCGCCGCCGTCACCACCAGGGTTCCGAGTGTCTTTTTCATGATCCGTACCCTCCTTTCGGGTTTTTTGTTGGTTTGCCTTGGGATAATGCGGGAAGCGTGCCAGGGGCGGGGCGCGGGTGTTCGTCTATTCTGAATGCATTTGATTTCGGGTGTTTACGGATTTTCGGGGTGGTGCGGGTGGGCGGTGGTCGGGGACCGATGGGCCGGATTTTGAATGAGTCGTTAAAATTTCTTGAACGGAACGATCATCCTTTCTTTAGAGGGCATTCCCTCCGGGAAGGGGCCGGCGGGGCCGAGTCCGCTCTCGAGGCATGCGTCATCGAAGGCCTCCCCTCCGGGAAGGGCCGGCGGGAGATGAACCCGCCTCAGGGCGGTCCCGCATCGCCGGACGCCTTCCCATGCGGTCTGCACGGAGACGCGGAAGGCCCGCGGGGTGAATTCGACGACGGGATACGGGAAAGGCCTTGTCATCGCGATCATTTCCCTTTATAGTCGTCCGCGAGATCCGACGGGGCGCTGCGCGGGCCCAAGGGAGGTCGTCATCGGGCGACGGCCGGCCGGCCCTCCCCCGCTGGCCCCATCGTCGGCGCGACACGTATCGAACCCCGCGGTTATCAACGACGTCACCCATGACCCTTGAACGGCGCACCCTCCCCCAGCTCCTGATGTTTTCCTGCGGACTCTTCGCGGTTCAGACCTTCTGGGGGTTCAATATGGCCACGTTCCCGCTGTATTTGAACGCCATCACGGGCTCGAAGTCCCTGACCGGGATCATCCTCTCCGTCGGCGGGATCTTCGGGGCGGTTTTCCCCGTCTTCATCGGCGGCCTTTCCGACCGGATCCACACGCGCTGGGGCCGGAGAATGCCCTTCATCCTCGCCGGCTGGGCGGCGGTGCTGGCGTCGCTCCTGCTGCTGGCCTGGACGCAGGACCTCCGCGTTGTGCTGCCGCTCTCCCTGGTGCTTTATGCCGGGTTCTTCACCGTGATGGGGCCGTATTTCGCGCTTCTGCCCGACCTCACGCCGCCGGAACAGCGCGGCAAGGCGTCCGGGCTCATGTTTCTCATGGGCGGGCTCGGGGTGCTGTCGTTCATGTTTCTCGGGGCCAGAAGCTGGGATGTATCGCCCCGCCTGCCGTTTCTCTGGGCGGTGGGTGGGATCGCGGTGTCGGTGGCCGTGCTGATGGCGGGGACCCGTGAATTGCCGCCGCGGTCTCCCTCGGTCCGCTCCGGCGGGCTCCTGCGCGACACCCTGCGTCACCGCCCCGTGCTGATCTTCCTGGCGGCGATGGCCTGCTGGTGGACCGGCCTCTGGATGGTGTTCATGTTTTTTGTCATCGCCGTCCGGGAGATGCTCGCCGTCAACACGGAACGCGCGGTGACGATCATGGTTTTCATGATTGCCATGTTTTGCGTGAGCGCATTGCCCGCGGGCATGCTGGGCGACCGGTTCGGCCAACGGCGCGTGACCGCGATCGGGCTCGTTCTGCTGATCGTCGGCCTGGCCGCGACCGGCCTGGCCGAGTCGCTCGCGGCGGTCTGGGTCATGCTCTTCTTTGGGGGGATCGGCTACGCGGCGGTGCTCACCGTCGCGTACACCTATTATCTCCGTCTGGTCCCGCCGGAGCAGAGCGCGGGCTACATGGGGCTCTACATGGCCTGCCAGAACGGCGCGCTCCTCACCGGCCCCGCCATCGGCGGTCTTATCCTCGACCTCCTGGGGCCGCGCTTCCTCTTTTTCGGAGCGGCCGCCTTTATCGCCGCCGGCCTGGCGCTTCTGCTGTTACGCCCATCGAACGTAAAGGGTCAAATGCACGGGGCGTGACTATGGAGATCCCGCCGGTGGGGTCAGGCGGCGGGTTTGGCCAGCTTCAGCTTGACGAACATCCATGGCGCTCCCGCGGAGATCCAGGCCCCGACCAGGGCATAGCGGATATAGCGCAACAGATAAGGGAGGGCGGCCTCCGAATACGGGGCGATCCATCCGAAGAGCGCCTTCAGGCCGAGGTAGAACACGAGGACGCCGGCCAGTCCCAGGAGGTAGCGCAGGATGCGCTGCCAGAGCGCTCCGCCGGTATCGAAACCACCCCGGCGATTCAGCCAGGCCATGCCGGCCAGCAGGCCGAACAGGGTCCCGGCGGCGGTGAGGGCGGCGCTCAGCGAGACGGCGTCCCGGGCCTGTTCCGCCCAGGCCGGCGGCGGTTGCCAGCCCGTGGTTTTCAGCCAGAGGAAGGGGGCGAAGGAAAGCAGAAAAAGCCCCACCGAGGCGAGGAAGGACGCCAGGAACTGCTGCCCCCCGCTCAACGATTTCAACCCTGCCGTGACCGGTTGCCAGGCACGGAGAACCAGCCACAGCAACCCCGCGCCGATCAGCCAGCCGACCATCACATCGTGCAGAAAGTGGACTCCCAGGTAGAGGCGCGAGACGCCGATCAGCAGGATGACGAGGAGGGCGATCGCCCATCCCCACCCCCGCTTGACGATGGCGGCCAGCATTCCCCAGACGCCGAAGGCCATCTGGGCGTGGCCGGAAGGCAGGCCGAAGGAGGTTTCGCGGGCGTAGGCCATGACCTCCGGGCTGTACCAGTAAGGGCGGGGACCGTGGAAGGTCAGTTTGAGCGCATCGTTGATCCCGGCGTTCAAAAGGAGAATAATGCCGACGCGCAGGCCGGTGCCGGCCTCGACGCACCAGTAGAGGGCCGGCATGAGCAACAGAAAGAACTGTTCCGTCCCCAGGAAGGAAAAGACCTCCATGGGCGTCCTGAGCCCGGCGCCCAGATGCTGGAAAAAGAGGTTCCACGCGATTCCCATGTTCCAGACGGTTTCCATAGAGGCCCTCCCGGGGTGAGTCGATCAGATCCTTCCATCCGTGCCGGCGCCGTTCCGCGGATCCCGATGACGCTGTTTTGCGGCGATCGTGCGTGCGCCTTCGCCACGGCGCTATCCGCCCGCGGGGGCGGCGAACGCCGGCTGACGGGATGGCGGTTTCAGCCGCAGGCCTTCTCCAGCGCCGCCGCCAGCGCCTTCAGCTCGCCGCGGGTCAGGTCCAGAGACACGGTGCCGCCGCCGGGGTGCGCGAGGACGAGGGCGGCGCCGGATTCGTTTCTCTCGACCCGCCAGCGCGTGTCCGCGGGGAGTTTCACCGTCTCCGCCAGCCAGTCCGCGGCCTCGAATTCCGCGATCTGAACGAGAACGCCGAAGGCGTCGCGGGGATGGATGAAAATCTCCTTCCAGACGCCTCCCGGGTACTCGTGGTGGCCGAAGAAGGGAATGCCGTGCGCCTCGAGGTGGGCCATGGCCCTGCCGATATCGGGCGTCTGAAGCGTCATGTGATGGACGCCTCCCTCCCGGTCCTTGAGAAACCCCTCCAGGAAGCTGCCCTCTGCCGTGGGGGAGATGATCTCGAGCCGCGACAGATCGCCCAGCGAAAAGATCTGCCAGAAAAACTTCGCCCCGGGATCGTCCGCTCCGACGCCGGCCACGGCCCCCAGGATGTCCCGGAAAAAGCGCTCCGCCTTTTGCTGGTTCTTGACCGCGATGGAAACGTGATCGATTCGTAAAATCATTCTCTCCCCCTCCTTTTCCGGGGTCATCATGTCCGCGAGCCGTCCGAAAAACCGGATCGAAATGGCGCGCAAAAGTCTCCGGATGGGTCAAAAGAACGGTGGCACGCTCCTTTACGTTCCCTGGAAATAGCGATCGAGAAAGGAGTCAACAACATTGACGCGCAGAAACCCGGCCAGGATGTGCGTTCTGACATACGCATTGATGAGTCCGTCCTTCTGGCACATCAGGTTGAGCCGGTTGACGCAGCTCTTGCTGGTGACCGTGACGGCGTGCTGCATGTCATTGATGGTTTTGGCGATCTTCCGGCGGTTTCCCTTGTTGAGCCAATAGATGTTGAGGAAAAGCCGGGACACGACCTCGGTCATGTCCAGCAGGGGTTCGATCCCCTGGAAATACCGACGAAACTGTTTCGCATCCTCGCAATACTCGAAAACGGCGATATTGGTCACATATTGCAGGGCCGTTTGCATGTTGGTTTCGCAGATATACTCGAGGCCTGCCCGTTTGACATAGACCGCGGTGACCTTGTCGTAGGAATTAAACTGGTCGACCTGCTCTATGAAGGGCAGGAGGGGCTTCATCGCGGAACAAAACACATCCTGACCCAGGAAGGGACAGACGGAGCAGGTCTTGAAGGCGTCGTTCTCCTTGATCCGGGGCGGGAGCTTGGACGGATTCTGCCAATATTCTTCGGCGAGGTCCCGCACATGCCCTTCCGAGAAATCGATGACGCTCCCGTCGGCAAAGTGCAGGTACATGCCCCTGTCCCTGTGAAGACCCGGTGCGGTTTTCATGAGTGCCAGATCAAACCTCCCGTCGTCCCTCCGATCCCGCTTGACGTCAGGGTCGCCGATCCCATCGGGAATGCATGCAAATCTCGACGCCCTCGAAACGGGGGGAGTATATGGGGAACGCCCTTCAATGTCAATGGAATGCGGGGCTGTGTCAAACCAAAGTAGAAATGTCCTCGTGGATTCAATCGGCGGATGCCCTTTGTGGGTGAACGGGCATCCCGTTTTTCCAGTGCTTTTTCCAAGGGTGATCTTTCGCCGGTTTGGGTGGCCGGCGGCGGAGGTGGCGTCATGTCCCGTCGGGATCCTCCGGGATCTTGCGACAGCGAAACTTTGACAGGACGGCCCGGACTGTGCTTTATTCCGCCTCGACACCGGCGAGGCGGCCCCCGGGTCGTGGGCAAGGGAAACACGGCCGCCTTCCGCTGAAGGTGTCTGCACACGGGGATTGGAACCCCGGGGGCAGGCGTTGCGGACGATCCGGTCAGTGCGTACCTAAACCGGTCAGGAGTCGGCCATGAGCGATGGATTGGAAAAAAGAAGGTTTCAGCGCCTGGACTGCCCGTTGGACGTCGCCGTTGAGATTGTTCCCGTGACGGAAGCCCCCCGACAGCGGCCCTCCCTCCACATTAAAAGCCGAAATATCTCCAAAAGCGGCATCTGTCTGGAAACGGCGTCTATCAAGGTTGAAGGCGTCCATCTGCTGTCGGGGCTCCCGTTTGCCCGGAAGCACCGTTTATACATGAGCATTCAACTCACTCCGGACGAGCCGCCGTTCGAGGCGATCGGAGAGGTCCGCTGGTATGACGTCTCGAGCGACACCCCCGCGTCCATCTATCGTGTGGGCGTGGCGTTTCTCCGGGTGAAGAAGCCCGGCAAAGAGCAACTGGCAAGATTCCTGAAAAGCCATAAAACCAGTCGGGGATTTTTCGCCCGGGGATAATCCTTCCAACCGCATTCGCGCTCAGCACCGAATCATTTGAAGAAGATCGACCAGCCCGCCTTCAGCGATCCGGGCAGGAGATCCAGTGCGCCCGAGGCTTCCGACACCGGGGAAAAGCCGCAGGCCCGGCAATTGACCGGGCCGCGACCCTTGACATAGCAGCCCGGCGTAATGGCGCCGTCGGGATCGACGTTGATGAGGATGTCCTCGTGGCAGCGCCAGTCGTTCGAGATCATGGCGCGCAGGCGCCCGGCGGAGTTGAGGATCGGCAATCCCCGTTTCTTCAGGTCGATCACCGCTTCGAGAGCCGCCTTCCGTTCGCCGTCGGACAGGGCCAACGGCGCTTCCCCCTGCCCGTAGGGATAGAAGAGCTGGACCGTCAGGCCGCCGAACGCCGGAAGGTCTTGAAGCCGTTCCAACAGCGGCCCGAGATCGTGGCGATTCTCCCGGTTGATCGTATGGTGGACGTAAAGACGTCGATGACGGGACGCCCGGAGGTTTGACCAGACCCGGTCGAACGAACCGGAGCGCAGCCGGTCATGGGATTCCTTCAAGCCGTCGAGACTGACCCAGAGGATGTCCGCCGGACTGTCCAGGGGGAAGGTGCCGTTGGTGGTCACGGCGACCCGCGGAAAGCGTTCCTTGGCGTACGCGACCACATCGTTCAGATCATGGCGGCCGTCCCGCCACAGAAACGGCTCCCCGCCTTCGAAGACGACGATCAGGGCGCCCCTGCGCCGCAGGGCATCCAGGGAGGCCGTGGCCAGGGGCCAGCTCATGTGCGCGCCCGCCTCCCCGGCACGACGGTGGAAGGGGCAGGCGAGACAGGCGAGGTTGCAGCGGTAGGTGATCTTGAAGCTGGCCAGAAGGGGAATCTTCTGCCCGAGGATTTTTCTCCGGAAGAAGAAAACCGGAAAGGGGACGAGGCGACGGATGGGTATCACGCAGGATCCTTGCTCAAGTAGAAAGCCCCTTCACCGTTTTCGTAAAGGGGCTTCAGGAGGGAACAACAACGTCCAGCGATCCGGAATGTCCTCTCAGCTGACGAGATTCTTCACCATATCGACGACGGGGTTGGTGAAGAGGGCCATCAGGACGGTGTAGAGGGCGAAGGCGCCGACGGCCTCGTTGAGGTACATTTTTTCGTATTTGTGTTTGAGGGAGACGATGACGAGGCCGCCGACGATCAGGCAACCGAGCTGGAAGTAGGGGAAGCTGTTGTCGCCGGCCATGGCGAATTCCGCGAAGCTGAAGGTTGCCGTCAGGAGCACCACCGCCGCCGTCACCACCAGGGTTCCGAGTGTCTTTTTCATGATCCGTACCCTCCTTTCGGGTTTTTTGTTGGTTTGCCTTGGGATAATGCGGGAAGCGTGCCAGGGGCGGGGCGCGGGTGTTCGTCTATTCTGAATGCATTTGATTTCGGGTGTTTACGGATTTTCGGGGTGGTGCGGGTGGGCGGTGGTCGGGGACCGATGGGCCGGATTTTGAATGAGTCGTTAAAATTTCTTGAACGGAACGATCATTGGCGAGCGGATATTGGCCTTACGTCCGCGCGCGACGCAGCGCTTTTCAGATTAAAAACCCCCAAACAACCAAGGGGAGCGTGGAATAGGTCCGTTTTGACCGGAAACTGTTCAAACGATCATTGCTATTGCCTGAACTGCCTGGTCACTGCATCCGAATGATTCACACCTCTTCTGCGAAGCCTTTCCCCTTGATGTTCTTCCTGTAACAAGGCGTCAGGCGATATTGGCGAGCATAGTTCCTTCCCAAGCATTAATCCTTTCTGACAAAAGGAAGGCAGGGCCATTATTCTGACCCTCCCTTCCTTTATCTGGCAACATCTTGATGGTTAAGCGGCATCATGACCGGCTTCCTGATCCCGGAGGACACGCCGCAAGACTTTTCCTACCGAATTCTTGGGCAGGGCATCGATGAACGCTACGATCTCCGGCTTCTTGTAGGTCGCCATGCTCTGTTTACAGAATTCAATAATTTCATCGGCCGTCACCTTGCCTTTGGCTTCATCTTTCAAGACCACAAAAGCCTTGACTGTCTCGCCCCGATATTCATGCGGGATGCCGATCACGGCGGCCTCCACGACTGCGGAGTGTTTCATGATGACAGACTCCACCTCGGATGGGGAGATGTTGTAACCAGAAGCGATGATCAGTTCCTTGATCCGCTCAACGAAATAGACAAAGCCGTCTTCGCTGATATAGCCTCCGTCACCGGTGTGCAGCCAGCCGTCGGCCTCAAAGGTTTTTTCCGTTTCTTCGGGCTTGTTCCAATAGCCTTTCGCAATCTGAGGACTCCGTATCATGATTTCTCCGAATTCCCCTCTGGGAACGATCTCCCCGGAATCCTTGTGAACGATCTTGACCTCCCCGCTCATCGGCACACCGATAGAGTCCAGATTTCTCTTGTTCGGCAAAGAGACGATCTGGCCGCCGTTTGTTTCCGTCATCCCCCATCCCTTGTTCAGTTCGATTCCCGTGATTTCTTTCCAACGCTCCTGGAGGGGAATGGGAACGGGGGCCGCCGCGGCCACGGCAGACTTAAAATGTTTTAAATCATAGCGGGTTATGTCCGGATGGTTCACCAGGGCGACATAGAGGGTCGGCGGACCGACAAGGAGGTTCGCTTTGTAACGGTCAATGGCCTTGAGAAATTCCGCCGGATCGAACATCGGCATCATGATTGCCGTTCCCCCCTTGTATAGAATGGGGTGAAGCATCAGGTAGTATCCACCGACATGAAACATGGGCAGAATCTGGAGGTTCATGTCGTTGTAATCGATTCCATAGGTATGGGCGTGGTTGACGCAGGTGAATACCATGTTGGCATGGGTCTCCATCACGCCTTTCGGAACGCCTGTGGTTCCTGCCGTATAGATCATGAGCGCCAGGTCTTCTTGGGGGTCGATCGTCACGTCCGGTGGTTGAGGCGGATATTTCTCTAGAATCGCGGCGAAATCGAGGGTATTGGGAACCGTCTTCTTTTCACCCATCAGCAGCGGCGGGATCCACCCATCCGCCGCCGAAATGTCGCGACAATGAACGGCAATGAGGGTCTTGATTTTGGTTTTCTCCTGGACCATCTGCACAATTGGACAGAGGAGATCGATGCAGACGACTGTTTCGACCCCCGCATCGTTCAAGATATAAATAAGCTCTTCGCTTTTCAGCATGACGTTGCAGGGGACGGAGATCGCCCCGGCCCGGATAATGCCCTGGAAGGCGATCACATGTTGGGCCGAGTTCGGCAGGAGCACGCCCACGCGGTCACCTTTTTTCACGCCCAAATCGGCCAGCGCCGCAGCGAAGCGATCCGCCATTTCATTGAGATCATGATAAGAGACTTCTTTTCCCAGGGAGATCAATGCAGTCTTCATGGGGTGCAGATAGGCCGACCTTCTGAGCAGCTCAAAGAACGGGACGTCTGGAATCGGAGGTAAAGGCTCGGTTCCCCATGCGGGCTCGAACTTCAGATAAGACATCTTTCCTTGATCTTGATTCGTCATTGTCATCCTCCACCTTTGTTTGTGGTTCTCGTCCGGAAGCCACTTAACGATTCAGGGTGGCGTCCACCCCCTGCCGCTGAACTCTTTCCCTCAGTTCCTGACACTCCTCGTCAGAAAATGATATGGCATGAGCAAAAGGATAGGACCTGCCGATCTGAAGACATTTTGTTTTTCCCCCTTCATGGTACGGTAGAAGGGAGATCTTTTCCGCCCGCACGTCTTTGGCCAAACCGACGAGTCTTCGGATGTGACCTGCATCGTCATTGAACCCGCGAATCAAGGGAACTCGGAGCCAAATCCTTGTTCGGCCTGCGGCGAGCCGCAGGTTGCGGAGAATGGGGCCGTTGTCGACGCCCGTAACCTCCACATGCCTCTCCGCGTCCAAGTGCTTGACGTCAAAAAGCAGCAGATCTGTGAATGGCAGGATTTCCTCCCAACCCGGTTCGGGAGCGAATCCCGACGTGTCCAGGGCCGTGTGTAAACCGGCAGATTTCAATGCAGCCAGCAATTCACGGGTAAATTGGGGCTGCATCAGCGGTTCTCCTCCGGATAGCGTGACACCGCCCCCCGAATTCTGATAGAAGGGCAGATCCCTCTCGACCTCCCGGAGAACTTCCCCCACACTGGTTTGGCGGCCCACAACGGTCAAGGCATCATAAAGGCACGCCTCAACACATTTCAGACATTGGGAACACGAAGCCCAGTGGATGGATCTGCCCGTATCACGGTCACAGGTAATGGCCCTTTCAGGGCAAGCCGCTGCGCAGCGTTCACATTTCACGCAACGGATATCCCGGATCATGAGCTGTGGCTTACGCTCCTGGGATTCGGGATTGGAGCACCAGGGGCAATTCAGCGGGCAACCCTTAAAGAAGACCGTTGTTCTGATGCCCGGTCCGTCATGCACGCTGAAGCGCTGGATATTAAAAATTGTCCCTGAGACCATTCAGAAAGACTGCTCCGTACGGGCAATAATCGAATCCTGTAGACCCCGGCTCAGATCGACGAAGTATGCACTGTAACCTGCGACCCGCACGATCAGATCCTGATGGTTCTCGGGGTGTATTTGTGCATCGAGCAATGTTTCCTTGTCTATGACGTTGAATTGAATATGGCTGATCCCCAGCTCTCCCCATGTTCGTAGATAGCTGGTAAAGACCGGCTTCATGTCACCGGCCAGCATCGATGGCAGGAATTTCTGGTTGAGGAGGTGATTGTACGTTTTTCGCGTATCGATTTTCGCGGCTGATTTGAGAACCGCCGTGGGTCCTTTTGAATCCCGGCCCTGCGATGGGGAAAGGGTGCCGTCGGCGAAGGGCTCGCCGTCCCGTCGTCCGTCGGGTGTGGCTGGGGTCAGCAGTGCCATCCCATAGGTTGCCGAAACGCCGCTTCCATCCCCTCGGCACGGTTTGCCGAAACGATCGGTGAATTCGGCCAGCACGGCCGAGGTCCGGTGATGAACCTCCGCCGCCAGCTGATCTACCGAATCGACGTCGTTTCCGTATTTGGGCGCCCGGAGCATTCGTTGTCGAAGCTCTTCATTTCCATCCCAGTTCTTGTCCAGGACCTCAATCAGTTCAGTCATCGTGACCTGTTGTTCTTCAAAGACCACCTTCTGAATGGCGGCGAGAGAATCCACGACATTCGTCGTTCCGAGAATGACGACAAAATCGTGCACCATCGAGGGATAGGCCCACTGGCGGGTGTCCTTGCCCTGTTCGATGCAGCCATCCAACACCGCGGAATAGAAGGGCCGGGGGAGATATTTCGCATAGAGATTCCGGCATGTCTTCTCGATCGTGATCTGACGTCCGAAAAAGAAACGCACCTGTTCCAGATAGGCATCGAGGACGTCCTGAACGGACCTGAAAGCTGCGGGATCGGGGGTCGCGGCGCCCCATGGGATTTTCGTCACGGGATGGACCCCCTGATGAAGCGCCCACCAAAGACATTTGGGCAGGATCAGCCCCCCGATGGGACGGCGGGCGATATTCTTTCCGGGGATCTCGATGTAGACACAACCCGTGACTGCATAATCGCGGGCATCCTTCAAGGGCACGTCCCAGCCCAGCAGGGTGGGAATCATCGCCCCATCGTTAAAGAAGGAGGGATAGCCGATCCCCTTATGAAGCACCTCCGTGGCGCGGTTGAGAAGGGTGTCGGGAGTACCCTTGTGATATCGGAGAGCAATGCTGGGCTCCAGGGTCCGCATGGTCTCGGCCGTATCCAAGACGAGATACGTCATGTCGTTGGTGATATCCTTGCCGTTTTCATCCACGCCCCCGAGGGTGATGGCCTGAAGCGATTCCACGCCCCCGTAGATCCCGGACAGCATGGGAGAGTAGATGAGACCCAATTCGTGAAGCTTGACCCACAAAAGCTGGAGAAGTTCCAGCGCCTCCTCGCGGCTGGTTCGGCCCGCCTTAAGATCGTTTTCATAATACGGGCCGAAGAGCTTGTCGAAACGCACGCCGATGCCTAATGTGGAGTATTCGACATAGCGGGCAACATGAACGAAGAAGAAAGACTGCAGGGCCTCAAGCAAAGTCCTGGGGGGATTCTCTGGAACCCAATCGCAAACGGCGGCAATCTCCTCCAGGCGTTTTCGGTCTTCAGCGCTATTGACCTGTTTGGCCATCTCTCTGGCTTTGGCGGCATAACGGTGGGCAAAGGTTATCACCGAGCCGACCGCCACGATGACCGACTGGAGAAACTCCTTTTGATCAACGTAGTCGGAAGGAACGGCCCTATCGATTTCATCCAGGCGTGACTCGGCCTCGGAGATGATTCCCTTCAGGCCGATGCGAAAGATCTTTTCGTAATTGGGTATCCCCAGCTCAGACCAGTGCGTCCAAAGAAAGGTCCCTTCGTACTTCCAGTATTTCAGAACGTCACCGGTG
Organism: Syntrophales bacterium; assembly: GCA_035358035.1. GTDB lineage: Bacteria > Desulfobacterota > Syntrophia > Syntrophales > UBA2251 > UBA2251. The sequence continues at coordinate 190,576 of DAOPOS010000001.1, read as the reverse complement.
AAAAGTTCCTGCTGGCGGTCGCTCATGCATTTGCCTTTCCAATACTCCACCATCTCGGCCAGTTCCGCCCTTCCGGCGTCGTCGATCAGGTCCTTGCCCTCCTGGCCGGTGATGATCCGTTTGACGGAGCGCCAATTCATATCGATGCCGAAATAGAGTCCCTCTGGAAAAGAACAGCTCCCACCGACGATGCGTTCCCAATCTTGAATATAGATGTCCATTTTGGAAAAGATTTTATCAAGAGCACGCGCCCTGCGCATGATCATGGGCAGACCGTCTGTTTCTCTGTAAGATTCCGTGAGGCACCTTGATCGCTGGAGATCAAGTTTGATGCCCGCACGGTACATCCCGCGGTCGGCTTCTTCCACTTCGTATCCTCTGCGGACGTTTCTCACGGCCTTGATGACCAGCTTGCTTTTGATGTCTTGCTTTTCTCTCAACATGGCAAACCTCCCGACTGGATTGTTCAATGGTTTGCGATCAAATGAATCGCCGACGTTCCTTGCCGCGGTTATAGCGAGTTCAAGACATTGCCGGTATGGATTGGCGGGCGACGGAAAGCGGCTTCTGATCAGCCATAGGCGAAACCACCCGGACACTTTGTCATGAACGGCGTTCAATATGCAGTACGCCGTTTTGTTAGTCAATCAATATTTGAATTGTTAATTTTCATTAGACAAATCTGCGGAATCTGGTCTATAATTAAAATCATTCGTAGAGGGGTAGATGTGTCCTATGTCTCAGAAGCGTAACGATCAAACAAAAAACACCTTCTCACGCCTCAAAGAGCAGGAGCGGTTGACGCGTCGCGAAATCATCCTCGATGCAGCAGAGCGGGTGTTCGCGACAACGCCTTTCCCTGAGGTTAACATGCGCAACATCGCCCGGGAGGCCGGGATATCTGCGGCATCAATCTATACCTACTTCCCGGACCAAGAGACCCTCTTTGTAGAGGCATATCTCCGCGGCAGTCAAAATATTCTAAAGACATTCAAACAGAGGACCAGAAAAAGCGAGAATCCTTTAGGCAGTTTGATTGAAGCTTACATCGATTATTTCACGTCGCATGATGTTTATTTCCGGATGATGGCCCACTTCATGCTGTACGCCAGGCTCAATCCTGAATCTCTTGAAAAACTTAATACGATGGAACGAGCCGTCCTGGATTATTTTGACACCTTCTTCGAGAATATGGGCTATAGAACTAATGTACGATTTCTTTCCCATATGTTTTTTGCAGCATTGAATGGCATATTGATCTCTTTCAGGAAATACCCGGGCCGTTCTGAAGACGAGGTGGTCAAACACATGAAACGTTTGGGCGATACCTTTGCCGCACTTTTGCGTGCAGGTGTTGAGTCAACATGCAATGAGACTCGCCCATAAAACTGGACGGGGTGACGAGGCGTATATTGCTCTGCTGGTGGCTATGATGAGGACTACAAGCGGTTGTTGATTCCCGCTAATATACCAAAGTGCAGACTCGTAGATGAAGGGTGCACGGTTCCATCTTGCCAACTTTTTAATTAATCGGAGATAAAGGAGATCGTAATGGAAAGAGCAAGCCAGGATTTAATGCATGAACATGATGCTATTCTTTTTTCGCTAAAGGTGCTGGAAGAGATCTGCAGGAGGGTTGAGTCGCAGAAGGATGCCCTTGTAAAAGATATTACCGATTTAATAGATTTTCTTAAGCTGTTCGCTGACAAGTGCCATCATGGAAAAGAAGAGGGTTTTTTATTTCCGGCCCTGAAAGAGGTAGGGATACCCGAAGACGGACCGATAGGTGTAATGCTTGCTGAGCACACACAGGGTAGAAATTTTATCAAGCAGATGCAGGAGTCTTTGACAGATAAAATGTTCAGGACAGAAGATTTCGTTAAATCCGCAAGGGGATATATAGCACTGCTGAGGGATCACATCGAAAAAGAGAACAACATTCTATTCCCTATGGGGGACGCAAAACTTTCTAATGCAAAGCAGAGGGAGTTGCTTGAATTATTTGAGACATTTGAAGACGATGTTATCGGAAAAGGTAAACATGAAGAACTGCACAGACAGCTTCAGGCATTTAATGCAAAGTATCTGAAATAGAAAAAGGGAAATTGAAGGACCGTTGATACTGAATAGTGAAAGGGGGATAGAATGAAAATTACGCGTGTAGCAGAAGAAACTGCATTCAAAAATCCTCATAAAATACAGGCAAAAAAAATACTGGGATCACCTGACGCGGAAGTCATCCATATGACCTTAAATCCAGGCGAGGGTCTTATATCCCATAAAACACCTGTCGATGTGTTTTTTTACGTTCTCGCAGGTGAACCTACAATTGAAATCGGGGATGAAAGAGAAAAAGTTTCCGCTGATTCAATTATTGAAAGCCCGGCTGATATTCCACACCGCGTGTACAATGAATCTGAAACCACGGCAAGATTTCTGGTGGTGAAACTTCCAAAGTCAAAATGACAGTGTCATGACCGCCTTCTTCTAATCTTCAAGGTAAATTTTCAGTAGAAAGCCGATGGAGGAGCCCCTCATTGACCGGACACTGTTCAAACTTTCTTCGGTATGACACCGTTGATGAAACAGATGCCCGGAAGGCTGTTGACCAAATGGAAGGGTTCCTGAAAAGTGTTGACCAAAACGTTGACCAAGCCCCCCAAAAATCGACAGGGGGTTAACCGATGACTCGGCCAACCCCCTGTTTTTCTTGTGGTGCCGAAGCCGGGACTTGAACCCGGACGGGCGTAGCCCACTACCCCCTCAAGATAGCGTGTCTACCAGATTCCACCACTTCGGCAGTCCGTTCTGACCGGTCCGGGAACCGGTTGCTGGAAAGAGCGCTCACCCCCGAAAATGCGGATCATCCCCTACCACTTTGCCGTCCGGTTTGTCAATGCAAAACGGGTCCGGCGGCCCGTGGCGCCGGTTTTCTACCTGGCGGCGGGGGTGGGGGCCGGTGCCGGCGTTCCGGCTGGGGCGCCCGGAGCCTGGGGAGCGACGGGCGACGGCGGCAGCGGCGCGGCCGGGATCTGACGTTCGGCGGCCGGCCGCTTGACGGCGTCCATCATGGAGGTCTTGCCGGTCCGGCCGACCATGTAGGACAGCGAGAGCGAGGTCAGCATGAAGATGACGGCCACGACCGTGGTCATCTTGCCCAGAAACGTGCCTGGCCCGCTGCTGCCAAACACGGTGTTGCTCGATCCCCCGAACGCCGCGCCCATGTTCGCGCCCTTGCCCGCCTGGAGGAGCACCACCAGGATCATGACAATGGCGACGATGATGTGTAGAATCGTGATCAGTACTTGCAAGGGTTTCGTCTCTCTTTCATCAAAATGAACGCGCCCTCGGGCACGTCCGATGGTCCTGGCCCGCGCGGCCCGCCGGCCTTAATCGAACATCACGATCCTGAGGAAGGAATCGCACTCGAGGCTGGCGCCGCCGACCAACGCGCCGTTCACGTCCCGCTCGGACATGAGGCTCGCGATATTGCCGGGGTTCACGCTGCCCCCGTACAGGATGCGCGCCGAAGCCGCCGTCGCGGCGTCGAAGCGCTCCGCCAGCCACCGGCGGATGGCGGCATGCACCTCCTGCGCCTGGGCGGGGGAGGCGGTCCGTCCGGTCCCGATGGCCCAGACGGGCTCATACGCGAGCGTGATCCGCTTCATATCATTGGAGGAAAGATTATTCAATCCCTCTTTTAGCTGCCGGGCGACGACGTCCAGGGTCCGGTCGGCCTCGCGCTCCGGGAGGGTTTCGCCGACGCAGAAGATCGGGACGAGGCCGCTTGCCACCGCTTGGGCGAGTTTGCGGTTGATGAAGGCGTCCGTCTCCCCGAAGAGGGCGCGCCGCTCCGAATGCCCGACGATGACGAACCGGCAGCCGGCGTCGACGAGCATGGCGGCCGACACCTCGCCGGTAAAGGCCCCCTGCGCGGCGTCGTGGAGGTTCTGCGCCCCCAGGGCAATGGCGGAGTCCCGCAGCGCCTCCGCGACCGGAACGAGTGCCGGAAAGGGCGGGGCCACGACGACCTCCCGGTCCCGGAGGTCCGGCAGCGCCTCCCGGAGCTGGCCGGCGAAGGAGACGGCCTCCCGGACGGTTTTGTGCATCTTCCAGTTGCCCGCGATCAGGGGGCGGTTCATGTCATCCTCCGAAGGATCGGCTGGCGATGTACAGGGCGAGGTCCCGCATGCGGCACGCATAGCCGCTCTCGTTGTCGTACCAGGCGAAGACCTTCACGAAGTTTCCGTTGATGACGCCGGTGAGCGGCGCGTCGACGATGGCCGAGTAGGGGCTCGAGGTGAAGTCGATGGAGACGAGCTCCTCTTCGCAGAAGGCCATGATCCCCTTGAGCCGCCCCTCCGCGGCCGCCTTCAGGGCGCCGTTGACCTCCGCGACCGTCACGTTCCGGCCGACCTCGACGGCGAGATCGACGAGCGAGACGTTGGGCGTGGGCACCCGCAGGGCCACGCCGCCCAGCTTGCCCTCGAGCTCCGGAATGACCTCCGCCACGGCCGAGGCGGCGCCGGTGGAGGTGGGGACAATGGAGAGGGCCGCGGCCCGCCCCCGCCTCAAGTCCTTGTGGGAGCCGTCCAGGAGGCGCTGATCCATCGTATAGGAATGGACCGTCGTCATCAGGCCCTTGACGATCCCGAATGCGTCGTGAAGAACTTTGGCCACGGGGGCCATGCAATTGGTCGTGCACGAGGCGTTGGAGACGATGTCGTGCCTCGCCGGATCGTAGGTCTCTTCGTTGACGCCCATCACGAGCGTGGCGTCCATCTTCTTGCCCGGGACGGCCAGGAGCACCTTCTTCGCCCCGGCGTCCAGATGCCCGGCCAGCTCGTCGCGCTTGCGGAATTTCCCCGTGCACTCCATGACGATGTCCACCCCCAGGGATTTCCAGGGCAGTTCGCTCAGGGCGCCCGTCTGGGTGGTGATCGGGATCCGCTTGCCGTTGACGGTCAGGGCGTCGGCCTCCGCCTTGACCTCGGCCGCGAACGTTCCGTGCACGGAATCGTATTTCAGCAGATGGGCCAGGTTGGCCGGCTTGGCCCGCGAGTTGATGGCGACGATGTCGATGGCGTCGTTGTCCAGACAGGCCCGGACCAGGTACCGGCCGACCCGGCCGAAGCCGTTGATGGCTATGTGAACACTCATGCTTGACCTCCTTGCCGCGTATCGTATCCCGGCCTTCCGGGGAAGGCGGGATGTTTTGCAGGAAAAACGATGGAAAACCGCCGCTTCATATACCGGTCCGGACGGTTTTCGTCAACCCGGATTTGGACCGACCCCCCCGGGGAAACACGTCAGCGGCTGCGGGCGACGCCCACGCGGTCGCAAAAGGCGGCGAGGGTGCAGCGGCTGCAGAAGGGCGAAACGGGGTGGCAGACGGACTGGCCGAAGGCGACGAGCAGCGTGTTGTAGTCGGTCCAGTATCGCTTGGGCAGCTTGGCCCGCAGGGCGAATTCCGTCTGTTCCGGCGTCTTCGTGACGACATAGCCCAGGCGGTTGGAGATGCGGTGCACGTGCGTATCCACGCAGAGCCCCTCCTTGCCGAAGCCCAGGGTGAGCACGAGGTTGGCCGTCTTGCGGCCGACGCCCTTGAGGGAGAGCAGTTCGTCCAGGGTGTCGGGCACCCGGGAGTCGAAGCGGTCGATCAGGTCGCGGCAGACCGCCCGGATCGTCCGGGCCTTCGTGCGGTAGAACCCGACGGGAAAGATGAGCCGGGCGATCTCGTCTTCGGTCAGGCGCAGCATGGTTTCCGGCGTGGCGGCCCGGACCATGAGCCGGGCCGTGGCGCCGGCGGTAACGTCGTCCTTGGTTCTCAGGCTGAGCAGGGTGGAGATGAGGATGGTGAAGGGGCCGCGCCGGGCCTCGGCCAGGAAGGTGACGATCGGCGTGTTGACCCGTGCCAGATGGTCCTTCAGTCGCGCGACGACCTTGCCGATGTCCCTGTCGTTCATGGGCCGCTTACATCGTCAATCGTAGCCCTCTTCGGCGGCCAGCATGTCCAGGTGCAGGGTGGCGATGTCCTCCACGTCGAGGTTCGGCGTCTCCTGGGTCTGGCGGAAATCGACGATCTTGAGGTAGCGCTTGCAGACGTTGCAGACGTCCACGCGGTAGCGCTCCTCGTCCTCGATGGTGAAGTAGGCCAGCGACTGCTGTTCGTCGTTGCCGCAGAAGGGGCACTTGATGCGCCGGAAGGTCCATTCGTAACCGCACTGGCTGCAGAAGAGGCAGCGGCGCCCCTCTTCGTCGCGGATCTGGCCGATCTTGGGCTCCCGGCCGCAGATGGGGCAATAGCCCTCGTCCCAGGCCGACCGGGCAACCTGGTCCCCGTACTTCCGGACCACGCGCTCCAGAGCGGGGCGAAGGCTCTCCTCGAGAAACAGCTCGATGATATCAAAGGAATCGTCGTCGTCTCCCTCGGCCTCCGCGGCCGTTTCCTCGACCATCGTTTCGTCGGCCTCGGCGCTGAACGCGTCCAGGAGCATTTCCTCGTAATCCAGCGTGCCCTCCCGCACGGCGGCGACGATTTCCGCGGCGTCCTCGGGGGCGCGCTTCTCGGCGATGGCCAGCAGGGCCAGAAAATACCGTTTGGGTTCCGTCAGGTCCGCGTCACCGGAGCCGAGGTCCACCAGGGGAAGCCCCCCCGCCATCTTGGAGGCGATCAGCCGCTCGTCGACGACGAAGACGTCCCGGTCCAGCCGGCGGCGGTACTCTTCCCGCAGGATGAGAATCTCTTCGAGGATGTCGAGCAGCTCCGTGTAATGGGGGCTCGACGCCTTGTATTTTTCGATGGTTTTCAGGGTTTCTTTCAGCTTCTCGGCCATGGGGGCTCCTTTTCAAGTCGCCCGCTGTATATATCCTTTCCTGAGGAAGTTCAAGGGATTATTTTCCGGGCGCGGCGGCGCGGAAGGACAAATGACTTGAAAACGGCGGGCGGTTGCATTACATAGGGACGCGCGGCAGATCGCGGGAGACAGCCGGGTCGGGACGCCCTTCCCTGTCCGACGATGCGGATCTGCTCCGACGACCCGGAGAGGACGAGATCATGCCCGTCAGTCCGTGGATGATCGCCCCGTTTGTTCTGCTGCTTCTGGCCATCGCCCTGATGCCGCTCTTCCGTCCGGAGTGGTGGGAGCGCCGCTATCCCTGGGTCTCCCTGATCCTGGGGGCCGTGCCGGTGGCGTACTATGGGTTGGTGCTGGACAACGGCCGGCGGATGCTGCTGTCGGGCATGGAGTATGTCAGTTTCATCGCGCTGATCGGCTCCCTGTTCGTCGTCTCGGGTGGGATTCACATCGGGATCCGGGGGCGGTCGACGCCTATCGGCAATGTCGTCCTGCTGGCCGTCGGGGCGGTCGTTGCGAACCTGCTGGGGACGACGGGCGCCTCGATGGTCCTGATCCGTCCCTACATCCGGGCCAACAAATACCGGATCTCCGGATACCACATCGTCTTCTTCATCTTCATCGTTTCCAATATCGGCGGGATGCTGACCCCCATTGGCGATCCGCCCCTCTTCCTCGGCTATCTCAAGGGGGTTCCGTTCTTCTGGGTCATCGGCCGCGTCTGGCTGATCTGGCTTCTGGCCGTCGCCGCAGTGCTCGCGGTCTTCTATGCCATCGACCGTCACAACTATCGGAAGATGCCGGACGAACTGGAACGGGAGGTCGAGGCGGAGGGCGAGCATGCCCGCGTCGCGGGGCTGCACAACGTCGTTTTTCTCCTCGTGATCATCGGGGCGGTCTTCCTGCCGGAACCGATCCGCGAGATCGTCATGGTCGCCGCCGCCGTGCTCAGTTACGCAACGACCGGGCGCCGGATTCACGAGCGGAACGAGTTCAATTTCCTGCCCCTGAAGGAGGTGGCCATCCTGTTCGCCGGCATCTTCGCAACCATGGTGCCGGCGTTGGATTGGCTGGAACTGAACGCCGGGCTGCTCGGCCTGACGCATCCCGCCCATTTCTACTGGGGCTCCGGCGTGCTGTCCAGCTTCCTCGACAATGCGCCGACCTATCTGAATTTCCTGAGCGCCGCCTTCGGCATCCACGGGCTGAGCGTGGATAACCCCCTGCACATGAGGGCGATGCTGGGGGCCCTCGCGCCGGCGGACCTGTCCCACCTCCAGACGCTTCATGCCGCGGTCCGGACCGTGACGGACCAGTCCTGGCGCTACATCCAGGCCATTTCCGCGGGCGCGGTGCTTTTCGGGTCCATGACCTACATCGGCAACGGCCCCAACTTCATGGTGAAGTCCATCGCGGAGCAGGCGAAGGTGAAAATGCCCACGTTTCTGGGGTATATGATCCAATATTCCCTCCCCGTACTGCTTCCGGTTTTTGCCGCGATCTGGTATATTTTCTTCCGGTAGACGGATGAGGACGCAAGCGATGATCCCCATGGTTTCGGTGGTCGGAACCTCGAACTCGGGAAAGACGACCCTGATCGAAAAGCTCCTGGCGGAACTGGTCCGCCGGGGATACCGGGTGGCGACGATCAAGCACAACCTCCACGGCTTCTCGATCGACCATCCCGGCAAGGACAGCTGGCGGCACAAGGCGGCCGGGGCGACGATGACGATCCTCGCGTCGCCGTCGCAGGTGGCGGTCGTGGAGGACGTGACGCGCGATCAGACCTTTGAGGAGCTGGCGGAACGCTACGTCCGGGACGTGGACCTCATCCTGACGGAGGGCCACAAGCGCAATCCGCACCCCAAGATCGAGGTGTGGCGGGCCGCGCAGGAGCGGGAACTCCTGTCCAAACCGGAGGACGGCCTGATCGCCGTGGCGAGCGACCGGCCCCTTAAGGTCGGCGTTCCCTGTCTGGACATCGACGACGCGGCCGGGCTGGCCGATCTCATCGAGGCGCGTTTCCTCGGCGGCCGCGGGCGATAAACGCCCTCCGACCGGCGCCGTCCCCGGGTCCCCGGGCGAACGCGCCCCGGGGATTCCCGGGGCGGGAATGCCGCCGACCCGACGCAAGGGAGGATTCCGTGGATCTGTCGGAGCTGACCTTCTGGTCCATCATGAAGTGGGTGCTCGTGGTCCTCGCGGCCGGGTTCATCGGCCAGTTCGGGAAGACCTTCGCTACCCACCTGCTGGAAAAAGTCCGCTCGCGCCGGGCGGCCAGGCGGCGGGAACCCACGAAAGACGATGCGGCCGTTGCCGGACTCCACGCGGCCCCCTCCCTGCCGGATGCGCCGGCCCCGGCCCGGGATCTCCCGCCGGCCGCCGCCCCCACACCCCCGGCGCCGGTGGCGGTCTCATCCCCGGATCGCCCGGCGAGCGAGGACCGTCCGTTCCCGGCGCCCCCTCCGGACAAAAAGGCCCTGAAGGCCCTGGCCAAGGCGCAGAAAAAAGCACTCAAATCCAAAGAGCGATAGCGCAAAACCGGCGCTAAATTTCGTTTCCAACCCCGGGAAAGACGTGATAAAGACATGCCCTGCCTGAATTACACGCTTCCGTCCCCGGCCCGCGCACGGCCCTCTGGCCCGTCGCAGCCGGGGCCGGTTTTGAAGGAAAGATGAAAGAAATCAAAAAGGTTCTCGTCGCCAACCGGGGGGAGATCGCCCTCCGGATCATCCGGACCTTAAAAGAGCGCGATATCGAGGCCATCGCCGTCTACGAGACGCCCGACCAGGACGCCTACTACCTGCGGTTCGCCGACCGGGCCGTGATGATCGGCCGGGAGGCGGGGAAAAATTATCTGGATCCCGACCGGATCATCCGGGCGGCCCGGAAAAGTGGCGCCGACGCCGTTCATCCCGGCTATGGGTTCCTCGCCGAGAACGCCGGGTTCGCCGAGGCCTGCGCGAAGGCCGGCCTGGTCTTCATCGGCCCGCCGCCGGAGGTGATCCGGACGCTCGGCCACAAGGTCCTCTGCAAGGAGATCGCCCGCCGGGCCGGCGTCGCCCCCCTGCCGGGGACGGACAGCCTGCCCGCCGGGGAGGACGCGGCGCTCGACGCCCTCCGGCAGTTCGCGCGGGCCGAGGGGTATCCGCTGATGCTCAAGGCCACCGCCGGCGGCGGCGGGCGGGGCATCCGGAAGGTGGAGCGGGAGGCGGACCTGGCCGGCCAGCTTCACGTGGCCCGGGCCGAGGCCCGCGCGGCCTTCAACGACGACCGCCTCTACGCGGAGCGATACATCGAAGCCCCGCGCCATGTGGAGGTCCAGATCCTGGCCGATTGCCACGGAAAGGTCCTCCATCTGGGGACGCGGGACTGTTCCATCCAGCGGCGGCACCAGAAACTCCTGGAAGTCGCCCCGGCCCATCTGCCGGCGCCGGTGATCGGGGCGATCCAGACGGCGGCGGTCGAGGTCATGAAAACCGCCGGATACGTCAACGCCGGCACGGTGGAGTTCCTCGTCGACCCGAAAACGCTGGCGTTCTGGTTCATGGAGGTCAACACCCGCCTCCAGGTGGAGCACACGGTGACGGAGATGCTGACCGGCGTGGACATCGTGGCGGAACAGCTCCGGATCGCCGCGGGGGAGGCCCTGACGCTCGACCAGGAACAGATCCGCCTGCCCGGGGCGGCGATCGAGGTGCGCATCAACGCCGAGGATCCGAAAAACTATTTTCTCCCCGAGGCGGGAAGGCGCGTCGAGGTCTACCAGCCTCCGGGCGGGCCGGGCATCCGCCTCGACGGGACGGTGTACCAGGGGTATGTGATTCCCGCCGTGTACGATTCCCTCCTGGTCAAACTGACCGTCTGGGGGGTGGACTGGGACCGGGCCGTCAAGAGGCTCCGCCGGGCGCTCCGAGATTTCCGCCTGGCGGGCCTGAAGACCACGATTCCCTTCTATCTCAAGATCTGTGACGAGCCCGATTTCCAGGCCGGCCGCTTCCAGACGGATTATCTGGAAACCCATTCCGACCTTTTTGCCTATGACGACGACCCGGCCTGGCGGGGGGGGGACACAAGCCGGGCGGAGCACCTGATGCTCGATGAGGCCGAAGCGCCCGCCAAACCGCTGCCCCCGGGCTTCGTCGAGCCGCCCCGCGTCAAGCCCTACCTCTTGACCAAGACCGTGGAGGATGCGGCCGGGGACGGGGCCATCTGTTCCCCCATCAAGGGACGCGTCATGAACATCCGCGTGCGCCCCGGGGAGACCGTCTACGCCGGTGACGTGCTCATGATCCTCGAGACGATGAAGATGTGCACCAACGTGGTGACGGAGGTGACCGGACAGGTGGCGGAGCTCTATGTCGGGGTCGACGACACGATCGACGTGGACGAACCGCTGATCCGGATCGCGGCGCCCTAGAACCCGGCGGATCCCCGCGTCCGCCTTGGGAGGGTGGCTCGGGGCGAAAAGGCCCCGTTGTGCGGGATCATCCCGATTTCCAACGGTTTTGAACGATAAGATCTTTGCATCGTGTCATTTCGGGGGGTGAAGTGAAGAGAAATCTTTATGATGACCGTTTCTTGAAGATTTCTCCTTTCGGTCGAAACGACACCATAGGCTGTTGTGCAAGGGACTCACGACGAATCAAGGGGGGGAATGGAACATGTGGGATGCAGCGAAGTGCGATTTGTGCGGGGAGTGTCTGGTCCGGTGTCTTTACGTGGATTACGACACGCCGAAGGCGGCGGCCGATATCCAGGCCCTGATGGACGGGCGGGACGCGGAGATCCTCCACCGCTGCGTCACCTGCTGTGCCTGCCGGGAGTACTGCCCGACCGGCGCGGATCCCTTTGACCTGATCCTGCGCGCAATGGAGGAGAAAAAGACCTTTCCGGCGCCTCCGGGCACGACGGACATGTTCGCCCTGGCGGGGCAGCTCCCGACCACGGTCATCCCCGGCGACGCGGACAAGCCGGTCCTGTCCCTCTGCGTGATGGAGGCCAGCCTGCCCCCCGGGGCGCTGGACGGAGAGATGTTCCGGGGGCTGACCGTGGCCAGGGGCGGCGACTACTTCTGCTATGTCGGCTACGTCCATGCCGGCCAGGAAAGCCCCGTGGAGGCGCACGCCCGGCAATTCATCGACAACCTGGCGGCCCTGGGGAAGGACATCGTGTTCCTCCACGACGACTGCTACGCGATGGTGGACGCCAAGATCCGGGATTACGGGATCAAGGCGCCCTTCCGGTACATGCACCTCTACGAATACCTGCGGAACTATCTCGCGGACCACCGCGACCGCATCACGCCCCTCGGGAAGAAGGTCGCCTACCAGCGGCCCTGCGCCTCCCGGTATACGCCGGCCAAGGACGCCTTTCTCGACGAGATCTTCGCGCTCATCGGCGTCGAGCGCGTCCCCCGCCGTTACGACCGCGAAGACGCGCTCTGCTGCACGGGCGCGTTCGTGCGGGTCTATCCGGACCTTGCCCGCGAGATCCAGACCCGGAACATCGACGACGCCGTCGCCTTCGGCGCCGACGCGCTGGTCACCCTCTGCCCCATGTGCGACCGGGTGCTCCGGAAGCCGGCGGCGGCCCAGGGCCTGACGAAGATCTACGTGACCGACCTGTGCCGGATGGCCCTGGGGGAGATCCCCTACCCGGCAGTGGCGTAGCAGGGTCCTTCGTCTGTCGAATCTCGATCGGTTCTTTCTTTGAAATCCCCGGCCCGTCGGGGACAGGAAACCCCGTTGTTCGGAAAGGAGGGACGCCTGATGACCGAACTGCGCTGGAACCCGGAGGTCTGCGCCGCCTGCGAGACCGTCGACTGCCTTGCGAAGTGCCAGTACGTCCGCTACAGCCCCGAACAGGCCCACGGAGAGCGGGACCGCCTGATCCGGGGGGAGGAGACGGCGATCCTCAAAGACTGCGTGACGTGCTATGCCTGCGAGGAGTACTGCCCCCACCACAACCATCCCTTCTACCTGATCGTCGAGCGCCAGGAGGAGCTCGGCATCCATCCCGTTCCGAAGCCCATCGAGAAATCCCAGGTCCTCATGATGGGGCCGAAGGGCCGGATCGTCCCCGAGGCCGTCCGGGCGCCGGTGATCAACCTCTGCTATTTTCCGATGATGAAGGGGGCGATCCGCGGCCGGCTCCTGGGCGACGCCTCGGTCATCGTGGGGAGCGACATCTTCTGCAACCTGATGTTCCTGCATTTTGCGCGCAATTCCACGATCCGGGAGCGCCTCCCGCTGATGATGCGGAACATCATGACGCATTACCTGACCCCCGCGGGGGTCGACGAGCTCGTCTGCTACCACGACGAGTGCTACGGGACCTACACCTCCTGGGCGCCGGCCTTCGGGATCGACGTTCCCTTCCGTCCTGTCCATCTCTTCGACTTCCTGAACCGCCGCCTCGGGGCGCACGCGGGCGAGATCAAGCCCCTCGGCCTGAAGGCGGCCTATCAGCGGCCCTGCTCGAACCGCCTCTGCCCGGAGACGGACGTTCTCGTGGACGCCATCTTCGAGAAGATCGGCGTGGAGCGGACCGGGCGGGAGTTCGACCACGGCAACGCCCTGTGCTGCGGCGGGGTCATGGAGGCCCAGCAGCGCTTTGACCTCGCCGAGTCGAACCGGGAGCGCAACATCGCGGATATGAAGGCGTCGGGCGCCACCGTCGCGGCGTTCAACTGTCCGTTCTGTTTCTTCACCCTGGCGGAGAAGGCCGCACAGGCGGGGCTGATGCCCGTCATGATGTCGGATCTGTGCCACATGGCCCTGGGCGACTGAGGGGGGAGGTGAACCGGAATGAACGATATCCATGACGAACTGGTCCGGATCGTCGGTGCGGCCTATGTCTCCCGCGCCGAGGAGGAACTCTACATTTACGGGCGCGATCAGGGGGTCCAGCCCCCGGGGCGGCCCGATTACGTCGTCCTGCCCGTGACGACGGAGGAGGTGCGGCGGATCGTGCTCGTGGCGGGGGAGAACGGCGTCCCCATCGTGCCCATGGGCGGGGGCCTCGTGCTCTCCGGACTGTCCGTACCGCTCAAGGGCGGCATCGTCCTCGACATGAAGCGGATGAATCGGATCCTCGAGGTCAACGAGTTCAGCCACTACTGCGTCGTGGAGGCCGGGACCAGCCAGGGCGCGCTCCAGGCCTACCTGGCCCGTCGCCACCCCTCCCTGAAACACTCCGTGCCCGACGCCCCGCCGGTGGCGACGATCGCGGGGAACGTCGCGATCCACGGGTCCGGCCACCTGTCCCAGAGCGAGGGCGGGTTCCACTCCGAGATGGTCACCGGCCTGGAGGTGGTGCTGCCCACGGGCGAGGTCTGTCGGCTGGGGTCCTGCTCCACGGTGGACAAGTGGTTTTCCCGGGCGCCCCTGCCCGATCTGGCGGGGCTGTTCCTGGGGTGGAACGGGACGACGGGGGTCATCACGAAGGTCGGCCTGAAGCTCTTTCCCAGCTTTCCCCTGAAGGACGTCCTGATGTTCATGACCGAGGACATCGACGCCGTGCCGGAGGTCATCGCCCGGATCGTCTCCACGGAGATGGGCGAGGACATCAACTTCTTCGTAACCCCGAAGCCGGCCTATTTCGACGGGTTTCAGATGACGAACGTCCACGTCGTCGCCCGCACGCCCCGGGAGATGAAGCTGAAGCAGGCCCTTGTGCGGGAGTCCGTCCAGCCCTACCTCGACCGCAAGGAGGCGGGCTTCCTGCCGCTGCCGGCCCACATGAAGGGGAACCTCCTGGCGGCGCCGCAGAAGAGCCTGAGCGAGTTCGCCGACATCCGGAAGGGCGGCGGCTTCGAGTACGTGGGCTCCATCATGCCGGTGGAGGGCATCCCCGGCGCCTACCGGGCCGGCCTCGGGATCGCGGACCGCAACGGCGTCACCTATTCCATGGGGGCGCGGGTCGTGGGGCGGGGGCACGCGGTGATGTTCTATTACGCCTTCCCCTTCAACCGGTCCGACGGGGACGAAGTCCACCGCGTCCGGCACGCCCTGGAGGAGGCCAACCGGGCGGCCCTCGATCTCGGCGGCATCCCCTGGAAGACGGAGGTGGCGGGTCAGCGGATGATCCTCGCGCGCATGGACCCCGCCACGGTCGCGCTGATGGAGCGGCTGCGGGCGCTCCTCGATCCGCACGGCATCATGAATCCGGGAAACTGGGAGGTGGCGCCATGAAGCATGAAGAGCTCCTGCACCGGTGTTTCCGATGCGGCTGGTGCAAGATGCCGCTCAACTACACCGACTTCAACTGCCCGTCCTACCTGCAGTACCGCTTCGAGAGCTTCACCGCCGGCGGGCGGATGTGGCTGATCCGCGCCTGGCAGCAGGGGGAGATCCCGGCCGGTGAACGGCTCGCCCAGATCCTCTTCACCTGCGTCACGTGCAAGAACTGCGTCCAGACCTGCGCCATGGCGGGCATCCGGGAGCAGCTTGTCGACATCTTCATGGCCGCCAAGGGCGAACTCGCGGAGCGGGGGCTCGTCCCCCCGCCCGTCCGGGACTACCTGAAGGCGATGCAGACCCACGGCAATCCCTACAAGCGCCCGGACGCCGAACGCGCCCGCTGGGCGGAGGGCCTGGACCTGCCGCGCTATTCCGGCCAGGCGTATCTCTTCTACGTGGGCGACGAGGGGGCCTTCGACGAACTCGGGATCGGCATGGCCCGGTCCGTGGCGCGCCTGCTTGGAGAGGCCGGCGTGGACTTCGGCATCCTCGCCGAGGCCGAGACGAGCGACGGCAACGACGTCCGGGCGGCCGGAGAGGAGACGCTGGCCCGGGCGCTCGCGGAAAAGCTGACGGGCAAACTGAACGATCTTGGGGTGAAGAAGGTCGTCACCCTCTCCCCCCACGCCTTCAACATCATGAAGACGGACTACCCGGCCTGGGGGGGCGCCTTCGTCGTCAAGCACTGGACCCAGGTCATCTCCCGCCGCTTACGTGCGCTCGCGCCCGCCGGGACGGCGCTCAAGGTCGCGTTTCATGACCCGTGCTACCTGGGGCGCTGGCAGGGGGAATACGAGGCCCCGCGTGCCCTGCTTAAGGCCGTCCCCGGCCTGGCGCTCCTCGAGATGCCGCGGAACCGCCAGAACGCCCTGTGCTGCGGGGGCGGGGGCGGGAACTTCTTCACCGACATTCTGGGCCATGGCGGAGACCAGGCCGCCCGCGTGCGGGTCCGGGAGGCCGTCGAAACGGGGGCGGACGTCCTGGCCGCGGCCTGTCCGTTGTGCCTGAAGATGCTCGACGACGCCGTGAAGGCCGAGGGCCTGGACGACCGGCTGGCGGTCCGGGACCTGGCGACCCTGCTGCTGGCTGAGCGGTAATCGCCGGGTGGGAGGCCATCGGGCCATGTCGCATACGGAGGCAACCCCCATGGGGAAGACGGGACGGGACGGGGCGCTGGCGGTCCGGTTGCATGGACTCCTCCGTGAACGGGCGGAGGGGAAAACCCTCGCCGAGGTCTGCATCGGGTCGACCTATCTCGCCGTGCGCCTCGACGACGGCGCCCTCGGCCTGTCCGCCGTCCCCCGCGCGGAGGCCCCGCCGCAGATCGAGACCCTGCCGCCGTCCCCGGCGGGTGCGAACGCGTCCGATGTCCTGGACTGGCTGAACGAACCGGGTCGCCCCCGCCGGAAGGCCGTCGCCCTGGCCCTGGCCAATGCCCTGATCCGTCAGGACCGCAGCGACGCCGAGGGGGACGCCCTCGACCTGATCCGTCTGACGCCGGCCGACCGGATCGTGATGGTCGGACGCTTCAGCCCCCTGATCGAAAAGATCCGGGTCACGGGCGCGTCGCTCACCATCCTCGAAAAGGACGCGGACAAGGGGCTGGTCCTCGCGGGACGGGAGCGGGGGGCCGTCCTCCGGGACGCCACGGTCGCCCTGATCACCGCGACCACCCTGCTTTACGACAGCCTGGAGGAG
Organism: Syntrophales bacterium; assembly: GCA_035358035.1. Classification (GTDB taxonomy): domain Bacteria; phylum Desulfobacterota; class Syntrophia; order Syntrophales; family UBA2251; genus UBA2251. The sequence goes on along the minus strand of DAOPOS010000001.1, from coordinate 173,778 downwards.
ATCCTGGACGACCTCGGCGGCGCCCGTCACGTGACGGTGCTGGGGCCGACCACCCCGATGCTGGCCGGGCTGTTCGCCGGCACCCCCGTCCATCATCTGGGCGGGGTGCGCGTTGTCGACGCCGACCGGATCCTCGCCATCGTCGCCGCGGGCGGCGGGACGCGCGCCATGCGGCCCGGCGTCGAGATGACCAACCTCTGGATCCGGCGTCCGTTGTAGAGGTCCCCCGGACTTTTTCCCCCTCTCGAGGAGGCGTGTATGGAGAAATTCATGGATGCGGACAAGCGGATGACCGCGCGCGAGGCCGTGGCGCGGTTCGTCCGGGACGGCGATTCCTTCGTGTTCGCCAACAGCCTCTACTGCATGCCGCTGGCACTCACCCACGAGCTGATCCGGCAGGGAAAGAAAAACCTGATGGCCTTCCAGCAGGGGGGCATCGAGGAGATCGATCAGCTCCTCCTGGGCGAGGTGATCGACCGCCTCGTGATCGCGTACAACTTCCGGTCCGGCGGTCCCCGGATCGTGAGCCCGCTCGACCGGGCGCTGAAGGAGGGCAGGGTCGTGATCGAAGAGATGACGAACCACACCCTGCTGTCGATGATGAAGGCCGGCGCGATGGGGTATCCCTTCCTGCCGGTCCTGCCGGGCATCAGGGTGACCGATGTGGTCCGGCGCCGGGGCTTTCTGGGGGATCAGCGCTTCGCCGAGATCCGCGATCCGTTCACGGGGGCTGGGATGCTCGTGGTCAAGGGCTACAACCCCGATTTCGCGCTGATCCATGTGCAGCGGGCGGACCGGGCCGGCAACGGCCAGCTCTGGGGGGCCATGATCAACAGCAAGTGGGCGGCGCTCGCCGCGAAGAAGGTCATCCTGTCGTGCGAGGAGATCGTGGAGACCGGGGTGATCATGTCCTCGCCGCACCTGACGATCGTCCCGGCGCACAAGGTCTGCGCCGTGGTGGAATGTCCCTGGGGGGCGCACCCCTCGGAGGTCCTCGGCCACTATGATTACGACTTTCCCTTCCGCGCCCTCTTTGTCGGCTCCGCCGCCAACCCCGACAGCGCCCGGGCGTGGCTCGACGAGTGGGTCCATGCCCCGGCCGACCGGCAGGCGTATATCGAGCACTACGGCCGGCGCTTCGGGAAGAAAACCCTCGACGCCTTCCGGGCCAAACCCTTCAAGAGCGTCCCCGCCGACTACGGCTCCACCTTCTCCCTCGACTGGGACGAGGAGGGGCGTTCGCGGACCATGGGTCTGACCATGGCGGAATTCATCGCCATGCTGGGGGAGAAAGGAGCGCTGATCGATGGGAACTAGGTACACGATCCAGGAACTGATCGTCGCCCGCGCCGCCAAGGAACTCCGGGACCGGGAATTCGTCGTCATCGGCCAGGGCATCGCCATGGCGGCCGGTGTACTCGCGCGCAAGACCCACGCCCCGAACGCGGTGATCCTCACCGAGGCGGGTCTCCTGGGGATCGACCCGTTCAAGGTGCCCCTGCACATCGCCGACCCCACCTGCACCCGCGGCTTCACGTATTCCTGCGACATGATCGACATCTTCACCACGGTCCTCAACCAGGGCTACGTGGACGCGACCTTTCTCGGCGTCGGCCAGATCGACCGGTACGGCAACATGAACAGCAGCTATCTGGGCGATCCGGACGCCTTCACGATCCGAATGACCGGCGCGGGCGGCGCCCCGGAATTCGTCGGATACGCCGGCCGGGCCATCCTGACGATGAGTGGCGGGACCTTCGTGGAGAAGCTGGACTACTTCACCTCGCCCGGTTACCTGACGGGCGGCAACGCCCGCTACGAGGCGGGGATGCCCGCCGGATCGGGGCCGAGCGTGCTGATCACGACCCGGGGCGTCTTCAAGTTCGACGCCGTCACGAAGGAGATGTTTCTGTCCGAACTCCATCCCGGGGTCCCCCTCGAGGCCGTGCGGGCGGAGGTTCCCTGGGACCTGAAGGTCGCCGACACCCTGAAAACCACACCGGCGCCGACCGGGGAGGAGCTCGCGATTCTCCGCAGCTTTGCCCCGGATGTCGTCATGGGCCGCAAGCTGCAGCTGGAGGTCGTCATGCAGCAGGTGATCAAGCTGCTGACCCAAAACGCCGGATGACGGGGAGGAGAAGGCCATGACGGATGCATGCAAAATCATCGATGCCCTGTGCTACGTGCCCACGGAAGAGGTCGTCGTCGACCTCGTGGTGTCCCTGCCGCCGCAGATGGCCCGGTATCTGAAGGACATCTTCGGCCCGCGGGTCGCCCCGGCGATGGGACTCACCGCCGAGGAACTCTACCGGATGAAGGTGGACATGAGCGAGGACGACCTGCGCGCGGCCCTGGCGCCCCGGATGAAACCCCTGTCCACCCCGCTTCAGGCCTTTGTCCGTCAGCTCGACGAGATGGGGGTGGAGAAGGCGGTCATCTTCAACCTGGACGAGGAGACGCCGAGCGGTCTGAAGGGCCTGCCCAACGACTACTACGCGGACATCGTTCGCCGGCACCCGGACCGCTTCATCGGCATGGCGGGGATCGACCCGCTCAAGGGTGTCGACGCCGTGCGCGAGATCCGGCGCAGCTACGATCTGGGGCTGCGCGGCATCGGGCTCCGGCCGTTCATGTTCGGCCTCCCGCCCCATCACGCCCAATTTTATCCCCTGTACGCGACCTGCGTGGAGCTGGACATTCCGGTCTGGTTCCACACCGGCATCAACTACTCCACCCTGACCATGGAGGTGGAGCGGCCGATCTACTTCGACATCGTGGCGCAGGATTTTCCCGGGCTCAAGATCATCGCCGGGCACGGCGGCTGGCCCTGGGTGCCCGAAATGATGGCGGTGCTCCGTCGCAACGCCAATGTTTACCTCGACATCTCCTCGATCGAGCCCCGCTACCTCGGAATGCCCGGTTCGGGCTGGGAGACCCTGATGAGCCTGGGCAACTCCCTCCTGCAGAACCGGATCCTGTTCGGCTCGACCTGGCTCTTCATGGGGAGGACAATCCGGCAGTTGGCCGACGGGGTGATGGCGCTGCCGCTGAAGGAAACGGTGAAGCGCAAATGGATCTACGACAACGCCGCGCGCCTCTTCGGCCTGGCGTAACGGAACGGCTGCCCGGGTTCAAGGAAGGCCCGGACGCTGAGCATGGAGGGGGAACAGAGATGCAAGACAAACTCATGACGGCGGCCGAGGCGGCGCGGTGGGTGCGGGACGGGATGCACCTGGGCGTCGGGGCCGGGATGGAGATGAACCCCATGCCCGTGATCCGGGAGATTGTCCGGAACGGGGTCCGGGGACTTACCCTGACGCCGGTGCTGACGGGCGGCTACGTCGCGGACCTGCTGATCGGCGCGGGCTGTGTCGAGACGCTCCAGTTTCCCCAGGTCGTCCTCGACGAGTTCGGCCTGGCCCCGAACTTCCGCGCCTGGGCGGAGGCCGGCCGCCTCAAACTTTTGGAGACGATGTGACCGGCCCTGCTCCTGGGGCTCCAGGCTGGGGCCCACAACCTGCCGTTCATCCCGGTCCTCGGTTTGCTGGGGACGGACCTGATGAAGATCCGCGACGACCTGAAGGCCGTCACCGATCCCTATTCGGGGGAGGATTACGTCGTCGTTCCGCCCATCCGCCCGGACGTGGCGGTCATCCACGGCCTTACGGGCGACCGGTTCGGCGGGATAACCGTCCTCGGCGCCCGGAACGACCGCCTCCTCGCGACGGCGGCCCGGAAGACCATCGCCGTCGTCGAGGCGCTGGTGGAACCGGACGAGGTGCTGCCGGGGCTTCAGGAGGTCTACGTGGCGCCGCTCCACATCGATGCCGTCGTCGTCGCCCCCGGCGGGGCGCATCCGACGGCGTGCCCCGGCCGCTACGAGGCGGATGCCGCCCACCTGGCGGCCTACGTCGCCGCCGCGAAGGACGCCGCGGCCTTTCGCGCGTACCTCGACACCTACATCCTCGGTCCCGCCGACCATGACGCCTATCTCGATGCGGTCGGATTCGCCCGGCCCTGAGGGGCGCGGCCCGGGACGCAAGAACGGTCGCCGCCGCTGCGGCGGGGCCGGCCCGACAAGGAGACCCGCATGGAAGACAAACCGGTCCACCCCTATGAACGGATGATCGGGGCCATCGCCCGGCTGCTCAACGACGGCGAGTTCGCCGCCACGGGAACGCTCTCGCCGATCCCGGCGGCGGGCTGCCTCCTCGCGCAGCACACCCACGCCCCGAACCTCCGGCCCATGATCTACGGCGATCCGGCCAACCGGATTTCGGAGGGGCTCCATGAGTTTTTCGGATTTGCCCAGCGGGGGGGCGTGGACACGTTCTTTCTCTCGGGCATCCAGATCGATCAGTGGGGCAGCATCAACCTGTCCGTGATTGGCGACTACGGGAACCCCCGCTTGCGGCTTCCCGGCGGCGCGGGCTCGGCCATGCTCTATTCCCTGAGCCGCCGGACGATCCTCTTCACGATGACCCATACGAAAAAGCTCTTCGTTCCGAAGGTCGATTTCGTCAACGCCACGGCCAGCGACGGCGACGTCCGCACCCCGTGGCGGCGGGGCGGCCTGTCTCACGTGGTCACGCCCCTGGGGGTCATGAAATTCGACCGGGAGAAACAGCGCCTCGCGCTGGATTACGTCTTCGCGGGGGGAACGGTCGCGCAGGTGGTGGACAATACGGGGTTCGATCTGGACGTGGCGGGCCGGAAGGTCCCGGTCGTCGACCCGCTGGACGGGGAATCCCTCAAGGTCCTGAGGGGACCGGTGCTCGACAGGCTGCGGACGATCTATCCGCTCGTCTGCCGGATGGTCTGGGGGTAGACCGGGAAGACGACAGGTCGTTCGGCGCTTCCTTTCGCCGCGCCCCGCCGCAGCGACGTTCGACGCCGACAGCCGTTCCGGCCGCGACGAGGAACAGGTTTGGGGAGCGGCGCCCCTCAGTCCTTCAGGACGAACAGGGCGTCTGCCACGACCGGTTTCGCGCCGGCGAGGATCACGGGGTTCAGGTCGATCTCCGCGATCTCCGGGTGGAGCAGGGCGATGAAGCCGAGCGTCTGCACGACGGCGGCGAGCGCCGTCCGGTCCGCCGCCGGCATCCCGCGGAATTCCGCCAGCAGGGCCTTCCCCCGGATATCGTCCAGCATCTCCTCCGCGTCGGCGTCGCTCAGGGGCGCCAGCCGCAGCGTGTTGTCCTTCAGGACCTCCGTGAAGACGCCGCCCAGGCCGAACAGGATGCAGGGGTCGAACCCCGGGAAGCGCGTCATCCCGACCACCAGTTCCCGGCCGCCCGCGAGCATCTCCTGGACGAGGACGGGGACGTCGCGTCCGGCCGCCCGGCGGATCGCGGCGAAGGCGGCCCGCACGTCCGCGTCCGTTTTCACGTCGAGCGCGATCAGCCCCTTTCCCGATTTGTGCATGATCTCCCAGGCGCACGCCTTGAGCGCGACGGGATAGCCGATGGCGGCGGCGGCCGCCGCCGCCTCGTCGGGGTCGGCGGCGAGTTTCTCCCGGGTGACGGGCAGGCCGTAGAGCGCAAGCAGGCGCTTGGCCTGGGCCTCGTCGAGGGCCTTCTGCCCCCCGGCGGCGGCGTCCCTGAGGATCCGCTCCGCCTCCGGGGATTTCGGCGGCGCGACCGGCGGCGCAGCGGGTTTGCGATCCCGGATCTGTTTGTGCCGGAACAGGGCGAGCATCGCCCGGGCCGACTTTTCCGGGGCGTCGAACACGGGGATGTTGTGGTCCTCGTAGGCTTCCGTGTAGTTGTCGCTCCGGTCCAGGAAGGAGCACAGGATCATCGGCATGTCGTATTTCCAGGGCAGGACCATCGCCGGCGTCAGGTCCTTGACGAACTGGGCCATAAACTCGTCCAGGGGCAGGTCGTTGAACAGCATCGACAGGTGGGGATAAACCTCCTTCATCCAGCCCGTCGTCATGGGGCCGTGGATCATCAGCCCGTCGATTTCCCCGCTCTTGAGCAGGATCTCGGGGATCAGAACCGTCATCCGGTCCGTGTCCATGTTGAAGGTCAGATCGACGGGGTTCGTGCTGGAGGCGTGGGGCGGAATCAACGGCCGGATCTGGCTCTGGACCGCCTCGGAAAACGTGGGGATCACAAGCCCCCCCTGATCGGCGATGTTCGACATGGCGGTGCCCGGCCCGCCGGAATGGGTGATGACGCCAATCCGGTTCCCCTTGAGCCGGGGCTGGGTGGCGGCCGTCCAGCCGTGGGCGTAGAGGTCCTCGATGGAATGGACGCGGATGATGCCGGCCTGCCTGAAGATCCCCTCGTACAGGAAGTCCGGTCCGGCCATGGCGCCCGTGTGGCTTCGGCTGGCCCGGGCCCCGGCGGCGGACCCGCTGACGTATTGCGCGAAGATCGGCTTGTGCGGGGAAATCCTCCGGGCCGTCTCGACGAACCGCCGGCCGTCCCGGATCGCCTCGATGTACAGGATGATCGCGCGGCTCTGTTCGTCCTCGCCCAGGTATTCCAGGGCCTCGATCAGGTCGATGTTGGCCTCGTTGCCGGTGCTGATGGCCTTGCTCAGGCGGATGCCGTGTTTGCGCAGATAGGACAGGGTCTGGGTGACGTAGGTGCCGCTCTGGGAGGCGAGCCCCAAAAGGCCGGGGCGGCCGTCGAAGCGCATGACCGTCAGGTTGAGCGAGATCTCGGAATTGAGGATCCCCATGCAGTTGGGGCCGACGAAACGGATCCCCCAGCGCGCGGCGGTCTCGTTGAGCTGCGCTTCCAGGCGCCTCCCGTCCGCGCCCACCTCCTTGAAGCCCGCTGTGCAGACGATGATCCGCTTCGTCCCGATCCGGCCGAACGCCTCCATCACGGGGAAGACCTGGGCCATCGGGACGACGATCAGGCCGAGGTCGGGCGTCTCGGGCAGTCCCTCCGGCGAGGCGTAGGCCTTCAGTCCGATGACGGTCTTTTCCGTGGGATGGATGGGGTAGAGGGGCCCCTGGAAGCCGTCCTTGAGGACGCTTAAGGCCTGCATCGTTCCCATCTTCATGGCATTGTTGCTCGCGCCGGCGATGGCGATCGATTTCGGATTCATCAGGGCATGCAGGGGGTTCTCGGGCATGGCGTCGTTCCTTCCTCGACAGCGTTCGATCGTTTGCATGAAATGCTGCCGAACCATAGGCCAGGGCCGGCGTTCTGTCAAGCGGAAAACGAGCGCTCGCTCGCATCAGAAGGCCGGCCCGCGGCCCCGCCGCCCCCGAAAGCGACCGTCGGGCGAAATTCAACTTTACAAAACACGGGATTGTTGGGTAGAACAACTACAGGGGCAAGGAGCGAAGCGTCATGGACCAACAGCGGGTACCGGAGCAGGTTGAAGACATCCTCATCGTCGGCGGCGGACCGGCGGGATACACGGCGGGGCTCTACGCCGCCCGGGCCCGGATGAAGACCCTGATGATCGAGGGGGAATCCACCGTCAGCCAGATCACGGTGACGGATCTGATCGAGAACTATCCGGGCCTCCCGGAGGGCGTCAACGGGTTCGATCTGCGGGAGCGTTTCCGCGCCCAGGCCGACGCCTTCGGGTTGAGACGGGTGGCCGGGGACGTGACCGCCATCGCGCCCGTCTCCTGGGGCGGGACGTCCGGCTGGCGGGTGACGGCTGGCGGAACGACCTACGACACCCTGGCGGTGATCGTCGCGTCGGGGGCGAACTGGCGGCGCCTCGGCGTCCCGGGTGAGGAGGAATTCATCGGCCGGGGCGTCTCGTACTGCGCGACCTGCGACGGCCCCTTCTACCGCAATCGCGACGTGGTCGTGGTCGGCGGCGGGAACACGGCGGTTCAGGAGGCGCTCTATCTGACCCGCTTCGCGCGCCAGGTGACCCTCGTCCACCGGCGGGAGCGGCTGCGGGCGGCGGGCGTCCTGCCCGAGCGCGCCTTTGCCCATCCGAAGATCGCCTTCGCCTGGGACAGCGTCGTCCAGGCGGTCGAGGGGAAGGACTTCGTGGAGGGGATCCGCATCCGGAACGTCCGGAACCCCGACGAGATCCGCGTCATTCCGGCGGAAGGGGTTTTCGTCTTCATCGGGCTGACGCCGAACACGGACCTCCTGGCCGGCATCGCGGACCGCGATCCGAACGGGTATGTCCGGGTCGATCCGGACATGCGGACCTCCGTCCCGGGGATCTTCGCCTGCGGCGATTGCATTCAGAAACTGCTCCGGCAGGTGATCACGGCCTGCGGCGACGGCGCCACCGCCGCCTACGCCGCCCAGCTGTACGTCGAAGATCTTAAGGGAGAGGCCTACTGAGCATGGCGACTCTCCTCGAATCCTGGCGGTACCTCCCCTTCCATCTCAGTCCGAACCTCCTGGAGATCGGCAGTTTTCAACTCCGGTATTACAGCCTGATGTACCTGGTGGCCTTCGGCGTGACGTACCTCCTGGTCCGTCGCCGGATCGGCCGGGAGGGCTATCCGTACCGCATCGAGCAGGTGCAGGACTACTTCGTGTGGGCGATCTTCGGCCTCATCCTGGGGGCGCGCCTGGGCTATGTCCTCTTCTACAATTTCAGCTATTACCTCGGGCACCCCCTGGAGATTCTCCTGCCGTTCGAGTTCACGAACGGCATCCGCTTCGTCGGGATCAGCGGGATGTCCTACCACGGCGGGGCGATCGGCGTGATCGTCGCGACGGCGCTCTTCTGCCGGAGGCAGGGCGCGGATTTCTGGAACTGGGCGGACCTGTTCGCCCCGGCGATCCCGCTGGGCTATACCTTCGGCCGCATCGGAAACTTCATCAACGGGGAACTCTACGGCCGGGCGACCGACGTCCCCTGGGGCATGATCTTCCCCCTCGACGCCGACCATCTCGTCCGCCATCCCTCGCAGCTCTACGAGGCCCTGGGCGAGGGGGTTCTCCTGTTCCTCCTCCTGTGGGCGATCCGCCGGAGGAGCCCGTTCGACGGGTTCCTCTTCGGCCTGTACGTGATCGGCTACGGGACGGCGCGCTTCGTGATCGAATATTTCCGGGAGCCGGACGCGCAGCTCGGCCTGTTCCTGGGACTGTTCAGCATGGGCCAGCTTCTGTGCCTGCTCATGATCGCCGCGGGAGGCCTGATCCTGGCCGTCCGGAAGCCGCAGGCGGTGACATAGATCGCGCCCGGCCGGGCGGACCGGCGGGACCGTCAACATCCACAAACCCGACGGAGGTGCAAGATGGGGAAACGGGTCGTCATTGTCGGCGGGGGCGCGGCCGGTCCATCCGTGGCCGCGGAGGCCAAGCGGAACGATCCCTCCCTGGAGATCACGATGATCGAACAGGGGGCGTTCGTGTCCTATGCCGCCTGACCGATGCCCTATTACATCGGCGATGTAATCAGGGACGAAAAAACGCTGGTCGCCCGCACGCCCGAAAAATTCCGGGAGGCGGGCATCGATGTGCGCCTGGAGTCGACGGTGGAGGCGGTCGATGCCGCCCAGGGCCGCGCGCGGCTGACCACGGGTGAACTGCTGCCCTACGACGCGCTGGTCCTGGCGACCGGCGCCGAGCCGAGGCTTCCCGAGGGGCCGGGATTCGACCTGCCGGGGGTTTTCCTCCTGAAGAACCTGGCGGACGCCATCCGGATCAAGGCGCATCTGAACCAGAGCGACTGCCGCAAGGCCGTGGTCATCGGCGCGGGATTCATCGGCATGGAGATGTGCGAGGCCCTCCGCGAGCGCGGGATGGAGACGACGGTCGTCCATCGCGGCGACCTGCCGGTCGCGCGCTGGGACGCCGAGCTCGCCCGGGAGATCGTCGCCGCCCTGGAGCGGAACGGCGTGGCCTTTCTCGCGGATACGGCGCTGCACGGGATCGAGGCGGGAACGTCCTGTCCGCTGACGGTGATGACGAGCCGGGGACCGATCGAGGCGGACCTGGTCCTCGTGGCCGTGGGCATCGCCCCGAACGTGGCCCTGGCCCGGGGCATGGGGCTCCGGATCGGCGCGACGGGCGCGATCGGCGTCGACGCGCATCAGCGCACATCGATCCCGAACGTTTACGCCGTCGGCGACTGCTGCGAGGTGTACCACCGGGTGAGCGGCCGCTGGGCCTATCTGCCCCTGGGCGATACGGCCAACAAGCAGGGCCGCCTGGCGGGCCGGACCATCGGCGGCCGCCCCGCCGCGCACCCGGGCGTCGTCGGGGCCCAGTCCTTCAAGATCTTCGAGCTCGAAACGGCGGCGACGGGCCTGAACGAGGCGGAGGCGCGGCAGGCGGGGTTCGATCCCGTCGGCGACGTCTTCTGGGGCAACGCGATTGCCGGCCCCTTCGGAAAACGGAAGCTCGGCCTGAAACTCGTGGCGGACCGCGCAAACGGCAAGCTGCTGGGCGCGCAGGCCATCGGGGAGACGGGGGCGGTCGGCCGCATCAACGCCCTCTCGGCGGCGCTGTGGTCCGGACTGACCCTGGACGAGATCGGCTGGCTCGATCTCGCGTACGCCCCGCCCTTCGGCGGGGCCTGGGATGTGATCCATCACGCCGCCCAGAGACTGCAAAGGAAAATCTGATCGATGTCGGAACAAACGCTGTACTGGGGAATCTTCATTGCCTTCGTGATCGTCATGCTGGCCCTGGATCTGGGCGTCTTCAACCGCAAGGCCCATGTGATCAAGGTCCGGGAAGCCCTGCTGTGGACGGCGTTCTGGATCGGCCTCGCCATGCTGTTCTGCCTGGGCGTCTATTGGGTCAAGGGGTCGGAGAAGGCCCTGGCCTTCCTCGCCGGCTACCTCATTGAGGAGTCCCTGAGCGTAGACAACCTCTTCGTCTTTCTCATGATCTTTTCGTACTTTGGCATCCCGCCGCAGTACGAGCACAAGGCCCTGTTCTGGGGGATCATCGGGGCGCTCGTGATGCGGGCGGTGTTCATCGCGGCCGGCGTGGCCCTGATCGAGCAGTTCCACTGGATCATCTATGTCTTCGGCGCCTTCCTCATCTTCACCGCCGTCAAGATGGCGCGGAGCGGGGAGGGGGACGTCCACCCGGACCGGAACGTCGCCCTCAAGCTCCTGCGCAAGGTCATGCCGGTAACGAACGATTACGCCGGGGGGAGGTTTTTCGTGCGGGAGGCGGGCCGGTGGATGGCGACGCCGCTGTTCGCCGTGGTCCTCGTCCTGGAGACGACGGACGTGATCTTCGCCGTGGACTCCATCCCGGCGGTCCTGGCGATCACCACCGATCCCTTTATCGTCTATACCTCCAACGTGTTCGCCATCCTGGGGTTGAGGTCGATCTTCTTCGCCCTGGCGGGGATGATGCGCCTGTTCTACTATCTGCGCTACGGCCTGGTGGTGGTCCTGTCCTTCGTCGGGGTGAAGATGATCCTGACGGAGTGGGTCAAGATTCCGGTGGGACTCTCCCTGGGCGTCATCGCGGCGGTGCTGGCGGTGTCGATCGTCGCCTCGCTGGCCCTGCCGCACCCCGTGAAGATGGTGATCGACGACGAGGCCGGAAAGAAGGAGGACCCGGCCGGATGAGGCCCGGCGGGACTCCGGGTTGGGGAAGCCCGGCCTTGCAGGGGCTGTGATCATGCCGTCTCCATCCGCGAGGCCGTCCGCCTGTGAATACCGGGACGTCAGGCCGATTCCGGCCGAATCGCGCCAGGTCCTCCTGGTGACCGCGCAGGGCTGGAACGCCGTTGCCGCCGTGCTCGAACGGTATGAGCGGACGGCGGCGGGGACGCCGTGGCGGGCCGTCGGGGGGCGGATCCCCGCCGTCCTGGGGCGCAACGGACTGGCCCGGGGGTGGGGCTTGGCGACGCCGCCGGACGGTCCGGTCAAAAGGGAGGGAGACGGCCGGTCTCCCGCGGGCATGTTCAGGATCCGCGGCGCCTTCGGCTACGCCCCGGCGGCGGAGGTCCCCTGGATCCGTCTGCCCTACCGTCAGGCCACGGCCGGACTCAAATGCGTGGACGACCCCGCATCGCCCCGCTACAACCGCCTCGTCGATGCCGCCGTGGAGGCACAGACCTGGCGCCGCCACGAGGAGATGCTGAGGAAGGACGATCTTTACCGCCTGGGGGCCGTGATCGGCCACAACGACGATCCGGTCGTGCCCGGCGGCGGCTCCTGCATCTTCCTTCACGCCTGGGGCGGGCCGGACCGGGCCACGGCGGGGTGCACCGCCGTGGCGCTGCCGCGGCTCGAAGAGATCCTCCGCTGGCTCGATCCGGCCCTGTGTCCGGTCCTGGTGCAGCTGGCGGTGGAGGACCGGGAGCGGCTGCGCACGGCCTGGGACCTTCCGTAACCGGCCGAACGAGAAGGGGAGGTCTCACCGCAGGGCGTCGGGTCGCCCTGCCCGCCGGCGCAGGCGGGGCCGGGACGGGCCGTTTGTCGCGGAGCGCGTCGATTCCCCCGGAGGGAATGATTTGCAGGCATTATCGTCCGCACGCGTGACCGCGTGGGCCAAGCTGAACCAGACGAAATACCGCCGGCGGGAGGGGCTGTGCCTCGCCGAGGGGGAGAAGGTCGTCCGGGAACTCCTCCGGAGCCCCTGGGCGGTCCGGGCCGTGCTGATGGAGGAGGATGCCGCGGCGCGCCACCAGGCCCTGATCGCGTCCCTGCCGTCCGGGGCGGTCCATGCGGTGCCGGCGCGGTCCTGGAAGCGGATCAGCCAGGACCCCGCCCCGGAGGGCATCCTGGCCGTGGCGGCCCTGCCGCCGCCCCTGGCCGCGGCGGACTGGGAGACGGGCCCCGGGCCGCTGCTGCTGATCGACCGGGTCAACAATCCCAACAATCTCGGGGCGCTCCTGCGGACGGCCCACTGGTTCGGCTTCCGGACGGTGCTCGTCGGCGCCGGGTCGGCGGACTGGACCCACCCGAAGGTCATCCGGACGTCCATGGGCAGCCTCTTTCACCTGAACGTGGCGGCCGATCTCGATCTTGCCGCCGTCCTGCCGGCGCTCCGGGGGCGTTTCCGCCTCATCGGCAGCGACGTCCGCCGGGGCGTCCCGCCCCATCCCTGTCCGCCGCAAACGGCCCTGCTGCTGGGTAACGAGACCCACGGCCTGCCGCCGGCGCTGCTCGACCTGGCGGACGAATGCTGGCGCATCCCCGGCGCCGGAGACGCCGAGTCGCTGAGCCTGCCCCAGGCCGCGGCGATCATGATGTACGAATTCAGGAGGGGGGAATAACCGTGCAGTGGGTTTTTCTGTCCATCGCGATTCTCGCGGAGGTGATCGGGACGTCGGCGCTCAAGGTCTCCGACGGATTCACCCGTCTCGTTCCGTCGCTGGTCGTCGTTCTGGGGTATGGAATTTCCTTCTTCTTCCTTTCCCTGACGCTGCGGACCCTGCCGGTCGGCGTGGCCTATGCGGTGTGGTCCGGGGTCGGGATGGCCCTCATCGCCCTGATCGGCTGGCTCTTCCTGGAGCAGCCCCTGGATGCGCCCGCCATCGCCGGTTTGGTCCTGATCGGCGCCGGCGTGGCGGTGCTGAATCTCTGTTCCCGGTCCGTCGTGAATTGAACGGGCCGCGGGTCGGATCGCGTGCGTGCGGGCTGGCCGGGGACCGTTTCAAAAACAGGTGTGAAGGGGGAGCGGCCATGACAACGGCGATCCAGGTGGTCACGACCATCGACACGGAAGAGGGGGCGACGCGCCTGGCCCGGATGCTCGTGGAGCGGCGATTGGCCGCCTGCGTGCAGGTCGCCGGCCCGGTGGCGAGCGTTTACCGCTGGCAGGGGCGGATCGAGGAGGCCCGGGAGTGGCAATGCCTGATCAAGACGCGGGCGGATCTCTTCGATGCGGTCGCGGCGGCGATCCGGGCCCTGCATGCCTATGAACTTCCGGAAATCATCGCTCTTCCGATCGTCGCGGGCGACCCGGCGTATCTGGACTGGCTGAGGCGGGAAGTGGTTCCCCCCTGACGCGCCCGGGGGGCGGCGCCGGGTGGCCTAGCCGCCGCGGCACCGGTCGACCGCCCCGGTTTCAGGGAGATCCCGAAAAGGAGGCGACATGCTGCTGGCGGGCGACATCGGCGGAACGAAGACCCATCTGGGCGTTTTTTCCCCTTACGGCGATCCGCGGGAACCGCTCCACGCGGCGACCCTGCCCAGCGGGCGGTATCCCGATCCGGAGACGATGATCCGGGAATTCCTGGCGGAGGCCCGGCTGCCCGTGACGGCGGTCTGCCTTGGCGTCGCGGGACCGGTGCGGGAGGGTGCCGCCGATATCACGAACCTCCCCTGGCGGCTGAGCGTCGGCCGCCTCCGCGACCTTCTGGGGACGCCGTCCGTCAGGGTCGTCAACGACGTCGAGGCGATGGCCTGGGCCATTCCCGCGCTGGGGCCGGCGGACCTGGAGGTGTTGAGCCCGGGAGAGCCGCCGGAACGGGGGACCCTGGCCCTGATCGCCCCGGGGACCGGACTGGGGGAGGCCTTTCTGACCTGGAACGGCTTTGAGTACCGGGTTCACCCCTCCGAGGGAGGGCATGTGGATTTCGCGCCGGCGGGAGAACAGCAGGCGGCCCTGCTGACCGGGCTGCAGGCGCGGCTCGATCACGTCGGCTATGAAACGGTCTGCTCCGGGCAGGGGTTGCGCCGTCTCTACGAATTTCTCCGGGACGGCGGCGACGGCCGCGAGCCGGCCTGGCTGACCGAGGCCCTGACGGGTGCGGACGATCCGAACCCGGTTATCGTCGCGGGGGCCCTGGAGCGGGGGGACGGCCTCTGCCGCCGGACGCTGGACCTCTTCGCCGCCATCCTGGCGGCGGAGGCGGGCAACCTGGCCCTGAAGGTCATGGCCGCGGGCGGCGTGTACCTCGGCGGCGGGATTCCCCGGCGCATCCTGCCGGTTCTGAGGGCGCCGGCCTTCCTGGCGGCCTTCCGCCGGAAGGGCCGGATGGCCGGGACGGTGGCGCAGATCCCCGTCACCGTGATCGTCTACGAGCGCGCCGCCCTGCTGGGCGCCGTGCGCTGCGGCCTGGCGTCCTTTCCGTAGGCCGGGCTCAAAGGTTCGTTTCCCTGCGGACCTGCGTGCGGATTTTGTCGGTCAGATCTTCGATGCACCAGAGCCGTTCCTGGAAGTCGGCGATGCGGATGGCCGATTCGAGGGGGTGCTGCGTCTCGGCTTCCATGAGCCGGTTGCGCAGCTGCAGCACGACCTCCTCGGCGAGCGCAAGCAGGAGCTCCCGTTCCAGCCGTTCCATCTTCCCCGGGCTCTCCGGCCCCTCTTTCACGGTCCTGCTTTTCACGGCATGCCCTTACGCCCCGGCCGCCGGAAGCCCCGCGTCCGGCGGCGGCTGCATGAAACGTCACCGGGCGGCGGATTGCCGGACGGCGCCCGTCTTCTTCGCGCCCGTGCCGGCCCCGTTCTGGCCGAAGACATAGGTCCGGGCCTGGAAGGCGTCGATGATGGCGGCCACGGCGCCCTCCACGCTGACATAGGCGGTGTTGACGACCAGATCGTAGTGCGCCGGGTCGGAGATGTCCGCCTTGAAGTTTTTCTTGATGAATTTCTTCCGGTCCGCATCCTTGTTCACGATGAACTTTTCCGCATCGCCTGGGGAAAGTTTGCCGCGCTCCATCAGGTACTGGATCCGCTTCTCCAGGGGCGCGATGATGCGCAGGCGGAAGGTCCGTTCCGGCTTGAGGATGAAGTTGGCGCCCCGGCCCATGAGGACGGCGTTTCCGTGCTGGCCGGCGGCGCCGATGACCATCGTCAGGTGGCGGAGGTATTCGTCGGGCCAGATGTGGCGGCTGGCGAACATCGAGTTGACGAGGCTCTCCATGAACGTGACGCCCTTCTCGTCCAGGGTTTCGATGACCTTCGTGCTCATCTTGGCGCTTTCCGCCACCTTCTGGATGATCTGGCCGCCGATCAGGTCCATCTTGAGCCGGGTGGCCACGATCCGGGCGATCTCGCTGCCGCCGCTGCCCGTCTCCCGGGAGACGGTGATCGTCGGGCCGACCTTTTTCCGGGCCTCGGCCTGCCACTGGCTGATCTGATAGTCCAAAAGCGCCCGGTCCAGGTCCCGGGTATCCTTGATCTGAATGTCCCGCGTATAATCGGGGCAGTAGACGTTCAGCAGGCCGTCGACGGGGACGCTGAACCGTTTTTGACAGGTTCCCCGCCAGGCACAGATCGCACAGAACCTCTTGTCGCTCGACGTCATGATGACACCCTCCTTTCTGCATGCGCGCTGCGCGCCTTCAAGCGGGCCTGCTCCTGCAACGCCTCGAAGCCGGCGACGATGTCGAGGAGCTCCTCCGTGATGGTCATCTGCCGCTGCCGATGGTAGTGGACGTGGAGCTCCTGGAGGCGCTCTTCGATGTTCTTCTCGGCGTTCTGCATGGAGGCCAGACGGCTGGCGTTTTCGCTGGCCAGGGATTCGGCGAAGGCCCGGTAGAGGGAAACGAAGAGGTATTCCCGCACCAGCGTGGACAGCAGGACGTCGGGATCCAGGGTGAAGACGGGCAGGCTCCGGGACGGCCATTTCTTTTTCGCGATGTCCCTGAGCCAGGCGGGGTCCACGGGCAGGAGCGGAACGGTGATCGGCCGGTAGGACGCCCCGGACAGGTACTTGTTGTAATACAGGACGAAATGGTCGATGTGCTTCTCGAAGCGCCAGCCTTCCAGGATCATGATGATTTCCTGAACCATGGGCGTGATGCCCGAGGTCGAACCGGGCGTGGTCAGGGTTTCCTCCACCCGCTGGCCCGCGTCCTCGATGTAATCGGTGACGCGCATCCCCGCGGCCAGGATCGTCCGCTCCGACCGCGGCACCTTGAGGGCGTCCATCTCCGCAAGGGCGTGCGTGGCGATCTGCTCGTTCAACTGACCGCACAGGCCCTGATCGGAGCCGAAGACGATGACCCCCAGGCGCCGAACCGGCTGGGGCCGGGACAGCAGGGTGAGGTCCGGCTGGCTCCTGAGCAGGATCTGCAGACCCATTTCCACGGTCCGGTTGTAGTCCGCGAGCGATTCGACGGCCTTCTGATACTGGCGGATGCTGACGGCGGCCAGGGCCTTCATCGTCTTGACGACCGACAGGAGATCCCCGGCGCTCTTGATGGTGCGCTTAAGCGCTTCCGTTGTCTGCACGGGATTCCTCCCTGAATTTCTTGGCCACGACGTCCCGGGCCACCCGCAGCATGGCCTCCTTGTCCGACAGGCCGAGTTTTTCCCCCGCTTGGATGCGGGCGCACAGGTCGACCAGCTGCTCCCGCACCGCCTGACGGATGGCCGCTTCCGCCTCGCCGACCCGCTCGAGGGGCACCTCGTCCAGGGCGCCGCCGGTTACGGACAGCAGCGCGGCGATCTGCTCCGCGACGGGCAGGGGGACGTACTGGTTCTGCTTCAGGATCTCCCGGACCCGCCAGCCCCGTTCCAGCGTCCGGCGGGTGCTCTCGTCGAGGCGGGTGCCGAACCGTGAGAAGGATTCCAGTTCCTCGAACTGCGAGTAGGACAGCCGCAGGTCGCCGGCGACGGCCCGGTAGGCGGGCAGTTGCGTCTTGCCGCCGACGCGGGAGACGGACTTGCCCACGTCGATGGCCGGCAGGATGCCCTTCTGGAAGAGCGGCGGGGAGAGGTAGATCTGGCCGTCGGTGATGGAGATCAGGTTGGTTGGGATGTACGACGACATGTCCTGGGCCTCCGTCTCCGTGATGGGCAGGGCGGTGAGCGACCCGCCGCCCAGCTCCGCCCGCAGATGCGTGGACCGTTCGAGCATCCGGGAGTGGATGTAGAAGATGTCGCCGGGAAAGGCCTCGCGGCCGGGCGGGCGGCGCAGGAGGAGGGAGAGCTCCCGGTAGGCGCGGGCGTGTCGGGTCAGGTCGTCGTACACGACGAGGACGTCCCGGCCCTGGGACATGAAGTATTCTCCCATCGAGGTGGCCGCGTAGGGGGCGATGAATTGCAGTCCCGGCGGGTCCTCCCCCGTGGCGACGACGATCGTGCAGAAGTCCATCACCCCGTGGGCCTCGAGATCGGCGACGACCCGGGCCGTGTCGGAGCTCTGCTTGCCGATGGCGCAGTAAATGCAGATGACGTCCTTGCCCTTCTGGTTGATGATCGTGTCCAGGATGATGGCGGTCTTGCCCGTCTGACGGTCGCCCAGGATCAGCTCGCGCTGACCGCGGCCGATGGGGATGAGGGCGTCGATCACCTTGATCCCCGTCTGGAGGGGGACGGTGACGGGGAGCCGGTCCATGACCGCCGGGGCCTCCCGCTCGACGGGGAGCCGTTTCGCGGCGGCGATGTCCCCCTTGTTGTCCAGGGGGCGGCCCAGGGCGTCCACGATGCGTCCCAGCATCGCGTCCCCCACGGGAATGTCGAGGACCCGGCCGGTGCGGTGGACCTCGGCGCCGGCGGCGATGTGTTCGCTTGGGTCGAGGAGGATCACGCCGACCTCGTCCGGGTCGATGTTGAACACGAGTCCCATCAGGTTTCCCGGGAAGCGCACGAGTTCCTCCGCCCGGACGTTGGGCAGGCCGTCGACGCGGACGATCCCCCGGCTGACGAACTTCACGACCCCGACTTCGTGGAGCGTCAGGTCGGGCTGCTGACTCAGCAGGACCTCGTCCAGAGTGGAAAAGGTGCTGGCGAGGAAGGACTTCAAGACTCCGTCATCGCCCCGTGACGTGCTTTCTCTCGACTTTGCGTTCCCTTCCATGATCCTCTTCCTTTAGGCTGTTCCCTGGGCCTCCCGCTGCAGGGCCTGGGAGAGATTTTCCTGCATCGTTTCCATGTACTCCTGGAAACTCCACGCGATCTTGTGCCCGTGCGCCCGCATCTCGATTCCGGAGACGACCTCCGGCCGGACCCGGTAGAAGATGCGGACGCCGTTGGTGAAATGGCCTTTGAGAACGGACCGGATCTGCTCCTGGGCCTCCGGAGCGATGGCGAAGGCGCTGTCGATATAGAGCTCCCCCTCGCCCCGGAGCGAGGCCTTGATTTCCAGCCGCCGCTGCTCGTCCAGGGTGGTGAGGCGGTGGAGAAAGACCTTGACGATCCGCTGTTCCAGGTCGGCGTCGGCCAGATCGGCCAGCACGCGGCCGACGATGGTCCAGAGTTGCTGGCCCGTCAGGCGGCGCAGCTCCTGGAGAAACGCCTCCTGCTGGCGCTTGAGGGCCTCCTGCCAGTTGCGCTGGATCCCGTCCACCTCTTCGCGGGCCTTGGCGAGCAGCTCCTTGCGCCGTTCCTCCGCTTCCAGCCGCGCCTCGTTGAGCAACGCCTCGAACCGTGCATCGAGACCCTTCATCTTCTGGGCGTAATTCTCCGCCGCCGCCGCCGCATCCGCCTTCATCGTCTCGGCTTCGGCAATCCGGGCGGCGATCTTCGCTTCCCGGTTGTCCATGGCCTGGATGATCCGGCCGTAGAGAAAACGCTTCAGCAGATAGATCAGGATCAGGAAGTTGACGATCTGGGCAAAAAATACGAACCCGTCGATATGCATGGACCTATCCTCCCGCGACGACCTTTGGAATGACCTGATTCCAGAATGGATTGGCGAAGATCAGGATCATGGAAATCACGAAGCAGTAGATGGCGATGGACTCGATCATCGCCAGACCCACGAACAGGGTCCGGGTCAGGGCGCCCTTTTCATCCGGCTGCTGGGCGATGGCCATCAGGGCCTGCTGGACGGCCCTCCCCTCCCCGAGTCCGGTGCCGATGGACCCGATCCCCATGCAGATCGCGGAAGCGATCACCGAAGCCATTCCTATGATACTCATGCTGTCCATAGTCTTCCTTCCTTTCTTTGTTTATTTGGCCGAAGCCAGTTTGACCGCTTCCGACGGAACCGCGGCGCTTGGTTGCTTTTCGTGGTGCGCCCCCGTGGCGGAGGCGATGTAGACCATCGCAAGGATCGCGAAGATGTAGGCCTGGATAGCGCCGATCAGAAGCCCCAGGATGTGCATGGCGACCGGAAAGAGCAGGGGGGTGATGGCCAGGAGGATCGCGATGACCTTCTCGTGGCTCATCATGTTGCCGAAGAGCCGGACGGCCAGCGCCAGGGTGCGGGAAAACTCGCCCATGACGTGAAAGGGGAAAAAGATGAAGATGGGCTGGAAGTACTCCTTGAGGTAATTCACGATCCCCTGCTTGCGGATGCCGTAGATGGGCACGGCCAGGAAAACGCAGACCGCCAGGGCCGCCGTGGTGGTCAGGGATGCCGTGGGCGTCACGTAGCCGGGGATGATGAACAGGAGGTTCGAGGTGAGGATGAACAGGAAGATCGTCCCGATGAACGGCATGTATTCGTCCGTGTCCTCCTCGGTCACCTCCCGGATCTGTTCGCGCATCGCCCCGACGATGACCTCCAGCAGGTTCTGCCAGCGCGGGATCCGGGTGCCCGCGGACAGCCGCCGCGTGATTAGAAAGGAGGCGCAGACCAGGATCCCCATGACCAGCCAGGTGAAGAGCAGGGTCGCGTTGATGGTGATGAAGGCCCACTTCCAGAGGACGATCTGGTCGGGACTGATCATCTGCAGCGTCATGACTTCCATGGCATGCCTCCCGAGGAATCCGCGCGGATGAAAAAGCGCCGCGCGATGAGTTCGCGCATCACGAGAAATCCCAGGACCGCAACCGCCAGCGGTCCGCCCTGTCCGTTCGCCACCGCGTAGAACCCCGCCAGCGCGATCACGAAGCGGAGGGCGAAGCTCTGCCAAAGGAGTCGGGACGGCCTCGGCGTGGCGACGAGGCGGCGGACGGTCCACCAGAGCCCGCCGAAAAAGACGGCGCCCAGGGCCAGGCCGGCCGCGAAGGCCGGCAGGAGGTCAGCGGCGCTTCTCATGGGTCTCCTCTTCGTCCGTTTCGCCGTTCAAGTGTTCGATGTTGTAGCCCCCCCGCTTCACCCAGTACCAGGCGTTCATGCAACCGGCCGTCACGCCGGCGATCAGCAGCATCAGGGTCCAGGAGAAGCGGCTCGGGAGGTTCTGGTCGATCCACAGGCCGAGCGCCACGCCGATCAGGGTGGGAATCGCCACCGACCAGCCGACGACGCCGATCATCCCCAATCCGAACCAGACGATGCGGTCCTTCTGCTTCTGGCCCCGGATGCGCATGGCCTGCCGCTGGGCGATCTTCTTGGTAAAGGTTGCGGCGATCTGCCGGCGCCGCTCCTGGGATGTCTTTTCGTTTTCCATGCCGGACCTCGTCTCCTGGGTCGAGGGTGGGGGGTGTGCCGCCGGGAGCTTCACGCCGCTACCGCGTCTGGTTCAGCTCCATGAACCGCCGGATCAGGTCGGCCTCCAGCCGGGCGGAGGCGGCGCGCGCCATCTTTTCACGTTCGTCGAGCACCTGATACTGTTTTTCCACCACCTGCTTGATCCTGTCCAGATCCTCCGCCCGGATGGCGTTGCGGGTGGAGACGAGCACGTTTTCCCCCTGCTTGATCAGGGCGCCCGTGTCCATGGCCAAAAGCGCGTCGCCCCCCGCCGCGGTCGTGTACGTGAAGATGCCCGGCGCCAGGGTGGCCGCGAAGTCGGTGTGGTGGGGCAGGAGGCAGAACGAGCCGTTTTCGGCCTCGGCCACGACCTTGGTGACCTCTTCCTCGAGCATGACCTCCGCGGGGAGCAGGATTCTAAGCCTCATGGATCTTCGCCTCGCTGATGTCGCCGATCATGTACAGGGCGCTCTCGGGGTAGTCGGCGAACTCGTCGTTCAGGATCCGCTCGCAGCCGTCCAGGGAGTCGGCCAGGGCCACCATCTTGCCGTCGGTGCCGGTGAACTGCTCCGTGACGAAGAAGGGCTGCGTGAAGAACCGCTCCAGCCGGCGGGCGCGGAAGACGGTGCGCTGGTCCTCCCGCGAGAGCTCCGCGATGCCCAGCATGGCGATGATGTCCTTCAGGTCCTCGTACACGGACAGGGTCTTGCGGATGTCCTGGGCGATGCGGTAGTGCCGTTCGCCGGCGATGTTGGGCATGAGCATCTTGGAGTTGGACTGGAGAAGGTCGACCGCCGGGTAGAGTCCCTCGCTCGTCCGCTTGCGCGACAGGACGATGGAGGCGGACAGGTGTCCGAAGGTGTGGGAGGCGGAGGGGTCCGTGAAGTCGTCCGCCGGGACGTAGACGGCCTGGATGGAGGTGATGGCCCCCGTCTTCGTGTTCGAGATCCGCTCCTCGAGCTCCGCCAGCTCCGTGGCGAGGGTCGGCTGGTAGCCGAGGCGGGAGGGCAGCTGCCCCATGAGGCCGGAAACCTCGGAGCCCGCCTGGATGAAGCGGAAGATGTTGTCGATCAGAAACAGAACGTCCTGCTTCTGGTCGTCGCGGAAGTATTCCGCCATCGTGAGGGCGGCGTGCCCCACCCGGAAGCGGGCGCCGGGCGGCTCGTTCATCTGCCCGAAAACCATGACCGTGTTGCCCAGGACGCCGGCGTCCTTCATCTCGCGGTAGAGCTCCTCGCCTTCCCGGCAGCGCTCGCCGATGCCGCAGAAGATGCTCACGCCCTCGTGACGGCTCACCATGTTGTGGATCATCTCGGTGATGAGTACCGTCTTGCCCACGCCGGCGCCGCCGAACAGGCCCGCCTTGCCGCCCCGCTCCAGCGGCGCCAGAACGTCGATGGCCTTGATCCCCGTCTCGAAGATCTCCGCCACGGTGGACTGTTCGATCAGAGCGACGGGTTCGTTGTGGATGGAGCGCCACTCGCCGCCGCTGACCGGCTCCAGCTTGTCGATGGTATCTCCGAAGACATTGAAGACGCGGCCCAGCAGGCGCTTGCCGATGGGCACGGTAAACGGCTGGCCCGTGTCGACGATGGCCGATCCCCGCGCCAGCCCCTGGGTGGGGGTGAGGGCCACTCCCCGGATGGTGTGCGCGTCCAACTGGGTGAAGACCTCGATCTGGATCCGCTGGTTTTCTCCGGCCCGCAACACCTGGCGCATGGCCGGGAGCTGTTTGGGGAAGAAGGCGTCCACGACGCTTCCCCGGACCGAAACGATCGTTCCCTGATTTTCATACCTTTCCACGTCGTTCACCTCGCAGGTTCATGGAGATTATGGAATGCCTCCTCCTTCTTGTCGCGTCCCTCCCCCCAGAGGCTGGCCCAGCTGGACCACGGGATGACGTAATCGCCCTTTTTCCGGTTCGTCCCTTTCGGCGTGGCCTGACGCTTCAGGAGGGTCCCGTAGGTTTCCGTGACGAAGTACAGGATGTAATCGAAGATGAGCGTCGTCCGGAGCAGGCTTTCGACGGCCTGCTTCTGTTCGATCGCCGTGATGAAGGTGGCCTGAAACTCGGCGTAGAGCCAGATGTGGCGGCGCATCAGGATCAGGGCATAGACGGCCTCGTTCAGGGGAACCCCGTCCCGGAAGAGCCGCTCCGCATAGCCGGAGAAGTAATCCCGGGCGCCAGCGAAGGGGTCGTCGAGGTTGACGATCTCAAGCAGGTGCTCGTAGAAATGGATGGCCTGCGGCAGGATCTTGTCGTCGGGCAGATCGTGATAGAAGGGTGTTTTGGCGTTCTTCCGGACATCCCTGGCCCAGTTTTTGGCGATGTCTTCCCCCTTGTCCCGAACCAGCTCGATCAGTTTCAGCGATGTCTTCATGGACCCTGCTCCTTTCCGCTTTCGCATGCGCCGGGGACTTTTGACTTCAGCCTTCCGCAAGGGGCGTGCCACGGGCGCGCGGACCGGTGGGGCGCGGGCAAAGAGCGGCGGGGCCGCGCGGGTTCTCGGCGTCAAGAATTTAATATCGTTGGGATAAAGACGGGGCGGGGGCGGCAGGGCCCGGGGCGGACGGCCGGGCGCTCAAGGCCGGGACGCGATGTGCGCCCGCGTCCTTCTTCTGCCGGCGCGCGACCTGCGCGTCACCCGGCCGCCGGCCCGGAACGGTTCCCGGGCCGCGACGGGTTTGCAACGACTGGATTTAATTCTGCATTAAAATCGCCGACGTTTCGGTCGTCCCGGGCGACGCAAAGGTCGCCCCTACTCGTAGATGATCTCGTCGGCCGCCTCGGCCTCGGCGGCGTCGGCCTCGGCATCGCGGGTGAGGCGCGCCGCCTTGGCCTGGAAGTACTCCCGGTACCACTCGTGGGCCGTGATCATGGACATGACCTCGCTCGTGCCGGTCCAGATGGAGGCCAGCCGCACGTCGCGGTGGATCCGCTCGATCGGCAGGACGTTCGTGTAGCCGATCCCCCCGCAGACCTGCATCGCGTTGTGAACCGCCTTCTGGCAGGCCTCGGTGATGAACTTCTTCGATTCCGACACCATCCGGCGCACACGGTGCATCTCCACCCCGCGGTCCACGGCGGACGCCGTCACGTAGGCCATCGACCGGGCCGCGTCGAGGAGCATCACCGCCTCGGCGATCTGGAAGCTCACCCCCTCGAACTGGGCGATGATCTGCCCGAAGGCCTTCCGGCGGGCGGTGTAGTTCGTCGCCACTTCGAGGGCCGGCCGCGCCGCGCCGATGGTCATGGCCGCCGTCCCCAGGCGTTCCGGGATCATCATCGTGTTGAAGACGTCATAGGCCCCGTGGAGCCTGCCCACGATGTTGGCCTTCGGGACCTTCGCGTCCTTGAAGACAAGCCGCGCCGTGCCGCCGCCCCGGCAGCCCATCAGGCCGTAGAGGTACTTCGTCTCCACCCCCGGGCCGCGGTCCACGATGAAGGCGGTGAGCGACGCCTGAGGCTTGACGGCGGGATCGAAGTTCGTCCGGGCGTACAGCAGGAAGTAGTCGGCCCCTTCCCCGCCGACGATGAAGCGCTTCTGGCCGTTCAGGAGGAAGTAGTCCCCCATGTCCTCGGCCTTCGTCGTCGCGCCGAAGAAATCCGAGCCGCCGCGGGGTTCCGTCAGGCACTCGGCGGCGAAAAGATCGCCCCTGAGCAGCGGCCGGACGTACTTTTCCTTCTGCTCGTCGGTTCCGTGAAGGATGATCGCGTCACAGACGAGTTCCGCCCCGACGCCGAAGACGCAGGAGAACTCATAGCCCAGGGTCCCGATCTCCTCCATGAGCATGCAGGTGGTCACCCAGTCCATCTCCCGGCCGCCCCATTTTTTGGGATAGCGGCAGCCCAGGAGGTTGCGCCGGCCGGCCTCGCGCAGGAATTCCTTCGGAAATTTGATCACGTCCGCGTCCATGTCCAGGATCATCTGCCGGGGAACCCACTTCACGAGCTCCCGGGCCTCGTCCCGGATCTTCAATTGTTCCTGGGTCATCAGGTAGTCAAACATGGTCGACTCCTTTCTTGGGGGTGGAATTCAGGGGGTTAAGCCGTGCTTCCGATCGGGCCTCCTGACGGTGTGCATATGCCCAATCGCGGTTTTTGGCAAGGCCGAACTCGGGGGCTTCGGGGAATCCGGCGGAGGGGATCCCGAGGTCCGGTCCACGCCTTGTTCCGCCTCGAGGGACCGGCCCTGCTGGCGCGGAGTGCGGGATTCCTGCCGGGGGAGCGAGGGTCGATGCCTTGAAGGGGGCGGCTGGACGACACCCGCGCCGCCGCCGTGCCGTCCCGGGACGCCGGGTGTTTCTAGGATCCGTCGGAAGGCGCGGGGGCCCCGCGGCGCTCGATGGCGGGCAGGTCCAGGCGCCGGAGTTTCGCCCGGAAGTTGGTGCTGTCGTCGGCGATGATGGCGTCCAGGTAGGCCATTTGCCGGGCGATGGTCTCGCGGTAGAGGTCGCGGGACACGCCGTGGCGGGCCTGAAAATGCGCCTTCATCCGGTCCGACACGCGGCCCAGGGTCCCGTCAAGCCGGTTCCGGATGGTCTGGTAGAATCCGGCGGTTTTCGTGAGGATGTCGTAGGCGCTGTCGTAGCCCCCGATCCCCGCTTCCCGGAATTCGTAATACAGGAAGAGCAACTTCTCGAGGTAGGCCCGGTCGGCCATCTGGCCGAACAGGTCCGCGGTCGCGAGGATTTCGGCGGCCATCCGCTCTTGTTCGGATTCGAAGACGAGGCCCCCCCAGGGGCGCTCCAGGTCCGTCCCGAGGATCATTCGGGAGATGCGCGCGGCGCTCTGAAGGCCGAGGCCGAAGGCCTCCCGCTCGCGCAGGACGAAGGCCGAGGAGCGGTCCACGTGAATTTTCGTGTACTGGGCGCCCGTGCCGCGGGTATCGCCCTCCGCCCGGATGTAGCCCGTGTCGTGAAGCATGGCGGCGATGAGGACCTCTCCGGCCAGGACGGGCCCCAGCGCGGATCCGGACAGCTCGCACCCGTCGAGGAGGCGGGAGGTCGCGGCAAAGACGGAGGCGCTGTGGGCGAAGTCGTGGTAGTCGACGGCGCAGGCGAGGTAGCCGGGAAACCCGCCTTCATAGAGGCGTTTCGTGAGACGGAACGCCCGATCGACGGGCCTGAAGTCGGCGCCGGGGTAGGAGGTCCGGTAGAGTCGCTTCGCGTCCCGGAGGATGGCAAACGGCTTGCCGGGATCGACGAGGATGGAAAGCTGGATTTCCTTCTTGCGAGCAGGCGCTGCCATGGTTTTCCCGATGCCCTCCTGAAAATGAATTAAAACGCCGTTCCCCCGCCCGGCCCGTGGGACGCGGACGACCCGCGCGCGGGATCTATTTCGAACATTTCCGGCAGACGCCGTAGGCGATGACGTGCCGGTTCTCGATCTGGCCCCAGGGCCTGAGCGCCTCCGGAAGGGGCGCCGCATCCATCGACGGCCACTGGAAATCGATGATCTCGAAGCAGTTCCGGCAGATCAGGTGATGGTGGCGTGCCGAGACCACTTCGAAGCGGGCCTGGCTCTCCCCCGTTTCGACCCGGTGGACAAGTCCCAGTTGGACAAAGGTCGCGAGCGTCCGGTAGACGGTGTCCAGGGAGAGCGTGGGGATTTTGCGGATCAGCCGCTGGTAGAGCGCCTCCGCGGAGGGATGATCCATGGAGGCGCTCAATTCGCGATAGACCTCCAGGCGCTGATACGTCAGCTTGAGGCCCGCCTGGCGGCAGATGGCCTGGAAGCGGCTCAACGGTTCCGCGGGGTGCGCGAGGGCCATAACGGTCTTCTCAATAGGAAATTTTATTAACTAAGAGATTATCCGGATTGGCCGGCCGTGTCAAGCGTCTTTTTCAGGTGCGCCATGCTCGGGCACACCCCGGGCAGGAACGCCGCGTGGCTCAAGCCCCGCCGCCAGGGGCACCAGATAGGCGAGGGCCGCGGCCCCCATCAGGGCCGTGAAGCCCGCCTCGACCGCGATGATCGTCGCCAGGGAGGCGCCGATCACGGAAAAACAGCCGTTGATTCCCCAGGCCCAGGCGATGGCGGCCTCGTTCCGTTCCGCCAGAGACCGGATGCCCGCGGCAAAGGGGACGCCCATCAGGAAGGCGGGCGGGGTCAGGATCGCCAGGGCGACCAGGACCTTCGCCGCCGTCGGCCAGGCGATGGTCTTGATCAGGAGCGGCGTCAGCCCGACGCCGCCCAGCGCCGCGAAGAGCACGATGCCCGCCGGGACGGCGGCCCGCACGCCCCGGAGGGCCGCGATCCGCTCCGAGGCGAAGCTCCCCAGCCCGGAGGCGAAGAGCAGGGCGCCGACGACGGCGGCCGTCGCCGGAATCGGATGGCCGAAGTAGAGGCCGAAGCGCGGGATCAGGGCCATCTCGACGAAGAGGTAGCCCAGACCGAGACCGCCGAAATAAAGAATGATCCGGACCTTCCCGTGGCGGGGACGGCTCCGGCGGGCGAGCGGGAGGAGGATGAGCGCGACCCCGGCGGCCGCCGTCTGCACGAGCGTGAGAAAAACGACGAGGTAGCCGATTTCGAAAAAGGGCACGGTCCGGCCCCCGAACGCCGCGGCGAGGCTGGGGAGGCTCCGCCACCGCAGGAACTGGGCGAAGTAGGGGCGGTCGTCCGTGGCGGGGGCGATGCGGAAGGCGTAGGCGGCGTAGAGGTCGGCGCGCCGGGGCGAAAACAGCCCGTCGAGCTCGGCAAAGAAGCGGTCGTCCCCGAGGGCGTTGAATGCGGCGCGTTCGGAGGGGCGAAGGTCGGGCAGCAGGGCCGGGTCGAAATTCATGCGCCGGCAGAAGTCGCGCATCGCCCGGAGTTCCGCGGGGGTGTAGGGCGTCTTCTTGACCAGAAACGTGATCGTTCCCCAGCTCCGCACGGCGGCGACGCGGGTGCGCGGATCGCCGCCGGCCTCCCGCGCGAGCATCTCGATCAGCGTGGCCGCCATCCTCAGGGCGTGGCGGGGCGGATAGTCCATCCAGCAGGTAACGGCGAGCGCGCCCCGCGGGGAGAGCCGCCGCCAGGCGTCGCCGAAGGCCTCCGTCGTGAAGAGAAACTGCTCGCGGATCGCGTCGAGGCCCGCCGTGCCGCCGAAGGTGTCGATCGTCGGCAGGACGATCAGGTCGTAGGTCGCCCGGTCCCGCAGGAGCCAGGTCCGGGGGGCGGACCGGACGAGGGTGAGCGCGGGAGGCCCCGGAAGGGGAGCCCCGGCTTCGGCGAGTTCCTCCTCGAGCAGGGCGGGCAGGCGCGGGTTCGGCGCGACCGCCGTGACCCGCGCCACCCCCCGGTCGATCGCCTGCCGGACGGGCGCGCCGGCGCCCATGTCGAGGATGAGCGCCGTGCGTCGCGGCCCTGTCGCATAGGGCAGGGCCGAGGTGGCGTAATCCTCGACCCGGGGTGCGCCGTTCCCGGAGGCGGCGGGCAGGGGGCCGACCCAGTCCCCGTTGCTGAAAACGCCCCGGAGCGCGGGGACGGCGCCCGGGTAGGTCAGGCTGAGGCCCGGCGCGTGGCGGAGGGCGGGGGAGGAGACGATCTGCACGAGGCCGCAGGGGCCGGCCGCGGTCCGGGTGATCGCCGCCCCGGGAAGCCGCAGGGCCCGGCTCAGGCTTTTGAACTCGGAGGAAACGAGCGCGGGCGGGTAGCGGATCGCCGCCGCCACGCACAGCAGCGAAAAGAGGGCGGTGACGGTCAGCGCGATCCCCGGTTTCCGCGGCAGGGCGAGCAGGCCCGCCAGGACACAGATCCCCGCCAGCACCGCCGGCAGTTCGGCGGGCGGCAGCGCCCCCATCAGGCCGAGGGCCACGAGCCCTCCCGCGCCGGAGCCCGCGAGGTTCCAGCAATAGAGTGCGCCGATGTCGCGGCCGTGCCGGCTGAAGGTCCAGCCGATCGCCAGGCCCGCCAGGAGGAACGGGACGGAGAAGACGGCGTAGGTCAGCAGCAGCCGGAGGGCGGGGCGTACGCCGGTGAACAGCAGGTAGGCGTCGAAGCGGACGGCGGGATGCTGGGCGAGCCCGACCGCGGCGGCCATCGCCGCCCCCGCGAGGAGCATCAGGAGGGGAACGCCGCGCTCCTCCCGCGCCGCCAAGACGGTCCGGAAGAGCGCGAGCACGGTCCCCGCCGCGCCGAACCCCAGCAGGGCAACGGAAATCACCATAAAGGCGAAGTGGTGCCACTGGGTGATCGCCAGGATCTGCATCAGCGCGAGCTGAAAGGCGATCGTCGCGGCCGACAGCAGGCCGATGGCCGGATACACGCGTGGGTTCATCCAGCTTACCTCCGCACGCAGGCCCGAACGCGCCGCCCCGCAACCCAGGCGCCGCGGGAACGATTCACGCGCCACGAACCGACGGGGCGGTGGCGGCGCCTGAGGCGATCGCCCCGCGCTTAGCGGCGCCGAGTGAAGGGGACGAAGCGCACGGGCATCAGGCTCGTCGTCCGGATCTTTCCCCGGTCCTTCTCCACGAGCATGAGCGTCTGGACGAAGAACGGGGAGCCGACGGGGATCACCATCCGGCCGCCGTCCCTGAGCTGCCGGATGAGCGGCGGCGGGATGTGGTCCGCGGCGGCCGTCACGACGATCGCGTCGAAGGGGGCCTCCTCCGGCCAGCCGTCGTAGCCGTCGGCCACGTGCGCCCGGACGTTGCGGTATCCCAGCATTCGCAGGCGTTCGCGGGCGGCATTTCCCAGCTCCGGGACGATCTCGATCGTGAAGACCTCCCGGACGATGCGGGCCAGCACGGCCGCCTGGTAGCCCGAACCGGCGCCGACCTCGAGGACCTTGTGACCGGGTTTCAGACGGAGCGTCTCCGTCATGAAGGCGACGATGTAGGGCTGGGAGATGGTCTGGCCGTAACCGATGGGCAGGGGCTCATCCGCGTATGCGCTCTCCGCCAGGTCCGGCGGGACGAAGCGGTGCCGTGGCACGGCGCGCATCGCCGCGAGCGTGGCCGGGTCCCGGATGCCGCGATCCGCGATCTGCGTCCGGACCATCTCGTCCCGCGCCGCCCGCCCGGCGTCGTCGGCCGGAGCCGAGGAGACCGTCAGCAGGAGCAGGAGCAGGAGCGCCAGAATCGCCCCCGTTCGTTTCATCTCGCCCTCCCGGCGGAAGCGTCGTTCGGTTCTGATTCCGCATGCAAAATGACGCCCGGCCTCAGGGACCGGCGGGGCTGCTTAAGCCTCGCCGGAAACCGCGCCCATTCATGCACACAGATTTTCGCCCACCAGGGGCCGGCAGGATCCTTAAATTCCCGCCGGAAAACGCCCCGGATTCATATCCGCAAGAAGCTGCCGCCCTCAGGGGCCGGCGGGGGCGCGCCTCGACCGGCGCCACACCCACGCGTAGACCGCGCCGTTGACGACCAGCACGGCCAGCCCCAGGACCATCTGCCATTCCCGCGTGAGCGCCGCCGGGTACAGGACCGGCATCAGGTAGTGATCGATGAAGTCCGTCGCATACGTTTCCTGCCCGGCGAGGAGGCGGAGCCGGTTTTCCAGGGGCGTGAGCGGGCAGATCCAGCCGGCGGCCTCCACGAGCGCGCCCCACGCCGCCGCCGGCAGGTGGAGCCAGGCCGCCCGCCGCCAGCGGAGGACGAGCAGGCCGCCGCACACCACGAACAGGACAAAGGCGGCGTGGACGAGAACCACGATGTTGGCCAAGGCGGCATACAGCATCGGCAGCATCTCCGGATCGGCCGCGGCCGCGCGGGTTGAAAGCGCCCCGCAAACAGATGGCCCGTTCCTGCGGTTTTCTCCCGAACCGCGATCTCCTGCGTATAAGACCGGGGCGAACGGTCGACGCGTCCGGCCGGCGTGCGCCGGGCGGGTCACCCCCGGAAGGCCGCCCGGGCCTCCGCGGCGAGGGCGTCCGGCGTGCGCTTGTACTTCGGGGAAAAGTGGAAGGGGAGTAGCCGCTTCGCCCGCGCCTCCCTGGCCAGCGTCCCCGCCTGCCGAGCGGTCAGGTGATACTTGCGGGCCGCCGTTTCCGCATCCTCGTCGAGAAACGTCGTCTCGATGAAGAGCAGGTCCGCCTGGTCGGCCACCCCCAGGATGGCGGCCCGGTTTTCCGTGCTGTAGGCCGCATCGGTGACGTAGCCGATCTTGAAGCCCGGGCTCACCTTGACGGCCGCCTTGAGCTCGCCCAGGGGCCGCCACGTCTCCTCGATCCGCCCCTGGGGATCCCGGGAGCGGATCCGGACGGGCGTCTCGTCCGGGTCGCCGCTGACGAGGTGCTCCTTCAGGGTCATCAGCCAGGCGCCCGTGGGCAGGCCCATCTCCACCAGGACCGTCTTCAGGATGTTGAAGCGCCGCCGCTCCTCGAAGCGGAAGGCCAGGCAGGGGATGCGATGGTCGAGGAAGACGCCGCTCACGGTGAAGAAGCGCGTCTCGACCAGCACGCCGTCAGCGGCAGGGCCCGCCTCCAGGGGCTCGGGGCGGAAGGCCGTTCGGCAGTCGTAGCGTCGGACGGTCCGGCCCCGCGGGTGGATCTCCGTCGCGATGATGGCGAAATCGTTCTCGTAATTCTCGACGAGGTTCCAGGTGTAGGCCGCCAGCTTGTGTTCGAGACGTTCGAGAAACCCCGACGGCCCGAAGAGGTGCAGGTGCTTGTCGCGGCCCAGACACAGCCGGAGCAGCTGGTCGAACCCGATGAAGTGGTCCATGTGGGTGTGCGACACGAAGATGTAGTCGATCTTCAGGAGCTTGCGCGGCGGCAGGCGGTGCAGGTCCCCGAGATCGAACAGGAGGGACGCGCGGCGGTACTTGCACTCCACGTAAACCCCGGGGTCTCCGAAAGGATCGTTGATGAGTGCGGCGCTGTACATCGGCCCCCTTCCTTTCCCCGGGTCCTCCCGCCGGGGGAAAACGGTGCGGCGTTCGGGCACTGCGCTCAAGGATAGGAAAAGCGTTCCGGCAAGTCAAGGGGGTTTTGGTTCGCGTCCGGGTGTCGGTGGATGAGAGTTGGATGTTTGAGGACAGAATAGTTAAAGAAGAGGCTTGGTAGTGGCATTTCAGTGATGCTGAAAAAGAAGGCCCCGTTTCCGGGGCCCCCTTGTGAGTTTGCCTAACCTTTCGGCGGACAGGGATCATTCCCGTGGCTGTCACGCCACGCGAACTTGCCGTCTTGATTATGTACGATCAACTCGGTCCCTTGATTCCGGCTGATTTCCCTACCGCGGTCGATTGCATCCTGTTTGTGGTCGCAATGTCCTGAAGACCGTTCCGATCCACCTTTCCGAACATCCCAACCGCCGCGTTCCGAGTTATGTACAACGTGATGTGAACCTTTTCCCATGGTATAAACCTCCAAGAGTTTTTTGTGTCCCCATTCTGTTCCCAGGCGGGGATAGACCCGGCTGAGCGGCCGCTCAACAGCTGTCAAGATCGATGCTTCCTATGTGGCGTATACAGGAATGCGCCAGGCCTTGAAGCCGTGATCTCTCGCATAGTCCCGCCTACCGTCTTTCCGGGTGATGAACGTCCGGAAGATGTAGTAAAGGACTCTGCGGGAGCGATGGCCTAAATTGTCCATCAGGCTCCCATCCTTTCTTAGGATGCTTTTTTTCTTGACAAGGCGGGCCCTTGGTGGTTTAGATATTGCTCACGTTAAGCACCATGGGGCAGCGACCCGTTCTCGGACACCATCCGAGAATGTACCACAGGCTCAAGGCCATCCTAAGAACCTTTGCACTTGTGGTCCGCTGTTACCAACCCAAAGAAGGGGTAGCGCCACTACCTCTTCTTTTTTTAGGTCAGACCTGCGGTTGAATCTCCATTTTCATTATACTCACAAAACCTTAATTATAATTTTTCGAGCCATTCCCCTTAACTGTCAAATTCACCTAACATCCGGTGGCCATAAATCCTCCCGCTTCACTCGTGTTTCAATGACATCAGTAGAGACGCCAAATGGTTTTGCTAATTGCGGGCTTATTCGCGATAACACTGCATAGGGATCCCCTTTCAGATATTCCAGCATATTATTGCGCTTCAGCGTTTCAACGGATTTCTCAATTTCGTGAATTAGGTCTTCTCGAGGTACGAGAAGACGGCCGGCAAACTCGTTTGCCTGGTATTCAAAACTTCTGTACTCCACGTCGGGCATTCCTTGGAGAATTTCTTTCCATTCTTCGGCTGATTCGAATTTGAATGATGCATACATGTCCTTGTGAAGAAAGAAATGGCCGAGTTCATGGGCAAATGAAAATCTCATCCGGTGAGCGAACTTTTCATCCATATACCGATCGTAATCGACGACGATCCCCATCAAGTCAGATTTGAGATAGGCTTCCATATCCGTCATTTGTACGAGACATTTCATCGGTTCGATGTCAAGCCTCAAACTGAATTCGACGATAGCTTCAACATTGACGGGCAATCTCCCCTCCGGCCAATATTGATTGCGAATATCCTTTGCACATTGCCAAATATCCGCAAATGGAAGTCTATTGCACCTGAACTCGGCCTGCTTCAACGCCTAATCCCCCTTTTTGAGCAACTCGATAAGCCGGTCTAATTCCTCCGCTGTGGGTTTGTCACTTCTTACTGTCCTGAAGAACAACGGTAACGCTTTTACGATTCTGCTGTCCGCCGCGATATCATCGGGGAGCATTTGCGGTCCGATACGGGACAGATCCTTCATTGCCTGCCATTCCTCCGATCCCTTTTCGATGCCGAGCACTTCCGCGATGCGTCCCAGCTTCTCTTCGTCCTGGGGTGGTGCGAGAAGTCCTCTCTCAATTTTGCTCCAGTTGCTGGCATCCCATTCGATGGCCTGGCAGAATTTTCTTAAAGTGATGTCTCTGGCGATTCTCCTTTCCTTGACAAATTCACCAAACATCGCCCCTCCCCCTTTCTTGGTAAACCTCCCACCATTTCGTTTCTTTCTCCCTCCTTCATTCCGTGTCCGTGGTTTAATTCTTACCACATGTGGTATCAATAATACCACAAAGGGGGTTTGTCAAGGCTTTTTCTCAGATTTTCCCTACGAACTCATAGGCTCTCAGAACCTCCATTCCTTCTTGATCCTGGCCAGAATCTCCTCCGCAGTCGCTAGGTCGGCATCCGGCTTGGGTTTGATGCTGATCCGCGCCTCTACGACAAGATCACAACCAACCAGAGATTTGGCAAGGTCCGGCATCTCTTCAGCCAAGGTCTGAACTTCTTGAACAGACAGTTTTGTCATGTTTGTCATCCGGCGATCCTGTGATGGTGGCGGTGGTGGTGGTGGCACTTCCACCTTGATGACGAGACAACAGGCGCCATCGTGGGTCAATGAGGTCAGCGGCCCTTTTCCGGAAACCCGTGCAATGAACCCCTGTGCCAGGGCGGCGTTGAGCCCCTCCAGAAAGAGTGTTTCGGGCCAGGGCTTCCCAAACTTCGCCTTGATCTCGGCATAGAGCTTTTCCACACTCGTTTTGGGTTCGGTTTCCTTTGTCCAGGCTTCCGGCAAACGGGGCGGCAGGAAATCGATCCCGGGCAAAGGCTGCGGCGGTCGGTAGAGAACCGCATCCGCATCCAGTTGGATGGCTGTCGGTTTTTCTTTAAACACGCTGTCGTTGCCGTAGACAAGCCACAGTGTTCCATTGGCCACCGCGGCCGTCACGGCCTGTTGAACGACCTTGTAATCCACAATCGGGATGGGACGTGGCACAGGCGGGTATCTGGAGGCGACGCTGTGACGAATCCCCGCCCACGCAACATTGCCGCTTCCATTCATCAACGCCTGCTTGACAGGGCAAAAGAATCCGGCCGGCCCTTCAACGAACTGTTCCAATATTACGCGATCGAGCGTTTTCTGTACCGACTTTCCCAGTCGCAGCGATCTTCTCCGCCTCTATCGGTCTGGTGACTTGCGGTTGCCTCTTCCTGCCTGTCGTCTTTGCGTGTTCATGGCCCCGGCTTTAACCCGCGTCCCTGACGATTGGTCCTCTAGAGCCAGATTCCGGAGCCGATCCAGACCGTGTCGGTGATTAAGTGTGGAGAAACCTTTTTTCAGCTTTTGAATGTAAGGCCCCAGGCCGGATATTTTGTTTGCGGTTGCCGTCGGAGAAGTGGATACTTCCCGACCAGGGCGCCCTTTTTCCGCGGCTCTGCCGGAAGGCGTGCCATGATGTGATTGCAATTGGATATCGATGTGTTACAAGAACAACCCGCCGGTCGGCACGCCCTTTGCTGCATGATGGACAGAAAGCAGGGATTTTCAAACGATGCGGGAGGAAATCACGATGAAACCGTTTCACCCCAGAAAGCCAATTCCAGTCCTCGGCCTGATGCTGGTCCTGTTTGCGCTGGCCGTTCTTTTTGCCGCCGTGCCGTCGGCGCAGGCGGGCCCGTTCGGGGACCGTCCGCGGGGAGGCCCCGGCGGGGAAATGCGTGCCTCACCGTTGAATCTGCGTCAGCAAGGCCCGTTCGACTCCCGGGGCCGGGAGACGCGCATAACGTCCCCGGCAGAGCGTCCGCAACGCTCGCCCCGGTTCAGGGACGCAGAGGCGCCGCCCGCCCGGCCCGGCATCCGCACCCCCGGCCCGGCGCCAAGAATCGGAACGCCGCCGCCGAGACCGTTCGTCGCGACCCCGCGGTTCCGCGAATACCGGGACGCGCGCTACGACCACAACCGCCTCTATCCCGTCCGGGGCCAGTTCAGGACGGCGCTGCCGCACGACCATTGGAGCGTGATGCACCACGGGATTCGGTTCTTCCTTTCCGGGGGCGTCTGGTATCTGCCGCAGGGGCTGCGCTTCATCGTCACCATGCCGCCGATCGGGCTCGTGGTGCCCTTCCTGCCGTCGTCCTACGTGACGGTCTGGGTGGGCGGCGCACCCTACTACTACGCCAACGAGGTCTATTACGCCCACCGGGGGGACGGCTATGCCGTCGTCGAGCCTCCGAAGGGGGAGGTGGGCCGGCCGACGCCGGCCGACCGGTTGTTCATCTATCCCCGCCTCGGCCAGAGCGAGGCGCAACAGGCGGAGGACCGGGAGGCGTGCCACGGCTGGGCGGTGGAACAGACGGGCTACGACCCGCGGCAGCCGGCCGGTGAGGCCGCCGAAGGCGCGAGCGCCGAGAAACGCCCGGACTACTCGCGGGCGATGACCGCCTGTCTGGACGGTCGCGGGTACACCGTGAAATAGCCGAAATTGCAAGATAAGATATTGACAAGCGCGCTTCTTTTATCCTATGGTTCCCGGTCCCGGCGGTGAAGACCGCCGGAGTATCGATGGCGGCCGCCCCGCGCAACGGCGACCGCCGGAAGGAACCGTGGAGATGAACTACACCCGATCCGCACTGGCGCACGGCTACGCCGGAAAGCTCCTGACGATCGACCTCGATCGCCGCAGCGTCGAGACGCCGGAGCTGGACCCCGAGATCCGGGATTATTTTATCGGCGGGCGCGGGCTCGGCCTCTACCTCCTGCACCGCCGCCTCACCCCCCGGACGACCCCCGACGCCCCCGAAAACCCCCTGATCTTCGCCCCCGGTCCGCTGGGCGGCATCCCGCAGTTCCCGGGCACGAGCAAGTGCATGGCCATCTCGCTCTCCCCGCTGACGGGCATCCCCGGCGTCTCGAACTTCGGCGGCTATTTCGGCGCCTACCTCAAGTACGCCGGGTTCGACGCCCTCGAGATCGTCGGGAAGGCCTCCGCGGGCGTCATGATCGTCATCGACGGGTTCCGCCGGGAGATCTCCCTCACGGACGCGCCGGCGGTGGACGAGGTCTTCGACGCGGAACGGATGATCGTCGATCGCTTCGTCCGGGCGGGTCACGAGCGCAGGAACATCGTCTTCCTGACGACGGGCGTCGGCGCCGCCCACACCCGCTACGGCTGCATCAACAGCCACTATTTTGACGCGGCCAAGCCCGTGGACGGGGCCAAGGGCCTCTTCCGGGTGAAGCAGGCGGGACGGACGGGGCTCGGGACCGTGATGATGGACAAGAACATCCGGGCCGTGGTGGTCCTGGCCGAGTTCCCCCGGGGCGCCAACCCCTACGGCGCCGCCGACTGGGAGAAGGTGAAGCAGGCGGGGACGAAGCTGGGGCAGGTTGTCCGCGACGTCGATCCGCAGTCGCTCAAGATGTACCGCAAGGGAAGCGCGGGCCTCATCGCCTTCATGAGCAAGCCGGAATACCAGTCCCTGCCCGTGAACAACTACCAGCTGGGCTCCGATCCCCGGGCGGACCGGATCACGGGGAAGTTCTACGCGGAGCACCTCTTCGACCACCGGGGCATGGACGGGTGCTTCCCGGGCTGCAATCTCCGATGCACCAAGGGCGGCCGGGTAACCCTGACCTACGGGGACCACAAGGGCCGCACCGTGTGGGTGGACGGCCCCGAGTACGAAACCGCCGCGGGCTTCGGCTCCAACCTCGGCATGTGGAACGCCGAGTTCATCATGGAGGCCAACTGGCACTGCGACAACTACGGGATCGACACGATCACGGCCGCGGTGCTCATCGCCTTCCTGATGGAGTGCTTCCAGCGGGGCTACCTGGGCGCGGACGACGCCGACGGCCTCGAACTGACCTGGGGGAACGAGCCGTCCGTCCTGGAATTCCTGCGCCGGATCGCCTACGGGGAGACGGACCTCGCGCGGGCGGCGGGCCGGGGGATGCAGCCGCTCGTGGACTGGGTGGCCGAAAAATTCATGCAGAAAACGGGAAAGGCCGATCCCCGTCCGGACCTGGCGCGCTTCGCCATGCAGACGAAGGGGCTGCCCTTTTCCCTCTACCGGACCCACCGCTCACTGTCGATGCAGGGCTCCTACGCGGCCGCGAGCGACATCGGGGCGCATCACGCCGCCGCCTGGCTCATCAAGGTGGATCTCCTGGGCGCCTTCCCGACCCTGCAGGACAAGGCTCGCGCGCTCATCACCTACCCGCGCGTCCGCCTCGGCAACGACAACCTCGGGCTGTGCAAGCTCCCCTGGGTCGACGTCTTCAACCCCGACTCGGAAAAGGTGACCGAGGGGGACAAGTTCATCAATCCCGCCTCCCAGGCCCTCTACGCGGACTTCTACAACGGGATGCTGGGGACGGACCTGACGTGGG
The DNA here is from genome assembly GCA_035358035.1 of Syntrophales bacterium. Classification (GTDB taxonomy): domain Bacteria; phylum Desulfobacterota; class Syntrophia; order Syntrophales; family UBA2251; genus UBA2251. Next base: position 135,619 of record DAOPOS010000001.1, on the reverse strand, counting down.
AGGAGATCTTCGCGCGCACCGACCGGGACATCAACCTGCAGCGGGTGATGAACGTGATGACGTACGGCGCGGGGACGGGGTCGCGGGACTGGATCCCCGACCGGGCCATCGGCCCGACCGACGACGCCCTCTACGAGGCCGAGGGAGACTTCAACGACGCGGAGCTCGCCCGCCTGCCGGGGCAGTCGCCGGAGCGGGTCCGGGAGATGTCCACGGCCGAGAAGCGGTCGCTCCTCATGCAGGCGCGCAAGGAACAGCTGAGGGAATTGATCGGAGTCTATTACCGGACGCGGGGCTGGACCCCCGACGGCATCCCCACGGTCGAGACCCTCAAGGACCTCGGCCTGTGGGCCTTCCTGACCGGGGACGCGCGGGAGACCGTTGCGGCGCTCGCGGGAGGGGGCGGCGACGCGAGCTCCCGCGGGGGAAAATGACGGACCGGCCGGTCCGGCCGGGGAGGGATCCGGATTCCGGCCCCGGTCGTCTTTCCCCGCGGGTGCGCCGTCGAATCAGCGGCTGGCGGTCTTTTTCCCCGGCCTGCGTCCGAGGCCGGCGTGCAGTCCGGGGAAGCCGGCCAGCGTGCGCGACGAGGCGGATGACCTCCGCGGCGCCGCGGATCCGGTTCTGCCCGACGTACTCCGGGGATGGTCATCCCCGCTGCGGACCGCCGGGGCCGGGAGGCTGTAATCGAAGTCCCGCAGCGTCCGTTTCTCCAGGGGTTCCCCCAATACCTTTTCGATGGGCCACACCAGGGCCCGCTCTTCGCGGGTGACGAACGTGAAGGCGTCCCCCGTCCTTGCGGCCCGGCCGGTCCTGCCGATGCGGTGCGTGTAGGCCTCGACGGTGTCGGGCATATCGTAATTGATCACGTGCGAGATCCGGGAGACGTCGATGCCGCGGGCGGCGATGTCGGTGGCCACCAGGATCTGACAGGCGCCGCTGCGGAAACCGCTGAGCGCCGCCTGCCGCTTGTTCTGCGGCAGATCCCCCTGCAGAGAGGCGGCCGCAAATCCGGCCTGGGTCATTTGCCGGGCAAGGCGCGTCGCGCGGTGCTTCGTGCGCGTGAACACGAGGACGGACTCCGTATCCGTGCTTTTGAGCAGCTTCATCAGGAGCGGGGTCTTCAGGTGCGCCTCCACGGGATAGAGGGCGTGGGAAACCGTGGACAAGGGGACGGTATCGTCCACGCGGATCGTGACGGGCTGGTGCAGGACTTCCTGGGCCAGGCGACGGATGTCGTCGGGCATCGTGGCGGAAAACAGAAGCGTCTGGCGCTTGGCGGGCAGCCTCCGGACGATCTTGCGGATATCCGGCAGAAATCCCATGTCGAACATGCGGTCGGCCTCGTCCAGAACGAGCACCTCCACGCGGGAGACATCCATGACGCCCTGATCCATCAGGTCGATCAGGCGCCCCGGGCAGGCGACGACGATCTCGGCGCCGTCGCGCAGTCTCGAGATTTGGGGGTTCTTGTTCACGCCGCCGTAAACGGTCATGCTCCGGAGCCTCGTCTTTCGTCCCAGTTGAAGCAGGGCTTCGTGGGTCTGCTCCGCCAGTTCCCGGGTGGGCGCGATGATGAGCGCCCGGACGTGTTTGCGCGGGCCCGTGATCAGGCGCTGCAGGATGGGCAGCGCGAAGGCGGCCGTTTTCCCGGTGCCGGTCTGGGCAAGGCCCATGACGTCACGGTCGGCGAGGATGGACGGAATGCATTCCCGTTGAATCGGCGTGGGCGTTGTATAGCCGGCCGCCGCGATTCCGTCTGCGATCTGTGAGTGGAAATTGAACGATTGAAACGCCATTAAAAAATCACCTTCATTTTCTTTCTTCTTTTTTTGGCAACCTTCCGGACCCCGGGTCCGCCTGTTGCCGTTTTCCCATTAAGCATCGGGATGTTCCCGGAAGAGACCAAAAAAAATCCCCAGCGGCCTCTGGACAGGCTCTGGGGAACATCGTGGACCAAAACCGGCTCTAAAAACTGCGCCCTTGTAGGCTTCTCCGACGGGAATGTCAAGGTTTATTTGCGTTTCCGCCTATCAAATCTGCCCTTCCCAGCGGGGATCCCGCTTCATCCGGGCCAGTTGGCGCTGGAGCTGACGGACCGTGACCCCCAGGATCTCGGCGGCCTGGCGGCGATTCCCCCGGGTATGGGCGAGGACATAGGCGATGTGGGTGTCGGTGTTGTCCTTGAGCGTGTTCAGGCGGCGGGCGAACAGGGACGGCTGGGGGCTCGTCGCGCCTAAGTGGTGGGGCAGAATGACGCTCGACTCGGCCAGGAGCACGGCGTTTTCGACGACCTGGGCCAGCTCCCGAATGTTGCCCGGATAGTCCCGGCGCATCAGCAGGTCCATCGCCTCGGGGCTGAAGCTCCGGACGTCCCGGCCGTGGCGCTCGGCGGCCTGGGCCAGAAAATGGGAGGCCAGGAGCGGAATGTCGTCGGTGCGCTCCCGCAGCGGGGGCAGGTGGATCTGGACCGGCTTGAGGCGGTAGAGCAGGTCCAGACGGAAACGCCCCTCCCGGCAGGCCTGGTCGAGATCGGTATTGGTCGCGGAGACAATCCGCACCTCCACCCGCACCGGCCGGGTTCCCCCCAGGGGCACGAAGGACTTCTCCTCGAGGACGCGCAGGAGCTTGGCCTGCAGATCGAAGGGGAGGTTGCCGATTTCATCCAGAAACAGCGCCCCCCCGTCGGCCTGGGCGAAATACCCCGTGTGGTTCGTTTCCGCGCCGGTGAAGGCCCCGCGGGTGTGGCCGAAGAACTGGCTCTCGAACATGGGGGCCGGGATGGCGGAGACGTTGACGGCGACGAACGGTCCTTCCGGCCGGGGTCCGGCCCGGTGGATGCCGCGGGCGATCAGTTCCTTGCCCGTTCCCGATTCCCCGGTGATCAGGATGGGGTTCCCGCTCCGCGCCATGACCTGGGCGTAGGAGATCAGGGAGATCATCTGGGGATGGCGGGTGACCGTTTCGGAGAAGGCCGGGGGCATCTCCGCCGGCGCCTTCCGGACGGAGGCCGACAGTCCGGCCACCAGCCCCTTGTGCTCATAGGCCCGTTCCACCGACAGGAGCAGCAGTTCGTTTTCCGTGGGCTTGACCAGATAATCGTAGGCGCCCAGACGAATGGCCCGCACCGTCGTGGGGATGTCGTCCACCGCGGTCAGGATGATGAATTCCGTCTCGGGGCGATAGGGTTTGGTCGCCTCGAGGACCTGCATGCCGTCCACCTCGGGCATCAGGAGGTCGAGGATGACGATGTCGAACGCCTCTTCCCGGATCTTCCGGATCGCCTCGCGGCCGCTGTCGCAGATCTCCACGTCCGGGTAGCCCCGCCAGCGCAGCAGCCGCTGGACGGATGTCAGGGCGAGGGCTTCGTCATCGACGACCAGAATTCTCATAAACGCTGCCTCCCCGTTTCGCGGATGATTTTCTGGAGCTGATCGATGCGGAACGGTTTTTTCAGGATGAAGTCGGCCCGCGGGCCGTCTTCCGGCTTTCGCTCGCCGGCCCCCTGCCGCCGGGAGTAGAGGATGACGGGCAGCAGGGGAAAGCGGCGCTTGATCTGGTCCAGCACGGCCCAGCCTCCCTCGCCGGGCAGGTCGATTTCGGCCAGCACCAGATCGATCTCGGGATGCTCCAGCAGATGGGCGACAATATCCCCCGGACGGCAATCGCTTGTCAAGGGATACTCGACGGCGTCCACGAAATTCGCCTTCAACCGGCTGACGAAGCCGCGGTCATGGTCCACGCAGAGCATGGCCGGCCGCAGTTCGATCTTGGCCTGCCCGTTCAGCGGCAGGAGGATGAGAAAGCGGCTTCCCATTCCCGGGCGGGAGAGGACGCCGATCAGGCCGTCGTGCTCCCGGATCAGGCCATAGGAGATGGAAAGCCCCAGGCCCGTCCCCCCCCAGTCCCTGCGGGTGGTGAAGAACGGGTCGAACAGGTGGCTCAAGACCTCCCGCTCCATGCCCCGTCCGTTGTCCTCGATCTCGATCGCCAGGGCGGACAGGGATCTCACGTGGCGGGCGACGATCCGGACCGTGCCCTTGCGGCCGGGCGGCATGGCCTGGTGGGCGTTGATGAGCAGGTTCGTGACGACCTGTTCGATCTTCTGGAAGTGCCCCCTGAGCAGCGGCAGGTTGTCCTCGACGTTCAGCTCGATCCGGGAGACGGTCTTGCGCACCTGGGCGCCCACGATCGTGAGCGCGCCCTGGATGACCTCGCTGACCTGGACGGGCTTCGTCCTGGTCGGCTCGTCCGCGCGGGCGAAATCCTTGAGACTCGCGATCACGCGGCTGATGCGGTTGGAGGAGATCTTGAGGGCCGCGATGATCTCGCGCATGTTGGAGGAAACCTCCTCGAAGGAGAGGTTCCCCGCGTTCCCGCCGCGCCGCCCGGGCCCCAGGTCCGCCAGGAGCGGCTCCAGGACCGACCAGATCTCTTCGAGGAGCGGGGCGTTGTAGGCGATGAAGCTGACCGGGTTGTTGATCTCGTGCGCCACGCCGGCGACCACCTCGCCCAAGGCCGTCAGCTTGTGGGTCTGGATCATCTGCTGCATGCGCAGTTCCGCCTCCTGGCGCATGCGCGTTTCCTCGGTGATGTCCTGCCAGGCGCCGACGATGTGCTGGGAGGCGCCGTCGGGAAGCGTGATCAGGCGCCGGTTGTCGGAGAACCAGCGATAGCCGTCATCCGCGATCTGGAAGCGGTAGCGGGTGTGCAGGGTCCCGCTCTTCATGCCGGCCTTCAGTTCGGCCAGGACGCGGGACCGGTCGTCCGGGTGGAGGCGGTCCTGCCAGAAGCCGGCCTTCTCCAGGAACTGGCGGGGCGCATAGCCGGTCAGCTCCTCGATCGTGCTGCTGACGAACGTGAACGGGTACCGCCCCCGGGGCCGGCAGGTAAAGGACACGATCGGGAGCGATTCGAGGATCAGGGACAACTGGTCGGTCGTCTGCTTCAGCGCCGCCTCGGCGCGCCGGCGCTCCGCCAGCTCCGCCTGCAGGGCGTCGCTGACCCGGGCCAGGGCGGCGGTGCGCTCCTGGACGCGCAGCTCCAGGTGCTCGTGGGCCTTCCGCAGGGCCTCTTCGGCGCTCTGGCGCTGAGTGATGTCCTCCAGGGTTTCGATGGCCCCGACGAGCTGCCCCTCGGAATTGCGGATCGCCGCCGCGGTGAAGTGAAGCCACTTCCCCCCCTCCCCGAGCGCGGGGAAGTGGTCGGTCGCCTCGTAGGCGTCCTCGATCAGGTTGGACTTGCTGAACGTCCCGGCGTACCACCGGGCGATGGTCTCGTGGGCCTGGTCGACGATCAGGTCGGCCATGCAGGGCCGGCGGCTCCGGTAGAAGGCCCGCCACTGCTGACGGGTGCCGACGACCTTGCGGGCGGGAATCTTCGTCAGCTCCTCCAGGGCCCGGTTCCAGAACATGATCCGGTGGTCGCGCCCGATGACGAAGGTGGCGATCGGCGAACCCGAGAGGATCATCTTGAGGAACTGTTCGCTCTCCCGCAGGGCCTCGCGGTCCTCCTGGCGGCGCGTGATGTCCTCGTAGGTCACGATAATCATCCGCTCCCGGAGCCGGCTGCCGACGCGGGCGGCGCTGAGCATGCAGGTGATGTCGCGCTGATCCTTGCGGCGGCAGGGAAATTCCGCCTGGTAGGTTTTCCGGTTGGCCAAGATGGGGTAAAAGCGGCGCGCGACCTCTTCGTAGTCGCGGTCGGAGCGATACAGGATTCGGGTCGTCTGGCCGATGAGCTCTTCCGGCCGCCAGCCGAAGACCGTCTTGACGGCGGAATTGGCGAAAACGATGCGCCGGTCCTTCAGGCCGATGACCGCGTGCGGGATGGCCGCGAGCAGCGAGCGCATCAGGCTGTTCAGGTTGCCGAGCGTATTCTCCGGGCTGGGGGTCGAGCTCGCCGTCGTGTGCATTCCGCCTTTCCGTCCGCCGGGCTTGAAAACACGCCTCCCGATTCGATAACGCCGATCCGCATCCGCCGGGGTCTCCCGGCGTGCTCGGCCATTCGTGGGTGTCCGTTCGATGTGATTTTAATTTCGGATAGTATTAAGGCGTGAAAATGTCAAGGGGGATCTGCCCGCTGCGGATCCCAGCGGATGAAGACAAAATTCCGTTGGACCGCCTTCTGCTTCGTGATAGAGGGGAAATGGAAAATCGGCCGGCCGGGATCCGGGCGCGATTTGAACATTCAGTCCATCAAACCTCCCGTGCGCGCCGGACGGAAACGGGGGCCGGGTTGCGCGGCGGATCACGGGGGATCGGCATGATCGAGACGCGGCATCGCTGGGATTGCGATCAGAGGGAGGCCGTCGGCATCCAGCAGACCCTGCGGCGGCGGCTGGTCCTGGAGGACGCCCTGCCCGGCGTCGTCCGGACCGTGGCCGGCGCGGACGTTTCCTATGATCGCGGGAGCGACCGCTTCTTCGCCGCCGCCGTGGTCCTGACCTACCCGGACCTGGTCGTGAGGGAAGAGGCCCATGCGGTCGGGCGGGTCACGTTCCCCTACATCCCCGGGCTCCTGAGCTTCCGGGAGGGGCCGGTGATGCTCGCGGCCCTGGACCGTCTTGCCCGGCCGCCGGACCTGATCCTCTTCGACGGACAGGGCATCGCCCATCCCCGGGGTATCGGCCTGGCGTCCCACCTGGGCCTGTGGCTCGACCTCCCGACGATCGGCTGCGCCAAGACCCGCCTGTGCGGGACGTTCGATCCGGTGGGGGAGGCGCCGGGAAGCCGGTCCGAGCTGAGGATGGACGGACGCGTTGTCGGAACGGTCCTGAGGACAAGGCGGCGGACGAACCCGCTCTTCGTTTCACCAGGCCACCGGATCGCCGTGGAGACGGCGGCGGCGGTGGTCCTGGCCTGCTGCCGGAATTACCGTCTGCCGGAACCGACGCGGCGGGCTCACCTGCTCGTGAACCGTCTGCGCCGGGAGGCCTAGCGGCCGAGGAGGACCTCGCCCGTGTCGGTGAAGAGGCGGGCCGGGAGCTGGAAGAGGTTCCGGAATGTGTCCAGAAGTCCCTTGGACAGGGACCGGACGGGAACGGCTTGGACGACGGGATCGGCGAGGGGGCCCCGGGCCTCGAAATAGACCGTCAGCACCCGGCCGTCCTCGCCCGAGAGGATCCAGCCGACGACGGGGATGCGGCTGACGACCTTGTCCACCGTCTGGAGCGGCTGCACGCCCACGGTCTGGTCCGTCACCCCCTTGACGAGATCCGTCTTTCCCACCACCGAGATATTCATCGCGTTGCTCCGGATGAACAGATCCTCCGTCACGATCACGCCGTCCGCCAGGGACAGACGGCCCGTGATCCGGCTGTAGGGCATGCCGCCGCTCACCATGTCGGGCAGTTGGAACTTGAACAGTTGTGAAACGTTCAGGATCGAAAAGATCTTGGACAGGACGGCAAATTTACGGATCATGCCGTCCTTGGCCTTGAAGCTCAGCGTTCCCGCGGCCGTCCGGATCAGGTCGTCCCGCGCGGACCCGGCGGCCTGGACCTGCCCCCCCAGGGAAAACGTCCCGGTGACGAAACCGTCCGGCATCTCCAAGGCGGCCGTCGCCTGTTCCGCGCTGGCGCCCGTCAGGGAGAAGCGGGCGTCGTAGGCCGGCCTCCCCGCCTGCGTCAGGTCGATCCGGCCTTCCGCCTGCGCCTTGCCGCCGAAGAGGTCGACCACGCCGTCGGCGACGTCGATCCGGTCGTTCTCATGGCGGATGCGGGCGGAGAGGTTGCTGAAGGTCAGCGCCTGGTTCCGGCCGTTGTCGGCCGTAAGGACGACCGTCCAGGGGCGGGGACTGGACTGAGCCGTCCAGTCGCCGCCCTCGATCTCGGCCAGGGGCGCCACGTCGTCGACATCGAGGAACGGGAAGGACAGGACCAGATCGGCGCGGGGCTCGGGTTTCTCCCGGATCACCCCCTGGGCCCGGAGCGTCGTCCGGTTCAGCGTGGCGGACAGGTTCCGGATCTGCCAGGCGTCGTTCCGGTAGTCGGCCTCGAGATCGACGTCCCGGAGCGACACCTCCCGCCGGGGGTGGGTCAGCCCGGCATCGGCCAGATCCAGACGGGGAGACCGGAGACCGACCCGGAGGGCCGGTTTTTCCCAGTCGTCCAGGCGCAGGGACGCCGAGACCGGGGTTCGGCCCAGTCGGGCGGACAGATCGTCCGCGGCCAGGCCGGTCCCCGTCAGGACGAGGGCGCCGTTCAGGTCCCGGACCGGCTTGAGGCCCGCCGGCGGACGGAAGCCGGCCTCCGCGACCGAGATCCGCCCCCGCCAGCGGAGGGGCTCCGCCCCCGCCCCGCCCCGGCCGCCGATATTCAGTCGGATCCGGCCGGTCGGCGCGTAGGGCTTCAGACGGGGGACGTACGGCGCCATCTCTTCGATGGGGAGCGTCCCGGTCCGGACGTTCAGGCGGAGGCGGCCTTCCCGGTCGAGGGGAATGACGCCGCTGACGGTGGCCGAAAGGGACGCCAGGTCGAACTTCATCTCCTGGATCCGGACGGACCCGGGCGAAAAACGCAGGACTGCGCGGATCCGGTTGGAAACCCCAGTGGGCTTGGTCAGGATGCCGGGGAATTGATAATCGGCGGCGGTGGCGTCCCACGTCCCGTTCAGGCGATAGTCGCCGCCGGCGCCGTCGCCCGTCAACCGCAGGACCGATGCGCCGGAATACCGGAGGCGCCTGCCCGCCTCCCCCAGCAGCCACTGGATCTCCCGGGGGTGGGGATTCAGGGTTGCGGTAAACGGGTAGCGCGACGGGGCGTCGAGCGGATAGCCCGTCATCCGGCCGTCCAGGCGGAACGGCGAGGCGCCGATGCGGCCGGTCATCCCCTCGCACAGGATGTCCGTCCCCTCCAGGCGAATCTGCCCGGCGATGTCTTCAAAAAGCGGGATGTCCGGGCCGAAGGACAGGATCCCGCGGTCCACCCGCGCGCGTACGGCCAGCGCCCGGGCGTTGTCGCCGCGGTCCATCTGCCGGATCCGGCTGAGGCGTCCCTGGAGACGCCCCGTGACGTCGGTGAAGACGGCCTGCCGGAGAATGTTCCGGAAAAAGTTTCCCGTGTCCCGGGGAAGGAGGCCGAAGGGGATGTAGGGCTTCGCCTCCGCCGCGCTCAGGCGGGGGATCGAAACGCGGGCGGACAGGATCGGATCGCGGGTGTCGAGCGCGTGCAGGCGGAAGCCGCCTTCCAGACGCAGGTGATCGAGGTCGACCCGGGCGCCGTCGAGGGCCCATTGCCCCGGTTCCCGGGTCAGACGGCCGCGGACGCGAACCGCGTCGGGGGTCAGGGGCCGCGGAAAGACCGCCGGCCAGGAGACGTAGAGCGCCGCGAGCGACGCCTCGGCCCGCACGTCGAAGCGATCGGCCGTCCCCTGCCCGGTCAACGACAGGTCCAGGCGACCCGCCGCCGTTGGCGCGCCGAAGGCCTCCCCGTAGGGCCGGAACTGATCCAGCGAGAGCCCCTTCAGCCGCAAACGGCCGTCGAACCGGCTGGCGGTCAGCGGCGCGTCGCGGCCGGCCAGGGTCAGCGTTCCGTTCAGGTTCAGGGTGGCCGGCAGTGGTTCCGGCCCCGCCTCTCCCGGGGGACCTGCGCCTGCGTGTGCAAACGCAGGGGCCGCCGGGGGCAGGGGACGGGCGGACAGGCGACTTTCGAGCCGGAGGGCCGTTTTTTCCCCCCGGCGCCAGTTGTCAATCCGCAGATTCACGCCCGCCAGGGTCGTCACGTGACCGTTTGGGCCGGCCCGCCGGTCCAGGAAGACGGCCTCCCCGTCACGGATGCGCCATTGCCGCACCGGGTCGGTCGAGGGACCCTCCAGGAGGTCCGCGATGTTGAGGCGCCCGTCCGGGCCGCGGACGACGAACAGGCGGGGACGGTCGAGCGTCAGGGACTTGAGGACGACCCGGCCGCGCAACAGGGGCAGGAGGGCCGGGTGCAGGGAGGCCTTTTCGACGGACAGGAGCGGGGAGGCGCCGTCCCGGTCGGTGATCTTCAGCCCCTGGACGGTGAGCACGGGGACGGGACGCCAGGAGAATTGGGCCCGGGAGAACGTCAGGTCGCGATGCAGGTGCTTCCGGGCGGCTTCAAGAATCTCGGTCCGGTAGCGTTCCGGGTCCAGCAGTTTCGGCAATTGGGCGTAGAGGACCGCCGCGGCGATGCCTGCCAGTGCCAGGGCCAGAACCAGCCCGATCCAGGCCCGCTTGGGGGTGTCGGTGAGGGACATGGCGGTGCATCCTGGGTTCCATTCCGGGAGTCGGGCGGATCAGGCCCATCCCCGGGGGCACCATAGCACATCCGGTTAAAAAAAGGGGGGCTTTCCCGGGGGCAGTCGGGTCGCCGGGTCTAGCGTTTCGAGAAATAGATTTCCCCCAGCGCGGCCTCCGCCTCGCTGCGGGTGTTCTGGGAGTTGATGTAGATCTGGACGCCCTGCGTGGTCCCCTGGGGTTCGCCGCCCTTGATTTCCTTGAACAGCCGCTTGTAGTCCTCGTAGACGTTCCGTTTTTCCATGTGCCACCGGCCGAGCTCGTCGGTCTTGTTCCGGACGACGATGTAGCGGACCTTTCCCAGGAGGCGGTAGGGGCTTTGGACGGCCAGGCCCTTGGGGGCCTCGTTGTCCCAGATGTAGCCGACAACGGGGGCGTTCAGACGCGCCTGGAGACCGACGGGGGTGAAGGCGACGTAGAGCTGGCTCGCCTGGTCGTTGGCGCCGGCCTTGCGGACGTCGCCGCCCTTCGGCAGGCGCTCCACCTTCCAGCGCCAGTTCAGGTAGGGATACTCCCGGACGTTGACGCGCAGGGGGCGGCTGATCCCGAAGGCCGAATGGCGGTCGCTGACGAGGTTCAGGGCGTAGGCATCCCCGTCGCGTTCGAAACGGATGACCGGGGTGCCCGCCTTCCGGTCCAGGATCCACCCCGGCGGCGCACCGCGCTCCAGCTCGGGGGACAAAAAGCGGGCCACCACCACGGCGTCCTCGCGCAGGGAGAAGACTGTTGTCGCCAGTCCGAACAGGACGAGCAGTCCGACCGCGATTGGCAGAACAAACCTTTTCATCGGCGCCTCATGCATGAAAAATCGGCGCCCCTTTAGCCTTTTGGAGCCGGTTTGTCAAGCGTCGGTCGGACCGCCCGGTCGCGGTAAAGGTCCATGACCTCCGTCCGGGTGAGGACGCTCTGGACCACGGGGCAGTGGGCGAGGATGTTTTCCCGTCCTCCCTCCTCCCGGTCGACCAGCGCGATCACCCGGTCGACGACGAGGCCCGCCTCCCGGGCGGCCTCGATGGCGGTGATCGTCGAACCGCCCGTGGTGATGACGTCGTCGAGGATCACGACCCGTTCGCCGGCCCGGACGTTCCCCTCGATCTTGCTCTTCGTGCCGTGGCCCTTGGCCTCCTTGCGGACGATAAAGGCCTTGACGGGCTTTCCCCGCTGGAAGGAGATGACGGCCAGGGCGTTGGCGAGCGGATCGGCGCCCAGGGTGAGCCCCCCCGCGGCCGTGACGGGAACGTCGGCCAGCAGGTCGCAGAGGATCTCCCCGATCAGGTTCATCCCCTCCGGGTCGAGGGTGGTGGGCTTGCAGTTGAAATAAAAATGGCTCTGCCGGCCGGAGGCCAGCGTGAACGGCGGATCCTCGCGGTACTGGAAGGACTTCTCCAGAATCAGTTCGGCGAGGCGCTTTTTGCGTGCATCCATGAAGGGTCTCCTTGTCGCGTTTTCCATCCGGGACGCTCCCCGCGGGGGCCCGGCCTTCCGCCCGGTGCCGCGCCGGCTAGGAGTCGGAAAAGGCGGGCGAATCCTCGAGGATGAACCGCACCGGGACCTCCACCCACATGGCCATGGGCGTTCCCATCCGCCTCCCCGGCTCGAAGCGCCAGGACCGGACGGCCTCCTCGGCCGAGCGGTCCAGAACGGCGTAGCCGGAGGATTTCTTGACGCGGATCGTCTGGACGCGCCCCTGCTCGGACACCTGCGCGGCGAGGAGCACCAGGCCTTCGTAACCCCGCAGGCGGGCCAGGGCCGGGTAGGCCGGGGCGTCGTTTGCCCGGTAGCGCGGCAGGGTCAGCGCGGGGGCCTCCCCGGCAGCCGCGGCGAGGACGCCGCTTGACGGGGGGGAGGCCGGGGCGGTCAGGCCCGTCCCGGGACGTGCGCTCGCCGGCTGTGTTGCGGCGGTCTCCGTGGGGCGCTGCGGCATTGCCTTCGAGAGGGACGGGATTGCCGGGAGCCCGGCGAGCGCCGCGGACGGAGGCGCGGGGGCGGCCGCCTCGGCGGTCACCGGCGAGGCTTTCGGTGCGCGCTTCACCCCCGGCGTGCGCTGCGGCGCGGTCGTCGCCCTCTCGGATGCGGAAACCCAGACGACCTGCAGGGGCGACAGGCCCGCCTCGCTTTGCCGGGGGGGGAGGGTGCGGAAGGTCTCTCCGAGGAGCACCAGGCCCAGCGCCACGTGGATCGCCAGGGACAGGGCGAAGGGGAGCGCCAGGGCGTTTCCGGCCCGCGGCTGCCGTCCGCCAGGGCCTGTCCCCGTGACGAATCGCAGGTCCGTGTCGTGCGAAAGGGTTTCTTCCATCGGTTCCAATCCGGCCCCGTCCCCGCGCGGTTCGGCCCGGGGGATCGGGCAGCGGGAGTATAGGTAAAACGCCTGCCCCTGTCAACGGATTTGCCGGTGACATGAATGATGAGGCAACGTTTCCCCTCCCCCTTCGGTTGTATTTTAACGTAAGGCAACGGGGCCGGGCTGCGACGGCCGCGTTCTGCCGGGGGCAGCGCCTCTGCGTCATGCGCCGGTCATCCGACGCGTCCGGTCCCGGATTCAGGCACCGGGGCGCGATGGACGGGCAGGCCTGCTTTTCAAACGCAATGGCTTCCGTGCCTTGTGCGCAAAGACGGTTCAGTGGCTCGGGGTCGCAACGACGGGGCGGTAGAGGAAGAGGTTCTGCCGGATGAAGCTCGCGTCGTCCTCGGCATCCGCGAAGGAATTGCAGACATAGGTGACCACGAGCGTTCTTCCCCAGCCGAATTCCGGATGCTCCCTGCCGGCGTAGCAGAAGTTGTCCGGGTCGTATCGGGGGCTGCCCCGGTCGACCTCGGGAACGGCGCCGATCACAACCTTCGGTTCGTTCCAGGGCCCTTCGGGCGCGTTCGCCGTCTGATAGAGCATCCGCCGGCCGTTGTGTTCGATGGAGAGGTAGACGGCGACCCATGTCCCGTCGTCGGGATGATGCCTCACGCTCAGCTCCGAAACGGCCGCGTCCAGGACGATCCTGATCTTCGCGGGATCCAGTCCTCTTTCCCACCGCCCGTCCCGGGTCCAGTACTCGATGGCCGGGGCCGGATCGTCGAGCCGGTTTGCCGGAATGCGGGCGAGGATATTGCCCAGGACCCCCGCCCCGCGGTACAGGGGATAAAAATAGACATGATCCCCGAACACGACCGACGTCGTCGCGAACGCCTCGACCCCCTCCGGGATGCCCGGGGTCAGGTCCACGTAGTCCACGGCCCACCGGTTCGGATCGGCCTCCGCGAAGTTCCGGATCCGGGCGATCCTGTGCCCCGCGATCCGGAACTTGAAGGCCCCTTCCCTCCGCGGGTCCGCCGTGACGGAGACCAGCGGGACGTAGAGGATGCGATCGACCATGAAGGGGTCCTGCGGCCACAGCCATTCGTTTTCGCCGAAGGACGACACGACTTCCCCGTCCCTCTTCTTCAGCCAGTACCGGATTTGGAATTGCCCGTCGGCGGAGCAGGTGGAGACGGCCAGCGTCGTTCCCAGGACCAGCTTCATCGCCACGCGGTCCCGCCGGCCCGCCTGATCCGAAACGAAGGTGTCTCCGAAGAGCCACAGGACGCGGCGGTCGTCCAGCGGGATGGAGCAGGCGCCGTCCCCGCCGTACCAGCCGTCCCGGTCGGGAAACTCGGGCAGGCAGCGGACCGATGACGGCGGCGGATCGTGCGCCCGTTCCGGGCCGGCGGCACAGGCCGGGAGCAAGAGGCACAGCAAAAGCAGGGCCAGCCGGGCCGTTCCGATCATGGCGTTCCAGGGTGTCGTGTCGGGTCTCATGCGGCCTGCCCGTCCCCTCCCGGGTCCACAGGGGGCGCTCATGCGGACCGGGCGGATTCCTCCCCGTCGTTGAGGTGGCTCCGGTCGTTCAGCACAACGACCTCTCCCGATCCGTTGCTGAACCGGACGACGGTCCGGGAGGCGGGATCCACGTGGACGGACCTGAAGTCCGACAGGCTGATCCGCTTGATCCTGCAGAGAATCGACGCGATGGTAAAGCTGTGCGAGACCACCAGGGCGTCGGCGGATTGCTGGAGGATGCCGTCGATGACCGGCCACGCCCGGGCCTGGAGCTCGTCCAGGGATTCCCCGTGGGGCATCCGCACGGACGCCGGATCGGCGATCCACGACTGGAGGAAGTCCCTTTCACAGGCCATCAGCTCCGCATAGGTGAGGCCTTCGAAATCCCCCTGGTCCATCTCCATCAGCCCCGGTTCCAGGCGGATCGGGGCATCGTGGTATTGGTTGATGATCTCGGCCGTCTTCCGGGCCCGGATCAGGGGGCTGGCGTAGATCGCGTGGACCGGGTGATCCTTGAGGGACCGGGCAAGCTGGCGGGCGTGATGCACGCCGATGTCGCTCAGGTCGATATCGCTCATGCCCTGGACCCGGCCTTCCCGGTTCCAGGCGGTTTCGCCGTGCCGGACGAGAATCAGTTCCATAGGGACCTTCCTTATCAACCGAACGATCCGGTGTCAATCGAAACGGCCGCCGACCCCGTTTGCGTCGACCGTCGCCCGGCGACCGGTCCGCTTCACGGCGGCCGATTGTTTTCTTGACATTTGGCGGCGATGTCTTATAGCCAACTCAGGCTTGAAGAGACGAACCTCATGATCCCTTTCCGACGAAGGCCGGGGCTCGGAGTCCCCTGAAGCATGGGTAAGAAAAGAACCGGGACGACACCCGTCGCAGCAGCCGGGACATCTGTCCCGGTCTTGCTTTACCTCGGGGGCATTCTCTTCCTCGCCTTGCTGATCCGGATGGCGGCACTCGCCGAGCTTTCCGGAACGGCCTATTTCGATTTTCTCCTCTGGGACGAACGGATCTACCACGAGTGGGCCAAGAAGATCGCCGACGGCACGTTCACATCCCGGTCGATCTATGAATTCGCCCCGCTCTACGCCTATGTCGTGGCGTTCCTCTACCGGGTCTTTTCGCCGGATGTCCTGTTTGTCCGGTTTCTCAACGTGGCCTTGGGCGTCATGACCTGCGGGCTCGTTTACCTCATCGGAACGGCGCTGGCGAACCGCAAGGTCGGCCTCCTGGCCTGTCTGGTGGCCTGCCTGTACAAGCCGTTCATCCTCTACAGCATCGTTCCCCTGAAAGAAGCGCTGTCCACCTGCCTCTTCGCCGCCGTTTTCTACCTCCTGATCGTGGTCACGAACGGCCTCTCCGGCGAAAAGGACGGATCGGGGGCGGGGGCCTTCCGGCCCGGGGGGCGCTTTATCGTTCAAACCGGCGCCCTCGGTCTGGCCGTCGGGTTGTTGATCAATGTCCGACCCAATGCCGTGATTATTGCCCCCGTGATCTTCATCCTGATGGGCGGGTATGCCTTCCGGGGCGGACTGCCTGCCAGAAAAACCGGTTTCGTCCTGCTGATGTTCGTCATGGGGGCGGTCCTTGCCCTGTCCCCCTTTCTCATCCGCAATTACGCGGTCGCCGGAAAGCTCGCCCTGACCACGTCCCAGGGCGGGTTCAACCTCTATCTCGGCAATAACCTGAAGAACCCCGATCCCTATTACCGGCCCGTCCCCTTTGCGACCACCTCCCCGTTCGAGCAGGGCATCCATTTTACCATCGAAGCCAGCCGCCGGGTGGGGAAACGGCTTTCGCCGGATGAGGCGTCTCGATACTGGACGAGGGAAACCCTGCGGGAGGCGAAGGCCGACCCGGGCGCCTTCCTCTGGAAACAGTGTCAGAAGACCCTCGCCATGGTCAACCGCTTCGAGGCGTGCGATCACTACGGCATCGACTTCATGGGAGGGGTGGTGAGGATCTTCCGTCTCCCCTTCATCGGTTTCGGGCTCGTCTTTCCCTTGGCCATGATGGGCATGATCATCGGTGGGCTCGAGGACAGAAAAGCGAGGGCAGCGATCTTCGTGCTGGCGGCCTACGCCGCGACCCTCATCGCCTTTTTCCCCAACGGCCGCTATCGCGTGCCGATCATGCCCCTGCTCATTGCCTTCTCCGTTCTGGGCGCGACCGGGATCATCCGGGCGTTCCGGGAAGGAAACCAGAGGCGGGTGGGCGGTTGTCTGGCCGTCGTCCTGCTGTTTGTCGTGGTGGAGAACCTTCCGGTCCGGGCCACGGACGACGAGGCCGCCTATTACAATACCCACGCCATCGTGATGAACGCGAAGGGAGCCCAGGACGAGGCGGTGTATTACTGGAACCTGTCCTCGGAGATGGACAAGCCCTTTTCCGCCTTCGCCAATCTCCCCCTGGCGGGAAGATCCTTCCAGATGGGCAGGCCGGATTTGGGGCACGCCTATCTCAACAGGATCAGCGACGACTCTTTTGCGGCCGCGCAAAAAAACGATCTGTTGGGGGACGTGCTCTTCCGTCAGGGGAACCTTTCCTCGGCGGCGGCGGCCTACGAAAAGTCCCTGAGCATCAATTCGGGCCAGCGCCGGACCCTGTGGAAATTGATCCGGCTTTACGGGGCCACGGATCCCGCCAAGGCCTCCGAATATGAACGCAGGCTGAGATATGTTTCGTCGTTTTACGATCTGATGTAGGGGATGAAACCCTGGTGAGCGCGTCGGAACGGAAAGGGAGGGGCCGTCCCCGAAAGGACGTTTACGGGTGCCGTTCCCGGCCTGACGCCTTCGAGAAAGCGGTTCGCTCATAAAAAAAGGGCGTTGCGCCCTTCACGGCGCAAACGCCCTTCCGACCTCACCCATCCCCTGCCCGTCGAAGTTTATCGGGGCTATTTCTTCTTCGCCGCGGGTTTTACCGGGGCGGCGGCCGCCAGTTCCTTGAAGGCGGCATCCCATTTGTCGATGATCGCCTGCAACTCCGCGATCTTCGCCTTGGCGCCGGCCGGATCGGCGGCGATGCCCTCCTTGACCTTGGTCAGACCTTCCGTAAAAGCGGCGACGTCGGCGGTCCAGAGATCCTTCTTTTCCTTCAGTTTCTTTTCGAAGGGTTTTGCCGCGGTCTCGAGGTTCACCCAGGCCTGCTCCAGGGCGGTCACGGCGGTGGTCGCTTCGGCGGCGGCGGCCTGCTTGCCCGCGGCCACGGCGGCGGCGGCGCGCTCGAAGGCGGCCTTGGCGTCCACATACGCCTGCTTGGCCTCTTTGTAATTCTTTTCCTTCATCTGGGCCTCTGCCCCGTCCAGGATCTTTTTGGCCGCATCCAGATCGGTTGCGGCGTACTGCTCCGCGCCCGCGGCCACCGCTGCGGTCATCGCGGCATCGGCCGCGGACTTCTCCGCCTCAGGGGGTTTTGCACAACCCGCCAGCGCCAGAGCCAATACGAGCACAACGACCAACGATAAAAAATACCTGCAATGATTCATACCAGTCCTCCTCCTTGTGGGGTCCTCGGCAGTCTACGGCCGAAAATTTTTGTAAAAATATGCTTTTCCTCACGTTTGTCAATGCATTTTTTTGTTGAATGCGCCGATTTTTTCCGATGAAGGCCGTTGTGCCCGCACTACGCGGAAATGGCGTATCCGCCGTCCAGAAAGAGGGTCTGACCCGTCATGTAATCCGATGCGCCGGAGGCGAGGTAGACGGCCAGCCCCACGATCTCATCCGGCCGGCCGAAACGCCGGAACGGGATCTTTCCGATGAGGAACGTTTCGTTTTCCCCTTCCTGCTGGTCTTTCGTCATCTCCGTCAGGAACCACCCGGGAACGATGCAGTTCACCTGGATGTTGAACCGCGCCCACTCGAGGGCCAGGGTCTTCGTCATGTGGTGAACGGCGGCCTTCGACGCGCCGTAGTGAAGGCTGTTGGGGAGTGCCCCGTGTCCGAGGATCGAGCCGACGTTGATGATCTTGCCCTGCCGCTGACGGATCATCGCCTTGCCGACCGCCCGACACGCGAGAAAAACGGACCGTGCGTTGGTATTCATCAGGCGCTCCCAGTCCTCGACGGTCAAGTCCGCCGATCGCTTCGAACCGCCGATACCGGCGTTGTTGATCAGAATGTCGATGCGTCCGTAGGCCGCGAGGACCTGGGCCGTCATGGCTTCGACGTCTTCCTCGCGGGTCACGTCGGCCGGCACGGCCATGGCCTCGCCCCCCTTCCCGACAATCTCCGCCGCGGTTTCCTCGATCAGGCTCCGGGTCCGGCTCACGACGGCCACCCGGGCGCCGGCCTCCGCCAGGCCGGTCGCCATCGACCGGCCCAGACCCTTGCTGCCGCCGGTGACGACGGCCACCCGCTGCGCCAGGTTGAATTGTTCCATCACACCCATGTCTTCTCCTCCTCTTCCCGCGTGATCCTTCCGTCGTCGCCTGCGCGCCGGGCCGGGACGCCGGCGCCGGTCAGGGCGGCCTGGCGGCAGGGCGGGATCGCGATTGTAACTGTCGGACACGCTATACCATGAAACGGCCCGGGTCGTCCTCGCGGACGCCGGCTGTCGCCCGACGAAAAACAGGCGATCGGTCTGGCTGAGAAATGGAGAGGCGTCTTGAGGCCGGAGAGGCCGGAGGCCACAGGGCCTCCGGCCGACTGCCGCGTTTAAAAATGAATGAAAATTATTGGCCGTGTTTCGACAGGATCGCGTCCACGCAGATCTCGACAGCGCCGGCCGCCGCGATTATCCGCGATCCCCGGGCGTTTCATCGATGATTCTCCGGATCTCCCGCTTGAGGATCTTGCCCAGCCCCGTTTTTGGCAGGGCGTCGAAGAAAAAGACGCGTTTGGGAACCATGAAGGCCTTCAGGTGCTGGTTCAGGTACGCCAGCAGTTCCGCCTCCGTGGTTTCCGTGCCCGGCTTACGGGTGACCGCGGCGGCCACTTCCTCGCCGAACTTTGCGTCCTTCATGCCGACGACGGCGCACTCCATCACGGCGGGATGCTTGTACAGGAGTCCCTCGGCGACCCCCGGATCGATGTTTTCGCCGCCCTTGATGATCAGGTCCTTCTTGCGTCCCGTGATGTAGAGCTCGCCGTCCGCGTCGAGCCGACCCACATCGCCCGTGTAAAACCAGCCGTCTTTCAGGACATCCGCGGTTTCCTTCGGTTTGTTCAGATATCCGGCCATGACCATCGGGCCCTTGCAGATCACCTCGCCCTCGGCGCCGCGGGGCACCTCCCGGCCGTTGTCATCCACTACGAGGAGGCTCATGGAGGCGATCGGCGCGCCGGCGCTTCCCAGCTTGATGGGCAGTTCATGGTGCGAACGGGTGATGGTGCCCGCCGTCTCGGTGCACCCATACGAAATCCGGATGTCCGCGTTGAAAAGCTTCATGGCCTGTTCCTGCGTTTCCACGCTTAAGGGGCCTCCGGCGGAGATGAACATCTTCATCGACGACAGATCGTCCTTCTTCGGATCGAAGACCATCGTCAGGTAGACGATCATGGTCGGCACCAGCGGAATGAACTCGACCTTGTACGTGCGGATGGCATCCAGCACCTTCCGGGGATCGAAGGGCTGCATCATGTAGGTAATGGTGCCGACCGAGTTGCCCTCCAGGCAGGTGAGCACCCCCAGGATGTGGTTCATGGGGACGACGACCATCACGACGGATCCGTATTCGCACCCCGTGTACACGACGCCGTTGCGCATCTGCGTCTCCATGCCGCGGTGGGTGATCATCACCCCTTTGGGAACGCCGGTCGTCCCGGACGTGTACATGAGGATGGCGACGTCATCCGCCTCCACCGCCACGAGCTGGCCCCGGGTTGCATCGGCGTCCTTGAGAAGGTCCGCGTAGGCAAGCGTGTGGCCGCCGGTTTCGCCGCCGATGACGATGATCTTTCGGATCGTCGCCACGCCTTCGGCCGCTTCCCGGATCTTCGGCAGCAGCATCGCTTCGGTGATGATCACCTTGGAGCCCGAGTCTTCCAGGATGTAGCGGATCTCCGCCGCCGTGAGCAGGAACACGACGGGCAGGTAAACCGCGCCGCACCGGTTGATGCCGTTGATGATCTCGGGAATCTCCGGCACGTTGCTGACCACGGTGCAAACGATGTCGCCCCGTTCGACCCCGTTCTGGCGAAGGCCCGCGGCCAGGGCCTGCGCCTGGCGGCGGATTTCGGTGTTGGTCATCCGCTGCGGCCCGCTGGCGCCCAGAAAGATGAATTGTTCGTACTCGCCGTAAGTCTCGATGTTTCGGTCCAAAAACTGTGCGATGTTTCGATTCATGGGCAGTCCCCCTTTTTTTGCGAGATCCGTCATCAGGGGTGCGGGGGGACTGCAACGCTCCCCTGCACCCCTGATGTTGTCGGATGGATGAAATAACTATTTTCCGTGTTTGGACAGGATCGCGTCCACGCAGATCATGGCGGAGCTGGCCGCCGTGTTCATGCCGACGCCCCGGCCCAGGTAGCAGTCGCCGGAGAAGTACAGACCGGGCACCTCCGGGAGCTCCACGGGCAGCCGGTAGCGACCGGTCATGCCCGGCGAGCGGGAGAGTCCGTCGATGCCGATCGTGAATCCGTCCTGCTTCCACACCAGGTTGCTCTCCATGTTGGGGAACATCTGATTGAGGACGACCCAGAACTGATCCAGGGTCTTCTTGCGGAAGGCCGCGTCGCCCACCTGCGCCGGCGTGCCGCAGGCGCCCATGAAGGCGATCATGTGGCCGGGGGGCGCGATCGTTGTGTCGAAGTTCGTATGCCCCAGGATCTGCAGGGGCATGCCCAGTCCGGGAACCCGCCAGGCCGACAGGTAGCATTTGTCGTCGAACAGGGGCACCTTGGTCCCGATGGTGTATCCCATGGAGGCGCTGGTCTCGAACTCGCATTCGCGCATGCGCTTCGCCCATGCCGGCGCCAGTTGGTCCATGGCCGCCATGTCGAGGAACTTCAGCACGTTCCAGATCGGCGCGGCGATGACCACGATCGGCGAGGAATAGCTGCCGCCGTCCGTCACGAGCTCCGCCGGCCCGCCCTTTCCGACCAGGACTTTGCGAACCGGCGTGCCGAGATGAAGCGCTCCGCCCCGTTTCTTGTAGGCCTCCGCCATGGCGTTCATCATGGTCTGAACGCCGCCCAGGGGCATCCGCACCGCGTCGAACGGAAGGTCGGGGCTCTTCGAGACGCGCATCTGGTCGCGGTAGATGTGGATGAACTCGCCCGCGGAAATGATGTCCGATTCCGTCAGGGTCGTCTGCACCATGCCGACGGTCTTGCAGAATTCGCCGATCTTGGGCGATTTGACCCGCTCCTCGAGCAGTTTCGTCAGGGAGACGTTGTCGTAATGGTCGATCAGCTCGTCGGAGGCGTTCTTGATCCAGGTCTGCAACTCATTGAGTTCCTTCCTCTCCGCCTCGCCCAGGTTGAAAGACTCCATCATCGGCTTCCATTTCCCGTCCTCGCCGTAGAACATGAACCCCTCGAGGTTGTGCGACCAGGGGATGTCCGTTCCCAGCTCCGTGAGCAGCTTGGCGCAGGACGAATGCACGCCCTGATCGACGCAGTGGGTGCCCATGTCGACCCGCCAGCCGCCGGGGAGCTCGAAGGTCCGCGAACGCCCGCCGACAACCTTGCTCTTTTCGAAGACCGCCGTCTTGAAACCCTTGTTCTGAAGTATGCCGCCGACGCCAAGTCCGGCAATGCCGGCGCCGATAATGATGACATCGTATTTTTCCATTCCGTCCTCCGTCCTACTTTTTGCCGAGTTCCTGTTTCATTTCCGTGTAGAGGTCGAGCTTCTTGACCTTTCCCAGGGGCGTCAGGGGCAGCATGGGCCGGATGATGAAGTCCTCCGGGATCTTGAAGTTGGACAGCTTGTCCTTGAGGAATTCCTTGATCTCCTCCGGCGCGGGGTTTTTCCCCGGCTTGGGCATGATGTAGGCGCGCCCGACCTCGCCCCACTTCTCGTGGGGGCGGCCGATGACCGCCGCGAGCATCACGTCCGGGTGCTTGCAGATCGCGTCCTCGATCTGCGGGGGATAGACGTTCTCGCCGCCGCGGATGTACATCTCCTTCTTCCGGCCGACGATCACGAGCGAGCCGTCCTCCTCGAAACGGCCCATGTCGCCCGTGTGGAGGAAGCCGTCGGCGTCGAAGACCTTGGCGTCCTCTTCGGGGCGCTTCCAGTAGCCCTTCATGACGACGGGCCCCTTGACACAGATCTCGCCCGACTCGCCCGTGGGGACGATCTTGCCGTCGTCATCCTTGAGAACCATCTGGATCGAGGGGACGGGCTTGCCCACGGAGTAGGTCAGTTTCTCCTCTCCGTGGCTGGGATGCGTGTAGGTGATGGCGGCGGTGGTTTCCGTCAGGCCGTAGGCGTTGAGCGGGATCACGCCGACGATCTTCTTGAAGGCCGTGATCAGCTCCGAGGGGCACGGCTGGGAGGAGACGATGGGGAGCTTGAGGGTGCTGATGTCGTACTTGCTCAGGTTGGGATGGGAAAGCTCCATGGCGTACATGGCGGGCACCTGTCCAAGCGTCGTTGCCTTCTCTTCGGAAACCAGGCGGAGGGTTTCCTCGGGATTGAAGGCGTCCATCATGACGACCTTGTTGCCCACGTTCACGTTGCAGATGATCCCCATCACGGCGCCGCCGACATGGCTGAAGGGGAGGTTCAGGACGATGATGTGCCCGCGATGGTATCCGGTGGCCTCGATCTGGGCGTTCGTCAGGGAGATCAGATTCTTGTGCGTCAACTGGGCGGCCTTGGGAACGCCCGTCGTGCCCGACGTGTAGATGAAGAGGGCGGAATCGTCCTCCTGGACCGCATCCTTGGCCTTGTTCAACACCGCTGGGTCGGGTTCGGCCAGGAACTTCTCCCAGAGGAGGACGCCCTCCTTTTCCAGGTCGAGGCAGACGACGTGCTTCAGCGTCGGTAGCTCGCTCCGGACCGCGTCCAGATTAGCCATGAAGTCCGCGCCCATGAAGGTGCTGGGCATGAAAAGAACGGAACTCTCCGAGTCGTTGACGAAGAATTTGAGCTCCGGCGCCGTGGTCCGCGCGCTCATGGGAACGCCGATGGCCCCGATCTTGGCCGCGCCGAAATAGGCGAAAACGATTTCCGGCCAGAGCGGCCCGTAGATCGCGATCCGGTCGCCGCGCTTTACACCCAGCTTCAGGAGACCCATCGCCACCCGGTCCGTCGCCTCGTCGTACTGCTTGAACGTGATCCGTCGCTCCTTGAAGACGAGCGCCTCGTTATTGGGGATTTCCTGGCTGTGCTTCTTGAAAAAATCTCCTAAAACCATGTCCAACTCTCCTTTCGTTTGTATGCTCCATTCATCGCCCGTGCAATGAACGTGTTTGCAGAAGAATCTCCGGTTCAGTTCCGGCCTTGATTGAGTACCGTTCACCTAATTTAAGGAAAACATAATGTCAAGAGAAAAAAGGCCTGTGAAGAATCCGCCGGGCGCTGAGAATCATTTAATTTATGATTATGCTGTTATTACAGAGTTTTAGAGTGCCAGGCCCGGGGAGGATCCGCCGAAAGGCCGATTCGGGCCCACTCGGGGCAGAGACCGGTTCAAGGGGTGAATGGGGTTCATCCGCGATGAATTCCCGAATTATTGTAACGAGGCTGATAAATTGAGCCAAAAAGGATGACCTCGTAAAAAGTCATCGCTGTCACCCTGAGCCCGTCGAAGGGTGGGGGTGGTGGTGGGGGGAGTTGCTGAGAGATAAGGGTAGGGTAGGTTTTTAGCTCAGCGCGGTATCAGGGGTACAGCATTCGGAAGATCGCCGAGACACCGGGCATCCATCGCAACACCCTGGCGCTTTGGATCGGTTTCGGGTGGCGGCTTCCTCCGGAATCGAGGGGCGGAATCATCGGAATACGCAATCACAGAACGCACAATTCATCGGGAAAGGCATTCGATCGAAACATTCGGCGCTACTGTCACTTCTCCCTGCGGTGTACCTTGTCATGGCAGACGGTGCATAAGGTCTTCAGGTTCTCCCCCACGTTCGCACCGCCCTTCGCATGATGCTCTATATGATGCAACTCCAGATGTCGTGGGTCGGACGGATTCCATTCTTCGTGTGACCAACCGCATATTCGACACTTGTACCCGTCGCGCCGCAGCACTTCCCGACGAACATCGTCCGGAATGCTGCGGTCATGTTCCGGGCTTTGCCGGTCTGCCTGCAACACGTAGACCCCGACGCCCAAATCCGGGCGCCCGGTGGTCTTTGTCGCTATGGGCCAACCATGCTCCGTCCGCAGCTCGCGCACGCGTCGTGCCCACTCCGTTTTGTCCCCGGCTACATAGCGCAACTCCTCGTTCGTCACACCGCGCCCAACGTTTGCCCGAAGAAACTTCAGAATCTTGCCGCGTATAGATCCGCGCTCCTTGCGGATCGTGTTCGCGACGTGCCAGCGATGCGCCGCGTCGCGATCTTCGGCCGCACTCAAGAGAACATATTCATTCGGCCTCATGGTCTTTAGTTCGGCCGGTACTTCATCGGCTTCGTCCTCGCGCATTTCCTTGATCGTGACGCCGCTCACGATTGCCCAACCGAACTGCACACGCAGTTCGCGCAAGCGCCGCGCGTACTCCTGAATCCCCGAGACGACAAGCAGCTCGTCGCTGTTGATAATCGTCCCAGGATACTGCCGGAAGTAGTACAGGATCCGGTCTCTCGCGGCCGAAGCGTACTCGGTCGGTATCAGTGCCTTGCCAATGTCGCGCAGCCCGTGGAAGATCGGAATCAGGGCAAGAACCTTCGGGCGAAGCTCGCCCGACTGGAGCTCCGCTTCGAAGTTCGCGATAAGTTTTGCAACCTTCTGCCTTACGACTTCCGGGTCGCCAGCCGTCACCTTCTTTCGTTCATTCGTCATACAGAAACCTTTCCAGCTTCCCCAACAGTTTCTCCGGGTTGTGGGTCTCGCATTGCCATACTACCAACAACTTCCAACCCATCCGACGTAGCTCCCTTCGGAAGCGCTTATCTCGCTCGATGTTCGCATCGAGCTTCTTGTTCCAGAAGCTCTTGTTCGTTGCCGGCCGCTTCGATCGCGGACACCGGTTGTGCCCGTGCCAGAAACATCCGTGCACGAAGATCACTTTTCCGTATCGCGGCAGTACGATATCCGGGTTCCCCGGCAGGTCACGCCTATGAACCCGAAAGCGAAATCCCATCCGATGAACAAACGAACGAACCAACATCTCCGGCTTGGTGTCGCGCCCCTTGACGCGACTCATGATCCAGCTTCGCTTCTCTTTGGAGAATATGTCGGTCATGTCACCGGTTGTTCATCGTCAGGAGCAGATACACCACGTCGGCCACGCGTGCCGCTAGGCGCGGCGGCACGGCGTTCCCAATCTGCCGCGCAATCTCGATTTTCGATCCCGTGAATACGAACTCATCCGGGAAGGACTGCAAACGCGCTGCTTCTCGGTGCGTTATCGGTCTGTGCTGTTTCGGGTGCAGATACCGGCCCTTCTCCGGCTTGAAGAACTCCGTCCGAATCGTGAACGCAGGACGGTCCCACCACAGCCGACCGAAAAGATCCGTGCCGCCGCTTTTCTTCCGAATCCAGCAACCGGGAGTCAGATCGGGCGCACGCTTCTGTAGGTCGAAACGGTTCATGCCCTCTTCAGGAATCACCTTGTATCGGGCCATGCTCATCGGCGTAGGAGAACGTCCGAAGTGGAGATCAAGCGGTGGGGCCTCTTCACGAATCTCCGTTCCCTTCGGCGGCGGAAGATCCGCAATCGCATCGCACACCGTGCGCCACTTCACGGCGCCAGGCAGATACCCTTTGCTGTCGGCCTGCAAAAAGGAGATTTGTGCGCCCCCCTTGCGCGGGTCGAAGTGTGTTTTCCGCGGCGGAAAAACCTGAGACGGGTCGAAAAACTTGCACCCGACGATGATCGCCCGACGGCGAGTCTGCGGAACACCGTAGTCGGCTGCGCAAAGAACTTCTCCCCAGCAGCTGAAGCCCAAGGCTTCAGCCGTGCCCATGATTTCACCATGCTCGAAAGAACCCAGTAGCTGGGGCACGTTCTCCATGACGAATATTTGAGCTCCGGAACGCTCGACAATATCAAGAAAAGGACGCCACAGTTGCTTTCGCGGATCGCCCTCGCGGTTCTTATTCAGAAGGCTGAACCCTTGGCACGGTGGCCCGCCAATGACGACGTCGGCGGATGGAATCTCCGTTTTCGGATCGTCGAGAATATCCACGATGTCACCTGATACACAGTGGTCTCCGAAGTTCCTGCGATACGTATGCACACAGGCATCGTCAAAATCGTTGGCCCAAACAGAATCGAATGCGTGCCCGAACATTTTCGAGAATCCGAGTGTCATCCCTCCCGCGCCGGAGAACACATCGATTAATCGGAACCGCTTGCGTTTCCTGCCAAGAACGCCTTGGCTCCTAGCCTCGTAGACCCGTTCTTCTTCGCGGACAAGCCACGTTCTGTCTTTCTTGATCTCGTAATTCACCTTCTGCCTGCTCTTTCTCGGGTTCGTCGCGCCGACCTTTTCATTCCGTCTTGGCATCTAACGTCCACCTTGACCGGCGCAAGGGAGCCGCAGATCGAAGCAGCGCGGCTTACTTGCGTACGTGTCCAAGATGTTGTTAGGGCGTAGCTCCTCCCGCTCCACAGGTGACATATCCCATTGCCACAAGAAGCGCGGCTATGGCTGCCAAAACGTGCAACGCAAGAAGCGCATTCGGAACCCATATCTCTCGTGATGTGAAAGATCTATATATCTTAGGGTTCTCGCCGCGACCGAGAGCTTCCCACTCGGCTTTGTATATTGCTGTCTTCAAGTATCGTTCGATCGTGTTGATCACCTGGAACTTGCCCCGATTCAATTGCCCGAATGACGTGATAAGACTTCGCCACGCCCCACAGAGAATCGCTCCGGCGACAGCCAAGACAAAGATACCGAGAGCACTTAGCTGATCTGCGCCAGAACTCTTGACAATAATTCCGAAGGCGGTCAGAAGCGCACCGTTCATTGTCAAAAAGAACGTGTTGACCGCCTGACGACGGCTCACCAAGCTCTCGGAACTCGATACCATGATTTTGTAGAGATCCAGCGCCTGTTGGGTGGATTCAACATCGGCAGGGGGACCCGACGGGAAAAGTATTCTTTCAAACTCAGGGAGGAGCACGTTGCTTTGTCCCAACTCCTGAGCCGCTTTCCGGACAGCACTCGCGAAGACACTATCCGCGTCGCGAACTTCGGGTGGGAGATCTTCATAATTGACAAGAGCCTTATGAGACTCGTCACGTGTGGACATCCACGCCGACCAAGCGTCATGGATATCGCTTTCCGTAATGCCCGTGCCCTTCGCGCGAAGAAGAACTGCATAAAGGCGCAACAGCTCCTCTGCGTTCTCATCTGGCATCTGGTCATCTGGGATGTGTGACCGGATTCGTGAAGCAATGTCGTCAAGATACATGACTGATCATACCCATGTTTTCAACCACTTTACGATCTGCTCGAAATCCCAGCGTATCACGTTCCGGCTGGGCAAGCCCTTGGGGATTGTGTGGGTCTTGTCCCTGTTGATCTGGATTCCAAAGATATAGTGGTCTTGACTAATTGTCTCAGCGATCTCCCACAGGACGGCCTCAGATTTCCATGTGGTTTCGCCGACCAAGACGATGGTGCCTTTCGTCATCGCGATCCGCTTCCTGCACTCCGTCTTCCATTTGGAGTCGAAGGGGTCTTTCACTGAATAATCGTAGAACGCAATATCGTTCTTCCGGTCCTTCGCCTGCTGAACAAGGAAGTCGCGTGCCCATTTATCTTCCATTTCGAAACTGATAAACGCCCGTGGTTGTGCCATCTGATCCGACCTTTCCTGTATGGTTTTGTCTTGCGGTATCTTTTTCTCTTGCCCTAACGTTGCGCTTCAGCGGCGCGCAGCTGTTTGAGCGTCCGACTGAAAGCGCCTTGTTGGGCAATTTGGTTTTATGAGATTAGTTTAATCCCCATTGATAAGCATAACTATTTCTTCAGCGATTTCTTCCACTGTATGAGTGGAAGTGTTTCTCGCAACTTTGTCAGCCAAAGAAGGACTATAATCAATAATCTCTTTTTTTGTTACATTATGCCAAATGGGAAGCAAGACCTGCTCCCCGCTTACGGTTTTCGTTACCAAACCATCCAGTTCATAGTTGGTCCATCCTTTTGTAAGAAAAGCCTTAGAAAAAACAACAATACCAAAACGGCTTTTTGCAAGACCGCTGTCTATCTTTCTCCTAAGGCTATCTCCTATCTTGAGTTCAAATTCATCATACCAAACTTTTAGACCTCCTTGTTTAAGGGAATGGGCCAGTGGGCGAACGACTTCATCCTTGTCTTCGGATGCATGCGAGATGAAAACATCAAATTCACGATCATCTTCGGTGTGAAAATCTGGTTCTCTCCCTCGGACGAGAGAAGGAACTGATGATAGGGGAGCTTCTTGTGCTGTCGGCAATGCCCCCGGCAATTGACGAATAGAAGAACGGACTGTGCCTCTAAGCCCTGCCATGTCAATGGTGACATGCCAATGCCCTGACCTGGGCACTTGAAGTCGATAAGGCGATCTCTTAACAAGCCCTCCTTGATATCTGTGACTCCGCCCGTTTCGGTAACTATTGAAATTAGAAGAATCCATTAGTCGGACGTTGGCCGCACTTCCCTGTAATGTCACCTCAATGATTTCTCCTCCCCTTTTTTGACCAAGGTCGTAATGTGTAAAATTCATATTTTCGTTCCTGCCCACCGATAATCCCAAGAAGCTGTGCGAAGCGACATTATGAAATGCGATTTATTCTGCATATTAAACATTTGGGAGATATTGACGGATAAGTTCGGCGTACTGGTGCATCCCCCGTTTTTCAAGTTCTTTTACAAAAACAGGCCATGGGGGGATGTTACTGTAGTAGGGTGTCAGCCCAGTGGACATACCACCGCCGGGACCGGTCGAAAGGCCCCCCCCCGGTCCAGTGGACAGTCCCCCACCTGGACCTGTAGATAAGCCCCCACCCGGTCCAGTTGATAAACCTCCTTCTGGTCCAGTCGATAATCCCCCCCCCTGGTCCAGTTGAAAGACCACCGCCAGGCCCTGTTGACATTCCACCACCTGGCCCAGTTGATGCGCCACCATTTGGACCTGTAGACATACCACCGCCCGGTCCGGCAGATAGTCCACCATTTGGTCCAGTACTTTGATTTCTTGGCCAACCTTTATTTCCCATGCTCATGGTTCCTCCTTGGTGTGCCCAACATGGTGTAGGCCGTCCAACGGCGGCTTTCTATGACCCACATTCTTGATTTCTGATTGAGAAAATCCTGGCATAAGATAGATTAGGTGTCAAATGGAAATGATATTGTATATGAAAATACCGTAGGTGATAATACACAATGAAGCTCATGGAGCAGGTTCTGAAGAAAGAGATCGGTGCTTTGGGTCCGACGGAATGGGCCAGAAGCCGGAACGACGGCCGACGGTCATATCACGCGCTGAGACGGGGCGTCGCGATGCCGGTGGGACGTCCTCCCGGTCGGGGCCGGAGGCGGGCGGAATCAGAACTCGATTCGCACCAGATATTCCACGTTGGGGGGTTCCCGGAGGGCGGCCGTCATCATCAGGGTCATCAGGTGACGGACCTCCGTGTACTTGTCGAATTCCTTGTGGTCGATGATGATCCAGCGGAGGGCGAGGTGGGTGTAGGACCCCAGAAACATATACCAGAAGACGCGCGGATTCACGTCCGCGCGAAACGTGCCTTCCTGTTTGCCCTCCTCGATGACCTGGCCCATCATCCGGGCGAATTCATTCTGTTTCGGCTGGATGGTGGTCTGGTAGTACCGGCGGTTGAACAGGGTATACATGAAGTAGACCGTCATGAAGTCCCGAATGGACAGGAAGCTCAGACCGAAGGAACGCATCAGCCGCCATAATTTTTCCGGCGGGGAGGGGCCGGCCTGCGGGTTGAAGATGTTGGAAACCCTTTCCAGATAGGCGTTCAGGTTCCTGCCGGACAGGGCGAACAGCAGGTCTTCCTTGCCGGCAAAGTATTCGTAAATCGTGCCTTCGGCCACCTGGGCCTCCTCGGCGATGGCCGCGATCTTGGCGTCGGCATAGCCCTGCCGGGCGAAGGTCTTCTCCGCCGCGAGCAGGATCGCCTGCTGCCGGTTCGTCACGGCGGGCTTGCCCTTCGTTGTCAGCATGGGGATGAGCAGGGCCATGATGTCGTCGAGATCCGTGCAGCTCTTCTCGATTTCGCCGGTGACGATGCTGCTGAGGGCCTCGATGTCGATCGTTCCGAAGATGATGTGCTTCATCAGCTTCATGTCGATGTCGCTCCGGAACACACCCTCCCGGGCGCCCTCCTCGAGGATGTTGAGGAGGATGGCTTCGTATTCCTTCATCAGACGATACGCTTCGGATCGGTAAAAGTCCTTGTTGGACCGGCACCGGAAGAGGAGATTCGTCACGTGATTGGAATGCGAATCGTTGTATTTCAGCATGTGCCAGATCATCTTGCTCAACCGGGATTTCGGGTCGATGATGCCCTGGAGATGCTCGCGCAAAAGGGCGGTTTCCTCGCGGGTTCGCTCGGCGACCACGGAAAAAATGATGTCGTTCTTGCCCTTGAAGTACTTGTAGGCGAGGGAATCGGCTACCTGGGCCCGCTCCGCGATCTTCGCAATCGTCACCTCCTCGATGCTGCTCTCCAGGATGAGGGCCTCGGCGGCATCGAGGATGCGTGAACGGGTCTGCTGTTTTTTCTTCTCCATGCCTGAGCGTCCCGAAAAATTTAAAGGGTGAGATCCGCGCGACCTTTGGGGAGTCACATAACGGGCTGGTCGGACCGCACCGCTTCGACGAGGGCCGTTGCCACGCGGACGGCCTCCACGCCGTCCCGGGCGTAGGCGGCGCCGATCGAGGCGGCGAACCCGGCCGTTACGACGGCGCCCCCCACCATAAACTTCGCCGTCAACCCGGCGTCCGCGGCCCAGTCAATCACGTCCTTCATCCGGACCATGGTCGTCGTCATCAGGGCCGACAGCCCGATCATCTCCGGCCGGTGCTCCCGCGCGGCGGCGACGATCGCCTCCGCCGTCACGTCCTTGCCGAGATCCACGACGTCGAAGCCGTGGTTGCGCAGCATCAGGACGACGATGTTCTTCCCGATGTCGTGAATGTCGCCGGCGACGGTGGCCATCAGGACCGTCCCCCGGTGGGCGCGGGCGGCTCCTTCCCGCCTGAGGAGGGGTTCGAGGCGCGCGAGCGCCGCCTTCATGGCCTCGGCCGCGGCGATGAGTTGCGGGAGGAAATAGGTCTTCCGGTCGTACCGGTCGCCGACCTCGACGATCGCCGGGATCAGGCAGTCGTCGACCAGGCGGTCGGCGGGCGTCCCGGCGGCCAGGACCGCGTCGACCCGCGCGACGATCTCCTCCCGGTTGCCGTCGAGAATGGCCTCCCGCACCCGTTCCTCCGGAGACCCTGGGTCGGCCGCCGGAGGAACAGGCTCCGCACCCGGCGCGCTCTGGGTCGCATGGGCGATGTAGGCTGCCGCGTCCCGGTCCCGGCCCAGCAGGACGTCGCCCGACCGCCGCGCATCGGCCAGGGCGTCGCTCGACGGGTTCGCGATGGCCATCGTCAGGCCGGCCGCCTGGGCCATGGTCAGAAAGGCGCTGTTCAGCCGGTCCCGTTCGGGCATCCCGAAGGAGACATTCGACAGGCCGAGCACCGTCCGGGCGCCGAACCGCTCCGCGCTCCAGGCGACGGTCTTCAGGGTCTCGGCGGCGGCCCGTGGGTTGGAGGCGACGGTCATGACGAGGCTGTCCACGACGATGTCCTCCTTGGTGAACCCGTGGCGCCGTGCCGCCCGGTAGACGTCGCGCACGATTTGCATGCGTTTTTCCGCCGTGGCGGGGACCTCGCCGCCGGCGAGCGGCAGGAGGATGAACATCGCCCCGTAGCGGGCCGCGAGCGGCAGGAGTTCGGCCATCTTCTCCTTCTCGCCCGAGATGGAGTTGATCAGGGCGCGGCCGGGGTAGAGCCGGAGCGCCGCGGCGAGCGTGTCAACCCGGGCGGAATCGAGGCAGAGGGGCAGAGGCGTTGCGGCGGCCAGGAGCCGGACGACCGCGCGGATGGTTTTGACCTCGTCGATGCCGGGCACGCCCACGTTCACGTCGAGGAGGTCCGCGCCGCGCTCCTCCTGCTCCCGGGCCATCCGGCGGACGAGGGCCAGCTTGCCCTCGCGCAGCTCCTGCTGGAGGGCCTTCTTGCCGGTGGGGTTCAGGCGTTCCCCGATGACGACGAGGGGATCGCCGGGGGCGAAGATCCGGTGGGCGCGGGCGGAGCTGACGGCGGCGAGCGCCCCGCGCCGGGGCGGTTGCGGCGCCTCTCCCGCCAAGGCGGTGCGCAGGGCGGCGATGTGGGCCGCGGTGGTCCCGCAGCAGCCGCCGATGAGGTTCGCTCCGGCGGCGGCGAGTTCCCGCGCGGCCGCGCCGAAGGCCTCCGGCGCCATATCGAAAAGCGTGCGGTCGCCGACGAGCCGCGGTATCCCGGCGTTCGGTTTGGCCATGAGCGGGACGGTCGCGTAGGGCTTCATGGCGGCGATCAGGGGGACCATCGCTTCCGGCCCCGTCGAACAGTTGCACCCCACGGCGTCCGCGCCCAGGGCCTGCAGCGTGATCAGGGCACTCACCGGGTCCGTGCCGTTCAGCGTCCGGCCGTCCTGTTCATACGTCATGGTGACCATAACCGGAAGCCGGCAGGTCTCCTTGACCGCGATGAGCGCCGCCCGGGCCTCCTGGATGTCGAGCATCGTCTCGATGACGAAGAGGTCGACGCCGCCCTCCAGAAGCCCCGCCGCCTGTTCCCTGAAGATGGCCACCGCCTCGTCGAAAGGCAGGTCGCCGAAGGGCTCCACGAAACGGCCCGTCGCACCAATGTCCCCGGCGACGAGCGCCCGCCTTCCCGCAACCCGCCGGGCCAGTCGGGCGAGGTCCCGGTTGATCGCGTGGACGTCGGTGTGCCCGTACGGGGCGAGCTTCGGACGACTGCCGCCGAAGGTGCAGGTGTAGAGGATCGCCGCGCCGGCGTCGAGGTAGGCGCGGTGAATCCCGCTCAGGGTGTCAGGATGCGCGAGGCACCACGCCTCCGGAGAGACCCCGGCGGGCATGCCGACACGCTGGAGTTCCGTCCCCGTGCCCCCGTCGAGGAGGACGAGGCCGTCCCGCCAGAGGCCGCGAAAGGTCCTGCGCCTAGACATGGCGACCTCCCCCGGGAGGGCTTGCCTCGGCCGCGATCGGTATTTCATTGAAAACACGGTTATATTCCACGGATGGAGGAATCCTTTCCCGACAGCGTCTCATAACCGGATCGACCGGCCTTGTCAATCCTCATCTTCCGCACCGGTCCGGCCGCCCGGGCCGCAGAAAGAAAAAAGCCCCACAACCCCGAGGGGTTATGGGGCTCGCACCTTTGAATGCAACCGGGTTCGACAGAACGCCGCCGACCGCCCCGCTCCACGCAGTCTACCGGCGCGCCAGGACCTTTCCCCTGACCCCCAGCACGATCTCGTTCAGGGGGATCGTCACGCCCGCCCGTTCCATCCCCTTCCGGACGATTGCGGGCAGCCCCGCGCAGCAGGGCACCTCCATGACGGCCGTGGTGACGCTCCGGACGCCGGCGGTTTTGAAGATCTCGGCGAACTTTTCCACGTACGCCTCGGCGTCGTCGAACTTCGGACAGCCCATCATCACCGTCTTCCCCTTCAGCCAATCCCGGTGCAGGGCGGGAAAGGCTACGGCCGTGCAGTCCGCGAGGACCAGGAGGTCGGCCCCCTTCAGGAAGGGGGCGTTCGCGGGAATCAGCCGAATCTGGATCGGCCAGTGCGTCAGCGCCGATTCCTCCTCCGGCCCCCGCCCGATCTGCGCGGGCCGGTTGGCCGCCTCGCAGGCGGCGGGCGATGCGAAGAGCTGGACGTGCGTCGAGGGGCATCCGCACGGCAGCATGTTATTTTCCCGCTCCGCGAGGTGGTGCTGGGCGGCCGCCTCGTCAAAGGGGGGCGCCTCGCGCTCGACGATGCGGAGCGCCCCGGTGGGGCACTCCCCGATGCAGGCGCCCAGGCCGTCGCAGAACGTCTCCGAAACCACCCGGGCCTTGCCGTCGACGATTTGCAGGGCGCCTTCGGTGCACCCCGTCACGCATTGACCACACCCGTCGCAGAGCGCCTCGTCGATCTCGATAATCTTGCGCATAATCCTGTTCATGACGCCTCCTCCGGAAATCACCGCCCCTGCATCATCGCCTCGACGTCCGTCCCCACGTCCGTGATCGGCCGGATGTTGAAATTTTCCACCAGGACCTTGAGGACGTTCGGCGATACGAACGCCGGCAGCGTCGGGCCGAGGCGGATGCCCTTCACGCCCAGATGAAGCAGCGCCAGCAGCACCGCCACCGCCTTCTGCTCGTACCAGGCGATGTCGAAGGAGATCGGCAGTTCGTTGATGTCGTTCAGCCCGAAGGCCTCCTTCAATTTCAGCGCGATCACGGCCAGCGAGTAGCAATCGTTGCACTGCCCGGCGTCCAGCACCCGGGGGATTCCGCCGATGTCGCCCAGGGCCAGCTTGTTGTAGCGGTACTTGGCGCAGCCCGCCGTCAGGATGACCGTGTCCGGGGGAAGCGCGCGGGCGACGTCGGTGTAGTAGCCGCGCGTCTTGTGGCGGCCGTCGCAGCCGGCCATGACGATGAAGCGCTTGATGGCGCCCGACTTCACCGCGTCCACCACCCGGTCGGCCAGGGCCAGCACCTGATGATGGCCGAAGCCCGTCACCAGTTCGCCGGTCTCGATCTCCGTCGGCGGCGCGCACGTCTTGGCCAGCGCGATGATTTCCGAGAAATCCTTCCTCCCGCCCCGGGGCCGGTCGGAGATGTGTTTCAGCCCGGGGTAGCCCACGACGCCCGTGGTGAAGATCCGGTTCTGGTAGGCCTCCTTGACCGGGATGAGGCAGTTGGTCGTCATCAGGATCGGGCCGTTGAAGGACGCGAATTCCTCCGCCTGCCGCCACCAGGCGTTACCGTAATTGCCCGCGAAGTGGGCGTAGGTTTTGAACGCCGGATAGCTGTTCGCCGGCAGCATCTCGCCGTGCGTGTAGACGTCCACGCCGGTCCCCTCCGTCTGTTTCAGGAGCTCCTCCAGGTCCTTCAGGTCGTGGCCGGAAATCAGGATGCCCGGGTTGCCCCGGACACCGATCCGGACCCGGGACATCTCGGGGTTCCCGTAGGTGGTCGTGTTCGCCTTGTCCAGAAGCGCCATGACGCGGACGGCGCATTCCCCGGCGCGCATGACCAGGGCGACCCGGTCCTCGACGCTAAGATCCCGGGTCGTCGACGCCAGCGCCTCCATGAGAAAGCGGTCAATCGTTTCGTCCTCGAAGCCCAGCACGGCGGCGTGCTCCGCGTAGGCGGAGATGCCCTTGAGGCCGTAGATCAGAAGCATGCTGAGCGAACGGACGTCCGCATCGTCCATGGACAGGATGCCGACCTCGGCGGCCTTCTTCGCGAATTCACCGGCATCGTCGGAAAACCACACGGCCGCATCGTGCCGGACGTCCTGCGCGTCCGCCCGGCAGCTCTCCTTCAGCGCGTCCCGCACGGCGAGCGCCTCGCGGATGAGCGCCGTGATCCGGTCGTTGTCGAAGTTCACGTTGGTGATCGTCGCGAATAGCGCCTCCGTGACAAAGCGCCCGTAGCGGCGGTCCAGCAAACCCTTCTGTCCGGCCTTCTCGGCATAGAGGGCGATCCCTTTCAGGACATGGATCAGCAAATCCTGCAGATTCGCGGTTTCCTCCGTCTTCCCGCACACCCCCCGGACGCCGCAGCCTTCATTCTTCACGGTTTCCTGACACTGAAAGCAGAACATGTGAAACCCCCTTTCTCCGAATCGATGTTTTTGCGTTCATATAACTTGAACCGTCCACGCGCGTCCTTGACTTATGTCAAGAAGCCGATATAGTTCCGCCTCAAAGGGCGTCATCCATGCGAAACACACGCGACATCCTGACGAAGAGCCAACTGTTCGGGGGGCTGCCCGAGGAGCACCTCGCCGAGGTCGAGAAGATCGCGGTCGACAGGCGTTACGAGCAGGGGGAGGTCATCTTTGCCGACGGAGACGAGGGAATAGGATTTTACCTCGTCGCCTCGGGAAGTGTCAACGTGTACAAGCTCTCCCCCGACGGGAAAGAGCAGATCCTCCATATCGTGAAGGAGGGCGAGACCTTAGGCGCCGTTCCCGTCTTTTCCGGAAAATCGTTCCCGGCCAACGCCCGGGCGATCGCCCGGAGCCACCTGCTGTTCTTCGAACGGCAACGGTTTGTCCGGATGATCACCGGCAAACCGTCCTTGACGATGAACCTGCTGGCCCTGCTCGCGATGCGTCTCCGGGAGTTCACCCTCCAGGTCGAGAACCTGTCGCTCCGGGAAATCCCGGGGCGTCTGGCCGCCCACCTGCTTCACCTTTCCCGGGAGCAGGGGGACCGGGACGTCGTTGCGCTGAACCTCTCCAAGGCGCGGCTCGCCAACCTCCTGGGCACGGGGCCGGAATCGCTGTCCCGCGCGTTGGGAACCCTGAAGCGCAAGGGACTGGTGGAGGAGGACGGCCCCCGTCTCCGGCTGCTCGACCGCGACCGTCTGGAGGCACTCGCCGAGCAGGGAAAGGACGCAGGGTAAGATCGCCGGGCGCGATGGGTGCGCCCCTCCGACGAGGATGGCGTCGCCCGCCCCTGATTTTGAAACGCCTTGACGATATTATCAAAGCGATGCACAGGCAATGGTAGAACGCCTGGGGATGTACAGATCCGATGAACGTTGACAGAAGTATCGTTCTTCTGCTTCTTCCTTGGAGAGAAACGCAATGTGCTTATAACCTGCCTGGCGCAGTTTTATTTCGATTGTTGCGTGGGTAAAAAAACTGACAAATGGTTCTCCAGCACCGGTGACAATCTTGGATAAAGAGGCATGAATGCTTCTTTCATGGGCGGATAAGGTATCCGGCGGCTTGGCGAAAGTGAATACGACTTCGCTTTCTTTCGGAAATTGAGCGATGGTTCGCAGCACGGCATCAATGGCATTTTCTTTAAGATACATGGTAACGCCCAGCCAGGAAAAGAAAGACGGTTCCGCAAACGATACGCGATTGCGCTGGAGTCCCTCGCCTAAGGATTCATGCTCAAAGTCGATACTGACAAAGCTAAGATTTGGCGGGGGTGAAATGCCTGCCCGCTTCAACTGCAACCTTTTTAGAGCCTGGGTTTCCGGCTGATCGACTTCAAATATTTTTAGCTCTTTTGCCCAGACGGGTTGTCTATAAGCGAAGGTGTCGAATCCCGCTCCCAGGATCACATATTGCCTGATCCCCCGGCCGACCGCTTCCGCCAGGCGGTCTTCGGTAAAACGCGAACGTACAACAACGTGCGTGCGCAATGCGCGTGCTTCCAATGCCTGATGATGATCACGGGTGTTTTTGATCTGACGGACGGTGTCCTCTCCCAGCAGTGTAAGGGCAACGGGATCATCCAGAATCAAAGGCTTATCGTCCAGCAGCTGATGCACCCCCCGCATGAATAATGTTCCGTAGGCTGTATTGCTGGCATGACGATATGGCATTGGGCAAAGGTCCTTCCCGGTGACAACTTGAAGGTGCCTCATTCTTTGAATGGATATGGCGGCTGAACCCCCAATGATTTTGACTTGCTACACCTTCACAGGGTGAAGGACGACACGCCATTTTGGCAAAATATTACGGATTGAAAGCTTGTAAAGCCCGGCATCGCCAGGAGCCGAGCTGTTGCGGCGATCTGGTGCATGACCCGGTCAGGCCCTTATGCCCTCCAGAATTTCCACCACGGCCGCTTCTTCTCTATTTTCACCTTCACCGAGACGCCTGAAAATTGGGTGCCCAACTGGTTGACAATCTCCTCGATCTTGCTGGCGTCCTGCCCGGCGAACGTCATAACCTCGCCGCAATTTTTACAAGGATAGCGATTTCCGGGTGCCATTTGAGCCAGGGGGATCGACAACGTGTTCCGGCATTTTGGGCATGAGATTGACGCGTTAAGCATGGACATCAACATCCTCCCTTATAAGACCCATTTCCTGTACACCCAGACCAGGAATCGGCGATATGGGGACCACGTCCTGCCGATCTCTGCCAGGCACGCACCAAGCTTGACTTTTACCCCGACCGGTAATCGTCCGCGCGTGGCTTTGACAAAGCGCAGGATGGCTTCACCCTGTTCAGAAATAAGCTCTGAAGACGTGGTGAACGCGGCCGATACGGCGCTCTGCAACTGCTCGGCTTCTTCACCAAGCCCAGCATTCCTGGCCTCTAAAATGGCCTGTTCCAGTAACAGTCTATAGTCGCGGATGATCTGGGTCATTTCCGTCTGTGTGGCCCAACAATGAATATGCCTGCGTGGTATTTTCGATTTTCGGCGATCATATTACGCTTAATTGAATAGAATGCAAAGAATAACGTGTTTAAATATCAGGCTAAATTCGCTTTTGACACTACTGGGATTTTGTGGAAATGTGCCGCTTGAGCCAAGTTGGCATAACCTATGAAATTTGTCTGACAGATAGATATCGCCTCTCATGAATGCTGTTAAAAAGAGTGCATTCTGATGAAAATAGCAAAAAGCGAGATGATGGGAAGAAACGTTCAAACACGATTCACAGGATCGTTGTCTCCCTATGATCCGACGCGGATCGGCCCATACCCCTCAAACCGGCTCGTTTCGGGTTGCCGCGTCGCGGGGCGTTTCGACGGCGATCTCCCGCAGGCCGGTGATCGCCGTGACGGATTTCTCGGGGAGGAGGATCCGGCTCGGTGTGAGGGAGACCCCCAGCCGGTCCAGTTCGAGGAGGCGGTGAAAGACCGTCTGGTGTTCGAGGTCGAGGTCGCCGTAGCCGGCCGAATACCGCGCCGTCAGGAGGGCGCGTCCCTCCCGGCGCAGGGCGCGGTTTTCGACGGCCGCGATCCAGTCCAGGGCGGCGTCCGTCATTTCGCTCGCCGTCGCGTCCAGGACGACGCCGCGGGTGGCGCGCCCCTCGGCCATGTCCGCGCGGATCGCCGCCATGATCGCCTCCCCGGCCGTCGCCCCCATCAGCAGGACCTCCCGGCTTGCGCCCAGGAAGTCGGCCAGCCGGCGGCTCGCCAGCACCGCCCCGCCGTCCAGCACGATCCGGTCGGGCCCCCGTTCGACCACGGCCAGGCGGCGCGACGCCCCCGCGAGGCGGATCAGGTCGGCGGCCGCGTCGATCGCCGCCTCCGTCTCCCGGCGCTGCCCCTCCGACAGCCGGGTGGAGGCCGACCGGAAGCCGAGGCGCCGGTAGATCGCCG
The DNA here is from genome assembly GCA_035358035.1 of Syntrophales bacterium. Lineage (GTDB taxonomy): Bacteria > Desulfobacterota > Syntrophia > Syntrophales > UBA2251 > UBA2251. The sequence goes on along the minus strand of DAOPOS010000001.1, from coordinate 96,104 downwards.
TCCGGGGCGGCGCGATCGCGATCCTCGGGAAAACGGTCACGGGGGCCATCGGGCCGGTTCCTATCCCTCCACGTCCTTGAACGCGAGGTCCTGGTAGGCGTGGGTCAGGGTGTGGCAGAAGGCGTCCCAGCGTCGGCAGACGTCCAGGGTGGCCGTGTCCATCCCGAACAGGTGCGGATGCGCGAGGAGCGCCCCGGCCTCCGCGGCGAGCGGCGCGACGACGGCCTCCTCCAGCCCGGCCAGGAGGTCCCGGACGAAGGCCGCCGGCGCGTACCGGTCCTTCACCCGCTGGAGGTCCCGAAAGATCTGGGTGAGCAGGACGTTGCGCGGCCCCTCCCAGAGCTCGTTGACGGCCGAATCCCGGTAGAGGCGGGGGAGGCAGGAGAAGTCCTCCATGACGCCGTGGCCGCCGAAGATGGACATGGCCGCGCGGATCACGTCCGTGCAGTCCCACGACGCGGCCAGCTTCTGGAGCATGATGAGTTCCCGGATGACGAAGCGCTTCCGCCAGGCCGCCTCCGTCTCGCCGGTGTCGAGTCCGCCCTTCAGGCCCCCCTCGAGCGTGAGGAAGTCCCGGTAGAGCTTGAAGGCCCCGGCCGTCGTCCGCTTTGCCGCATGGTCGATGGCGGCGAGCTGGCCGGCCACCATCGGGAAGCGGCCGATCGTGACCCCGAAGGCGTCGCGGAACTCCGCGTACTGCTTGGCCTCGCGGACTGCCCGGGTCATGAAGGCGGCCGCGGAGAGCCCCACGGTGAGGCGCGAATAGGTCAGGACGATCCCGACGACGTTCGCGACCCCCTTGTCCAGCGGCCCCACGGGATAGGCCACGGCGCCGTCGAAAGTCAGCTCGCCCGTGGTCAGCTCGCTCGTCCCGATCTTCCACTTGATCCGGTCGATGGTGTAGCCGTTGCGGATCTCCTTCGCCTTGTTCCCCGGCAGCCAGGAGGGGATGACGAACAGGCCGACCTTCTCCGAGCCTTTCGGCTTGGCGGTGACGACGGCGTAGTCGGCGTGGGTGGCGGAGCAGAAGAACTTCGTCCCGTACAGCCGCCAGACGCCGTCCTCCTCGACGGCCTCGAGGAGATTGGACGGAACGTCCGAGCCGCCCTGGATCTCTGACAGGTACTGCGCGCCGATGGCGCAGCCGTCCGCATCGCCCTCCTTGCAGTGCGCGAGGATGGTCTTCGTTTCGGGGGTGTCGGCGAACTTCTCGAGGAGCATGACGAGGCCTTCCGTGCAGGTGATCGGGCAGGCGACGCAGGCCTCGCCGTTCTGGTAGATCAGGTACATCTTGACGAGCTTCTCCCAAGGCGAGGTCTTGTCCGAGAAGAAGGCCTCCGCGAAGACCTCCCGCTCCAGGGTCTCGGTCTCCCCGGGGCGGCAGATGCGGTCGATCCGGCGGTGGTGGCCGTCGTAGTGCATCATGAACGGGCGGTTCTCCGGCAGGGCAATCCGCTCGGCCAGGTCCCGCCAGCGGTAGGAGGCCTTCCGCGAGACCGCGCGGGCTGTCGCGTCGACCTTGTCCGCTTCGCTTCCCGTAAAATGGCGGACGACCTTCTGGATAAAGGCGTCGGCGGCGTAGTAGTCCACCGCCTGACGCCAGGCCAAAAATGCATCGAAATTGTAGGGATTGTTGCGATCCGCTAAAGACATGACGGCCTCCTTGAGACGATGAGGGCTGGCTTGCAGGTTCGGGGGTGCGGCGGCATCCCGGCGGGAGCACCCGGCGGGTGCGCGTCCCCGCCTGTTTGCATTTCTCTTCGAGGCAGTATAGTCCATCCTCGAAAAAAATCAATTTTTTCGGTCGCGGCGCCCGGTGCGAGGGTCCGCATCCCTAGCCGGCGTCCTCCTGGCTGCGGATGGCCTCCTCGATTCCGACCGTCATGAAGCCGGCGATCTTGCGCTCGAGGGCGAAGACCTGGCTGCTGTTGACGCGGATCAGCCGGCGGATCTCCTCCGAGTCGCCGTAGCGCGCGATCAGGTCCTGAATCCGTTCCTCGAGGGTCACGACGGTGTCGTGCCGCACCCGTTTGTCGGCGTAGCACACGATCTCCCGCTCCTCCAGCCCGCCGTCCAGATCCACATCCCGGAGGAGGACATGCTGTTCCACGATCTCCGCCGTGCGGGCAAATCCCAGCTCCCGCAGCAGCGCGCCGCCGGAGGCATCGTGGCGCTCATGGGTTTCGAGCGACCGGGTCTTCGTGATGTCGTGCAGGAGGGCGGCCGCCACCACGAGGTCCCGGTTCACGGACACGCCGTTTTGCAGGTGGTCCGCGATCGCCAGGGAAACGCGCATGACCTGGCGGGAGTGCGCTGCGATGTTCGGCAGCATGGCATACCGCGCCATGAGCGCGTCGCACTCTTCCCGCGTGGGGATCCTGTCCGGGAGGGGGGGCGTCATGACGGTCTCGAATCGCCCCTCCCCGCGTCATCCCGCCCTTCGGGTCCATTCACGGCCGTGAGCAGCCCTTCCAGGGTCCGGCAGACCTCCTCGCCCATCCCGGCCGTGCCGACCCGGGTGGCGCCGTCCCGATGGATGTCGCGGGTGCGCCAGCCCCGGTGGAGAACTTCACCGACCGCGGCTTCGACAAGCCGGGCCTCCGCCGGCATCGCGAGGGAATGCTTCAGCATCATCGCGACGGAGAGGATCGCGGCCAGGGGATTGGCCAGGTCCTGCCCAGCGATGTCGGGCGCCGAACCGTGGATCGGTTCGTAGAGGGCATGCCTGTCCCCCAGGCTCGCCGAGGGGAGCAGGCCGATGGAACCGGTCAGCATGGCGGCCTCGTCGCTCAGGATGTCTCCGAAGAGGTTCGTCGTGACGATCACGTCGAACTGGGCGGGGTTCAGGATGAGCTGCATCGCGCAGTTGTCGACGTACAGGTGCCGGAGGGCGACGTCCGGGTAGCCCCGGCCGACCTCCGTGACGACGTCCCGCCAGAGTTCCGTCGACTCCAGGACGTTGGCCTTGTCCACCGAGACCACGTCCTTCCGCCGTCCGCGGGCGGTCTCGAAGGCCTTCAGCGCAATGCGCCGGATCTCCTCCTCCGCATAGATCATCGTGTTGACGCCGACGCGCCGGCCGTCCTCGACCCGGATGCCCCGCGGCCGTCCGAAGTAGACGTCGCCGGTCAGTTCCCGGAGGATCAGGATGTCGGTCCCGCGCACGATCCCGGGTTTCAGGGGCGAGGCGTCGATCAGGTCGTCGAAGGCGACAACCGGACGCAGGTTCGCGAAGAGTCCCAGCCGCTCCCTTAGGCCGAGGAGGGCCCGCTCCGGACGGACGTCGTAGGGAAGGGCCTCCCAGGACGGCCCGCCCACGGCGCCCAGGAGCACGGCGTCACTCGCCAGCGCCTGTTCGAGGCTCTCCGGGGGGAGCGGCGTGCCGCAGCGGTCATACGCCGCGCCGCCGATCGGACCCTCGGTCAGGTCCAGGGCCGTGCCCGTGCGGCGGGCGACGATCTCCAGCACGCGGACGGCCTGCCGGATCACCTCCGGTCCGATGCCGTCGCCGGGAAAAACGGCGATGCGAAAGCGTCGGTCCGTCATGCGGGACTCCTCTCCGCCCGCCCCGCCGCCTTCCGGGCGAGATGGCCCATCAGGCCCCCGTCCGTGAGGAGCTGCTGCATGAAGGGCGGGATCGGCTCGATCGCCAGGACGCCGCCGCCCCGGACGGTCCGGATGCGGCCCGCGTCCGCGTCCACCTCGATCTCGTCCCCGTCGGTCACCCGGTCGTGCAGTTCGCCCGATTCGAAGATCGGCAGGCCCATGTTGAAGGCGTTCCGGTAGAAAATGCGTGCAAAACTCTTCGCGACGACGCAGGCGATGCCCGCCGCCTTGAGCGCGATGGGGGCGTGCTCCCGGGAGGAGCCGCAGCCGAAATTTTCCCCCGCCACGAGGATGTCTCCCGGTTTCATTTTTTTCATGAAGTCCGGATCGGCGTCCTCCATGCAGTGCGCCGCGAGGCTGGCCGGGTCTGAGGTGTTGAGGTAGCGCGCCGGGATGATGGCGTCCGTATCGATATTGTCGCCGAATGTCCAGATCCGGCCTTGGAGGGTCTTCATGGGGTTCATCTCCTGAAATCTGCCTGCCGCGTCCGGCCGCGCCCCGGGGCGCCGCGGGGCCGGCGGGGGCTGGGTCTCACGGCAGGTCGTCCGGTCCGGCGAGCCGGCCCAGGACGGCCGAGGCGGCGGCGACGGCCGGGTTTGCCAGATAGACCTCGCTCTCGCGGTGGCCCATCCGGCCGACGAAGTTGCGGTTCGTCGTGGCGACGGCCCGCTCGCCGGCGGCGAGGATGCCCATGTGCCCGCCCAGGCAGGGGCCGCACGTGGGCGGTCCGATGACGGCCCCGGCGTCGAGAAACACGGCGATCAGCCCCTCCTCGAGGGCCGCCCGGTAGACGGACGGCGTCGCGGGCAGAACGAGGAGGCGCACGTCGCGGGCGGCCTTCCGCCCCCGCAGAACGCGGGCGCCGACCCGGAGGTCCTCGATCCGCCCGTTCGTGCACGAGCCGATCACCGCCTGGTCGATGCGCACGTCTCCGACCTCGCCGATGCCGCGGACGTTCGAGGGCAGGTGGGGAAAGGCGACCTGGGGCTCGATGGCGCTGCAGTCGATCTCCAGGACGTCGCGGTAGGCGGCGTCGGGGTCTGAGGTGTCGGCGACATAGCGCCGGTCGCTCCGCGCCGCCACGTAAGCCCGGGTGGTGTCGTCCACGGGGAAGATCCCGTTTTTCGCCCCGGCCTCGATGGCCATGTTGGCCATGGTGAGGCGGTCGGCCATCGTGAGCGCGCCCAAGGTCTCGCCCGAGAACTCCATCGCCCGGTAGCGGGCGCCGTCCACGCCGATCCGCCCGATGATGTGGAGGATCAGGTCCTTTCCCGACACCCAGGGTTTGAGCGCGCCGGTCAGGACGAACTTCATCGACTCCGGGACCTTGAACCAGGCCTCGCCGGTCAGCATAGCCGCCGCCAGGTCGGTGCTGCCCACGCCCGTGGCGAAGGCCCCCAGCGCGCCGTAGGTGCACGTGTGGCTGTCGGCGCCGATGACGACCTCCCCCGGCAGGACGACGCCCTGTTCCGGCAGGAGGGCGTGCTCGACCCCGCAGTTTCCGCCTTCGTAGAAATGGACGATCGCCTGTTCGCGGGCGAACGCGCGGACGGTCCGGCACTGTCCGGCCGAATCGATGTCCTTGTTCGGGGTGAAATGGTCGCAGACCAGGGCGATCTTGTTCCGGTCGAAGACCTGCGTCCCCCCCGCCCGGCGGAATTCGGCGATGGCAATGGGGGCGGTGATGTCGTTCGCCAGGGCGAGGTCCACCCGGGCGCTGATGAGTTCGCCGGGGTGGACACGGTCGAGGTGCGTGTGTCGGCAGAGGATCTTTTCGGTGAGCGTCATTCCCATGGGGTCGTGCCCTTTCCGTGTTTTCCTTATCCGATCGCTCCGATTTATTCAACGTCAACCTTCCGGACGTTGGCCTTCAGGAACTCGATGCGGTTGAGCGCGTTGATGTAGGCCTTCGCCGAGGCGACCAGGACGTCCGGATGGGCGCTGTGGCCCACGGCGGAGCGGCCGTTGTACCTGAGCTGGACCGTGACCTCGCCCTGGGCGTCCGTCCCGCCGGTGACGGCGTGGACGAGGTACTGCTCCAGGGGATGGTTCGTTTGCGTGATCTTCCGGATGGCGGCGAAGGTCGCGTCCACGGGGCCGACGCCGAACCCGCCGTCCTGGACGAGCCGGCCGTCCACCTCCATCTGCATCGTCGCGGCCGGGACGGCGGCGGTGCCGCTCGTCACGTGCAGATAGACGAGCTTATAGTGGTCCTCGACCCGGAAGACGGCCTCGTAAAGGATGGCCTCCAGGTCCTCGTCGTAAACGTCTTTCTTGATGTCCGCCAGTTCCTTGAACCGCACGAAGACCCGGTTTACCTCCTCCTCCGTCAGGGCGTACCCCATCGCACGGAGGTGTTCCGCCACGGCGTGGCGCCCGGAGTGCTTGCCCAGGACGATCCGGGCCTCCGCGATGCCCACCGACTGGGGGGTCATGATCTCGTAGGTCCGCCTTTCCTTGATCAGGCCGTCCTGGTGGATCCCCGACTCGTGCGCGAAGGCGTTGGCGCCGACAATCGCCTTGTTCGGCTGGACGGGGATGCCCGTGATCTTCGTCAGGAGCCGGGAGGCCGGGACGATCTGCTCCGTCCGGATGCCCGTGGCGAGCGCGAAGCGGTCCCGGCGGGTCGCCAGGGCCATGACGAGCTCCTCCATGGCCGTGTTGCCGGCCCGCTCGCCGATGCCGTTGATCGTGCACTCCACCTGGCGGGCGCCGCTGCGGATCGCCGCCAGGGAGTTGGCCACGGCGAGGCCCAGGTCGTTGTGGCAGTGGACGGAAACGATCGCCTGCCCGATGTTCGGGACGCGGTCGAAGAGCGTCGCGATCAGGTCGCCGAACTCCTCCGGGACGGCGTAGCCCACCGTGTCGGGGATGTTGACCGTCGTTGCGCCGGCGGCGATGACCGCCTCCACCATTTCGCACAGGTAATCCCGGTCGGTGCGCGTGGCGTCCATCGGCGAGAATTCCACGTTGGGGGTGTGGGACCGGGCCCGGGCGACGGCGGCGATGGCCGCGGCGAGGACCTCGGCGCGGGATTTCTTAAGCTGGTATTTCAGGTGGAGGTCCGAGGAGGAGATGAAGGTGTGGATCCGCGGACGGGCCGCCCCCGCGACGGCCTCCCAGGCCCGGTCGATGTCGGCCGCGTTGGCGCGGGCCAGGGCGGCGATCTGGACGCCCCGGATCTCGTCGGCGATCCGGCGGACGGAAGCGAAGTCGCCCTCCGAGGCGACGGGGAACCCCGCCTCGATGATGTCCACGCCCAGGCGTTCGAGCTGCCGGGCGATCAGGAGTTTTTCGCCCGGCTTCATGCTGGCCCCGGGCGACTGTTCGCCGTCGCGCAAGGTAGTGTCGAAGATGTAGATCCTCGGGGTGTCGGTCTGTTCCATCGCTGCTGTTCCTTTCTCGGGATCCCGGCGGTTCGTCCGGGCAACCCTTCCCCTCCCGGCCCGCGGAACGGCGCCGCGCGCGGGAGGCTTTTGGATGCAAAAAAAAAGGCCATGGGCTTTTTCGCCCATGGCCTTCGGGATGTTTCGATTCGCGGGGGTTACGATTCTCCTGAAAGCGACGGGCGTCCGGGGATGGCAGGCAGGCAAAGCAGCGCCAGGCCCAGCAGTCCGAGAATGAGAATGCTGTTCAACATGACCTGTTCCCTGTCCGTCCCGTGACGCACGTTCGATCCCTCGCGTTTCTTCGCTGGGCCCCTCCCTAAAACAGATGCCGGCAAAAGTCAAGGCCGAACTTTCGCTTCGCCCCCGGGGGCGAAGCGGAGACGCCGCGCGTGCCGTCCCGTGCGGGGATCCGGGACCGGCACGGCCGCGTCTGAAGGAATAATTTTCGGGGCCGCCCTTCAGCGGTTCAACGCGTTCAGAGAACGATCGCGTTCCGTCCCGCGCGGGAATTAAGGATTGACACACCCGGCCGCATGCCTTAATGTTTTCGAGGTTTTTCATTCCCGAAAAGGAGGGTGCGAGGATGAAACGACGGTTCTGGCTGGCGATCGGCCTGGTTTTGATCCTGGGCCTCGTTTTAGGCTGCGGTTCCGAGCCCCGCGACCAGGGGGAGACGGCCACGAAAGCCGCCCCGCCCAAAAGGCAGGTGGCCCTGGTGATGAAGACCCTGACGAACCCCTTCTTCGTGGAGATGGAAAAGGGGGCGCGGCAGGCGGAGCGGGAATTGGACGTCAACCTGATCGTGAAGACCGGCGCCAAGGAAACGTCCATCGAGCAGCAGATCGCCATCGTGGATGAGCTGATCCGCAACCGGGTGGATGCCATCGTGATCGCCCCCGCCAGTTCCGTGGAGATTATCCCGATGCTCCGCAAGGCCCGGGAGGCGAAGATCGTCATCGTCAACATCGACAACCAGCTGGATCCCGACGTCTCCCGCAGGATGGGGCTTGACGACGTGCCGTTCATCAGCGTGGACAACGAAAAGGGCGCCTACCTGTCGGCGAAGTTCATCAGCGACCAGATCCGGAAACCGACCAAGGTCGCCATCCTGGAGGGAATCCGGACCGCGAGGAACGCCGGGCAGCGCAAGGCCGGGGCCTTGAAGGCCTTCCGCGAGAACCCGAACGCCCGGGTGGTGGCCATGGCGACGGCCAACTGGAAGATCGACGAGGCCTACGAGGTGACGGCGCGGCTCTTCCAGAAGGACCCGGACATCGGCGCCCTCTTCTGTGCCAATGACATGATGGCCCTGGGCGCGATCCACTATCTGAAGCAGGCAAAAAAGGCGGGTGTCCTGGTGGCGGGTTTCGACGCCCTCGACGAGGCCAAAAAGGCCCTGCGGGAGGGGTCGCTCCAGGTCACCGTCGATCAGCAGGCGGCCCGGCAGGGCTACCTGGGCGTCCGGACCGCGGTGGACATGCTGGCGGGTCAACGGCCTGCGGCCCTGACCCGGGTGGAGGCGCTGCCGCTTTACCGGGAACGGAAGTGATACACGCGTTGACTGTCCGTTTTCCGACCCGGGCCGCCGAACCATGCAGAAGAACTTTTCCAGTCTGAGCATCACCTACAAGCTGATCGTCTTCCTGCTCCTCGTGGCGGTGGCGCCGGTGCTCATTCTGAGCTTCACGAGCTACATGATCTCCAAGGCCGTCCTGGTCGAGGAGGTCAGGGCCTTCACGCTCGACCTGATGTCCCTCCAGAAGCACAATATCGAGCTCCTCGTGAAGCAGGAGGAAAGCCTGATCAACAACATCACCGGCCTGGACGAGATCAAGGGCGTCCTGGCGGTGAAGGCCACGAACGAATACGACCGCCTGGCGACGCACGCCAAGATCGGCTATATCCTGAGCAACTACAGCAATCTCTCCGGTCTGGTTTCGATCGACATCTTTTCGGGATTCGGGGACCACTACCATGTGGGCGAAACGCTGAACGTCGAGGAGATCAACCGGCAGCAGGTCGCGCGGCTCCTGGCCCGGGCGTGGGAATCCGACCAGCCGGTCGTCTGGTTCGGCATCGAGGACAACGCGAATCAGAACTCCCGCTACCGGAAGGTGATCACGGCCGCGAAGGTCATCAAAACGTACGACACGGGCAGCATGAAGGAAAAATTCCTGGGGCTGCTCCTCGTGAGCTACGATGTCGAGGTCTTCTACAATTTCTTCCATTATGCCAGCCATGCGGAGCAGTTCTACATGATCGTGGACCGGGACGGGGAGATCGTCTATCACCCCGATCGGGCCCTGATCGGATCGAAGGCCCCCGCGGACATCGTCCGGAAGACCAAGTCGCCGACCGGCGGCTTCACGACCCGGATCAAAGGCCGGCCCTTCTATGTCATCCACGACCGGTCGGGCGACGGGAACTGGCTTCTGATCAGTTTTATTCCGGTGAGCGCCATCGAGGCCAAAATCAGCGCGATCCGCAACGATTCCCTGATCATCCTGGCCATCTGCCTGCTGCTCGTCATGCTCGCGGCCCTGATGATTTCGCGCACCCTGGTCCGTCCGATCCAGCGGATGACCCTCCTCTTCCGGGAGCTCCGGGAGGGGGCGGTCGATCCGAAGATGCGCCTGCCGGTCAAGACCCAGGACGAAATCGGCCAGCTGATCTCCTGGTTCAACGCCTACCTGGAGAGCCTCGCGGAAAAGAGGCGGGTGGAGGAGCGCCTGCGGCAATCCCTGGAGGAGCTGCAACTGGCGAAGGAGGACGCCGAGGCGGCGAGCCGGGCAAAAAGCGAATTCCTGGCCGGCATGAGTCACGAAATCCGCACGCCCATGAACGCCATCATCGGCATGGCCGACGTCCTGGCGGAAACGCCCCTGTCCCAGGAGCAGAAGCGATACGTGAAGGTATTCCGCTCCGCCGGAGAAAACCTGCTCACCGTGATCAACGATATCCTGGATCTGTCCAAGGTCGAGGCGGGGCGCCTGGCGCTGGAGACGATTCCGTTCCGTCTGGACGAGCTGCTGGAGACGACCGTCGCCGTTCTGGCCTTCCGGGCGCAGGAAAAAGGCCTGAATCTGACGCACCGGATCCGGCCCGGCACGCCCCTGCTGTTGAGCGGCGACCCGGGGCGCCTGCGGCAGATCCTGGTCAATCTGCTGGCCAACGCCGTCAAGTTCACGGAGAAGGGGGCGGTGCACGTCGAGGTCGCCCCGGAGCCCGGGGAGGTTCCGGATCCGCCGCCGGGCGTCGTCGCGCTCCGGTTCGCCATCTCGGATACGGGCATCGGCATCGCCCCGGAAAAACGGGACGTCATCTTCGAGAACTTTACCCAGGCGGACTCCTCCGTGACCCGGCGCTACGGGGGGACGGGCCTGGGGCTGAGCATCTCGAAACGCCTGGTCGAACTGATGGAGGGGCGGATCTGGGTGGAATCCGAACCGGACCGGGGCAGCACGTTTCATTTCACGGTCCGCCTGCGCCTTCCGGACGAGACGGAACGGATCCCCGCGCCGCGTTCGTCCGGGGCCGCGGCCGCCACCCCCGACGGAGGGCCCGATGCCGGCGGGGACGGGCGGGGGCTGCGCATTCTCCTCGCCGAGGATTCCGAGGACAATCGCCTGCTGATCGAGACCTATCTCAAGCAGACGCCCCATCGGCTGGACACGGCGGAGAACGGACAGATCGCCATCGAGGCGTTCCAGCGGCGGGGCCCGTATGATCTGGTGCTCATGGACATGAACATGCCGGTGATGGACGGGTACACGGCGACGAGGGCAATCCGGCAGTGGGAGGCGCGGGAGGGGAGAAAGCCGACGCCGATCATCGCCCTGACGGCCTTCGCCCTCAAGGAGGACGAGCAGAAGAGCCTCGAGGCCGGCTGCGATACCCACCTGACCAAGCCCATCAAAAAGAAGACCCTCCTGGAGACGCTCGCGGCCTGGAGCCCCGGCCGGGCGCCTTCCGAAGATCCGTCGCGTCTCTCCCCCGGTTAGAGAACGATCGCGCCCTGTCCGGCTGAGGCCACCTGCCGCGCATAGCGGGCCAGATAACCCGTCAGGGCGGCCGGCGGCCGGGAACGGAGCCCCTTCTGCCGCCGGGCCAGCGTTTCCGCGGGGACCTGGAGGCTCAGGGTGTGCCCGGGGATGTCGATGCGGATGCGGTCGCCCGCCTCGATCAGGGCGATGGGGCCGCCCGCCGCCGCCTCGGGGGCGATGTGGCCGATGGCCGCCCCGCGGGTGCCGCCGCTGAAGCGTCCGTCCGTGAGCAGCGCGACGGTCTTGTCCAGCCCCATGCCGGCGATGGCCGCGGTCGGTCCGAGCATCTCGCGCATCCCCGGGCCGCCGCGCGGCCCCTCGTAGCGGATGACGACGATGTCGCCCGGCCGGATCGCCCCGCCCAGGATGGCGGCCATGGCCGCCTCCTCGCCGTCGAACACGCGGGCGCGGCCCTCGTTGACGAGCATTTCGGCCGCGACGCCGGAGGCCTTGACCACGGCCCCCTCCGGGGCCAGGTTCCCCTTCAGGATGGCGATTCCCCCCGTCGTGGAGAACGGCCTCTCCAGGGGGCGGATGACCTGACGGTCCGTCACCCGGGCCCGGCGAAGCGTCTCGCCCAGGGTCCTTCCCGTCACCGTCAGCGCCTTTAAATCCAGGAGCCCCGCGGGCGCCAGGGTCTTCATGACGCCGGACACCCCGCCGGCCCGGTCCAGGTCCTCCAGGTGGTGGGGGCCGGCCGGACTCAGGCGGCAGAGGTTCGGCGTCTGCCCGCTGACGGCATTGAAGCGGTCGAGATCGAGCGTCAGCCCCGCCTCGTGCGCGATCGCCGGCAGGTGGAGGACCGTATTGGTGGAGCAGCCGAGGGCCATGTCGATCGTCATGGCGTTGCGGAAGGCCTCCATCCCGGCGATCCGGCGAGGGCGGAGGCCCCGCTTCACGAGCGCCATCACCCCGGCCCCCGCCGTCTTGGCCAGGCGGCGCCGGGCGGCGTGGACGGCGGGAATCGTGCCGTTTCCCGGCAGGGCGAGTCCGATGGCCTCGGTCAGGCAGTTCATGGAGTTGGCGGTGAACATCCCGGCGCAGGAGCCGCACCCCGGGCAGGCGGCGTCTTCCAGGGCCTTCAGGTCGCCTGCCCGGATCCGGCCGCTCCGGAGGGCGCCGACCCCCTCGAAGACGCTGATCAGGTCCGCCGTCCGTCCGCCGGCATGGCCGGCCAGCATCGGTCCGCCGCTGACGAACAGGCAGGGCAGGTCCAGGCGCAGCGCGGCCATGAGCATCCCCGGGACGGTCTTGTCGCAGTTGGGGAGGAAAACGAGGCCGTCGAAGGGGTGCGCCATCGCCATGACCTCGATGGCGTCGGCGATGAGTTCCCGGCTGGCGAGGGAGTATTTCATCCCCGTATGCCCCATGGCGATACCGTCGCAGACGCCGATGACGGGAAAGGCCATGGGCGTTCCCCCGGCGGAACGGATGCCCGCCTTGACGTCGGCGGCGAGGACGTCCAGATGGACGTGGCCGGGGACCACATCGCTCGCGGCGTTCACCACGCCGATGAGCGGCCGGCGGATTTCCGCGTCGGTGTAGCCCATCGCCTTCAGGAGCGCCCGATGGGGGGCGCGCTCCGGGCCTTTTTTCATCAGATCGGATCGCATCGCGTCTCGTCCTTTCGTTGGCGGGGGTCCCCCGTTTTTTTCATTCAAATTGTCCCGCGCGGTTTGTCCGGGAACCTTTCCCCGATCTCATGATGCGGCCGGCCGGAGGCGTTTCTCCGGCCGCAGCGCGCGGACGGCGGCGCCGGCCCGCCACATCTCGGAATCCCGGATCGCGGCGAGTTCCTTCTCCAGACGCTCGCGATAATCGGGCGCGCTGTTGGCGTCGAGGACGACGGCCGTTTCCTCCCCCGAGACGACGCGCGCGTACAGCGCGTCGAACACGGGCGCCACCGCCTCCCGGAACCGCCCCTTCCAGTCCAGGGCGCCGCGCTGGGCCGTCGTGCTGCAGTTGCCGTACATCCAGTCCATGCCGTTTTCCGCCACGAGGCGGATCAGGCTCTGGGTGAGCTCCTCCACCGTTTCGTTGAACGCCTCGCTGGGGGAGTGGCCGTGGCGGCGCAGGAGGTCGTACTGGGCCTCCATGACCCCCGCAAGGCAGCCCATCAGGACGCCCCGCTCCCCGACGAGGTCGCTGTACACCTCCCGCTCGAAGGTGGTCCGGAAGAGGTAGCCGGACCCGATGGCGATCCCCAGGGCCAGGGTCCGCTCCACGGCCCGGCCGGTGGCGTCCTGGAAGACCGCGTAGCTCGCGTTGATGCCGCTGCCTTCGAGGAAGTTGGTCCGGACGGTCCGCCCGGAGCCTTTGGGGGCGACGAGGATCACGTCGATGTCCGCCGGCGGAACGACCCCCGTCCGGTCCCGGTAAGCGATGGAGAAGCCGTGGGAAAAATACAGGGCCTTGCCCGGTGTCAGGTGGGGGGTGAGGGTCGGCCACAGGGCCTTCTGACCCGCGTCGGACAGGAGATACTGGATGACGGTGCCCCGCCGGGCGGCCTCCGCGATGGGAAACAGGGTCTCGCCGGGGTCGAAGCCGTCGGCCACGGCCTTGACCCAGGACCCGGTCCCCTCCCGCTGGCCGACGATGACGCGGATGCCGTTGTCCCGCAGGTTCAGGGCCTGTCCGGGCCCCTGCACCCCGTAGCCGATGACGGCCACCGTCTCGTCCGCGAGGGCCCGCCGGGCCTTCTCCAGAGTGAATTCCTCCGCAGTGGTCACCTCTTCCCAGGTGCCGCCGAAATTGATCCTTGCCATATCGTCCTCCTCGTTGTCCGTTGTTGTTTTCTTGATCCGCGATTCCCCCGTTCCCGTCCTGCGGGGCATGACGAACCCCGCCGGGAGTCCCGTCCCGCGACCCCACCCTGCGACCGGTCCGGAACGGCCGGGTCGTCTTCCGAACCGGCACCCCCCGCCCGCACCCGGCCCGGGCGGACGGCAGGAGTCCGGCGTCAGGACGGCCGCCGGGGCAGGGCGATCGTCCCGGTCCGGTTTACCGCCCGGATTCCGAACGGGCGGAAGCACGCCAGGATGCCGCCCAGGTGCTCCGGATCGCCGGCCGCCTCGATCAGGCAGATTCCCTCCGTCAGGAGCAGGATCCGCCCCTGGCACAGCTCGATCGCCCGCAGGATCTCCGCGCGCTCCTCCTCGCGGAACGTCACGTGGAGGAGCATCAGCTCCCGGCGCAGAAAGGACGTCCCGGTGTAGTCGGCGACCTCGATGCAATCGACGAGCTTGTCCAGATGCTTCCGGATCTTGTCCGTAAAATCCCGGTCGGCCCGGCTGGTCAGGGTGATCCGGGAGACGGCGGGGTCAGCCGTCTCCGCCACGCAGAGACTGGCGATGTTGTAGCCCAGGCGCCCCAGGATCCCGGCCACCCGCGACAGGACGCCGGGCCGGTTCCGCACCAGGATCGAGAGGATCTGTTCCTCGTGAATTTCAGGGGGGGTCTCCATGTTCGGGGTCTCCTTCCGTTGTGTTCCGGCCGCGTGTCCGGCCTCCGTCTGTGGCCATCGTCGCGCCGCCTTTCCCTGGCGCGGTTTCAGGCCGTTCTGTCGTAAATCATCTCCATGTTGGAGCGGCCCGGAGGGATCAGTGGGTAGACGTAGCGTTCCGGGTCGATGACCGCCTCCAGGAGAAAGGGGCCTTCGGACCGGCGGAGCCGGTCGAGGCCCTCCGCCGTGTCGCCCTCCAGGTCCGTCCGGGCGGACGGGATGCCGAAGCCCCGGGCCACGGCCGTCAAATCGACATGGCCGCCCAGGGCGATGGTGTTCAGCCGCCCGTCGAAGAGCAGGTCCTGGAGCTGGCGGATCATGCCCAGATGGCCGTTGTTGATGACGACGATCTTGACGGGGAGCCGGTAATAGCCGATTGTCGCCAGTTCCTGGATGTTCATGTAGCATCCCCCGTCGCCGGTGATGGCGACGACGGCGTGGTCCGGACGGGCGATCTGCGCCCCGACGGCCGCGGGGAGGCTGAACCCCATGGTCCCCATGCCGCCGCTCGTCAGGATGCTGCGGGGCGTCCGGGGCTGCCAGTTGCGGAGCGTCCAGATCTGGTTCAGGCCGACGTCGGCGACGGCAATGGCCTGCGGGGGCAGGGCGGACTGCACCTGGCGGATGAACGCCCCGGCGGGGCCGTCGCCCGGGTCCTTCCGGCCCTGCCGGAGGGCCGCCCGTTCCGCCTCGATCCGCTCCATCCAGCCCGAGGCCTCCCCGCGTTCGACCCGCGGCAGGAGGCCGCGGAGGACGTCCCGGATGTCCCCGAGGATGGAGCAGTCGGCCTTCAGGTTCTTCCCGATCGAGGTGGGGTCGATGTCGATCTGGGCGATGGTCGCGAGCGGCGCGAACTCCTCGGTTTTCGAGGTGCTCCGGTCGGAGAACCGGGCGCCGACGGCGAGGATGAAATCCGCCTGATGAATGATCCGGTTGGCCAGTTCGTGACCGTGCGTGCCGATGAATCCGAGGTTGTATCCGTTGCCCGAAGCAACGGCCCCCAGTCCCATCATGGTCGTGGCGAAGGGGATGCGGGCCTTGGCCACGAGCGCCTCCAGCTCCTCACAGGCGCCGCTCAGCTTGGCGCCGCCGCCGATCAGGATCACGGGCCGTTCGCTGCGGTTGAGCAGCCGGGCGACCGTTTCCAGGGACGACGCGTCCGGCGCCGGCGGGGCAGGACGGGTTTCCGGACGGCAGGGCGCCGCGTCGCCCCCGGCGGGTGCGGCGAGGATGTCCCGGGGCAGGTCGACCAGGACCGGGCCGGGGCGGCCGCCGCGGGCGAGGTCGAACGCCTCCCGCAGGGTGTCGGCCATGCGCTGCACGTCCCGCACCTGGAAGCTGTGCTTGGTGATCGGGAGCGTGATGCCGATGATGTCGGTCTCCTGGAAGGCGTCCCGGCCCAGCAGGTTCGTGTTCACCTGGGCCGTCAGGGCGACCAGGGGGATCGAATCCATGAAGGCCGTGGCGATGCCGGTGACGAGGTTGGTCGCCCCCGGTCCGGACGTGGCGAGGCAGACGCCCACCTTGCCGGAGGCCCGGGCGTAGCCGTCGGCGGCGTGGGCGGCGGCCTGCTCGTGGCGCATCAGGTAGTGGCGGATCGCCGTCGCCTGGATGCGGTCGTGAACGGGCAGCGTGTTGGCGCCGGGATAGCCGAAAATCGCCTCCACCTTTTCCTGGCGGAGGATGTCGAGCAGGATGTCTGCACCAATCCGGGGACTCATCGGGTTGAAACTCCTTTCCGTGTGTAGGGCTCGTCGGCGGAGCGCGTCCGGCAACGGGGGATCGAAAATAAAAAAGCCGCATTCGCTGGCGATTGCGGCTTTTCGGACATAAAAAAAGCCGCGGGTTGAAGGGCCCGCGGCTCGGATCGGTTACGGCATCTTCAGACGCACGAACGAGCGACGGTCCCCGTCTCTACGACGACTACAGCGACGCGGCTCGATACGACCTGGAGGGGTTTCATGTTGACGGACATCAGTTCTGCCTTGACCTCTCGAATGATGGAGGCGAATTATACCCGGACCGAAAAATTGTCAAGCGTTTTTTAAAAGAAACCTTCCTGCTCGTCGGCCGGACCGTAGGTCGGTACGCCCTCGGGCGTCGTTCCCTCCAGGAAGCTCTCGTACAGACCTCCTTGGGCCCCGGCCGGGAGGGAGGCCCCGGTCTTCGGATCCACCTTGACGAACGAAATGCCTTCGGGGACGGGGAAGATCTCCACCGGCGTTCCCTGCACGGCCTTTTCCATGAAGTAAAGCCAGATGGGCGCCGCCGCCCGGCCGCCCACCTCCTGCCTTCCCAGGGAGCGCTCCTGATCGAACCCCACCCAGACTCCCGTGACGAAGGAAGGCGTGAACCCCAGGAACCAGGCGTCGCGCATATCGTTCGTCGTGCCGGTCTTGGCGGCGACGGGGCGACCGATGCTCCGCACCCGCGTGCCCGTCCCCTGCTCCACGACGTCCTGCATGACATAGGCGGACATGAAGGCAATCCGGGGGTCGATGACCTGTTCGAGTACGGGCTGGTTCTCCTCGAAAACCTGGCCGGTGCGGTCCACGATCTTCTTGATGAACAGGGGCGTGGCCCGCTGCCCCTGATTGGCCAGCACGCCGTAGGCCCGGACCATTTCCAGGAGCGTCACCCCGGAGCTGCCAAGGGCGAGGGTCAGGTTGCGCGCGAGGGGCGAGACGATGCCCATGTTGGCGGCGTACCCCGCGGCGTAGTCCACGCCGATCTCCTTCAGGATCTTGATCGTGACGATGTTCCGGGAATGGACGAGGGCGTGGCGGAGGGTCATCGGTCCCCAGAACTTTCCGTCGAAGTTTTTCGGCTGCCACACGCCGTTGGGTTCGGAAGGCGCCGCGAAGGAGATCGGGGAATCCACCATGATCGTGGAGGGCGTCATCCCCTTGTCGAAGGCCGCCGTGTAGATGAAGGGTTTGAATGCCGATCCGGGCTGGCGCCGTGACTGGGTCGCCCGGTTGAATTCGCTGCGGGAGAAATCGCGCCCGCCGACCATGGCCCGGATGGCGCCGGTCCGCGCGTCCATGCACAACAGGGCCCCCTGGACCAGTCCCTTCGCATAGCCCTGGCGCCCCTCCAGCTCCTGAAGGCCCCGTTCCACGGCATCCCGGGCGGCCTTTTGCATGGGCAGGTTGAGCGTCGTATAGACCTCGAGGCCCTCCTTGTACAGGACGTCCGAGCCGTACTTCTCCATGATGTAGCGGCGGACATGCTCGATGAAGTAGGCGGCCACCTTGTCCTTGGGCCGCACGGATCGGAGGCGGAGCGGCGTGGCCAGGGCCCGCTCCTTTTCCGCGGCCGTGATGTAGCCGTCCTCCAGCATGCGCTGCAGGACGTAGGCCTGCCGCTGCAGGGCCCGGTCGGGGTGGAGGAACGGCGAAAAGTTGTTCGGGGCCTTCGGGAGACCGGCCAGGAGGGCGACTTCGGACAGGGTGAGTTCGCGGGCGCTTTTGCCGAAATACCCCTGGGAGGCGGCTTCGATCCCGTAGGTGCCGTGACCCAGATAGATGTAGTTCAGATAGAGGTTGAGGATCTCTTCCTTGGTCAGGTAGCGGTCGATCTTGTAGGCCAGGAGCGCCTCCTTGATCTTGCGCCGGTAGCTGCGCTCCGGGGAAAGGTAGAGGGATTTGGCCACCTGCTGGGTGATCGTGCTCCCACCCTGGACGATGTGGCCGGCGGCCAGGTTCTTGAAGAAGGCCCGGGTGATGCTCTGGTAATCCAGGCCCCGGTGCTCGAAGAAACGCGTATCCTCCGCGGCGACGAAGGCCTGGATGACGTACCGGGGACACTCGGAAAGCTTGATGACCTTCCGGTCCTCGAGGAAGAACTCGTCGATGAGTTCGTTGTTGTCGTCATAGACCCGGGTGGCGATGCTCGGCCGGAAATCCTTCAGCGCGGCGATGCTGGGGAGTTCCATGAGCAGGAGGTAGAAGACGAGGCTGGTCCCCAGAAGGACGACTCCGAGCGCCCCCAGGATGATCAGGAGGGAGGCGTATCCCCGCTGGCCGGCGGCGGCGGGTCCCCGCTGGGTCTTCGCGGCGCGTCCGCCGGTCATGACGGCGATTCCTCCCCGTTTTCGCTTTCGGACTTCGCGGCCTTTTTCCGCTCGGCGACCTTCGCGACCAGGATGCCCAACTCGTAGAGGACCATGAGCGGCAGGGCCATGATGATCTGGCTGACGGCGTCCGGCGACGGCGTCAGGACGGCAGCGGCGATGAAGATCATCAGGATCGCATAGCGACGCTGTTTGCGGAGCATCCGGACATTCACCACGCCGACCTTGGTGAGGAAGTAGATGAAGACCGGCAGTTCGAAGGCGAGCCCGAACGCGAGCAGGAACTTCAGGGCCAGGGAGAGGTATTCCCGGAACGAGATCATCGGTCTGAGCGTCTCCGTCGTGAAGCTGACGAAGAAGGCGAAGGCCGGAGGCAGGGCGACGAAGTACCCGAAGAGGACGCCCCCCGTGAAGAGGACCGTCGAGGAGAGAATGAAGGCCAAGCCGTAGCGCCGCTCATCACGATAGAGACCGGGGGCGACGAACTTCCACACCTGATAGAGCGTGTAGGGGCTGGTGAGGACGAGGGAGGCGAAAAAGGCGATCTTCATGTAGATGAAGAAGGCCTCGGGCAGGCCGGTGAACACCATGTAGCTGCTTTTCGGCAGGACGGCGACGAGCGGGCGAGTGATGACCTTAAACAGCCAGTCCTTGAAGACGTAGCTGAGGCCGAACCCCACGCCCACGGCGATCAGAATCCGGATGAGCCGGATGCGGAGTTCGTCCAGATGGGAGGTCAGGGGCATCTTGTCTTCGGCGGGTTTTTCCATGGATGAAATCGACGGGCGGCGCTCCTTCGGGCGATGAATTGGGGATGACCGGCGGGTCAGGTCTTGGGGTCGGCCGTGGCGTCGTCCGGCGGAACGGTTCCGGCTTTTTCATCGGCGGGTTCGGGGTCGGATTTTCCGTACAGGAGGGAATCCTTCAGGCCGGCGTCCTTCTCCTCCGGCTTCTCCTCGTCCTCCCGCAGGGTGTCCTTGAGGGTATCGGTGACGCCGTCGGTGGCCCGCCTGAATTCCTGCAGGCCCTTCCCGATGGATTTGGCCAGGTCGGGGAGGCGCTTGGGCCCGATCACCAGCAGGGCCACAATCAGGATCACAATGAGCTCGGGAGTGCCGATGCCGAACATGGGGTCTTCTCTTTTCCGTTCAAGATGCACGAGAATATAGCTTTTATGCCAAGAGGTTGTCAAACGATTTCCCGCCCCGGGTCGGGGCCCGAAACCCGTTGCATTTTCACGGGGGGTGTGATAGGAAAAACCCCTTTTAAAAAACCTATTTGTCGGGTCGGGAGACGGCGATGTTTCGCAAGACGGGGGTGGTCAAGGACAGGCGATATCTGGATCATGGCCGGGATGTCGCCCACCCCGAATCCTACAAGCGGTTGCAGGCGCTCTATGAAATTCTCGAGGCCCCCAACATGATGGGGAAGTTTACCGAGATCGAGCCCCGTCACGCCACATACGCGGAACTGGAGATGATCCATGAACGGTCCTACATCGACTTCGTGGCCGACACGGCCGGGAAGGAGCTGTGCTCCCTCGATCCGGACACGATCACGACCGCCGAAACCTATGACGTGGCGCGCCTGGCCGTGGGCGGTCTCTGCCGGGCCGTCGACGCCGTCGTGGCCGGGGAGGTGGAGAACGCCTTCGCCCTGATCCGGCCGCCCGGCCACCACGCCGAGGCGGACGAGGCGGCGGGCTTCTGCATCTTCAACAACGTGGCCATCGCGGCGAAGTACGCCCTGCAGAAGCACGGGCTCAAGCGGGTCCTGATCGTGGACTGGGACCTGCACCACGGCAACGGCACCCAGAACGCCTTCTACGCCGACCGCCGGGTGCTGTACTGCTCCACCCACGAATCGCCCGGCTATCCCGGGACGGGCGCCCTCGAGGAGATCGGACAGGGGAAGGGGTTGGGGTATACGATCAACATCCCCCTGAAGGCGGGGGCGGGGACCGCCCACTACGTGAAGGTCTTCCGCCGCCTCATCGCCCCGGTCGCGATGACGTTCCGGCCCGACCTGATCCTGGTCTCGGCGGGCTTCGACATCTACAGCGGGGACCCGCTCGGCGGGATGAAGGTGACGCCCCGCGGCTTCGCGTACCTGACCCGGATCCTGATGGACGTGGCCGACGCCTGCGCGAACGGGCGCATCGTTCTCAGCCTCGAAGGGGGCTACAACGTCGAGGGCCTCACGATGTCCGTCACGGCGGTCATCAAGGAGCTGAGCGAGGCCACGCACGCGACGGAGGACGAACTCCGGGAGCTGGAAGAGTCCGCCGACACCCGCCAGGACGACGTCATCCGGGCGGTCATGAACCAGGTGAACCCGTTCTGGAAGGCGTATTGAAGGCCGGGGGCAGGGGGACCGGGTCCCTTCGCCCCGGTCGTCCGCTGCCCCCGGCCATGTTTTTGAAGTAAATTTCTCATAACCACGACCCGTTGGCACGCATCGTGTATATGCAGAGGCAAGCGGCAGCCTTTTTTGAAGGAGATTTTTCATGAAGATTACCCGAGCGGAAGTGGAACACGTCGCCCACCTGGCCAGGCTCGAGTTCGGCGAGGCGGAGACGGAGAAATTCACGTCCCAGTTGAACGACATCCTGCTGTACATGGACAAGCTCAACCAGGTCGAAACCCGGGACGTCGCGCCCATGACCCACGCGATCGCCCGGACCAACGCCTTCCGGGAGGACCTCGTCCGGGAATCGCTCCCCCGCGAGCAGGCCCTCGCCAATGCCCCGGACCCGCGCGGCGAGTTCTTCCGGGTCCCCAAGGTCATCGAATAAGCGGGTCGCCCGCACCGGACGGACGCCCCCGATCGGGGCGCCGGACGGCGTCCCGGCGAACATCGAGGAGGATATGGAACTTTACGCGTTGACGATTCATGAACTGCAGGACAGACTCAAGGCCGGAGAGGTCACCGCGGGGGCGCTCGCCCGCGCCGTCTTCGACCGCATCCGGGCCGTGGAGCCCGAGGTCCACGCCTACATCACCCTGCTGGAGGAGCCGGCCCTCGCCCAGGCCGACCGGGCCGACCGGGCGATCCGGGACGGGGACCTCCGGGCGCTGACCGGGATCCCCATCGCCCTCAAGGACATCTTCTGCACCCGGGGCTTCCGGACGACGTGCGGGTCGCGCATCCTCGAAAACTTCGTCCCGCCCTACGACGCCACGGTCGTGGAAAAACTCGCCGCGGCCGGGGCCGTCTTCACGGGTAAGACGAACATGGACGAGTTCGCCATGGGCTCCTCCACGGAGACATCGTATTTCGGGCTGACGCGGAATCCCTGGGACCTCGACCGGATCCCCGGCGGTTCGAGCGGCGGTTCGGCGGCGGCGGTGGCGGCCGACGCGTGCATCGCGGCCCTGGGGTCCGATACGGGCGGTTCGATCCGCCAGCCGGCGGCCCTGTGCGGCGTTGTCGGCCTGAAGCCGACCTACGGGCGCGTCTCCCGTTACGGACTGGTCGCCTTCGCCTCGTCGCTCGACCAGATCGGCCCGTTCACGAAGGACGTCGAAGACGCGGCCATCCTGATGAACGTCATCGCCGGCTACGACCCGCGCGAATCCACGTCCGTTCCGGAGGACGTACCCGATTACCGGGCGTTTCTCGGCCGCGGCATCGACGGCTGGACCGTCGGGATCCCGAAGGAGTACTTCGTGGCCGGGCTCGATCCGGAGGTGGAGCGGGCCGTCCGCGACGCGATCGGCGTGATCGAGGGCCTGGGGGCGCGATGCATCGAGGTGTCCCTCCCCCACACGGAACACTGCCTGGCGGTGTACTACATCGTCGCCCCGGCGGAGGCGTCGTCGAATCTGGCCCGCTACGACGGCGTCCGGTACGGCTACCGGTCGCCGGACGGCCGGGATCTGATGGAGATGTTCAAGAAGTCCCGCTCCGCCGGCTTCGGCGCAGAGGTGAAGCGACGGATTATGCTCGGGACCTACGCCCTGTCCTCGGGCTATTACGATGCCTACTACAAGAAGGCCTCCCAGGTCCGCGCGCTGATCAAGAACGATTTCGACGCGGCCTTCCGGACCTGCGATGCCCTCGTGACGCCCACGACGCCGACGCCCGCCTTCCGGATCGGCGAGAAGACGGACGACCCGTTGCAGATGTACCTCTCGGACATCCTGACGATCTCGACGAATCTGGCCGGCATCCCCGGCATCTCCGTGCCCTGCGGCTATACCGCCGCCGGACTGCCCGTCGGCGTCCAGTTCCAGACGGCGCATTTCGCGGAGGGCAAGCTCCTCCAGATCGCCGCCGCCTACGAGAAGCACGCGAATTTCACCAAAAGGAGACCGAAGCTCTGATGGAATACGAACCGGTAATCGGGCTGGAGGTCCACGCCCAGCTCCTGACGGATACGAAGATCTTCTGCGGCTGCACCACCCAGTTCGGGGCCGCCCCCAACACCCACACCTGCCCGGTTTGCCTGGGCATGCCGGGTGTCCTGCCCGTCCTCAACCGCAAGGTCGTGGAGTTCGCGATGAAGATGGCCCTGGCGACGGACTGCCGGATCAATCCGGCGTGCGGCTACGCCCGGAAAAACTATTTCTATCCCGATCTTCCCAAGGGGTACCAGATCTCCCAGTTCGCCGAGCCGCTCGCCGAATTCGGCCACGTGGACATCGACTCGAACGGGGGGAAGAAACGGATCGGGATCACCCGGATCCACATGGAGGAGGACGCCGGGAAGCTCATCCACGACGAGTACAACCCCTGGAGCTACGTCGATCTGAACCGCACCGGCGTGCCGCTCATCGAGATCGTGAGCGAACCGGACATTGGGAGCGCCGAGGAGGCCGTGGCCTATCTGAAGCGCCTCCACGAAACCCTCGTCTACCTCGAGATCTGCGACGGGAACATGGAGGAGGGCTCCTTCCGGTGCGACGCCAACATCTCGCTCCGCCCGAAAGGGACGGAGGCCTTCGGCACGCGGACGGAACTCAAGAACATGAATTCCTTCCGGAACGTCCAGCGCGCCCTGGACTACGAGATCAAGCGCCAGCAGTACGTCCTCGAGGGGGGCGGCGAGGTCGTGCAGGAGACGCGGCTGTGGGACGACACCGCGGGGGTGACCCACTCGATGCGCGGCAAGGAGGAGGCCCACGACTACCGTTACTTTCCGGATCCCGACCTGGTCCGGGTCGAGGTCGACGAAACCTGGATCGCGACCGTCCGCAGCGGCCTGCCCGAGCTGCCCCCGGAGAAGCGGGAGCGCTTCCTCGAAGACTACGGCATCCCCGCCTACGACGCCGGCGTGCTCACGTCCAGCCGGGCGCTCGCGGACTACTACGAGGCCGTCGTCCGCCTCTCCGGCGAGCCGAAGACGGCGAGCAACTGGGTCATGGGGGACGTCCTTAGGTTTTTGAATGAGGAAAAGCGGGATATCCGGGACTGCCCCATCCGGCCCGAGGCCCTGGCGGCCATGATCGCGCTGATCAAGGACGGGACGATCAGCGGCAAGATGGCCAAGGACGTCGTCGAGGAGATGTACCGGACGGGCAGGCCCCCGGAGGACATCGTCCGGGAAAAGGGGATGGTCCAGATCACCGACGAAGGCGCCCTGGTCCCGGTCATCGACGAGATCCTGGCCAGGCATCCCGGTCAGCTCGAACAGTACCGCGCCGGCAAGGACAAGCTCTTCGGCTTCTTCGTGGGCCAGGTCATGAAGGCGACGCAGGGGAAGGCCAATCCCCAGCTGATCAACGATCTCCTGCAAAAGAGGCTTGCGGCCGACCGGTAGCGGCGCGCGGGGGGCGGCGTCCGCGCGACCCCCTTCGTTCCCGCCCCGCCCGCGCCGGGCTGATGGATGGACATGGAAGACGCGATCCGCACCCTTTTCTGGCAGGATGACGCCGTGGTCCTGCTCGACCAGAAGGCGCTTCCCCGCGCGGAGCGCTATGTGACCTGCACCGATTACCGCGAGGTCATCGCAGCGATCCGCGATCTCACCGTCCGGGGCGCGCCGGCCATCGGCGTCGCTGCCGCCCTGGGGATCGCCCTGGGCGCCCGCCGTCTCGACGCCGCCTCCGCCGACGCGTTTCGGGAGGTCTTCCGGAGCCTCTGCGGGGACTTCGCCGCCGCCCGTCCCACGGCCCGGAACCTGTTCTGGGCGATCGAGCGGATGCAGCGCCGCTGCGACGCGGCGCTGGCGGAGACGGCAGGATCCGCCGCCCCGTCAGGCTCAGGGTCCGGCCCGCGGGAGCGGGGGGAACGGGACCGCCTGCGGGCGGTCTGCGACGCCCTCGTCGCCGAGGCGATCCGGATCGGGGAAGAGGACCTCGCCATCAACCGCCGGCTCGGACGGCACGGCGGAGTCCTCATCGGAAACGGCGCCCGGATCCTCACGCACTGCAACGCCGGGGCCCTCGCCACGGCCGGTTACGGGACGGCCCTGGGGGTGATCCGGGCGGCCCGGGAGGCCGGCAAGGCGTTCCACGTCTATGTCGACGAAACGCGCCCCGTCCTCCAGGGGGCGAGGCTGACGGCCTGGGAGCTGACGCGGGAGCGGATCCCCTGTACGCTCATCACGGACAACATGGCCGGCTTCCTCATGCAGCAGGGGAAAATCGACCTCGTGATCGTCGGGGCGGACCGGATCGCGGCCAACGGCGACACGGCCAACAAGATCGGAACCTATGCGCTCGCCGTCCTAGCGCACGCGCATGGGCTTCCGTTCTACGTGGCCGCGCCGTGGTCCACGGTCGATTTCTCGCTGGCGGACGGCACGGGAATCCCCATCGAGGAGCGGGATCCGGCGGAGGTGGCGCGCTTCGCAGGCGTCGCCACCGCCCCGGAGGGGATCGCCGTCTACAACCCCGCGTTCGACGTGACGCCCCACCGCTACATCACGGCCATCATCACGGAGGACGGCGTTTTGACGCCGCCCCTGCGGCGGCCGGACGACCGGGACGGGCCATAGCCGGGCGGCGAATCGAAGCGGGCCGAGGAACCCGTCCGGCCGGGAGGAAACGACAACGCGCGAGAGGTTCCGGTGGCGCAGGCGTCTGGGATCCGTGAAGCGGTGACGGGGGGCGAGGCGGGCGATTTCGTCCGGACGTTCCTGTTCGGATCCGCCGGCATCCGGCGTGACGGGCGAACGCTCCGCTCCGTCATCGTAATGGACGACAAAAAACAGGGGTGGGTGGGGATCCCGCACGGGGGCATTGCGATGGGCGCCGTGGCCGACCTCGCCATGGCCCTGACGGGGGATCGTCCGGGCCCGTTCGGCCCCTATCCCTGGGCCATCGACTACCGCATGGGCGGCGCAAGCGCCCGGCTGGGAGATGTACTCGCGGTCGAGGTGACCGCCACGGAGAACGGCGCCCGGGGTTCGATCGTCAAAGACCCCGGATCGCCCCCCTACCTGTCAGCGGCGGTCCGCTTCGGGGGCGAGGCCCCGGCCGCCGCGCAAGGCGTGCCGGCCGGTCTGCCCGCCCGGATCGACGCTTGGGCCCGCCGGCTGCTGGACCTGCCGTCCTACCGGGACTGTTTCGTTTGCGGGATCGCCCGCCGGCAGCCCGGTCTCGGCCGTCGCTTCTACGTTCCGGACGTGCCGGACAGCCCGGCGACAGTCGTCTGCCCGATCGGATGCCTGGGCGACGACGGGGCGGCCTTCTGGCGGTTTCAGCGCCACGGGCGCCTTCATCCCCTTCCCCTGGTCGCCCTGCTGGATGAGATCATCGGCTGGGGCGGCTTTCTCCTGGCCGCGAGCGGCGGCGTGACCGTGAGGGCGAGCTATACGTTCTATCGCGACATCGCGGTCGGAGAACCGCTCCTGGTTTTCGGAAGGGGGGAGAAGGTCCGGGGCAACGCCCGCTCCCGGCAGCTCTTCTGGGCCTCCGGCGGCGCGGCGGCGGTTCGTTCCGACGGCGGCCTCGAACCGGTGGCGGCGGCCTCCGGCCAGTATCTGGGCGTCGGGGCCCTGACGGAGCAGATGAAGCAGGAGCTGCTCCCGGCCGACCTGACCCGCCGGGCCTTCCGGCTCGCCGGCGCCGGCATGTGAGCGCGCCCGCCGCGCCGACCGCCGATTCGGTCCTTGCCCGCGGGCCGGTTTTTGGTGTAATGGAGATCTCATGAAAAAACTGTTTCTCTTCGATTTCGACGGGGTGCTGGTGGATTCGCTGGACTTTTACGTTCAGGCCGTGGGGGCGTGCCTGAGGGAGATCGGGACGCCGATCGTCCGGACCCGGGAGGACTACCTCGCCCTGTTCGAGGGGAATTTCTACGAGGCGATGGCCGAACGGGGCGTCGACCTGTTGGCCTTCGCCCGGGCGGCTCACGAGATTCTCCCCCGCTTCAATTACGATACCCTCGCCCCCTTCCCCGGCATCGCGCCCGTCCTGGCGGCGCTCCACCGGGACCACCTCCTCGCCGTGATCTCCTCGAACGGGACCCCGACGATCCGGGCGATGCTCAAGCGATTTCAATACGACGGCTATTTTCAGGACATCTTCGGGTCCGACTTCCTCTTCAGCAAGGTGGACAAGATCAACCACGCCCTGGAGGCGTTCGGGGTGGCGGCGGACCGGACCTTCTACATCGGGGACACCGTCGGCGACGTCCTCGAGGCGCGGGAGGCCGGCGTGAAGACCGTCGCCGTCGCCTGGGGCTGGCACGGCCGGGAAAAGCTGGCCGCCGCCGGGCCCGACCATCTGTTCGACCGGCCGGAGGAACTGCTCGGCCTGTGAGGCCGCCGCCGGGGGAGGGCCATCAGTCATGAAACGGTTGTATCTCGCAACGGACGACCGGAAGATCGGCGGGGTATGCGGCGGCATTGCCGCGTACGTCGATCGCGATCCGACCCTGATCCGGGTCCTGTTCCTGCTGCTCGTCATCTTCTCCTTCGGGTTCGGTCTGCTCGCCTATCTCGGGATGTGGCTCATCATTCCGAAGCAGCCGGCATCCCCGGGGGGCGGCACTCCGGGCGACGGTTGACGAGATCGGGGACGATTCACTTCGGGAGGGAGTCAGCCATGGATTATGAGACGCTTCTGAAACAGCGACGGGCCATCCGGGACTTCCAGGACCGGGAGGTGCCCCTGTCCGTGGTGGAGGAGATCCTGCGGGAAACCTGCCTCGCCCCGACGGCCAGCAACCGCCAGCCCTGCAAGTTCATCGTCGTGCGCGACCGGGAACGGATGCGGAGGCTCTCGGACGTGAGCCGGCGGACGCTGCTGGCCGATCTCGACCGGAATCCCGACTCGCCCCTGAAGGCGTACGAGACCTACCTGCGGGACGAGCAGGTCAACGTCTTCTACAACGCCCCCTGCCTCGTGTTCATTCTCGGCCCGGACGACGTACGGTCCCTGGACGTCGATTGCGGATTGACGGCGGCCTACTTCATGTTCGCGGCGACGGCCCGGGGCCTGGGGACCTGCTGGATCGGCCTGGGGGCGCACCTGAAGGACCCGAAGGTTCTCGCGGAGCTGGGCGTTCCTGAAGGCTGCCGCATCGTGGCCCCGCTCATTCTCGGCTATCCGACCGCCGTTCCGCCGGCGTCCGAGCGGCACGCCCCGGAGATCGTCAGGGTCATCTAAGGCAGGTGGAGCAACGGGAGATCCTCCTTTGGTCAGAAAACCCAGCGATGAAGACCTGAGGCAAAGAATCCGGGCCCTCGAGGAAGAATCCGCCAAACGCCGGCGGGCGGAAGAGGCGCTGCGGGAAAGTGAACGAAGATACAGGTTCCTGGCTGACAGAATCAACGACATCCTGTGGATCATGGACCTGGACCTGCGGACGGTCTATGTCACCCCCTCCATCGAGACCGTCCTGGGATTCACCCCGGAAGAGCGCCTGCGCCAGAACGTCGACGAGCAGTTGACGCTGGACTCACTCTCGACGGCGATGGAGACCCTGTCCGGGGAGCTCGCCTTTGAAAAACGGGGGGATGCCGACCCCGACAGGAGCGTGACCCTCACCCTGGAATTCTATCACCGGGACGGCTCGACCCGCTGGCTGGAGACGATCATCAGCGGGATCCGGGACGATCGGGGCGTTCTGAAGCGACTCTACGGGGTGTCCAGGGACGTGACCCGGCGCAGGGCCGCGGAGGAGGCCTTGAAGACCGCGAACAAACAGCTCGAAGAGGCCAACCGGTCCCTGGGTCTGGCCTATGCCTGGATGCGGGAGAGAAAG
Source organism: Syntrophales bacterium (assembly GCA_035358035.1). Classification (GTDB taxonomy): domain Bacteria; phylum Desulfobacterota; class Syntrophia; order Syntrophales; family UBA2251; genus UBA2251. The sequence goes on along the minus strand of DAOPOS010000001.1, from coordinate 67,334 downwards.
GACCAGCTGAAGCAGCAGTTGTTCCAGGAAGAAATGGGGATTCTGCTGAATAACGGCGGCCTGATCGAAGGCCTGTCGGAAAAGGTCATGGAGCATCTGGGCCGGTCGCGGGACGGGCTGATCGGACACCCGGTGCGGGACCTGATCAAGGATGAGTACCGGGAGGACTTCTCCCGGGAGTTCCGGCAGGCCTGGATGGGGCCGTCCCAGGAGGTCTTTGTCGAATTTCTCGATGTGCAAGACCGGTCGAAGATTTTCGATGTCAAGTTCACAAGGCTGACCCTTGCCGGCTCGCGGCTCGTGCTGATGACGCTCCGTTGAGCGGTGCGCACGCGCGACGGATTTTTTGCCCCAAATCTTCTGCGAAGGAGACCCTCGATGAAAAAAACCGTTGCGGCCGTTTTCACGGCCCTGATGATGCTGACGGCCGTCCCCGCGGTGGCCGAGAATTTCACGGTTCAGGGCGACATGGCCTCCACCATCCACTACGAGCTCAAGCATCAGATCGTGGCCGGCGATTCCATGAGAAAATTGATGCTGAGCTTCGTCGTGCCCGAAAGCTTCGACTCTCCGACGTACAAACAGAAGATCACCCGTTTCAACGTCCGGTTTTCGCCCCAGGCCGAGGACGAAACCACCTCGACCAACGCCCGCGGCAACAAGATCATCCAGGCGACCTGGTACACCGTTCCCCGGGTGGTTGACGCCACGATCGCCTTTGACGCGCAAACCACGACCGGCTTGAACCCCATTCAATCCACCGCGCCTTTCCCGGCCGTGTCCACCCCCGAAGATCTGAAGGATTATCTGCAGGCCTCCAAACTGGTGCAAACCGGGGATCCGGCCATTCGGGCGCTGGCGCTCGAACTGACCGGGGGCGTCAAAACGCAGTTCGATGCCGTGCAGAAGGTCGTCAGCTGGGTCGTGGATCATGTCCGGTACGTCAATCCCCCGGCGCAGTATGACGCGCTTTATTCCTTGCGGACCGGCAAGGGCAACTGCCAGAACTACTCGCACCTGACGGCCGCGCTGTTGCGCAGCGTGGGGGTGCCGGTGCGGATTGTCAACGGCGTCACGATGAATCAGCCGTTCGACGTGTCCTGGGAGAGGGGCACGCTGACCTTCAAGATGGGGCAGGGCCGGCATTCCTGGGTGGAAGTCTGGTTCCCCGACCTGGGTTGGGTTCCCTACGATCCGCAGAACATGCAGTTTTTCATTTCCAACCGGTTCGTCCGCATCGAGGTCGGCGTGGACAACAACGAGACCAAAAATGACGGTCTGGTGCGCTGGGCGCAGAGTTCCGGGGCCCGCACCAAGCCGACGCTGCAGGAAACCATCGGTGGGAACTTCCTGGCCGATTCGACGCAGGTTTCGGCCAAGCAGCAGAATTACGGCCCCAAGAATCTGCTTTTGGGTCCCAATGTCCTGGCCAGATTGGAGGAGGCCGCCGTTCAGCCGGCTCCCGCGCCGCCCGAGCCGGAACCTGTTCCCACTCCTCCCGTGGCGGCGCCCGAACCCGCCCCGGAACCGGCGCCCGCTCCCCCTGTTCCCATGCCGCCCGCCCCGGAACCGGTTCCCGCGCCTCCCGTGGCGGCGCCCGAACCCGCCCCGGAACCGGCGCCTGCTCCCCCTGTTCCCATGCCACCCGTACCGGAACCCGCTCCCGCCCCGGAACCGGCGCCCGCGCCCCCTGTTCCCGTGCCGCCCGCCCCGGGACCCGTTCCCGCGCCGCCCGTGCCGGCGCCTGAGCCCGCCCCGGAACCGCCGCCCGCTCCCCCGGCTCCCGTGCCGCCCGCGCCGGCGCCCGTGCCCCCCAAGCCGTTGCGCTATGACAAGCCCTTTGTTTACGGCAATCTGGAATTTCCGGAGGGCGTCAACTTTGCGTTTCCCCGTGAGACCCAGGCCAAAGGCGGTGATTCCTTTGAAATGTCACGCAATTTTCTGGTGGAAACGGCGGAGTTCGTCACCCACGGCGCGACGCAGTACGCCCAGGTGGTCGAACTGGCGAAACCGGCGACCCTCCATGAGATCGCGCTGGCACTGCACAACTTCGGGGGAGACGGACATCTCTGGGTGGATGTGTTCAAGGATCGGGACGGTCAGCCCGGCGAAATCCTGTGCACGACGCAGATGGTCGCCCTGGAGGAAATTTCCGGCCGGCCCGGTTATCGCTGGGAGACCTTCCCCTTCCCGGATCGGGAGCGGCCGGTCCTGGCGGCGGGGAATTACTGGATCGCCCTCGGTTTTTCGGGGAAGCCGGTCGTCAACTGGTTTTACACGTACGGCAAACCCGTCGGACCCGTTTACGGGACCCGCTATAAAAGCATTTTCGCGAAGGAGTGGAGCGGCGCGCTCAATTATGAATTCAACTACAAGGTCGTCGGGATGGCCGCGGAATAGCCGTTTCCCGGTCGCCGGACCTCTCGCCGGAAACCCGACGGGGCCGGAAGGGGCGCTGCCGCAGGGCGCATGATCGGGCCGGCCGCGGTTTCTACAGGTCGTAGAGGGTGTCGTCCACGGCGGGCCTGGATTTGCGGCCGGGTTTTCTGCCCTTCGCCTCCAGCAGGAACGGCTCTTCCCCCTCGAGCAGATCGCCCATCTCCGCCTCGATCCTTTCCGGGTCCTCGCCGCGCTCCATCCGGCTCAGGGCCTCCTCCATCCCCGCCCCGAGCCTGAGCCCCGTGGCGTCGCTCAGCTTTCGCATGAGGGCCGCCGCCTGCCGGGGATCGTCCTCGTTGATCCTGTCCGCTTCGCCCGCCAGCATCGCCATCGCCTTTTCCATCTTCGCCTCGTCGATGGGCGGCATATCGTCCGCGGGCGGCTCGTCCTTGCCGCCGGAGAGCTTGGCGAAGACGGACATCTGCCGCTTGAGGCGGACGCGCTTGCACCTCGGACAGGTCGGGATCTTGTCCGTATTGGCGGTCCGGGAGAAGAAGTTGTAGATCGTGTTGCACTTCGCGCAGTAGAACTCGTAGATCGGCATGTTCCTCAACCCTCTTGACGTATTCGAAACAGGTCCGGCGCGCGGCGGGACGATGGAAAGGCGCCTGGTCGTCATCCGTCCGGCAGGGAGTAATCTAACCACTCCGGCGGAGAAATCAACCCTGCGGGGCGCATTTTCGCTCTCTCAGACGCCGGCCAGGAGGACCAGACGGTAGGCGATCACGCCGCCCGCGTAGGACAGGGCGAACATGAACGCGAGGGACGCGGCAAACCACCTGTTGTCGGCCAGTTCCCGGCGCATCACGGCCACCGTGGCCGCGCAGGGGATAAAGAGCATCAGGACGACGAGAAAGGCCGCTGCCGAGGCAGGGCTGATGATTCGGGGCAGCATCGCGACCAGTCCCTGATCTCCGACGGCATACAGGACCCCCAGCGTGGCCACGGCGTTTTCCTTGGCGACGATACTGGTGAGCAGGGCCGTCACCATCTTCCAGTCGAGTCCCAGCGGCCGCCCCAGCGGCTCCAGAAGACGCCCGAAGCCTGCGAGCAGGCTCGTTTCCACCTGGCCGTACGGCAGGTACGAGAAGAGCCAGACGGCGACCGACACGGCGAGGATGACGGTTCCCGCCTTGCGGACGAAGGCCGCGGTACGCATCCAGACCGCCGTACCGATCGTCCGGAGGTCCGGACGGTGGTACAGGGGAAGCTCCATGATGAAGGGGGTTGCCTCGGCCTTCAGCAGGAACCGGCTGATCCCCATGCCCGTGATCCCCAAAAGCAACAGGTTGAGGGCCAGCAGTCCCGTGGCCCAGAACATCGCCTGCGGCCCGAACATCGCCCCGGTAACGAGGGTGATCACCGCGAGGCGCGCCGTGCAGGGGATGAAGGGGGCGAGAAAGATCGTCAGCAGCCGCTCCTTCTTCGCCTCCACGATGCGGGCCCCCATGACGGACGGCACGTTGCATCCGAAGCCCAGGCACAGGGGCAGGAAGCTTTTCCCGTGCAGACCGATCAGGTGCATGAAGCGGTCCATGACAAAGGATGCCCGCGCCATGTAGCCCACGTCTTCCAGAAACGCCATGACGGCAAAAAAAATGATGAGGATCGGCAGGAAGGTCAGCACCGAACCGACGCCGCCGACCACGCCGTCGATCAGAACGCCGCCCAGCCAGTCCGGCAGCGGGGCCAGGACGGGGCGCAGCACGCCGGCCGCAGCGCCGATGAGGCGCTCCAGCCAGGCCTGCAGGGGGAATCCGACCCGGTAGGTGAAGGCAAAGACGAGCGCCAGGATGGCGAACAGGATGGGAATGCCGAACAGGGGACGCGTCAGGACGTGATCGATCCGATCGGTCATCAGAACCTCGCCCAGCCGGTGGCGCGATACCGCCGCCCGGGTGACGGACTCGATCCACTCGTACCGTCCGGCCACCACGGCATGCAACGAATCCTCATGCCGGACGAGGAGGGCCTGGATGGGGTTCCAGACCGCCTCCGGGATGACGCCCTCCATGATCTTCGTCACTTCCGGGTCGCCCTCCATCAGTTTCGTGGCCGTCCAGCGCACCGTGTAGGGGTGCTCGACATAGGGGTCGATCGCGGCGGCGATCTTCCGGTAGATCTCCGCGTGGTCCGGATGAATCGCGGGGATGCGGGGATGGCCCTGCTCCTTCCCTTCGGCCAGGGCCGTGAGGCGGGCCACCAGTTCCCGGATGCCGCTGTTTTTCGTGGCCACCATCGGGACCACGGGCACCCCTACCGCCCGTTCCAGCGCCTGGGGATCGACCTCGATGCCCTGGGCCTCCGCGACGTCCAGCATGTTCACGGCGACGATGACCGGCGATTCCAAAAGCAGGATCTCCGCGAGGAGATAGAGGCCGCGCTCCAGGGCGGCCGCGCTGACGATCAGGATGATGACGTCGGGGTGGACGTCGATGACGAAATCGCGGGCCACCCGCTCCTCCTCCGAGAAGGCGGTCAGGCTGTAGGTGCCGGGGAGGTCGACGATCCGCATCTCGAACGCCTCCGTCGCGTGGGTGCCCTCCTTCTTTTCGACGGTCTTGCCCGGCCAGTTGCCGACGTGCTGAGAGAGGCCCGTCAGGATGTTGAACAGGGTGGATTTCCCCACGTTGGGCTGGCCGGCGAGCGCCACGGTCAAGCCCCGGCTGGCGTGCCGGGTCGCGGGCGCCTCCGGCGCCTCCCGCAGCTTGGCGGCGAGGATCTTGGCCGCCTCGCCGCGGCCGAGGGCCACGCGGGTATCGGACACCTGGAGGATCACCCAGCCCCCGCTGTTGTGCGTCACGCGCACGCGGGCGCCCGGGGCGACCCCCATTCCGGCGAGCCGGCTCGTCAGGCCGCGGCCCCCGCTGACGGCGTGAATCACGCCCTCCTCCCCTTCACGGAAGGCGGTTATGGCGATCCTCTCGTCCTGCATCGCATCCTCATCCCGGGCTGCCCGCGCCCGGCGCGAACGACGGCGCGGCTTTCCCGCAGCGCCGCCGGTCCCGTTCCCGCGCGGCGAACCCCTTTTAACGTGATTCACCGGCCTTGTCAAAGGCTTATCCGGGCGCGTCCCGGGACCACAGGGCGTCCGCGTCGCGCGCGCCGGTTATCCCCGGCCTTCTTCATTGACAAAAGGGTGGTTTTGGGGGCAGGATGGCCCATTCCATCCGCACGATCGGCCGTAAGCCATGACCCGACACCTCCATGTCACCTGCGCCATCATCGAACGCGACGGACGGGTCCTGGCGGCGCAGCGCGGCGGAGGCGGGAGCATGGCCTTCAAATGGGAGTTCCCCGGCGGCAAGATCCGGCCGGGGGAGAGCCCGGAGGCCTGCCTCCACCGGGAACTGATGGAGGAGATGGCCCTGCGCGTCGACGTGAAGCGCCCGCTCGACCCCGCACCGCACCGCTACCCGTCGTTCGCCGTGACCCTGTACCCCTTCGTGTGCACGATCACCGTGGGCGAGCCCGTGCTGAACGCGCACCGGGCCGTCGTCTGGCTGCCGCCAGGGGAACTGCCCATCCTCGACTGGGCCGAGGCCGACCGGCCGGTGATCGCCGCCTACCTTGAATCCCTCCGCGGGGAAAGGCCGGAACGTCCCGTCGTCCTCTTAACCGCGGGAAAAATCGATCAGGAGGAGACATGAAGCTCGACACCTATTTCGAGACGCACACGGGGATCGGCGTGTTGTCCACGGCCGACGCCGAGGGCCGCGTCAATGCCGCGATCTACGGACGCCCGCATGTCCTGGATGAACAGACGGTCGCCTTCATCGCCGCGGACCGCCTCGCACGAACGCCCGGGCGACCGGTGCCCCGATGCGGCGTGACGCACCTGTCTTCGGGGAGGAGGTCCTGCCAGGCGCGGTTTTTACGGTGCTTTTGATATCTCTCCTGTTTCATCAGTGTTTTCGAACATTTGTCTTCCATGGCGCGGGAAGCCGGCAGGAATTATTGTCTTGACGGGGTGTGCCCTTTTGACTATGGTCTCGCCCGCGGTCCATGCAGGGTGTATCAGAGAACCCCCATGGCGGAGCTTATGGTTTGCGCCCGGGTGGACCGTATGTCGAGGAGGTCACTACAGTCAGGAGGTTTTTTCATGAGGGATATGGTCAATCCTATCGAGATTCGCCTCACCCAGGGGGGCGGAACTCCCGTCGGCCTGAAAAAGGTCGCATCGCCCGTCATGAAGACGGAGGCCTGCATCAACTGCGGCACGTGCCTTCGGGCGTGTCCCACCGGGGCGATCTATGAGCTCCAGCGGCAGATCTGCCGCCTCTGTCCGGACTGCGCCGACAGCCCCATCCTGTTCCCGCGGGACATGGAGGCGCTGACGGCTCAGTCCTGCGCCGGCGCCTGCCCGATCGGCCATTTTCCGGAGGGCTACGTCAACCAGGTGGCGGAGGGCGCCTTCGATAAGGCGTGGGAGCGGATCATCGCCGTCAACCCCCTCCCCTCCGTGCTGGGGCGGATCTGCTCCCGCCCCTGCGAGGACGCCTGCAAGCGGGGCAAGCTCATCGACGCCCCCCTGCCCATCCGCGCCATGAAGCGGTTCGTCGCCGACATGGCCTACGAAAAGGGCTGGGTTGAAGCGGGGCGCTACCCGCGCAAGTACGCCGAGCGCGTGGCGATCGTCGGCGCCGGGCCGGCGGGTGTTGCCGCCGCCCACGACCTGTCGACGCGCGGCTATGAATGCGTGATTTACGACGCGTCGCCGTCCTTCGGCGGGATGCTCGCGAAGTCGGTGCCGTCGTTCCGTCTGCCGGCCCAGGCCCTCGAACGGGATTTCAAGGCGATTCTCTCCCGGGGCGTGACCTTCCGGCCGAACGTCGAGATCGGCCGGAACCCCTCCATCGCCGATCTGCTCGCCCGCGAGTGCGACGCCGTCCTCGTGGCCGCGGGCGCCCCGAAGGGGGTCAAGCTCCCCATTCCCGGCGCCGATTTCATGGGCGTTTTCAACGCCGTCGAGTTCATGACCTCCGTCAAGGCGGGCTTCCCGCTCAAGGTCGGGGAAAAGGCGCTCGTCATCGGCGGCGGCAGCGTCGCCACCGACGTCGCCCGGACGCTGCTCAGGCTGGGGGCCTTCGACGTCGCCGTTGCCTGCGTCGAGGGGGAATGCGACATGCCGGCCTTCAGCTGGGAGCTTCAGGAGGCCGAGGACGAAGGCGTCCGCTTCATCCGTTCCGCCGCTCCGGTCGCCATCGGCGGGGACTGGCAGAAGGTCCGGTGGGTGGATATGGACCCCGTCACGCGCTTTGCCCTGGGCGAGTGCGGGATCGAGTGCGACACGGACAGCACGGGCCGGTTCCGCGTGGAGGCCGATACGGTCGTCTTCGCCGTCGGCCAGAAGCCGGACCCCGGCGTCTTCGCGAAAACGGCGGGAATCGAAATGGACGCGCGGGGGCGGGTCCGGATCGACCCGGCCACCCAGATGACGACCCTCGCGGGGGTATTCGTCGCGGGCGACCTCGTCGAGGCCAGGGGATCCGTGGTCGAGGCGGTGGCGTCGGCGCGCCGGGCCGCCACGGCCATCGACGCCTACCTGAGGGGCCGGACCGCTCCGGCGCCCAAGGAAAAGGCGCCGGTCGGGGCGCCGGTCGACGAGAAGATCTTCCCCGTGCGGCTGGAAAAGCTCAACGTGGCCGGTATCCCGGCCCTGCGGCCGGAGGACGCCGTGACGGGCTTCGACGAGGTGGAGGGCGCGATGGACGTCGCCCAAGCGGTCGAGGATGCCCGCCGCTGCATGAAGTGCGGTTACGTCGATGTCCATCATGACCTGTGCATCGGGTGCGGCACGTGTGCCGCGGCATGCCCGCAGGGAGACGTCATCCGCATGGATCGGCCGCGCGCGCAGGAAAACACGGCGCCGACCAAGGAGGTGCGGTCATGAAAACCTGGGATGTCATCGTTGTCGGAGCGGGGCCGGGCGGGAGCACGACCGCGGCCCGGCTCGCCATGGCGGGGTGCGACGTGCTTCTGGTCGACAAGGAGCGGTTTCCCCGGGAAAAGCCCTGTTCGGACATCTACGGACGCTACGGCGTCGATGCCTACAGGGAGATCGGCGCCTACGACGAACTGCTGGAGAAGGGATTCCTCTTTCCGGAGCTGATGCTCACCTCTCCGGACTACACGGCGCTCAAAGGCCCGAACGTTCTGAGCGTCACCTGCCCTCGGCGCGTGGGGGACAACATCCTCAAGGAGGCCGCCGCGCGGCAGGGCGCCAAGGTGCTGGAGGCGTTCTGGGTGAACGACCTGATGATGGACCGCGGGCAGGTGGTCGGGATCAAGGCCAAGTACGAGGGCAGGTTCGTCGAATACCCGGCCCGGATCGTCATCGGCGCGGACGGCAGCCACAGCTGGGTGGCGAAGCGCCTGGGCCTGTTTTCGGACAACTACGACGAGGTGTTCCTGGCCGGCCGGGCCTACTACGCGGACTGCGATCCGCCGCTGAGGACGATGGAGGTGCACTACGACCCCTACTTCTTCCCGGGCTTCGTCTGCCTGAGCCCCCACCCGGGCTACGGCGACGTCGTCAACGTGGGCATCGGCTACCAGATGACGCCGTACGTTCAGGCCCTGGAGGACGTCGAGGCGCTGACCCGGAAATTCATCGAGACGAGCCCCTTCGGAGAGAAGCTGCGCAAGGCCCGGAAGGTCAGCGACTGGATGGGGTGGCGCGTGCCGAGCGCCGGACAGATCGGCAAGACCTACGCGGCCGGCGCCATGCTCATCGGCGATGCCGGCAGTTTCGTCGATCCCTTCATCCTCGAGGGCATCGCCAACAGCGTCCGGAGCGGCGGCTTCGCCGCGCAGACGGCCCTCGAGGCGCTCGAAAAGGGCGACTTTTCCGAGGCGTTCCTGTCGGTCTACGAGGCGCGCTGGCGGGAGAAGATGAAGCCCCGTCTCGATGCGCTGCAGCAGATGGCCCTGGTCGCCCGGAACGCGGAGATGCTCAACGCCACGTTCCAGAGCCTGAAGGCGAACCCTTCAGCGCTCAAGAAGATGTTCGGATAACGATTGTGCCGTCCGTTCGCGCCGGGGGGATTCGGGGGGATCCTCCCGTCCGGCGGCCGGTCTGAAGGTTGGGGAGGCGCCGCTTCGGCGCGGGACAGAAAGGAGTCATGGCATGGGAATCAAGACGAGCGAAGCGTACCTGGCGAGCCTGGCGAAGCAGAAACCCGTGGTCTACATCGGGGGCGAAAAGATTCACGACGTCGTCCACAGCCCGTATTTCAGGATCTCCCTGGAAGAGATGTGCAAGTTCTACGATTGGGCGAACGATGAGCGAACCGCCGCGGATTTCACGTTCCGGTCGCATCTCATCGACGCGCCGGTCAGCTTCTGGACGCACCTTCGCGAGACCCCCGAGGACGTCCGCCGGATGATCGAGGCGATGAAGGCGCAGAACGCCCGCCATTTCTGTTCCATGTGCATGATCACGGGGCTCAACGTCCTCTGGGCGGTGACGTACGACATCGACCGGGCGCGAGGCACGTGCTACCACGAGCGGCTCAGGGCGTTCTTCCGGGAACTCCAGACGAACGATTTCCGCTACTGCATGGGCGTCATGGATCCGAAGGGAGACCGGTCCCTCGCCCCCTCCGCGCAGGCGGACCCGGACCTCTATCTGCGGGTGGTCGAGCGGAGGACGGACGGCATCGTCGTCAACGGGGCCAAGCTCCACACGTCCAACGCGCCCGTCACCCATTACGTCTTTACCTGCCCCTCGGGCGTTCTGACGGAGGCGGACCGGGACTACGCCGTCTCTTTTGCCGTCCCGGTGGACACGCCGGGGATCACGTACATCACGCGACCGGCGCCGGGTCCCCTGACGCCCCGGACGCTGGAGAACCCGGTGAGCGGCCACATCGGATTCGTCGAGTGCCTGACCGTCTTCGATCATGTCTTCGTTCCCTGGGAGCGCGTCTTCATGTGCGGGGAATGGGAGTTCACGAAGAACCTGATCCAGTACTTCTCGCCGTACGTCCGGATGTGCAAGGGGACCTGCACCTCGGCCCGGACGGACATCCTGATCGGGGCCGCGGCGCTCATCTCCCAATACAACGGGACGGCCCGGGCAAGCCACATCCGGAGCAAGCTGACGGACATGATGATCGCCTCGGAGATCGGATGGGGGTGCGCCCTTGCCTCCGTCGCGAAGTCGGTCATGCATCCGAGCGGCATCCCCATTCCCGACTCGTCCGTCGCAAACGCGGGCCTCTACCACTGCCGCCGTCGCTTCATCGGGTTTCTCGGCGCCCTCCAGGAGATCGCTGGCGGCATCGTCACGACCATGCCGGCCGAGACGGAATGCCTGAACGAGGCCTCGCGGGCGTACATCGACAAATACCTCAAGGGCGTCGACGGCGTCCCCACCGAGGATCGTCTGAAACTTCTCTATTTCATTCAGGATCTAACGGCCTCGCGCTTCGGTGGCTACCTGACGGCCAGCGCCATCTGCGCGGGGGGGACGCCGGAAACGAACCGGGTCGAGGTGTTCCGGAATTACGACCTTTCCCAAAAGATCCTGAACGTCAAGGCGTTGTGCGGCCTCGCCTGACGTTTGGCGGGAGACGGTCGCAGGTGCCGTTTCGGGTCGGGGGTCACGGTGTGGGTGGGTCGACGTGGGCGGCGATCCGCTCCCGGACCATCGCCGCCGTCTCCTCGACGCTCTTCGCGGCAAAGGCCTCGTAGGGGATCTCCTCCAGGATCCGTACCCGGATCTTCTTGACGCCGTGGAACTTGAAGCTGTATTTCGGCAGCGCATCCCGCGTGCCGGAGATGGCGACGGGCAGGATGGGCAGATGGTTGTCCAGGGCCAGGCTGAATGCCCCGGTCTTGAACGGCCGGAGGAGGCCCGTCTCCGAGCGGGTCCCTTCCGGGAACATGAAGATCGAACTCCCCGTGGCCAGCGCCCGGTTGCAGTCCTCGAGCATCTGCCGGATGCTGTCCTTGTCGCCGCGGACCAGCAGGATATAGCGGTTCAGCCGCATGTTCCAGCCGATCAGGGGAATCTTGAAGACCTCCGCCTTCGACACCCATTTGAAGGGGAAGAAGATGCGGAAGACGACCAGGATGTCCAGGAGCGACTGGTGATTGGAGACGGCGACGTAGGTCTTCCGGCCGATGCGCTCCCGGCCCTCGATGGAGACCGACCAGGCCGGCATCACCCAGAGGTAGAAGGAGGCCCAGAAGGAGCTGTAGTAGTGGAGGAGGATCAGGCGACGGTCGAAGAGGACCGTCAGGAGCCAGATCGTGAGCGCGATCGCGAAGAAGAACACGCTCGTGACGGCGATGAAGACGAGAAACAGGATTCCGATCACGCGGTCCATCATGGGTCGATTCCCCCCTTTGTCCGGAATGTAACGTTCCTTTCTTTCCCCCGAAACGGCCGCATCCCGAACGCGGCGTTCCGAACCCATACCCCGGATGGGCCCGGAATGTCAATCCGCGGCAACGCCTCCGGCGCCAGATTCATCCCCCGGGCGTCGACCGCGGGGGGGTGCGTCACCGGCCGCAGCAGCGCTTGAACTTGAGACCGCTCCCGCAGGGGCAGGGCGCGTTCCGGCCCGTGCGGGAGCCCGCCGCCGCCCGCTCCCGGGGCGCTTCCCCGGCCGCGGTCCGGCGGCGCCAGGCGGCGACCAGCCGCTCGAACTCGCCGTCCGCGTGCGCGAAGAACCTTTGGTAGGCAGCACAGAAGTGGCTGACGCCGAGATCGCGCGGGTCGCGCCGCCGGTCCTTGGGGCACCCGCCCCGGCAGCGGGCAAGCCAGGGACAGACGACGCACGCCCCGGGCAGCGCGGCCTTGCGGCGGCCGAAGTCCCGCTGCCGGTCCGACGCGTACAGCCCGGCCAGCGGCTCCCGCATCAGGTTGCCCAGCCGCTCCGCAGGCTCCACGAAGAAATCGCAGGGATACACGTCGCCGTTGTGCTCCACGACGAGGTAGTCGCCGCAGGTCTCGCACAGGGTGCAGTCCGGCGGCGCGAGGCCCGCATAGCCGAACAGCAGCGACTCGAAGAAGCGCACCGAGGCCTGGGGCTTGCCATCGCGGAAATCGGCGCGCCACCGGTCGAAGATCCGGCAGAGGAACGCGCCGTACGCCTCCGCCGTGACGGAGAAGGGCGCGGCGCGGCGCGGATCGGACGGATCGGTCTCCACGCAGGGGATGAACTGCATGTAATCGAGGCCGAGCGCGCGGTGATGATCGTAGATCTCGTCCGGAAAGCGCGCGGTGACGTCGTTGACCACCGTGAGCGCATTGACCGGCACCCCCTCGTCCAGGAGCATCCGCGCCGCGTCGCGGACCCGCGCCCACGTGCCGCCCCCGCCGCGCCGCACCCGGTACCGGTCGTGGACGTCCGCCGGCCCGTCGATCGACAGACCGATCAGGAACCGGTACTGCCGGAAGAACCGTGCCCAGCGGCGATCGAGCAAAAGGCCGTTCGTCTGGAGACCGTTGCCGATCGTCTTGCCGTCGCCGTAGCGTTCTTCGAGCGCCACGGCCCGCTCGAAGAAGGGGAGACCCATCAGCGTGGGCTCGCCCCCCTGCCAGCCGATGGAGAGCTCGGAGGCGGGCTGGTCCAGGAACTGGCGCAGGGTGGCGTCGAGGACGGCCTCGTCCATCCGGTGGGTTGCGGTCTCAGGGTAGAGCCCCGCCTTGCCGGAATAGAAGCAGTAGCCGCACGCCATGCCGCAGTCCGGACCGGCGGGCTTGACGAGGATGGACCTGGGCGCCGTCTCCGCCATGGGCTACGTCTTTTGCCACCCGCGCGGTTTCACCGCGACCTGCCGCTCCCACTTGACGAAGTCGCGCCGCTTGATCGGCCTGTCGCTCATGGGGGGACCTCCCTGTCGGGTTAGGGGTGGCCGCGAAGCTGTCGCCCGGATCCACGGCGCCCCGCGTGGGGTCAAGCGGCCGCACGAACCCCTGCGGGTCGGGGTCGCGCGTCTCTTGGGTGAAGGCGTGCACGGATCAATGAGGCGGATCATCGCCTGAGTTTGCACGCAAAAAAACAGATACAGAACCGACCCCTGCGTGTCAAGAGAATCCTGGGAAGGCTATTCGTAGTGCAGGGCGTCGATGGGGTTCAGCTGGGAGGCCTTGTAGGCGGGGTAGAAGCCGAAGAACAGGCCCACGAGACCGGAGAAGCCGAAGGCCAGCAGAACGGACAGGACGGAGATGACGGTCGACCAGCCGGCCAGGACCGACAGGAGCTTCGCGCCCGTGACGCCCAGGACGATCCCGATCACGCCGCCGATGAGCGACAGGGTCAGGGCCTCGATGATGAACTGCAGCCGGATGTCCCAGGTCTTGGCCCCCACGGCCATGCGGATGCCGATTTCCCGGGTCCGCTCCGTCACGGAGACGAGCATGATGTTCATGATCCCGATGCCGCCCACGAGGAGCGAGACGGAGGCGATCGCCGCCAGGAGCAGGGCCATGATCCGGGTGGACTGCTCGGCCGCCTGCATGATCTGGGTCAGGTTCCTCACGGTGAAGTCGTTCTCCTCGCGCGGCGTCAGGCGGTGGCGTTCGCGCAGGAGTTCCGTGATCTGCGCCTCCGCCTCCGCCATCTCGTCGGCGCTGCGCGCCTTCACGACGATGTGCCGGACCATTCCCGGCAGGCGCGTGCCGAAGATCTTCCGCTGCGCCGTCGTGATCGGGACGATGACCGTGTCGTCCTGGTCCTGGCCCATCATCGACTGCCCCTTGGGCGCCAGGACGCCGATGACGACGAACGGGATCTTCTTGATCCGGATGATCTGGCCCAGGGGGTCGGCGCTGCCGAAGAGGTTGTCCGCCGCGGTCCGGCCCAGAAGGCAGACCTTGGTCGCGCTCCGGACGTCCTGATCGGTGAAAGGCCGGCCGGCGGCGAGCGTCCAGTCCCGGACGTTCAGGATACCGGGCCCGGAGCCCTCGATCCCGGTCGCCCAGTTCTGGTTGCCGTACACGATCTGGGCCGCGCCGTTGTGCATCGGCGCCACGTCGGCGACGGCCGTGCACTCCCGGGCGACGGCCTCGGCGTCGCCCAGGGTCAGGGTGGACTGCGTCCCGGCGCCCATCCGCAGGCCTCCGGCGGTGCTGCTCCCCGGCATGACGATGATCAGGTTGCTGCCCATGCTGGCGATCTGCTGCGAGATGCGCCGGCTGGCCCCGGACCCCACGGCCAGCATGACGATCACCGCGCCCACGCCGATGATGATGCCGAGCATGGTGAGCCCCGAACGCATCTTGTTGGCGCGCAGCGCGCGGAGGGAGATGCGGAACGTTGCCGGGATGTTGATCATCTCCGCCTCCTCGCCGCCGTCATTCTGAGTGCATTTTCGATCCGGGTCATCTCAGGGTCCGCCTCGCGTCAATGCCTTACCGGCTCGTCGCTGATCACGCGGCCGTCCAGGAAGCGGATGATCCGACCGCTGAAGGCGGCGATGTCCGGTTCGTGGGTCACGAGCAGGATCGTCCGCCCCGCGTCCCGGTTGAGCTTGACGAACAGCTCCATGATCTCGACGGACGTCTTCGTGTCCAGGTTCCCCGTGGGCTCGTCGGCGAGGATCAGCGGGGCCTGGTTGACGAGGGCGCGGGCGATGGCGACACGCTGCTGCTGGCCTCCGGAGAGCTGGTTCGGATGATGCTTCTCCCGGCCTTCGAGCCCCAGCATCTTCAAGGCCTCGCGGGCCTGCCTCCGGCGCTCCTTCGGCCCGATTCCGTTGTAGAGCATCGGCAGCTCCACGTTCTCCAGGGCGCTGGTGCGCGGCAGGAGGTTGAAACCCTGGAAGACGAAGCCGATCTTCCGGTTGCGGATCTCCGCCAGGGCGTCGCGGTCCCGCCGGCCGATATCGACGCCCTCGAGGCGGTAGCCCCCGCCCGTCGGTTCGTCGAGGCAGCCGATGACATTCATGAAGGTGGATTTGCCGGAGCCCGACGGGCCCATGATGGCCACGAACTCCCCGGGTTGCACGGTCACCGAGACCTCGTCCAGCGCCCGGACGCTCGTCTCGCCCACGGGGTAGATCTTCGACAGCCGGTCTGTTTCGATGAGCGCCATGACGCCTCTTCACCTTCCTGCCGGGGCCTTGCCGGGATGTGCCTTCCGGGAAAGACCGGAACACGGCGATCGCCGCCCGACCGCGATCCGCGGCGCCCGGTCCGTCCTGACGGCGCTCAACGGAAGAATCCCGGCGGCCGGGGAATGTTCTCCTGCGGCTGCGCGGCGCCCGCGACATCGAGGATGACGACGTCGCCTTCCTTGAGGGGGCCGGCGGTCAGTTCGGTCAGGTTGCCGTCGCTGATCCCGATCCCCGCGCGGACGCGCACGGGTTTGCCGTCGGACAGCGTCCACAGGTCCCGCATCGTTTGCCCCGGAGGCGTTCGCACGGCGGAACTCCCCGCGGGGGCGCCCGCTTCTCTGGCCCCGGCCGTCGTTTTTTTCTCCGGCCCCTTGAAGCGCAGGGCGGCGTTCGGGATCGTCAGGACGCCCTTCCGGGTCGCCGTGATGATGGAGACGTTGGCCGTCATTCCCGGCTTCAGCTTGAGTTCCGGATTGGCCACCTTGATGATGACGGTGTAGGTGACCACGTTCGACACCGTCGTCGGGGCGTTGCGGACCTCCGAAACCTTCCCGGTGAAGCTGAGATCGGGATAGGCGTCCACGGTGAACCGAACCTCCTGGCCGACCCGGATCCGGCCGATGTCCGCCTCGTCCACGCTCGTGTCGATCTGCATCTCGGTGAGATCCCGGGCGATGCTGAAGAGGGTGGGCGTCTGGAAACTCGCCGCCACGGTCTGGCCGACGTCCACGTTGCGCGAAATGACGGTGCCCTCCACCGGCGACAGGATGCGGGTATAGCGCAGGCTGGTCTCCTCCGCGTTCAGCGTCGCCCGCGCCTGGGCGACCTGGGCCCGGGCGACGCTGACCTGCGCCTGGGCCGACCGGTGGGCCGTTTCCGCCGCGTCCAGGTCGCTGCGGGCGATGTAGTTCCGGGCGTAGAGCGTCTGGTTCCGCTCCAGGGTCCGCCGGGCGTCGGTGAGCGCCGCCTCGGCCTTCTCGACGCCGGCGCCGGCGGACTGCAGGTTGGCGCGCGCCTGGTCCACCCTGGCCTGGGGCAGCGCGGGATCGATCTGGGCCAGGAGCTGCCCCTTCCGGACGAGCGAGTTGTAGTCCACGAAGATCTGCCTGATCGTGCCCGACACCTGCGTGCCCACGGTGACGGTGGTGACGGCGCTGACCGTGCCCGTCGCCGTGACGGCCGCGCTCACGTCTCCCCGGGTCACCCGGTCGGTCCGGTAGCGGACGGTCTCGCCGTTCTTCTTGAAGAGGAGATATCCGCCCAGCGCGAGCGCCGCGACCAGAACCCCCGTGATCAGCAGTTTCTTTTTCATCGTTCTCCCGTCGCCTTCTCCAGGCTCGCCTGCGCCACCCGGTAATCGTACAGCGCGGCGGTGTGCGCCGTTTTCGCGTTGCTGACCGACACCAGGGCGTCCGTGACCTCGATCGGGCTGCCGACGCCCGTCGCGTACCGGCCCTGGGCCAGCTCCAGATTTTCCTCCGCCTGACGGACGGACAGGGCCGCCGCATCGATCCGGTCCGACGCCTCCCGGAGATTCAGCCAGGCCTGCTTCACCTCCAGGGCGACGGTCTGCCGCAGCGCCGCCAGGTTGGCGTTCAGGGCATCCAGCGTCGCCCGCGCCTCCTCGATCTGGTACTGCGTGGCGTAGCCGCTGAACAGGGGAACGTTCACCTGGGCGCCGACGCTCCAGCCGTCGTCGAGGGGGAAGTCGCCTCCGCCCCACCCGTAATGGGCGTTTCCCGTCAGGAAGGGGTAATGGTCCTTTTTGGCAAGGTTGACCGTTTCCGCCTGGGCCTGGACCCGGATGGCAATCGCCCGGAGGTTCGGCCGGCGGTCATAGGCCAGGCGGATGGCCTCGTCCAGCGCAACCGGCGCGCGCGTCGCGGAGAGCGAATCGACGATGGCGAACTCCGGAGCCTCCGGCAGGCCGATGGCGTTGCTCAGCGACACCCGGGCCAGCCGCCAGGCGTTTTCGGCCTTGAGGAGGGCGAGCTTCGCGCCGGAAAGATCCACCTCCGCCTTGGTGACGTCGAATTTCGGCTTCGTGCCGACGTCGAAGAACCCCCTGGCCCGGTCCAGGTGCTGCTGGAACTGACCCACCGTTTCCCGGGCGACCTCCCGGTCCCGTTCGGATTTCAAGAGTTCCCAGTAGGCCTGTTTCACGCCGAGGACAATCTGCGCGCGGACCTGCTCGAAATCCGCCTGGGACGAATCCCGGTCCAGCTCCCGGATGCGGACCCGGGAGGCGGTTTTACCGAAGTCGTAGAGGTTCTGGCTCAGGCTGAGGCTGGAGGAATAGCTGTCGGACGGACGGCTGGATCGCCCCGCGGCGCCCCCCGCCCCGGAGGGGTCCGTCCGGCTGTAGCCGGCCGCGCCGCTCACCTGTGGGTAGTAGTCCGCGCGGACCTGGCCGATGCGGGATTCCCCCGCCCGGACGGTATGGGCGGCGGCCTGGAGATCCGGGTGACGGCTGAGGGCGATGGCGAGGCAGCGTTCGAGGGTCAGGGTCTCCCCCGCCCGGATCGGTTCTTCCGCGCCCGCCGCCGCGGGCAGCAACACCAGCATCAGGAGCAGAGAAGCGACCGTTCTGGCCATCGGCATCCTCCGCGACCGGGGGAGGGCTCGATCCGGACCTCGGGGGCGCCTGTCCCGTCCGCCTTCATTCATTTTGCAGATCCTTTCCGCCGGGATTCACAGCAATCGTCGTGCCATCCGGTCCGTCCGCGACACGACGCCCTCGTCATCCGGGCGCGGAAGCCGGGGAGAACCGGCGAAGGCGCCGCGCTTTCTTGGACATCCGTCAACAGGGCGGCCGGTCTGAGACGGATCCCCGCGATCTCCCGATTCGCACCCGCGCGGCGGGGGGTGGATAATAACCAGGCGGGCAAAGGATCCGGCTGGATCATTCCTATCCGCACCAGCGCCCCTTCCACCCCTTGTCCCTGCCGGCCGTGTTGCGGGACCGGAGGCCTCCAGGAGGATGACGCCGGATGGGGCGTTGACGATATTGCGGGCTACTGTAGGCGACTTGAACGAAAAACGTCAAGCGGAATCGGGAGAATCGGAAAAACACCTTGCAAGATTTTGAAGGGGAGGGCATGAAGGAGATCAAATGACATCGTGCGGGTCCTGACGGCCGCGGATGGAGGGACGGGGGCGATGACCGTGCCGCCCGGACGTCCATGACGGCGGGAACGTTCCTCGCCTGGCAACAGGCATTCGGACAAAAGAGGAGTCGATCCAGATGAGCGGACGGGAGCGGGAGGCGGACGCGTTATGGCGGCGGTTGGCCGGGCTGGAACGGGAGGTGGCGGGCCTCCGGGAGGCCGAGAGGACGCTGCGGGAAAGCGAACGGAAATACCGCCAGATTGCCGATCATTCCGGAGACTGTCTCTGGACGATGGACCTGGGGACCCTCCGCTTTACCTACGTCAGCCCGTCCGTCACGAAGATCTACGGCTCCACCCCGGAAGAGACGATGGCGCAGAGCGCGCACGAAGTGCTTCCGCCCCGCTCTCTGGAGATTGTGACAAGGCGCCTGGAGGATGAAATGGCGCTCGAAGCGGCCGGAACGGCGGATCCCCGGCGCACGGCGACCCTCGAGATCGAGGAATACCGCAAGGACGGGTCCCTGATCTGGATCGAAAACGTCCTGTCCTTCCTGCGGGACGGGGAGGGACGGGCGACGGCCATCCTCGGCGTCAGCCGGGACGTCTCGGAGCAGAGACGCCTCCGCGAGGAACTCCGGACGCTGGCGACCACGGATCCGCTGACCGGCGCCTTCAACCGCCGTCATTTCGTGGGGGAATTGCGGCGGGAGATGATGCGCAGCGATCGTTACGCAACGCCGTTTTCCCTCGTCATGCTGGATATCGATCGCTTCAAGGCCGTGAACGACCGCCTCGGTCACGAGATCGGGGACCGGGCGCTCAAGGGAGTGGTGGACCTGATCCAGCAACGGATCCGCGCTTCGGATCTCCTGGCCCGGTGGGGCGGCGAGGAATTCATGATCCTGCTCGGCAACACCACCCTGCCTCAGGCGATGGCCCTCGCGGGGGATCTCCTGGAGCGGCTGAAATCCGAACCCCTGCCCGGGATCGGGTTGTTGACGGCCAGTTTCGGCGTTACCCAGTACCAGGGTCACGAAGGCATCGACGCCCTGCTGACCCGGGTGGACAACCTGATGTACCGGGCCAAGCGGGAAGGGCGCGCCCGCGTCGCGCACGACCCGGCGCCCGCCGGCGAGCCCGCCGCCTCCCCAGCCCGGGAGACCGCGGGAGGCACTGAGTGAGCCCCCGGCCGGCCGTCCCGGTCAGCGTCCGCTTTCTCGCGGGACCAGCAGGGCGCTGTGGCTCATCCGGACGGGCGGCTCTTCGCGGACGACCCATCCGGTTCCCTGCGCCGTTTTCAGGGACCGCAGGAAACTTTTGCGGGGAACGTGGAGCTTCGGCTCGGCCAGCAGAAACATCCCCTCCGGTTTGATCAACGTCCGGATTCCGGAAAGAAACGCCCCCTGATCGGGAACCTCGTGGAGCATCCAGAAGGCCAGGATGAAATCCGCCGGTTCATGGCTCCCCAGGGATGCCGGACTCGCCAGATGGGTCCGGATGACGTCCGGGACGCCCTGCCTGCGCGCCCGCGCCATCAGCGTCGAGAGCATCTTCTCCTGGATATCGATCGCCGTGACGCATCCCGTCGGGCCGACGCGTTCGGCCAGGGGCAGCGTGAAGTAACCCATGCCCGGGCCGATGTCGATCACCCGGTCCCCGGGGCGCACGTAGGGACCCAGAACGCGGTCCGCAGGGTGGATGAGCCGGCGCAGGGGGTTGTCGAAGGTGTAGCACAGCCACCAGGGGCAGACGACGTTCTGCCCGGTTACCCGTTCGATCACACTTCGCTTCGCCTCTGGTGACATCCGCTCCTCCTTATCCAGGCGCCCGCGGCCGACACGTTCCCCGTCCCGGCGGTGTTCCGGGAACGGGCGGGATTCGGCGCATCGGCCCCGGGACGGCCGGAAATGCCGGGATGCCCCCCCGGCCTTCCCGTCCGGGGCGCGCCCGGCGGTTGGTAAAAAACGATCACGAGGACCATGCATACCCGCCTTTGCCGGAGAAGGCAAACCCAAATGAATGAAAAAGGCGGGAACGCCGCTGGATCGCGGGCCTTTTGTGTGATAAGGTGCAGCCCTCCGCAACGGGAGGGTGAACATTTCGTATCCGGGGGCGTGGCGTGGGACTGCTCAAACTGCTCATCGACGATCCGCTGACATTCGTCCTTTTGGCGATACCGCTCCTGTACTCCATCATCATCCACGAGCTGGCCCACGGCTGGGTCGCCCTGCGTATGGGCGATCCGACGGCCAAAAACGCGGGGCGGCTGACCCTGAACCCCCTGAGCCATCTCGACCCGATCGGCACGATCATGCTCTTCATCGTCGGGTTCGGCTGGGCGCGCCCGGTGCCGGTCAACCTGGGCTACGTCCGCGATTACCGCCGGGGACTCGTGCTCGTCTCGTCGGCCGGCATCGTCGCCAACATGATTTTCGCCTTTCTCGCCGTTCTGCTGCTCAAGTGGCTCGCGCCCGCGCCGCAGGGCTCGGTCGGCATCTTCCTCTCCTACCTGGCGCAGATCAACATCATCCTCGCCGCCTTCAACCTGATCCCCATCCCGCCGCTCGACGGCTCGAAGATCCTCATGGGCTTCCTGCCGGACCGGTGGCACGACGCCCTGGCAAGGCTGGAGCCCTACGGCTTCTTCATCATCATCGGGCTCTTGTTCGTGGGGGCCCTGAACCCGCTCATCCGCTTCTTCCGGTGGCTCATCCTCGTTCCGATCGGGTTCCTCCTGTCCTGAGGCGCGGGGAGCCGCGGCCCGTGTGATTCCGGCGGATGCGGACATCCCGGGTCCGCACGGGGGGAAGACGGGTGGCGTTCGGCGGGATGACCGGCGGCCCGCGCCCGGAATCGCCGTTCCCGGAGGCCCGGTCGATCGATTTGCCCGTGCGGGTCGGGTTGCAGCAGGCCTGTTCAGGTCTTGGAGGTGTCGATCATGAAGTCGTACCGCAAGGAGCTCTGGTTTCAGCTTCCCGCGAGGCGCGGGTTCGTGAACATCACGACCGAGGTGGACGCGTGCCTGAAGGAGAGCGGGATCGTCGAAGGACTCTGCCTCGTCAACGCAATGCACATCACGGCATCGGTCTTCATCAACGACGACGAGCCGGGGCTCCATCAGGACTACGAGCAGTGGCTGGAGGGGCTCGCCCCGCACGAGCCGGTGAGCCGCTATCGCCACAACCGCACGGGCGAGGACAACGGCGACGCCCACCTCAAAAGGCAGGTCATGGGCCGCGAGGTCGTCGTCGCCGTCACGAACGGACGCCTCGATTTCGGCCCGTGGGAGCAGATCTTTTACGGCGAATTCGACGGCCGCCGCCGCAAGCGGGTGCTCGTCAAGATCATCGGGGAAAGGGAATTTGAATGAACGGCAAAAGACGCCTCGGCCTCTCCCCCAACATCATCCTGATCGGCCTCATCAGCTTCCTCACCGACGTCTCCAGCGAGCTGATTTTCACCCTCATGCCCCTTTTTTTGGCCAATGTCGTCGGCGCCGCCACCGTCGTCATCGGCCTGATCGAGGGGGTGGCGGAAAGCACCGCCTCTCTAATCAAGCTTCTGAGCGGCTGGCTGAGCGACAGACTGGGCAACCGGAAACACCTCGCCTTCGCCGGCTACGCCCTGTCCACCCTGTCCAAACCCTTTATGCTTTTCGCCGGCGCCTGGGGCCCCATCATGGCGATCCGGTTTGCCGAGCGCGTCGGCAAAGGCATCCGTGCGGCGCCGCGTGACGCCCTCGTCGGCGACTCGGCGGATGACGATAACCGGGGCAAGGCCTACGGATTTCACAAGGCCATGGATACCGCCGGCGCCGCTCTCGGACTGATGCTGGCGGCGGGGATCGTCTTCCTGACGCAGCGGAACGTCGTGAATCTGCAGTTCGATACCTACCGCTGGATGATCGTCGTCGGCATCATTCCGGCCTTTCTCTCCCTCGTCTTCTTTATCTTCATCAAGGAGCCTCCCCGGAAGCCGGGCGGAACCTGCGAGGCGACGCCGTCGTCCGCGGGGAAAAGGGGACTCGACAAAAGATTCATGGCCTTCGTGGCCCTCCTGTTCCTGTTCACGCTGGGCAATTCCAGCGATGCGTTTATCGTGCTCAGGGCGCAGAACCTGGGCAACAGCGTGCTGCTCATCAGCATCATGCTGATCATGTTCAACCTGGTCTATGCCCTGTCCTCCATGCCGGCGGGGATCCTATCGGACAGGCTGGGCAGGAAGAAGGTCATCATCGTGGGCTGGATCATCTATGCCCTGGTCTACCTCGGCTTCGCCGCCGCCGGCCGGGACTGGATGATCTGGGTGCTCTTTGCCTTCTACGGGTTTTATTACGGGATGACGCAGGGCGTCTACCGGGCGCTGGTCTGCGACCTGGTGCCCGAGGAACAGCGCGGCACGGCCTTTGGGGTGTATAACGGCGTTGTCGGCATGACCCTCCTGCCGGCCAGCCTCATCGCCGGCTGGCTCTGGCAGTCCGTCGGCCCGGCCGCCCCCTTCTACTTCGGCGCAGCCCTGGCCGGCCTGTCGGCGATGGGGCTCCTGCTGTTTGTGCGGGAGCCGTGACAAGCGCTCCACGGGTCCGGCCGGTCAGGCGCGCGGAGGCCGGAGGCTTTTTGCATGCAAGGCGCGCCACGTCCCCGGGATTATTTCAGCCGCGCCTCCGAAAGATGCAGGTGGTCCGTTTCGATTTCCACCAGCGCCGCGAAGATCTGTCGAAGCCTCTCGTGAGCGGATTCGTCGCCGGCCTTTTGATAGAAGGCGATGGCCCTGGTTTCCCGCTCATGGGATTCGTTGAGGTTCTTGACGTTCTCCGTATGGCAGGTTTCGTTTCCCGCCGGCGTCTTGGGAAGGCGCAGGACTTTTCTCCAGACGGCCGCATGCTCGGCCTCGATTTTCCCCAGGGCCTTGAACAACAGCTTACCCTCCGCGTCATCCGTTTTTTCCGCCGCGCAGGCGTAGAACGTCGCGTTGCTCACCTCGACCTGAAGGGCGCGTTCAGCGTTGGCCCTGTCTTTTTCCGTGAGGGGAACCTCGAAGGTGACGACGGCCTCCCGGGCCTCTTTGATGAACGCCTGATGGGCCCCGCAGAACGGACAGTGTGTCGGGGGGGTCTCGCCGATATAAGCATCGCCGCAGATTTCGCATCTCCACAATTTGACCATGTTTCACCTCCAAACGTGTTCTGGATGGATGAGGATCGGCCCGTCCGGGTTTCCCCGGATGCGGCCCTTTCCGCACAACCTGTTCAGCGGCCCTTGCGGGTCCAGGTGATCTGGAATTCGACCTCTTCCGCGCCGCCCTCGCGCTCGTGCTCGATCGTGTACATGGCATCCGTCGGCACAAGGATGCGCTCCCCCGCGATCTGGATCGCGAATCGCTCGCCCTTCTCCAGGGCGTCGGCCAGCCGGCGGAGTTTGGCGACGAACGCGGCCGTCGGATAGCCCTTCTCGATGTCCCGGTCTTTTTTTCTTTTCATCCGTCATTTCCTTTCTGTTGCAAGAGAACCTTTCCCGCGCGGGCCGTACCCTATGTTTTCCCCGGCAGGATCAGGTCCTCCAGCCGGTCCGGCCAGGCGGTCAGGGGGACGCACCCGTCCTCCGTTACGAGGACGGTGTCGGAGTGCCGGAACCCGCCCAATCCCGGGAGGTAGATCCCCGGCTCGACGCTGACGACCATGTTCGGCTCGAACACGGTGTCGCTGCCCAGGGCGACCCACGGCGGCTCGTGGCCGGTGATGCCGAAGCCGTGGCCCGTCCGGTGGAGGATGTTTTCACCGTAGCCGTGCTTCCGGATGAGGGCCAGGACCGCCTCGTCCACCGTGTCGGCGCGAACGCCCGGCCGGATCCGCGCGAAGGCCAGCGCCCGGGCCTCCATCATGGCCGCATAGGGGGCGCGGGCGGCGTCGGGGACCGTCCCCATGAAGAAGGTGCGCTCGACCTCGGCCGAGTAGCCGTCCGCCTGGATCGTCACGATGACCACGTTGGGACCGCCGGCCGTAAAGGCGTCGAACAGGCCCGGCGTTGAATGCGGCTGGGCGGAGAGCGCCTTCGGCCACACGGCGCAGATCGCCTTCGTGACGAGGAGGTTGGGGTTCGGGATCTCAATGAGGACGCGTCCCAGCATGGCCCGGGTCCCTTCCGTATAGATCGTGAGCTGCTGGACGCCGGGCCGGGCGAGATCGAGGGTCGTCTTCAGGCCGGAGTCCACCACGGAGGCAGCGTAGGCGATGCGGCCGATTTCATAGGCGCTCTTGACCATGCGGAGGTTGTCGACCAGGTCCAGGACCCGGAGCTTTCCCGGCAGGGCCTCCTTCAGGGCGAGGCTCAGGGACGATTCGATCCCGACGACGCGGTCGGCGGGGACGAGTTTCTTCAGGGCGTCCACGAAGGTTCGGCCCGGCGGGGCGGGGAATTCGTCGTAGGTGCGATAGGCGACATCGACGAGCACCCGGTCCTCCGCGTGGCTGACCTCCAGTTTGGGGGCGACCAGGACGGGCCGGCCCGCCGCCGGGATGACGAGAAAGAAGGGCCGCTCGAACGGGATGTAGGCAAAATTCGTGAGGTAGTAGACGTTCTCGGTATTGGCGCAGATGTAACAATCCAGCGCCTGCGCCGCCATGGCCTTGCGGACGCGATCCATCCGGCGCTCCAGCTCATCGCGCGCGGGTTTCGCCGTGACGGGCGTGATCTCGATCGGCATCGTCATCCTCCTTGTCGTCCACGTGGGCGCCTTCGCCCGGGCCGGAAGCCGGCCTTTCTTTCCTGGCGGGCCTGTCGGACGGGCGCCTTCAGCGCTCGCCGAAGGCCTCGGCCCTCCGTTCGGCAAAGCGGTCCTTGCCCGCGGCGAGCATCAGGGCGAGGGGCATCGCCTCCCGGGCGAGATCGAGCATGGCCTCCGTCAGCGTCCGGATGTCCCACTGGGCGTGGCGGTCGGCCCGGAGGCGCGCCACGTGGTAGAGTTCGCGGACGTTGAGTTTCGTCAGGACCCGCCGCCGGTGGGCGTTCGTCAGGAGATAGGGCGCCGCCTCCGGCGCCGCCCGGCGGATCGTTTCGTACGTCTCCTCCGTCCGTCCGACGACGTCGAGAAAGGCCTGCTCCATTCCGACCGCGCGGATCGCCGGCGGGACCGTGACGCCGAGGTCCGGGTCGTAGCCCTGGACGGTGATCGTGGCCATCCGGTGGCGCTTCCACTGCGCGTAGCAGGAGGCGCTCATCGTCAGCTCGTACGTCAGATCGGCGTATTCGAATTCCCGCCGGACGGCGTCGTGGGATGCCAGGTGGCGGAAGGCGGCCCGGAAGAGATCGGCCCTGGCCGCGGGCGGCATCGCGGCGACGGCGCGCCGGCAGGCGTCGAGGGAAAGGGCGGAGGCCCCATGCACGAGCGCGGCGGCGATCCGGTCGTCGGCCTCCGGGGTGACGTGGACCAGGCGCACCGGAGGGACGCCGGCCTCCCGATCGGCCGGGGCGTCCGGCTCCCCGTGTTCGGCCAGCCAGGCCGCGCAGGCCTCCCGCAGGGCCGTTCCGGTCCGCGTATCGTACGCCATGGGTTCGGTATAGCGGATGAGCGACGGAGCGACGGCCTGGGTCGACGCGTACATCGCGCGGCTGCACGCCTGCGCCTCGAGCAGGGGATGGGCGGCGAGCCGGCGGAGCATCAGCTCCAGGTTGCGGGCGTTGAGCGTCATGCCGAGCTGGGTTTCGGTGGCCAGGGCGATGATGTAGCGGGCGTCCTCCTTTGCCCAGCCTTCGAGCAGGGCGCGGTTGGCCGGCCCGGCGGCGAGGTCCGGGTGTTGCGCGAAAACATGCGGCCGCAGCTTCTCGTAGAGCGCGTGGTAACAGGCGTACTGCGCCCGGATCGTCTCCGTGAAGGCATCCGCGAGGCCCGCCCGCCGGACCTCCTCCGGGAGAACGAAGTCGTCCCGGAACAGGACGTAGCGCTGGGAT
Source organism: Syntrophales bacterium (assembly GCA_035358035.1). Classification (GTDB taxonomy): domain Bacteria; phylum Desulfobacterota; class Syntrophia; order Syntrophales; family UBA2251; genus UBA2251. Next base: position 40,768 of record DAOPOS010000001.1, on the reverse strand, counting down.
TTCTCCGTGTAGGAGCACAGGCGGAAGCGTTCGATCTCCTCGACCAGGAGCCGCGAGACGCCGAGGCAGTCGAGGTTGAAGACGGCGTGCTCGGCGACGGAACTGTGTCCCATCGCAAAGACGATGCTTTCGTTCGAGCGCCGGGCCTTCGCCACCTCCGCGCGCGCGTCGGCGCGCAGCTCGGTCACCGTCTTCGGGCTGCGGCTGATCCGCGCGTAGGCGGCGGAGATCGTCTCCGGCGTCCAGTCTTCCCGGTCGCCAAAGCGCTTTTTGCACGCATCGATGATGTCGCAATCCAGGTTGTAGCCGGCCAGCCGTATTTCCATGATGCGGGCTTCCTCCCGTTTCAGGGACAGGGCTCGAAGCGGTCGTCCGCGACGATCCGCCAGCAGCGCGTCTGGGTCTTGAGCAGACGCTTGCCGAAGCCGACGGCCGCCTCCCGTTCCGTCGTCCCGCCCGTTCCCCGACCGAGAAGGCCGGCGGTCGTATCGAGCCCTTTCTTCAGAAGCCCCTTCTCGTGGGCGACGGAGACGACGGCCATTTCGCCGACCAGCGTGACGGGCCCGGAGGGATGGACCAGCGTGAAGGACACGGTCTCCGGCTTCCCCTGCTTGATGAAGGCGTCGAGATCGACGGCCTCGTCGAAGTGATAGCTCACCAGCCGTCGCGCCCTGTCCGACGTGACCCGGCCGGGGGCGACCGTCCGTCCACGGAAGTCGAGGGCCACCCGGAAATGCTCCGGATCGTCGATGACCCACCGGTCCGGCACGGTCAGGATCAGGGTGTCCTTCTTCAAGGGCCGGGCGGCGAAGCTGACGTAGATGCCGGCGATCGGGTCCTTCATCCGGGCGAGCATCTGCGCCTCCGGCAGGCGTCCGATGACGGCGATGACATCCTGGTTGCGGACCGCGTCCTGGCGCAGCATCTCGTCGATGAGTGAGACGAGCCGCTCGCGGTCGAGCTTGCGGGCGTAGACGTCGGCCAGGAGAACCCGGCTCATGGCCAGGTTGCGGTTGTTGTCGATGTTGACCAGCAGCCGCTCCCGGGCCTCGTCGTAACGGCCGAGTTTCAGATACCACAGGGCGGCGAAGAGGTTTTTCCGGACGTCCTGGGGGCTTTCCTTGATCATGGCAGCGAGGTTGTCCGCGATTTCGCCGGCGTCCCGGTCGGGGTCCAACAGTTCGATCCGGTGCATGAGGACGGAAGAGGCGAAGCCGTCCTCCCGGAAGAATCCCTTCTGCGTCCGCATGAACCGGTCGTAGGCCTGGCGCGCCGCCTCGGCCTGCCCTTCGGCCTGCGCGGCCTGCCCGAGAAAATACCAGAAGGGCGGATAGGCGGCAAAGGCCGCCTCCATCCGCACGAGCTTCCGCAGCCGCCGCGCCCCGTCCTCGTCCTTGAGGGCCTCGGTGAGCTGCTCCATCTGCCGCTCCGTCAGCCGCCATTCGTCGGGAATGTCGTATTTCTTCATCAGCCGCCAGTAGGCCGCGAGAAAATTCTTCCGGGCGTCGTTGACCCGGACGATCGCCTTCTTGTCGAGTTCCCAGACGGACTTGTCGAGGGTGCGCCGGTAGGCGGCCATATTGTTGCGGTAGTTCGAGTAGAGGCTGCCCACCTTGATCAGGACCTTGGCCGCCGCCATGTACGGGGTGGTCGACCCCGCGACGGCGTCCTTCACGTCGGAGAAGGACGTGTAGAGGGCCCGGCGGACCTGGTGTTCGTACTCCTGAACGAGGAAGTCCCGGTCCCCCTCCTTCAGTTTGAAGTCGGAAATGGTGTCCATCAGGGTCTTCAGCAGGTTGATGATCTCCTCGTCGCGGATCCTGGAGAGATTGATGTTGTTGATGATCTCGCCGTACTCCTCGTCGAGGACGACCCGGTCGTTGAAGGCCGTGATCCGGTACAGCGACATGTGGCAGTAGTTCAGGGCCACGGCCGTGTCGAGGGCGTCGTCGGCCGCTCGGGCCGCGCCGGGCAGGAGGATGAAAAGCGCCATCAGCAGGCCCAGCCATCGTTTTCCGTATCCAGTCATGATCCGTCTCCGCATCCGGGGTTCCGGGGTCGCTCCCGCCGACACCTGGACCTGCCCTTCCTTATACCAATCCGCCTGTTGCATGCAAATGATTCGTGGCGGACGCGACCCGGCCTGAAAAGCCGCTCGACCCGCATCGCCGCGAAAATCTCAACGTGTGTGACGGTTGTCACCTATACCGGGTGATATTCCTCACCTTGACGGAAATCGCGCTTGACATCGGGCGGTGGATGAGAGAACCCTTGACACACGATCCCGCGGGATCGTGTCGGGCAGGGGCGCCCGCGGAGCGGGCGGCGGCGGCTGACCGGCCGTTCGCCGAAGCCTGAGAGACCTGTGCGTAAGACAATGGAAGGGAGGAAAAGGAACATGAAAAAGATGCTCTTCGTGATCGTAACGATCTTTTTTGCCATTTCGGCCCAGGCGGCCGACGTCGGCGTCTCGGTCACCATCGGCCAGCCGGGCTTTTACGGCCGTATCGATGTGGGAAACTTTCCCACGCCTGAGATCATCTTCCCCAGGCCCGTCGTGATCGCTCCCGCTCCGGTGGGTGTGGCGCCGCCGCCCCCGGTGTATGTGCATGTTCCGCCCGGGCAGGAGAAAAACTGGAAGAAGCACTGTCACAACTACAAGGCCTGTGATCGGCCCGTCTATTTCGTGCGCAATCAGTGGTACGACAACGTCTATGTGCCGGAATACCAGGCGCGGCACGGACGCAAGGGCGGCAAGCACGGCGGTTACCGGGGCGACGACGACCGGGGCCAGCGCGGCGGAAAAGCCAAGGGGCCCGGCAAGGGGAAACGGGACTGAACCGTAAGGGGCAAGGCCTGTCGGAAGGGCGGAGTCTGATTGACTCCGCCCTTTTTTATGGCCGCGATCCGTTCACGGCCCGCATCATGGCCCCGCGGCCGCGTCCGTTCGGGCGCGCGGCCCGCGGGCGAGGGAGGCGAAGATCCCGGCCACGCACAGGACGGACAGGATGGCGAAGATGATCGTGAGCGCGCGCAGGAAGAGCGGGTAGCAGTCCGGGGAGAGGCGCGTACACCCCATCGTCATCGCGAAGGCGATCATCGCGATGCCCATGCTCATCATCTGCCCGATCAGGCGCATGGCGCCCGAGATGCCGGAGGCGACGCCGTACTGCCTCCGGTCGACGGCGCTCATGATGGCGTTCATGTTCGGCGAGGAGAAGAAGGCAAACCCGCCGCCCAGGATGACGAGTCCCGTCAGGATATACGGCAGCCCGGTGGCCGCGTCGAGCCGCGTGAACATGACGAGACTGACGACCGTGGCCGCCATGCCCCCCGAGGCGAGGATCCCGGGCGCGATCCGGTCGGAGAGGCGCCCCGCCAGCGGGGAGAGGAGCGCCTGGATGACCGGGGTGGCCACGAGGATGAAACCGGCCTGAACCGGCGCGAACCCCTGGATGTACTGCAGGTAGAGGCTGAGCAGGAACGAGACGGCGAAGGTGGCGCTGTAGTTGATCAGCGCGGCGAGGTTGGAAAAGGCGAAGGCGCGGTTGCTGCGGAAGATCCGGATGTTCAGGACGGGGTGGGCCGTGCGCGCCTCCCAGGCCGTGAAGACGGCCAGCCCGGCGACGCCGGCGGCGATGAACCCGGCGCCGTGCGGGTCCGGCAGCCGCGAGAACCCGTACATGAGCGCCGTCAGGCCGGCCGCGTAGAGGAGCGCGCCGACGGTGTCGAAGGGTTCTCCCCGGGCGTCGGCCCACTCGACGGGCATGTGTCGCAGGATGTAATAAACGATCAGGCAGCCCAGGGGAACCATGACGAGGAAGATGCTCCGCCAGCCCAGGTGCTGGGTCAGCAGTCCGCCCAGGAACGGGCCGATGGACAGGCCGACGTAGACGGCGGCGACGTTGAAGCCGAGGACCCGCCCCCGCTGGGCCGCGGGGAAGACGGAAACGAGGATGGCGGGGCCGGTTCCGAAGATCATGGCGCCGCCCATGCCCTGGATGACCCGCGCCAGGATGAGAAACCGGGCCGAGGCGGCCAGGGCACAGAGACCCGACGCGGCGGTGAACAGGACGACGCCCCAGGTGAAGATCCGCTTGCGCCCGTGAATGTCGGCGAGGCGGCCGAAGGGGACGAGGCTGGCCGCCGCCGCGAGGATGAAGGCCGTGGCCACCCAGCCCAGATCGATGGCGTCCATGGCGAGGTCGCGGCCGATGCTGGGCAGGGCGACGTTGACGGCCGACCCCATGAACGGGGTGAGGAAGGCCGTCACGGTGGCGGTGACCAGGGTCGCACGGCGCACGGCGGGACTTCCGGATCCCCGGTCGTCTCCGGTCTCCGGCGCCGCCGGCGCATGCGTCCGGCCGCCGGGGCTCACGAGGGCCTCTGTGCGCCGTGCGGGGGCGTCATGGGGTGGATGATCCGAACCGCATCAGGTTGAGCCCGACGGTCTCGTCCATGGCCCGTTCGCAGGTGCCTTCGAGGACGGTGACGAAGATCTCCGCCGTGGCGCTCACGACCGCGGCGTTCAGGTGCCCGCCCCAGGCCCGGTGCGCCGCGTCGCCCAGATTGATATGGAGGTGGAGATAGACCTCGCCGTTCAGCGTCGTGATGTTGCCGGCGAGGCTCAGGATCTCGTGGTCCCCCGTCAGTTCCGTCGCCTCGTAACGCTTCTCCGCGGGGCGGAACAGGCCGATCGTGGCCCGGTCGACCGCCCCGATGCCCGTGACGAGGCCCAGGCCGATCCCCCGCGACGTGCAGAAACGGGTCAGTTCGGCGACGATCTCCTCGCCCCGGTCCAGCCGGAGAACATGGGTGTTGCCCACGCGCTGATCCTGCATGCCTTCGACTCCCGGCGTCTCACGCGCCCGCGCGGACGCCTCCGCGTGCGTTCCCGCGCCGTTATTTCCCCTGGAAGGCGGGGGGGCGCTTCTCCGCCCGGGCCATCAGGGCCTCCATGAAGTCGGCCGTCTTGAAGCAGTCGTTGAGCCCCTTGTTTTCCAGGTTCAGGGCCGTCGTGATCTCGTCGATCAAGGGCTGGTGGAGGGTCCGCTTGGCGGTGCGGACGGCGTAGCCGGCGGCCTTCGGCGGGATCAGCCTGAGCGCCATCTCGCGGGCGTGGGCCATCAACTGGTCGTGGGGCAGAACCTTGTTGATGATGCCCATCTCGAAGAGCTTCCTGGCCGGGATGCGATCGCCGAAGAACATGATCTCCTTGGCCCGCTGGAATCCGATCAGGCGCGGCAGCAGGTAGCTGGAGGCGAGTTCGGGGATGATGCCGAGGCCGATGAAGGGGAGCTGGGCCCAGGCGTGCTCGGAGCAGTAGATCAGGTCGCAGCCGGCCAGGCACATCGTGAAGCCACCGCCGATGAACAGGCCGTTCACCGCGGCGATGATCGGCTTGTCGCACTGCCACATCTTGATCGTCAGCCTCGCCTGGGCGATGTCGGTCATGTCGATGTCGGCCTTGATCTCGTCGCTGACGCCGGCCATGGCGTTCGGGTTGAAGTAGCCGCCGCTGCAGAAGGCCTCTTTCGCGGGGTCGTCGTTGTCGGGATCCTTGGCGCCGGTGAGGATCATCACCCGGGCCGCCTCGTCCTTCTCCATCGCGTCGACGGCCCAGAACAGTTCGTACAGGGTATACGGGCTGATCGCGTTCTTCCGTTTCGGGATGTTCAGCGTGACGGTGACGATGCCGTTGTCTTCCTGGCGGTAGATGATCTCCTTGAATTCCTCGATGCGCATCTGCTTGCTCCCCCTTTTTTGATGAGAATGAATGCCGCCATACGGTCGGGCGGCGGCAGTATAGGAAGAACCTTCCCCGCTGTCAACAGCTTGTTGCTGGTTGTTATCTATAGCTTGCATTTTCTGATAATGCCTTGTAAAATCTCCAATCGGAGGTAAATTATGCAAACGGCAGTCACAAAACGGGGTCAGACGGTCATCCCAGCGGCGATCCGGAAGCGCCATCAGATCGGCGGAGGAGCACGTCTGGTCTGGCTGGACGACGGCGAAACGATCCGCATCGTGCCGACGCCGGCGGACCCGATCGCCTCGTTGCGGGGCCGGGGCCGGGGCGAGAAATTGACTGAACGCCTGCTGAAGGAGCGTCGCGCGGATCGCAAGCGCGAGGAAAGGGGATGACATGGCCAAGCCGAGTGCAGCCAGCGCCCCCTATCTCCTCGACACCTCGGCGCTCTTGACCTTCATCGAGGATGAACCGGGCAGCGACCGGGTGGAGGAGGTTTTGAAGGATGCCGCCATACTCCTGCCCTGGCCGGTCCTCATGGAGACCTACTACATCACCCTCCAGGAGAAGGGCCGGGCCGAAGCGGACCGCCGCTACGCCCTGCTCCGTCAACTGCGGGCGGAGATCCTCTGGGCCATGGATGAGCCGATCCTCCTGACCGCGGCCCGTCTGAAGGCAGAGCATCATGTCTCCCTGGCTGATGCCGTGGTGGCCGCCTTTGCCATCCGGAACAACGCGGTCCTGATCCACAAGGACCCGGAATTCGACGCCCTCGCCGGTCTCCTGCCAATGGAGGCGCTGCCCTACAAGGCGAAATGAGGCCAACACCCTTTTGCCATCGCCCCTTCTGAACCTTAAGATGGCGCTGTTTGCCAGTCAATCTGTCACGGCCCCGACATTCTTTTTTTGCACTCGGGCAAGGGCGTCGCCGGCCATTCCTGCGCCCCACGGTCCGGCGCCGCCCTTGCCGATCCTCGCGCCGTGGGCAAGGGGCGCTGCCGGTCATAAGGCCGTCACGGCCGAGTCCTTTGGGCCGGGGTCTTCAATGGTCGTGGTCGTGGCGGTGGTGCGTATCCGGCCAGTGGGCATGGGCATGGACCTTGGCCGGGTGCGTGTGCTCGTGGGAATGACTCCCCGGCGGCGCAGCGTCATGCGGGTGGCGGTGGTGGGTCTCCTCGTGGTCGTGGCTATGGGTGTGGGTCACGGCCGCGTGTACGTGGCTGTGGTCGTGTTTCTCCTCGATCATCAGCCAGAACCCGGCGATCATGAGCCCGGCCGCGGGGAACATGATCCAGCCGATCCATTCCCTAAGCAGCGCCAGGGAGGCGAGGGCCCCGATGAAGGGGGCCAGGCTGAAGAAGAGACCGGTCCGGAAGGAACCGAGCCCGGCCAGGGCCTTGATGAAAAAGACGAGGCTCACCCCGTAGCTCAGGGCGCCCAGCATCAAGGCCAGCACTGTCCGGCCGCTCCAGGGGATCTCCATCCCGAGGAGCCAGGCAAGCGACAGGGAGGCCGACCCGGAGACCAGGCCCTTGAGCAGGGCGATCTGGATCGGATCCCGGGCCGAGATGTGGCGGGTGGCGTTGTTGTCGATGCCCCAGCAGAGCATGGAAAGCGCGATCAAGAGCGGCCCGGCGAGGTTGAAGCTGCCCCGGCCGGGGTCCCAGGCCAGGAAGATCCCGGCCGCGGTCATGCAGGCCAGGGCCCACCAGAGCCGCCTGCCCGCATTCTCCTGGAAGAAGAGGACGGCGATCAGGGCCGTGGCCACGCCTTCGAGATTGAGGAGCAGCGAGGTCGTGAATCCCGAGGTGAGGCTCAGGCCGTACATGAGACTGATAGGGGCGACGATCCCGCCGAAGAGGGTCGCGCCGGCCAGCCAGGGAAGGTTCTTGGCCCTCAGGCCGGTTCCCTGGACCTCCGGAGCGGTCGGACGGACCTGTCTGGCCAGGGCAAAGAGCGACAGGCCGAGAAAGGCCCCGGAATAGAGGAGCCCCGCCAGGACCAGGGGCGGAATGTCCGCCACGAGGATCTTGGCAATGGGCGGGCTGATGCCGAAGCAGGCCGCCGAGACAAGGACGTACAGAAGGGGTTTTGGGGTCATCTCATTCCTGCGCCCCGTTGCCGGGGTTGCCCCTGCCAAAGGTTTCCCGGGTGACGCGCCGGTTGGCCAGGGTTGCCGCCAGGCCGCTCAGGACGGCGCCGGCGCCGACCGCCGTGAAGACGAGCCCCAGCCCGAAGCGCTGCCCGAGGTAACCGGCGACGATGGGGGCGAGGATGAAACCGGCATCCATGGCCAGCATGCTCGTGGAAACCCCCTTGGGCGTCAGACGCGGGGGAAAGATATCCGGCGCCAGGGCGAGGATGATGGGGAAGCCGATGCCCATGAACATCCCGTAGAGGAGGCCGCCGGCGATGAAGGCCGCGTGGCTGTCGGCCCAGTGCAGCAGGAACAGGGCCGTTCCCATGCCGGTCAGGATCAGGCCGATGGCCCGGGGGCGGTTCAGGCGGTCCATCAGGCGATAGGCGAAGAGCCTCACGGTCAGGGCGGTGGCGGAATTGACGACCAGGAAGGAGCTGGCGATGAGGCCCTGGTCCTTGATGAAGACCGGCAGGTACTGCAGGGTGGTGCCGTTGAGCATGGCAAAGGTGAAGGTCGCCAGGACGAGGGGCCAGAAGCCGGGGATCGCCAGGATGTCCGCCCAGCTTCCCCACGGCGCCTCCGAAGACGCGGCGGGGGAGAGGTCGTTGTCCGCCGCCGCGGGAGGGTGGGGGAGCGCGAGGGCGAACAGGAAGGTCAGCAGGGCGAACAGGGGCGCCAGGCCCATATAGAGATCGATACGACCGCGCGTGACGAACCATTCCGCGGCCGGCAGCACGACCAGCTGGGGGGCGACGTAGGCGATCCCGATCCAGGCGAAGGTGCTGCCCCGCTGTTTGACGGGGATGGCGAAGGCCTGGTAGGTCGTCAGGGCGACGACCGCCATCCCGAAGAGGAATCCCCCCGCCGCCCTCAGGAAGAACAGCGGCCAGAACGTTCGCACCCAGATCAGGGGAATGGAAACCACGATCAGGCCCAGGCACAGGACCAGGAGGCTCCGGATGAGCCCCAGCGTTTCGGTCACGGTGCTGCCGATCGGCCGGCTCAGGAGGGCCCCGACGCTGGCAACGCCCATCACCCAGCCGATGAGCGACAGGGGCATGGCCTGCCGCTGCAGGGCGGCCGGGAAGAGAAAAAACAGGGTCAGAAAGGCGTTGATGAAGAAGGTGACGAGGAGCGAGTAAAGGAAGGTGCGACGGTCCATGTTACAGGCTGACCCGCTCCACGTGGGGCAGGGACCGGCCCAGGATCCGCTCGCCGATGCCCTGGAACCGCAGGGGCACGTCGGTCACGTAGAACCGGTAGAGGGGGGCCTCCCGGTCCGGATTCGCCAGTTCACGGTCGGTCAGGAGATCGGCCGTGATGTCCGCCATCGCCTCCGCGGAATCGACCAGGCGGATCGCGGGTCCCGTCACCTCCTGCAGGAGGGCCTTGAGCAGGGGATAATGGGTGCAGCCGAGCACGAGGGTGTCGATGCCCTCCGCGAGGACCGGCTTCAGGTACTCCTGCGCCGTGAGGCGCGTGACGGGGTGGTCGAGCCAGCCTTCCTCCACCAGCGGGACGAACAGGGCGCAGGCCTGGGAGAAGATCCGGACTTCCGGATCGAGACGGTGGATCGCCCGCGCATACGTGTTGCTGTTGACGGTCGTGGGCGTGCCGATGACGCCGACGTGCTTCGTGCGGGTCGTCCGCACGGTCATCTGCGCCCCGGCGTCGATGACGTCGAGGACGGGAACCGGCGAGCGGGAGACCACGGCCTCGTGGGCCACGGCCGCCATCGTGTTGCAGGCGATGATGAGCAGCTTGACCTCCCGCTGCACGAGGAATTCCGTGATCTGGGCGGCGTACAGGTTGATCGTCTCCGCCGACTTGACGCCGTAGGGCACCCGGGCCGTGTCCCCGAAGTAGATCAGGTTTTCGAAGGGGAGGCGCTCCATCAGGGCCCGGACGACGGTCAGGCCGCCCACGCCGGAATCGAACACCCCGATGGGGTGGCGGGCGTTACCGCCGGGGGTTTCTTTTTTTTGCATGCGTTTCAATCCACCGTGTTTTTGGAGCGGGTCCGCGGCCGCCCGGCGGGGCCGGGGCGGGACGGGCGCGTTCCAGCGGCTGTTGGGCCCGGGATTCCTCACCGTCCGCGTTGGGGATTGCGCTCCCCTCGCGCACCTTCCGACTGCCCGCGTAGAGGTCGTAATGCAACAGCCGGCACTCGATGCCGCCGTTGTAGAAGACGAGTCGTTGCCTGGTGCGCAGCCCGACCTGTTTGGCGAGGCTCGGGTTCCCCGTGAAGACGAAGCCTTGGCAGCCCGGGGCCCTGTGCTTGAGAAAGTCGCCGATCGCCCGGTAGGTCTCCCCCAGGGCGGCCAGCTCGCCCATCCGCTCCCCGTAGGGGGGATTCAGGATCAGCGTCCCCCGGCCCGGCGGGATCGGGGTGTGCTCGAACGGGCAGACGGTGAACGTGATCGAGTGGTCCACCCCGGCGGCGCGGGCGTTCCGGCGCGCCGCCTCCACGGCCTCCGGACGGATGTCCGTGGCCACGATCCGTCCCGCCGGTTGGGCGAGCACCGCCTGCCGGGCCGTCTCCCGGAGGGCCTGCCAGGCCGCCGCGCGGTAACCCCGGACGTGCATGAACCCGAAGTTGGACCGCCCCAGGCCGGGCGCGATCCGCCGGGCGACCAGGGCCGCCTCGACGGCGAGCGTGCCGCTCCCGCACATGGGATTGACGAACGGGTCCGTCCCGTTCCACGCCGTGGCCCGGACGAGCGCCGCGGCCAGGGTCTCCTGCAGGGGGGCGTCCAGCGGGATCAGGCGGTAGCCGCGCCGCGAGAGGGGCTCTCCCGAGGTGTCCAGGTAGATCCGGGCGTCCTTCCCGCGCCAGTACAGATGAACGACCGACCGCGTCCGTTCGGGTCCGGAATCGGGCCGCCGGCCCCGGACCTTCTGGATCCGGTCGACGATGGCGTCCTTGCACTTCACGTTGGCGAACTGCGAATCCCGGATCGTCGGGTGGTCCACCGCGGAGGTGACGCTCACGTAGCCGTTGTCGGGGAGGATGGCCTCCCAGGGGAGGTCGAGCAGCCGGCCGTAGAGTTCCCCGGGCGTCGTCGCCCGAAAGGCCTGGAGGAGAAAGAGCACCCGCTGCGCCGTGCGCAGATGAAGATTGAGCTTCAGCGTGTCGTCGAACGTCCCGGCCGTCTCGACGGCGGCGTCGGTTTCGGCCCGGACCGGAAAGCCCAGGGCCGCCACCTCCGCCGCCAGGCCGGGGGCGGCGCCCCGCGGGCAGGGGATGACGAGCGGGCGTTCCTGCCGCCACAGCTCCGTTGCGTCCGGGTTTCGATCCATCGAGCGTCCTCATAGCACAACGCCGCTCAAATGGGAAGCCCGCGTCCTCCCGCGCCGTCGGCGCGGGTCGGGATTCCCGTTTTGCACGCGGGCGCGCTCTCCCCCGGCCGGGGGGCCTGACCGGGAAACGGCCCGTTTGCCGGCGGGCGGGTCATGGGCCCGGGGCGCGCCCGGATCGATTGACAGGACCGGACGGGACATGGTACGCATGCAAAAAAAAAGGGGGGATGGGGTGTCCCGTCAGGACAAGGAAATCAAGGACTTCAAAATCCTCGAAGCCATCATGGCCGAGGCCCCGGTCTGCCGCCTGGCCCTGGCCGAGGACGGCCTGTCCTACATCGTCCCCATGCATTTCGCCTACCGGGATCGTGTCCTGCATTTCCATACGGGCCGGAAGGGCCGGAAGATCGAACTCCTCGGAAGGAACGACCGGGTCTGCTTCGAGATGGACATCCTGGACGAAATCGTCGCGGCCGACGAGGCCTGCCGCTGGACGACCCGGTATCGCAGCGTCATCGGCTACGGCCGGGCCTGTCTGATCGACGACCCGCCGGAGGTCGAGAAATCCCTGGATCTGCTGATGGAAAAATACGGCGGGGCCGGTCCGTGGACCTATGCGGCGCGTTCGCTCCGCCAGACCCTCGTCCTCCGGGTCGCCGTCGAATCGGTCACGGGGAAGTGCTCCCCGCCCCTGCAGCAACGGGACGGCGGGGAGGCGGGAGAGCCGGCGCCATGAGATCGGACGCCTTCAAGAACATCTCGCTGCAGCAGCTGGAGGCCCTCGTCCTTCTCGTGCAGGAGGGGAACTTCAGCCGCGCCGCCAGGCGGATGAACCTGTCCCAGCCCTCCCTGACCAAGCACATCCAGAACATGGAGGCGGTCCTGGCGGCCCCGGTCGCGATCCGGGAAAAGGCGGGCGTCACCCTCACGCCGGAGGGGCGGGTCGTCTACGACTACGCCCGCAGGGTCTTCAAGCTGCGCGAAGACGCCCGGGACAGGATCGCCCGCGTGCGCGAACACGAGGGGGGAGACATCGCCCTGGCCGCGAGCACGATTCCGGCGACCTACATCCTGCCCGCCGTCTTAAGCCGCTTCCGCAGCCGGTGCCCGCAGATCCGCGTCTTCGTCCAGACCGCCGACAGCCAGGAGGTGCAGGACCAGATCCTGAACGGCGAGCGCGAATTCGGCATCATCGGGAAGAAGCCGATGCACGCCAAACTGAAGGCGGAGCCGCTCTGGCGCGACCGCCTGATCCTCGTCGTTCCGGCCGACCACCGCTGGGCGCGAAAGGCGTCCGTTTCCCCGGCGGAGCTGGCGGCCGAGCCCTTCGTCCTCCGGGAGCCGGGCTCCGGGACGCGGGATATCCTGGCGGGGTACCTTCGGGACCAGGCCGGGGTCGAGCTTTCCGCCTTCAACCTCGTCGCCGAGCTGGGCAGCTCCGAGGCGATCAAGGAGGCCGTCCTGGCCGGTCTCGGCGTCTCGATCCTCTCCGTCCGGGCCGTCCAGCGGGAAATCGACCAGGGGCTTCTCTGCGAATGCCCCGTGGCGAACTGGCGGATCGAGCGGGCCTTCCATCTGATCTTTCGCCGTCAGGCCGCGTTTCTTCGCCACCAGCGGCTCTTTCTCGATTTCATCCGCCAGGTCTCCCCGGACGATTCCGTCCGCCCGTGAGCCGCGTTCCGCGTTCAGGCGCCGTCCCGATCATGCGGATTTCCGATCAAAACGCGGGATCCATCGAAAAAATGCATTTGACTTATGCCCCCCCGCTCCTTTATTTCGAGAGGGCCGGCCGGATCCTTGAGCGGCGGCGAAAGGGATAAGGACATGACCCCGGACATCCTGTACTTCGACAACGCCGCGACCTCCTCTCCGAAGCCCCCCGAGACCCTGCGGGCCATGCGGCAGTTCATGGAGGACGGCGGCGGGAGCCCGGGGCGTTCCGGCCACCGGCTGTCCATCGCGGCGGGCCGGGTGATCTTCGCGGCGCGGGAGGTCCTGGCCGGACTCTTCGGGGTCGACGATCCCCTCCGCATCGTTCTGACGAAAAACGCGACGGAGGCCCTCAACATCGCCGCCGTCGGGCTCATCAAACCCGGCGACCACGTGATCACCTCCGGCATGGAGCACAACTCCGTCATGCGTCCCCTGCGCGCCCTCGAGGCCGCGGGCGTCGCCCTGACGGTCGTTCACTGCTCCGCCGCGGGCGAACTCGATCCCGACGACGTCCGGGCGGCGATCCGGACGGAGACGAAGGCCGTCTTTCTCACCCACGCCTCCAACGTCACGGGGACGATCATGCCGGTGGCCGACGTCGGCCGGATCGCCCGGGACCGCGGGCTCCTCTTCTGCGTCGATGCGGCGCAGACGGCCGGCGCCCTGCCCGTCGACGTCGGCCGGATGGGGATCGATCTGCTCGCCTTCACCGGGCACAAGTCGCTCTTCGGCCCCCAGGGGACGGGCGGGCTCTACATCCGGGAAGGGCTGGAGGAGGCGATCCCGCCCCTCATGCGGGGCGGCACGGGGAGCCGCTCCGAGTTCGAGGAGCAGCCCGCCTTCATGCCCGACCGCTACGAATCGGGCACCCCGAACACCGTCGGCATCGCCGGTCTGTCCGCCGGGGCCGGTTTCGTGGCCGCACGGGGCGTGGACGCCATCCGCCGCCGTGAAGAGGCCCTGACCGAGCGGTTTCTCGCCGGCCTCCGGGATCTCGATGGCGTGACGGTCTACGGCCCGAAGGCGGCCTCCCGGCAGATGCCCGTCGTCTCGTTCCGGATCGCGGGTCTCGATCCGGCGGAGGCGGCCCTGAAGCTGGACGAGCGGTTCGGGATCCTGTCCCGGCCGGGTCTGCACTGCGCCCCGGCGGCCCACCGGACGATCGGAACGGCGCCCACGGGCACCCTCCGCTTCAGCTTCGGCTACTTCAACACCGAGGCGGAGATCCGGACCGCCCTCGACGCCGTGGACCGGTTGCGCAGCGGAATCTGAAGGCAAAAACACCCGAGGAGGAACCATCCATGAACGAACGTGAAATCGTCGATGCCCGGGGATTGGGGTGTCCGCAGCCGGTGATCCTGGCGAAGAGGGCCCTGGAGCGTGAGGCGAGCGTGGTCGTGATCGTGGACAACGAAATCGCCCGGGAAAACGTGCGCCGCCTGGGCGTGAGCAGCGGCTGCGACGTCCAGACGGAGGATCCGGGGGACGGGACCTTCCGTATCCTCCTGACAAAACGGCCGGGGGCGGACCCGAGCCGCGCCGAAGCCGATTTGACGGCCTGCGGAACCGGGGCCGCCGCGTCCGGCCCGTTTGTGATTGTTCTCTCCTCCGACCGGATGGGTGAGGGGAGCGACGAGCTCGGCGGCCTTCTCGTCCGGACCTTTCTGCACGTCCTCGGAGAGCAGGAGCGCAAGCCGGACGCCATGATCTTCTACAACGGCGGCGTCCGTCTCACCGTGAAGGACTCCCCGGCGCTCGAGGACCTCAAGGCGCTGGCCGCCGCCGGCGTGGAGATGCTCGTCTGCGGAACCTGCGCGAACTACTTCAATCTCACCGCCGATGTCGCCGTGGGGACGATCTCCAACATGTACGACATCGCCGGCCTGATGTCCCGCGCGGGACGGCTGATCCAGCCATGACGCCGGAAGAGACCTACGGGGTGCTCGTGTTCCAGTCGGTCAGTTACGCCATCAAGGCGGAAAAGATCCTGCTGGCGGCGGGCCTGCCCCACAAACTGATCCCCGTTCCCCGGCACATCAGCTCGGACTGCGGCGTGTGCCTGCGCTTTCCGTCCGGTCTCGAAGAGCGCATCCTTCGGGCGCTGGAAGGACAGGTCGAGATCGACGCCGTCCATCCCTTGAAGTGAGGCCGGATCCGAGCGGCACCCTTCCCCGTTGACCAAGTCAAAGAAGAACAACCCGACGCTGTCCCGGCGAATGAACGATCTCGATCGATTACCGCCAGCTATTACTAATATGAATTTGACATATTCATATTGCCTGCCTATAAGACGGATGCGCGCCGGAAAGGGAAGGTCTGTGTTTTGTTCGGAACCGGCCGAATAACGGGCGGAAGGAGGAGGTCGATGGATAGAATGAAGAACATCTTTGCGGGGAGCTGGGGCATCATCGGCGTCGGGGTCGTGATCGGCCTCCTGGCGCCGCTCCTGCAGAAATTGGGAAACCCGGGAAACATGGGGGTTTGCGTCGCCTGCTTCGAACGGGACATCGCCGGCGCCCTCGGTCTTCACCGGGCCGATATTGTTCAGTACATCCGTCCCGAAATCATCGGCTTCGTCCTCGGGTCGCTGATAGCCGCGTACCTGTTCAAGGAATTCCGCCCCCGTCTGGGTTCGGCGCCGATCGTCCGCTTCTTTCTCGGCGTTTTTGCCATGATCGGGGCGCTCGTCTTTCTGGGATGCCCCTGGCGGGCGGCGCTGCGGCTGGCGGGCGGCGACGGGAACGCCATTCTCGGACTCCTGGGCCTCGTCTGCGGCATCTGGATCGGCACCCTGTTCCTGAAGGGCGGCTACAATCTGGGACGGACGCAAAAAACGCACACGGCCGCGGGGTGGATGCTTCCCCTGTTCATGGCGGGGTTGCTCGGCCTTCTGTTCGTCTTTCCCCCGATCGCGGGCGAAGCGAAGAGCGGCGTGCTTTTTTACAGCCTCAAGGGTCCGGGCTCGATGCACGCCCCGCTGCTCATCTCTCTGGGCGCCGGTCTTCTCATCGGTTTTCTCGCCCAGCGGAGCCGCTTCTGCACGATGGGGGCCATCCGGGATTTCGTGCTCTTCCGCCAGACGCATCTCCTGTCGGGATTCGTGGCATTGATCGTGACGGCCTTCGTCGTCAACTTCTTCCTGGGGCAGTTCAAGCCAGGATTTGAAGGACAACCCGTCGCCCACGCGATGCATGTCTGGAATTTTCTGGGGATGGCCCTTTCGGGTCTGGCTTTCTGTCTGGCCGGCGGCTGTCCCGGCCGACAGCTTTTCCTGTCCGGCGAGGGCGACGGCGACGCCGCCATCTTCGTGCTGGGCATGATCGTCGGCGCCGCGATCGCCCACAACTTCGGCCTGGCGAGTTCACCGGCCGGAGTTGGCCCGTACGGGATTCCGGCCGTCGTCACCGGTTTCGCGGTGTGCCTGTTCATCGGCTTTACCATGAGAGAGAAAATGGCGTGAAGGAGGAAGAAACGATGGCGAAGACAATCGATGCCCGCGGACTGTCGTGCCCGCACCCCGTCCTGATGACCCTCGAGGGCATCAAGGCCGGAAATGAAGATGAATTGATCGTCCTGGTCGACAGCGATGCATCCAGGGAAAACGTTTCGCGCGCTGCAGCGAGCAGGGGATGGACGCTTGACGGCATCAGCGAAGAATCCGGTGCGTACAGGATCGCCATCCGGAAAGGGTGATCCCGGCGAAGGGTTCCCGATCCGGCGCAACTATTGGTTGCAATCACGGCCCAGAAAGGATAGGTGTCAGTCGAAAGCCTGTGACCAGCCGGTTCATCAAGCCGTCGTCCGGAAGCCGAGGAGCGACCATGGAAGCGAGGGATAACGACAAGATCCGCACCGCCTTCTTCTATGCGGTCCTGATCGCGGTCACCCTGGTCTTCTTCTACATGCTGAAGACCTTCTTCTTCGCCCTCTTCTGGGCCGCCGTCATCGCGATCCTCTTCTCGCCCCTGTACCGGCAGCTCCACGGCTGGACGAAGGCCCCGAATCTGACCGCCTCCCTGGTGCTCGTCGTCATCGTCCTGCTCATCATCCTGCCGGCCGTCCTCGTGGGAACGCTGCTCGTCGGCGAATCCCTGATGCTCTACGATTCCATCGACAGCGGGCCGCTCGGCGTCAAGATGAAGATCTTTCTGATCGGCATCAAGAACCACCCGTTTCTCGACCGGCTGCACATCGACGAGGCCCTGCTCACGCAGAAGATCGCGGATATCGCCAGGGGCGTCACGAACTTCATCGTGGCCACGCTGTCGAACCTGACGCAGAACACCTTCGTGTTCATCGTGAAGTTCGGCGTCATGCTCTACGCGCTCTACTTCTTCCTCCGGGACGGGAAGCGGCTGGCCGAGGCGCTGGGGCGGATGCTGCCGATCGGCGGCGCGCGGGGGCGGCGCCTGTTCGAGCGCTTCGCGGCGACGGCCCGGGCCACGCTCAAGGTGACGGTCATCATCGGCGGCCTGCAGGGGAGCCTGGGCGGCATCCTCTTCTTCCTCACCGGGATCGAGGGCCCCCTGATCTGGGGGCTGCTCATGATCTTCTTCTCCGTGATTCCCGGCATCGGCTGTTCGATCGTCTGGGCGCCGGCCGGCATCATCCTGCTCGCGACCGGTCATCTGTGGGAGGGGATCACCATTCTCGCCGCCGGGGTGTTCGTCATCAGCATGGTGGACAACCTCCTGCGGCCCATCCTGCTGGGGCGCGATGTCCAGATGCACTCCCTGCTCATCTTCCTGTCCACCCTCGGAGGGATCGCCGTGTTCGGTGTCTCCGGTTTCATCCTGGGACCCATCCTCGCGGCGCTCCTCCTGACCGTCTGGGAGATGTACGGCGAATCCCATGCGGAAGAGGATCCGGCGCCCGAGAAAACGCCGGGGTAAGCGCCCGCCGACGCGATGGACCCCCGATCCGGACCCCCGGATCCCGAGAAAGGAGACCCCCATGGCGATCATCAAAACCCAAAGTGCCGAAACCGCCTCCGGAAAAGTCAGGGAATTCTACGACGAGATCCTCAAGATCATGCCCGCGATTCCCAAGCCGCTGCAACTCTCGAGCGCCAGCCCCAACCTCTTCGCCATCTCCAGCCAGCAGATGAAGTACTTCATGTTCCACCCGAACCTGGGGCCGCTGCTCCAGGCCTACATCCGCCTGGTCGTGGCCTTCAACACGGACTATCCGTACTGCGTCGATCTCAACACCAACCTCCTCAAACTGCTGGGCAAGCTCACAGACGCGCAGATTGCGGCGGCGCGCAAGAATCCGGACGAGGCGCAGCTCGGCGAGAAGGACAAGGCCATGCTCAAGTTCGTCGCCCGGGCCGTTTCGGCCCCCGAGGAGATCGAGACGCGGGACATCGAGGCCTTGCGCGGGCTCGGCTGGAGCGATTCCGACATCTTCGACGCCGCGAGCCTCGGCGCCAACATGGTCGCCATGGGCATGCTGTTCAATGTCTTCAAGATGCACGAGGCATGCTGAAGAGAAATCTGGGGAGACGGCCCGGACAGCAGGGGGAAGGAGAAATGATGAAGATTCACTTCTGCGGCTTCGACAAAGCGCACCCCGATGCGCTCTCCGCGCTGCGTGGACTGCTTCCGTCGCTCGCGCGCCCCTTTGTCCCGGGCGGCTCGGTGGGCATCAAACTCCACTGGGGGGAGATCGGGAACGAGAGCTACCTCGAACCCGTCTATGCCCGGGAAATCGCCGGGTGGCTCACCGGGGGCGGATACCGGCCCTTCGTCTTCGACACGTCGGTGCTCTACTCCGGGGGACGCCGCACCGCGAAGGACGCGCTAGAAACCGCGGCGCGGCACGGCTTTACGGAGGCGTTTCTCGGCTGCCCGGTCGTGATTGCCGACGGGATGGACGGCCGCGACGTCATCGATCTCCCGGCCGGCTACACCCACTTCGAAACGGTTCAGGTGGCGGACATCGTCTCGAAGACCGACGGCTTCGTCATCTTCTCTCACTTCAAGGGGCACCTCGCCAGCGGCTTCGGCGGCGCGATCAAGAACCTCTCCATGGGTTTTGCGTCCCGCGCCCAGAAGCAGCGCATGCACGCCGATGTGAAACCCGCGCTCAAGGAGAAAAAATGCATTCAGTGCGGGATCTGCGTCGACGTTTGTCCTTCCGGGGCGGCGCGGATGGAGGCGGGCGCATACCCGACCTTCGACCTCGAGGCGTGCATCGGCTGCGCCCAGTGCATCGCCCAGTGCCCGGAGCTGGCGCTCAAGATCCTCTGGGGGGAGGATCACGAGGTCTTCCAGGAAAAGCTCGTCGAGACCGCCGCCGCCGTCTGGCGGGCCATTGCCGGCCGGACCGTCCTGATCAACGCCCTCATCCGGATCAGCGCCGAGTGCGACTGCCTGCCCGGCAAGGCCGAGCCGATCGCGGCGGACCTCGGGTTTGCCGGCGGCGCCGACCCGGTGGCCCTCGACGCCGATTCCGTGGCCCGCGTCGGCGCGGAGGTCATTGCCCGTGCGCACCCCGCCCTGAACTGGCAGGTGCAGTTCGCCCATGCGCGGAAAATCGGCTTCGGCGATGCGGGCACTTGACAGGACGAGCAGGCCCTCCCCCTCCGGCAGGGCGGAAAAGACCCTCATGGATGTCCATCAAACAAGGATCCGGCCGATGATGAGCGAACCCTTCATCCGTCGGACATTGCGTCAGTGATTCAAGGCGATCCCAGGGGGACATCAACGCGTCAAGGCGTTTAGGAAGGAGAACAAACCATGAACCGGACCGGTGTGATCGACGCCTGGCTCCAGCACCCGACGCTGCGCTTCATCAACCAGCCCATGTTCGAATCGCTGCGCCGCTGGACCGGGATGGGGACGCTGACGGAGGAGCTGCCCCTCGAGTGGACCCTCGCGGCCATGGACGAGGGCGGCGTGGAGCAGGCGCTCATCTGCGCCTGGTGGGGGCCGCGCGGGGATCTGATCTCCAACGACGAGGTGGCCGGATTCATCGGCCGGTACCCGGACCGGCTGGTGGGCGTCGCCGCCGTGGATCTGTACCGGCCCATGGCGGCCGTGCGCGAGCTGAGGCGCTGCGTTCGCGACCTCGGGTTCCGGGCGCTGCGCATCGTCCAGTGGCTGTGGGATCTCCCCGTCACGGACCGGCGCTACTATCCGCTCTTCGCCGAGTGCGTCGAGCTGGGCATCCCCGTCTGCCTCCAGGTGGGTCACACGGGGCCGCTCTGTCCGTCCGAGCCGGGGCGGCCGATCCCCTACATCGACGTGGCGGCGATCGAGTTCCCGGAACTCACCTTCGTGTGCGGGCACATCGGCTATCCCTGGACGACGGAGATGATCGCCGTGGCGACGAAGCACCCGAACGTCTACATCGACACCTCGGCCTACACGGCGAAGCGGTTCCCGCCGGAACTCGTGGCCTACATGAAGGCAAACGGGAAGAAGAAGGTCCTCTTCGGGACGAACTATCCCATGGTCACGCCCGGAAAATGCCTGGCCGATCTCAACACCCTCGGTCTGGACGGGGAAACGCAGTCCCTGTTCCTGCGCGAAAACGCGCGGCGCGTCTTCAAACTGTAATCCCTAGGGTCAAGGACCGGTTCCGCTCAATATTATACATATCATGCCGTCAGGGAAATTGCGGGGCTCCTGATCCGCGCCGTCCTGATGTCATGAATCGGCCCGGTTTTCTACTCCTACAGGACTTCAAAGACAAAGCCACACTTCTTCTCCTCTCGTAAGTTCATTGACTTCCGATTGAAAGATGTGAAGGCACAATAGCCTCAAATCCCTGCTTCAATACCTCTCGGGTTAAGTTTACCTGGGGCAGCACGAATTACCGAAATGGTGTTGAAAAATTGCAGTGATTGACCTATGATCACGGCCGCTATGGGAGAAATATTTCTGCCATGGCCTCCTGCAGTTTCAAGTAAAAAGGTTCAAATGCAAAGAGCCGTCCGACGAAAGTTCTCTTGGATACAAGACAAACCAAAATTGAAGGAGGGAGGTTACCGTTATGGCCGAGGAAAGATCGCACAAAATTGCAGCGAATCGTATCGCCAAGAAGTTTGGAACCGAAACTCAAAGTGAGGGTCCCGACATCAAGACGCCGAAAATAACGGTTGAGGTTGAAACCGCCACCAGTGTGCAGGAAGGATTGGGGCAGTTGCAGGGGTATCGCGGTCCCGTTTACGTCGCAGGCGTGAACCAGGAGGCGGTCAAAAAGGCGCTTGAGGCAACGGCTAATACCACTGTCGGCGTCATGGATAATCAGGGCAATATCGTTAAAAAATCGACCAGGAAATGACAGTCGTCATGGCTCAACCTCGCCGCAAACTCCAGCTCAGCAACGGCTATCTGCTCGAATTCGGGCAATTGTCCCGTGTCCTGCACTATCTCGCGGAACATGCCGCCGAAAAAAGGATCTTCCGTAAGGCGATCCAGGAGAGCACCGGGTTCGCTGACCGCCAGATCGAAAGCGTCGTGAGCATAGGGGGCGCCCTGGGGCTGATCAAGCCCGCCGTGCAAACCCTTACTCCTGTGGGTGCGTTGATTGCTGCAAACGACATTTTACTGGAGAAAATCGGCACCCTCCAATGGTGTCACTACAAGGGCGCCGGAAATCCTCGAAACCTGGTCTGGTATGAAATTTTTAATAGCCTTCTTCCATCGGAACGGACCGCCACTGAAGCCCAATGGCTCGCCGATCTGCGAAGCGCCGTATCCGAGCAATACACCGACCTGACCGTCGGTAAGCATCTCCATGAGGAGGTCCGCTTCGTCGTCGATGCCTACCTCAATAGGAATTTCAAGAAACTGGAGATTCTCCACCAAAGTGCCGATGGGCTCCTGTTCCGCAAGCGCCGGTTTGACGTCGTCCCGGCCGTTTTCTGCGCAATGATTTACGATTATGCCGCAAGCCGGGGAGAGAACCTTCTTCAGGTGCGAGAAGTCGGCGAAGCGAAGGGATCGCCGCCATTTCTCTTTGGATTCGACGAGACGACCTTCCGACAAGCCATAGAGTTTCTTCACGAGAACGGTTGGCTGCGGTATGAAAGCACGCACAACCTCGACCAGGTGCGTCTCAGGGAAGGCCTTTCCGCCCTATCACTTCTGAAGAGTTATTATGAGAGTCCCACGCCGGAACACAAATAAAGGAGGTCGCCTGATTGGATGATCCCATCGATGTGGTAGCGTTGACTCGATCCCTTTCCCAGCGACCCCGCGGCAGGGCGTGCATTTTATTCACCCAAGACTACACCGGGCAAAAGGCCTGGGCAGCTGAACTCGCTCGGCAATCCGGCGCGGATCACCTCCATCTTCTGGACCTCTTTGCCAACGAAGCGAATCTCGCAGAAAATCTGAGCGCCTTTTCCGTGAGCGATCTTTTTCGCTTACTTGCCGAACGCGGCCAAAACCCGATCCTGGTCGTCTCCGGCCTTGAATTTTTGAAGGCCGCATGGACCAGTCAATCCAGCGTCCAGGAGACATTTGCCCGACAGGTCGAAATGTGGGACAGGAAACCGGCCCTCCTTTTCGTCATGCAACACGATCGGATCCTGGCTGCGTATAAATTCGACCGATTCAAACAGCATCGATTCACCGTCGATCAGCGGGACACGCTGGCTCTGATGTAAGGATAAAATGAGAAACCACGGACTCTTCAGCACCCTTTTCATCGACGACATCCGCACGCAAGCGGCCTTGGACGACGCCGGGCGAGGGCGGATGGCCACGCTCAGGCACACTGCCCATACTGCCGACAGAAACAGCGGGGATACCCTCTGGAACACCTTTATCAAGCAGGTCCTCGGTTATCTTTCCTTCGTTCCGCCGGCCCGAACCGACACACCGGGAATGTATCCCCTCTATGAGGATTACGGTTTCTCCAACGCCGTCGCCGTCCTCTGTCTTGCAGAGCCGAGATCCGACCTGGGCGACGCGACCGTCGGGCGCTTCCTGCCGGGAAAGCTGATTGCCCAACTGCGGCAGCGTAAGCTCAACTGGGGCATCCTGACCGACGGCGATCGTTGGCGCCTTTACACGACCCGTACCGGCAAGCCCTTCGAGGAATACGTCGAGCTCCCCCTCTCTGAGGCCCTCACGGGCGACGACGAGAAGGAATACGCCCTCTTTGAGCGATGCTTCCATGTGGATTCGTTCACACCGGATCTGGAGGACGAAGCGGAAAACCAGGAGGGAGAAGCTCGCGAGCTGGGGGTTTACACCTGCCGTCTCGACCGGGACATGGCAGCCTCCGAGAAGATCCTCGAAGAAAAGGTAAAATCTCCCCTCCTGGCACAGATAGACGAGGTGCTCCAATACCTCTGCAACGGGTTCATCGCTGAAACACCCCGAAAAGGCGACGCGTACACCGACGACGAGCGGCGGGAGATCTTCGCAAGCACCGTCAAGCTCCTTTACCGCTGCCTTTTTCTCTTCTATGCCGAAGCCCGCAGCCTTCTGCCCTCTCAGATCGAAAAGCGGGAGATTTACGCCGAGCACTCCATCGGCGCCCTCTGCCGTGAGGCCCATCGTTTTCGCTGGGGCAAGCGGACGGACCATGACGGCTACGACCTCTGGAAGCACCTGAAAGGGCTCATCGGCGCCGTCAACGACGGCGATCCGGAATATGGGATCATGGGCTATAACGGCGGTCTTTTCGACGACGAAGAAGAAAAGTTTCTCGGCAAGGAGCAACTCCGGAACGACTTTCTCTCCCGCGCCCTCTACCTGATGGCCTGGGTGGAACCCCATGACGGCGACGCGGAAAAGGAATACCCGATCCCCTATCTGGATTTGGAGGTGCGCCACTTGGGGGAGATGTACGAAACGATCCTGGAATTCACTGTAACACTGGCCGACGCGGACCGCATCCGCCGCAAGTCGAAAAAAGGCGTGGAGATTCTTCTGGCATCGGAGGCGGCACAACGCAAAGGGGATAGCCTGATCCGGAAAGGCGAGGTCTGGTTCGGTGAGTCTGCCCTGGAGCGCAAGCAGACCGGTTCATACTATACGCCGGAGAGTCTGGTCCATTTTCTTAACGCCAAGGCAGTCATCGGCCCGCTCCGTGACCGCTTCGAAAAAGACTGCCGGGAGCGGTTCGATCTCTTCATCCAGGAGGCGAAGACAGGCCACGACGTCACGACCCGACGCGGCGCCGCCCAGTCGGCTATCGCCTTGCTGGAGCGTTTCGTCCGGGAGGTCGTTCTTCGCTTCAGACTCTGCGACCCTGCGATGGGGAGCGGCCATTTCCTCGTGAACGCCGCCAACCAGATCACGGACTTCATCGTCAGCCTCCTCGCCGAGATCCCCCACGTCGAGGGCATGGCTGCTACTACAACCTGCGAGCCGAACGATTGGCGGCGTCTCATCACCCGCCATTGTCTCCACGGCGTTGACATGAATCCGCTGGCCGTCCACCTGGCGAAGCTCTCCCTGTGGCTCAACGGCTTTGCCCGCGACCACAAGCTCACGTTCCTTGATCATCACCTGCGCTGCGGCAACAGCCTCATCGGCATCCGTTCCCTCTCCCAATTGGAGAAAATTCCGGAACGCGCCAAAGACGCCAAACGGAAAAACAGAGACGAACAACAAGTCGCGTTGCCCCTGCCGGAGTCGCTGACGGAAGCCTTTCGAGAAGCCGCCCGCGATCTGGCCGCCATCGCCGACATCGCTGAAGACGACACGGACCGCCAAAAAGAGATTCACGCTGAGGCCTGGATCGAAAGCATCACCCCCTTGATTCCTCTGGCCGATCTTTATACCGCCTATCTGATGGACGGCGCCGTGCAGCCGAACGACTACGAAGCCCTCTTTCTTCGTCTCTCCCGGGGCGACGGACCCGCATCCGTCGCGGAGTTGGAGCTGAACGACAAGGTGAATGACCTGGCCCGAAGCCACCGTTTTTTCCACTGGCCCCTGGAGTTTCCCGACGTCTTCACCGGAGAAGGTGCCGGATTCGACGCCGACGTCGGCAATCCGCCCTGGGATGTGTTGCAGCCGAGCACACAGGAATTCTACACTCAGTACGATCCGAATTTCCGGAAGTATGGAAAACAGGAGGCATTGAAACGGATCAAGGAACTGCACGAAAAGCATCCGGATATGGCTATCAAATGGGAAGCGTACTCAAAGTCTTTTCAGGAGGCTGCGGCTTATGCAAAAGAGCCTGCGGCTTTCTTGGCCTTAACGGTTGGCAAGATCGATCTGTATAGGGCGTTCCTGGAGAGGTTTTTTCATTTGCTTCGTGAGGGCGGCCGGTTGGGCATCGTCGCCCCGAGCGGTTTCTACACTGATCAAGGCTGCTTGCCGTTGCGAAGGCTTTTTTTGGAGCACAGCCGCATCGAGTGCCTCTACGGCTTCGAGAATCGCTGGCCTACCGTTTTTCCCGCCGTAGACGGACGTTTCAAGTTTATCCTTTTTTGTACGGAAAGAGGGGCGGACACGGAATCTTTCCGCTGCGCCTTCATGCAACATGACCCCCAAAGGTTACCGGTTATAGAGGCAAAAGCTTCGCACATGAGCCCGGAGAAAGTCCGGAGATATTCTCCCGATTCGCTTACCCTGATGGAATTCCGATCCCAGCAAGACGCGGATGTCGCGGATAAGATTTACGGGAAACATCCTCTGTTAGGTGGTCGGCTGGAGGACGCATGGAACGTCGAATTGTCGCAGGAATTCAACATGTCCTCGGACAGCCATTTGTTCAATGTGGAGGGGCGAGGATGTCCTCTTTACGAGGGCAAGCTCATCTGGTCATACGATCATCAATTTTCCCCCGTTTCTTACTGGATCGAAGAGAGTATCGTCCGTAGGGATGAACTGAGAAGCCGATGGCGGGTGCTGAAAAAGAAGAAACGAGAACCCAAAGTTTACGACTACCAACTTTATCGAGGCGCGTTCCGCAACATAGCTGCAAGCACAAATGAAAGGACCTTCCTTGCGACTATAATTCCGAAAAGAGCTGTATGTCCACATACGAATCTCGTTATTCGCCGGATGGCGCCGGATAATGACGGTAATCCCATTGAAAATATCGGACCCAGCGAGACAGCATTCCTGGTGGCCGTCCTCAATTCATTCATCAGCGACTTCATCATCCGTTTCAAGATCACCACCCATCTTGACATGCACTTCGTCAATACCATGCCGATACCAAGACTCAGGGAAACGGCCACCCTTTTCCTTCCGATTGTTGCTCGGTGTGCAAGACTCGTCTGTGTGGATGAATCCTATGCAGATCTATGGAAAGAACTCTACAGGGAGGATTTCAGAAGATCTGATTTCTGGTATCCATCCGGAAAACTATCAATCGATTCCTACGGGCCGGAACATGAACAGGTAATTCGCCGTGGCCTGGCTGAGCAGGCGGCCAATCTGACACCAAAATGGGTTTCCGCGTGCGGCGTCCATGATCGGAAAGCCGACAGGCGCGATACCGGCGACCGCGCCCAGTTGCGGGCGGAAATCGATGCCTACGTCGCCCATCTCTATGGCTTATCACGCGACGAATTTGCCTATATCCTTGGCACGTTCCCCGTTCTTAAACGCAAGGAAGAACAAGCCTTCGGCGAATTCATGTCCAAACGCAAATGCCTGGAGGAGTATGACCGTATTGGCCATTCGTTATAAAGGTTAGAATATGCCGATAAAGATAGCTTTGAGGAAAGACGCAGAACAGAGTCCTTTTCGGAGGATGCTCGAAATGCTCCTCACGTCGCCGGCAGGGGATTCGGCGATTCTTTGTTCTGGGTATATCTGGCAGCCTAATGACGGCCGGTACAATGTTTTGGACGATGGATTGCGCCAATCGATTTTAGCCGGATGTGCAGGAGGAACGCTCACGACGATTGCCGGTAAGTTCTATCCCGACTATTATGAGGTTTACTATCGCAACTTTATCGAAGACCTTCGATATCACGGTATTAATGTGGTGCCTTTCTACGCACCTAAGAAGAATTGGCACGCCAAGATAGCAATTCGGACCAATAATCACCACCCTGTTGCAGCCCTTGTTGGTAGCAGTAATCTTACGGGACCCGCCTATGGAATCAGACGAAACTGGAATTATGAGGCAGACGTCTTGATCTGGATGGATGCAGACAGACAAACGGGATTCTTTCGTGACGACGGAATGGATATGCCCCTTGGCCGGTTTGAATTAATTCTCGATCCACATATTGAACAGCCCAGCGAAGAACTTCAGCTTAAGGGCATATACGCAGATGTCATGGAAACTGAATTGCAGGATTTTGTGTAATACTATCGATGGTCCTGAGAAGGAGGGTCGCCATGCCAAGAGCTAAGGTTTTGTGTTTCATCAACTATAAGGGTGGAGTTGGTAAAACTACGACAACATACCACGTGGGTTGTTCTCTCGCTGGGCATCACAAGAAGGACGTACTCTTAATCGATATTGACCCACAGACGAACCTGACTTTCCTTTGTGCGCCTATTGATGATTGGCAGAATTTCAAAAAAAGAACCGGAACAATTGCAAACCTATATCGAAGATTCCTTGACAAAAAAGCATTGGACACAAAGAGGTTTATATGGCGTTCGCCTGTTAATGTAGAAGGCAGGTACCGAATCGAAGGTCTAGACCTAATACCCTGCGACATTGACTTAATCGGCGAAGACCTTGGTGGGGCGTCATTTACAGGGACAATGCCAAGTCTGGAGGCGCTACGGAAGAATTCCGAGGCGTTCTTACGCGAGCGTAACTTCCTGCGCCAGATCGTGACGGATGTAGAAGATAAGTACGACTATGTGCTGATCGACTGTCCTCCAAATCTTTACTTGATGACACAAAATGCCTTGGCGGCGAGCAGCCACTATATAGTGACCGCGATCCCAGATCATCTATCGACAATTGGGCTCAGTATTCTTCGGCAGAAGGTGGAAAAAATTGGCAAGCTGATAGAATCAGCAAGAATATTTGCTGGAGGCTCCAAGTACGGAATGTCGGTCGGTCAACTCGGTGGCATCATTTTTGTGAAAGTCCGGATCGGAGGATCGCTTCTTACCACAACGCATCAGGGAAAAATGCAGCAGGTTCAAGAGATGCTCGGGGAAGGGGCATGCTTCGATGAACACACCACTGAACTGATCGGTTACAGTGAAGCCGCAGAAGCAAGTGTACCTGTATGGGCGCACGATAGTCAAAACGCAAAGCGAGCAGCCCGAAAAGATGAATATCAATCAATTACCCGTGAGTTTTTAAGGAGGTTCCCATGAGTAAGCCTGTTGGACCGGGACGAATCGGAAGCGCGCGCCGCTTCCTTCAAGTTTTCTCCGAGTTGGTCGATTTTCTACCGTCTGTTGAAGAAAAACGAGATATGCAGGAATCTCTTAAAGCGCTGATCAGTTACCTGCAGAATGCCCAGCGCGACCTTGAACAGCTTCCCACAAGAGATGACATGGATCAGTTATCTGTGGCCCTCAAGCGCGTTGAAATGCTCTTGGGACGCGCCGAGGATAATCCGCTGATTAGTCGCGCTTTCGGGATTGAGCAGAAGCGATCAAGAAAGGTAAAACAGGTTTCGCCACAAGCCTCAGAACGTACAAAGTATATTCTCAGTGAACTCGAACGATTGACAATCGACCAGATGAGAGATGCCTTGTCTCGTGATCCAAAATACACGACTAATGATCTCCGAGAGATTGCAGTCATTCTTGGCGTTCGGGCAAATTCTCGTGTAAGTCGAGAAACTTTGGCTAACCAAGTCACTGTTCGAATCGCAAATAAACGCGGATACGAGAGTCTTGGAGGGATGAAAGAGGAAAAACCAGCAAGTAATGGAGAATTGGAGAAACCATAACCTCAAACAGAAAGTTATCGTTTGCAAAAAGTAGCGACTTCCGATACTATCTGCGAAAATTAACTTTCATGGAGGGTCGCCTTGCCCGAAAAGATCAATGCCCCTGTCCCTTCCAAGTTGGCCGAGTGGGTGGATTCCCGACAGGCTCAGGGGCTTTATTTTTTCTCCCGTGAGGAAGCAATCAAGAATCTGCAAATGAGTGAAATCGCTTTTAAGATGGCGGTTTCGCGGTTGCAAAAAAAAGACAGAATCCAAAGAATTCTCAGCGGCTTCTATATCATTGTCCCTCTGGAATTCAGCTCCTCCCATGTTTTACCCGCCGATTGGTTTATCGCCGATCTGATGGCGCATATGAAGCGGTCTTACTACGTAGGCCTGTTGAGCGCGGCAGCGATCCATGGCGCTGCCCACCAACAGCCCCAGCAATTTCAGGTGGTCACCACCGGACCTCTGCGGCGACTTCAGGTTAAAAGCCTCTCCATCCGTTTTTTTTCCAAGAAAAACTTAGAGGTAACGCCGGTGATTTCCACCAAGGTACAAACCGGCTTCATTCCTGTTTCCACCCCAGAAAGTACCGTCATCGACCTGATCCGTTATGCCAGGGCGATCGGCGGTCTTGACCGGGTGTTGACGGTCTTGCAGGAATTGGGCGAAAACATGGATCGGGCCAAGCTCGTGAGCGCCGTCGAAGCCGATGATAATCTTGCCTATGGACAGAGATTAGGATGGCTGCTGGAAAAAGCCGGTCATTCAGCGCTGGCGGATGATCTGCAACATTGGGTCAAGGAGCAAAAACCGTTACCGGCCAAACTGGAACCTTCGCTGCCGATACGGGGCGCAAAAAAGGATTCGCGCTGGCAACTGTTGATCAATACGGAAGTGGAGGCGGATCTGTGATCCCCTGGGCGCACATTGTCGGTTGGCGCAACTTGGCGCCCTGGATTTCTGATGCTCAGGTAGAGCAGGACCTGATCATGAGCCGGGCGCTGACGGCGATCTTCCAGGACCCCGTTCTGGCCGGGCAACTGGCATTTCGAGGGGGAACGGCATTGCATAAACTTCACTTCAGCCCACCTCGTCGCTATTCGGAGGACATCGATCTGGTGCAGATCGAACCAGGCGGTATCGGACCTATCATCGACAAAATTCAAGGGATCTTAGGGGAGTTCTTGGGACCACCCCGGCGCAATCGGGCGGAAGGCACCGTGACGTTGATTTACAGAATGGAAACAGAGGGATCTCCGGCGATCTCCATGCGCATGAAGGTGGAAATCAATACACGGGAACATTTTGCCGTCGATGGATTCCGGAAGGTTCCTTTTTCAGTCGATTCCCGATGGTTTCAGGGAAGTTGTGAGGTTACAACCTATACCCTTGATGAATTGCTCGGGACGAAGACACGCGCCTTATACCAGCGGAGAAAAGGGCGTGACCTCATCGATTTGTGGCTGGGCCTTACGGAAGGGAAAGCAAGTGCCGAACGTGTTGTGGAAATCTTCCGGCGCTACATGGATTTTGAGGGCAATGTTGTCGATGGCATCACCTATGAGAAGAATCTCCGAGACAAAATGAAACATCCGGGCTTTGCCAGTGATATTGAGCCACTCCTGCCGGACGGTGCCGGTTACGATCTACAGCAGGCGTTCGATTGCGTTCATCGAGAGATCGTATCGAGGCTCGACAAGGAGGTATTGCCGGAAAGGCAGCGTACGTAACGTAAAGCGAAAGCGTCACGCCATAGGAGATTGAAGAGGCGTTCATATATAAAACCAGGTGCCTCAGGCTGGGAGGATAAAATGGCCAGAATCGCGGATGTCGTTAAACTGAGAACCGGCTATGCCAATTTCGTCAACCTCAAAAGCGCCTACGAGGAGGCCAGGGAAAACGCCGACCGCATGGCCATGTATCGGCCGACCAAGTCCCATCGGGCCGCCTTCGAACGGCTTTGTCGAGGACTCTACCAACCCAGCGATCGGAAATTCTACCTCCTGAGCGGCTCCTACGGGACCGGGAAATCCCATCTCACCCTGATGCTGGCCAACGCCCTCAGCCGTTCCAGCGGCGATCCGGGCATGAAGAATTTTTTCGGAAACTATGAAAAGCTCGATCCGGATACGGCGAAGATGCTCCGGAATGTCCGCAGAGATGGGCAATACCTGGTGGCCATTTGCGACTACCATTCCGGAAAGCGGTTTGAGGAAGTGGTTCTGAAGGCGATCTTCGACGCCTGCCGATCCGCCGACCTCGATGTGGCATTGCAGTCGGAGTTCGACGAAGCCGGACGCCTGCTCGATGAATGGGAAAAGAAGGGGGAAAGCGGGGTCCGGAATTTCTATGAAGATTTCGGAAAAGTCCTGGCCCGAATCGCGCCCGGCGCTTCAGTTGAGCAGCTCCAGGCGCGGCTCCGGGATTTTGATGCAGAGGCGTTGAGCCAGTTTCATGCGGCCTTCAGCGAAACGATGGGCGGACTTGCCTTTCAACCCCGGTCGGGCAACCTGATCCCCATCGTCAGGAATCTGCTCCGGGATGAACAGTTCAAGAGTCGGTTCAAGGGGCTGGCCGTTCTTTATGACGAATTCGGGTTCACCCTGGAGAAGGCCGCCTACGCCAAAGACGTGCTTCAGGGATTCATGGAGACCCTCTGCAAGAACGAGCCAAACGTCCTTTTCGTCGGCTGCATTCACAAGGACTTCAAGGCCTACGCCGATCGTTACAGCAAGGACGACGCAGCCGTCATGAGTGCCCGCATCACCCCCGTGGATCTGCTCAACGAGGGTATCGAAGAGATCATCGGCGCCATCGTTGAAGTGGACAAGGATTCCGCCGCCTGGCGCGAGGAGATTCAAGCAAAGACCAGTCTCTTCGATCAGTTTCTTCCTGCCTGCGCCTCACTGAACCTCTTCCCCTGGATCACCGACATGGGTCGGATTCGGGAGAAGGTGCTGGAGGATATCTATGGCATGCACCCCATGGCCCTGGCTTGCCTCCTGCGCCTCTCATCTGAGATCGGCTCGGACGCCCGCAGCGCGTTTACGTTCTTTTCCGGCGACGTCGGCGGCGCGGAGGGGTCCTACGCCGATTTCATCGGGAAGGAGGAGATTACCGCGGGCGGCGGCAAGCTCAGTCTCTATACCGCGGATCGTTTGTTCCTCTTCTTCCAGCGAGAGCTTTCTCTGAAAAACACAGAGCTGCGGGAAAGGCAGCGGCAGCTCGTCAACGGCTACTACGCCAGTCTCGATACCTTGCGAAAGAGCGGCGAGGGGGACATGTTCGGCGAATTGATGGAGGAGCGTCTGGCCATCCTCCGCGCCATTCTCGTTTACGAACTCACCCAGATCCCTACCACCCAGGAAAACATCCAGTTCGGTCTCTACTGCCTGACCGGCGCCGAAAAGCGGAAGATAGAGGGTCACTTGAAAGCCCTCGTCAAAACCGGCGCCGTGTTCTTCCGCCAGCAATCCAAGACCTTTGAGCTGGCCGCCGGAACGGGCGAAGACCCCTACGATCTGATCGATCGGTTTCTGGCAGACGAGTCGCTCCACCCGAAAGATCCACTGGCCGCGCTTCTTGCCGAAGCCGCAGATCCACACGAGCGGGATTTCCTCAAAGCAGGACAGTACAATCTGGCTTTCAACGAGGACAAGCGGTTCCAAAGGCGCTTTATCCGGGCGAAGGATCTCGGCAAGAAACTCTGGACTGACCTTCACCATGAATGGGAGCAAGGATTTATCAAGGAACGGGACGGCGGCGAGGGCATCGTGATTTACGCCCTTTGCGAGAACGAAACCGACATCCATGTCGCCAGGGAGGCTGTGAAAGAGATTCCCTATGGGAACATGGCCGTGGCGATTCCCCATGAGGCGCAACCCTTCATGGAGCTTCTGCTGCGCGTCAAAGCCTGCCGACATTTTCTCCCGCCGAGCGAGGCCGTAAAGATCAGCGCTCAGACGGAATCGCGTCTGCGGGACATCTTTGAGAACATCGACGACGGTTACCTGGTTCGCTTGAAGCGCCTCATGCAGGAGATCATGGATGGCGGAAAGGCGTGCTGGTATGGGAAAGACGGACATGTCCTCGTGGACTGTCCCCGCCAGAGCCATCAGCCGGCGGATCTGCTATGCGAGCGTCTCTACACGCAACGTTGCCGGATCAATCATCCCGATTTGAACCTCTGTCACGACGACAAGTGGCGAACGGGCAGGAACAATGCCCTGAAACAGGCGGTCAAAGTCTTGCTGGAGTCCGACAGGGTCATGATCGACAACGGCAATCCGGACAACCACGGCGAAAAGCGGTATCTGGAGAAGGTGCTTCTCAAAGGCGCCGGGGCATTGAGGAAAACGGGCGAGGAAGGAACGGTCACCTTTTTCGAGTGCGAAAGCGACCCGGACAGGATTTCCGAAAATTATCCCGTCTTAAAAACGCTATGCCGGGATCTGAAGGGACTGCCTTCGGGAAAAACTTTGGCTCTGGGAACATTCTTGCACGATACCAGAAATGCGCCTTACGGAGCGGGAGGAACGACCCAGATCCTCGCCCTCGCCCATTGCGCGCGCGCCTTCGGCGAGCGGCTGCGCGTCTACACCGATACAACAAAGACGGCAGAGAAGAACATCGACAGCTATGACGATGCGATGCAAATCGTAGCCGATCCAGGAACCAAGCTGGTTCTGGAGATCATCGAGATTTCTGAAGCGCAGCGGGGGCTGGTGGAAGCAGTGGCGCGGGCTGTCCGTGCGCCGGCGTTGAAGCACGGCGAAATCCGCTCCGTCGAAAAGACCATGGCGGAGTTGAAAAAGTGGTGGCAGGCGCTGCCGGACGCCGCCAGGATCGCGGATCTCTATGGAAAGAAAGAACAGCCGCGCCTGAAAAAACTTCGTGAATTGCTCGATGGTGCGGATCGGGTGGAGAGATTCGATCTGCTCCTTCACCGACTGCCTTCCCTCTACAGCGCTGAGCCTGTCGGGAACGATCTTTCGGTGAAGGATGCGAAGGAGATCGGGGAGGCCTTTAGCGCTGATGTAAAACGTCTGGATGCCGGTCTCCAGCGCCTTCGGGAGTCAGTAGCCCGGGCGGTTTGCGAGGTGTTCGGCACCGAGGGAGACCTGGTGGAATGTGAGAACGCCATCGGCCAGTGGTACAAGGGGCTGAGTCCAACCCAGCGTGATCCATTGAAGTACGACGAAGGCGAAGCGTGCGACATGCTGACGCAGTATGCCAAAACGGACGACGTAAGGGTGTTTCTGTTCAAGAAACTGCCGGAGAGCTACGGTTTCAATACCGTTGAAAACTGGACGACGATTCAGACGACGGACTATGTGGCTAAAATCAAGTTGGCCAAGGCTTCCATCGATGAGGCAAAGCCAGAGGTTACTATCCCGGAGATGAAGGAGAAGACCTACGAGGTCGAAGAGGGCGAAACCTTGATCCTGCCTGTCCCAAAAGGCGCGACGGAGATCATCTATACGACGGCTGGTGAGGATCCGAAAAAGGCGGAGGGCGCTCTGCGCTTCAAGGAGAAGATGAACCTTGCCGCCCTCGTTAAAGACAGGGCAAGCGTCGTTGTGAAGATGCGGGCGCTGGACGAGCAAGGCAACGCCAGCAACATGGTCGCCGTGGAAATCGTCAACAAAGCAAAGAAGTATGAGATCAATGAAAAACGGGATCTTTTTGGAAACAAAGAGGCTTCGTTTAAGGTTCCGGACAGCCTGCCCGGATTTATCGCTGTACTGAAGTCGCTGCTCATGCAGGGTGTTCAACAGAGGCTGTTCACCAAAGAGGCTGCGACGGAACTGGAAAAGGCCATCCGCCAACATCTGACCGGGAAGGGCGATGCATGAGCGCTGAAATCAGCTATATCGGGAACCATACATACCACCTGCCCGAGGGCGCTCGTCTTCTGGAGACGGATGCCGATTATGTGAAGGCCTGTCACATCCTGTCTGAAGAAGCTTCCGGAGGAATGAGCCTGATCTTCTGGGCCCGGAAGCGCCATCATTTCATCTGGCTGCAAAAATTCTGCGAAGAGATCCGCATGGCTGCCCGGTTTACAGAGAAGACGGCGCGCGACCTGTTGGCAGATGCATGGAATGTCACCGTTCCTGACTGGTTGAGCGATGAAGATTGCGCGGCCATGAAACTCCTCGACCTGGATCTCCGCCAGGAACACCGCTGCCGTTTTGAGGATGTGATGCTCGGCCATTTCCTTGGGGTTGCATTTCGCGGGGAGCGCCTGGCTCGGGAAAGAATCGGGGAAACGGTTACGATCCTTGCACGGCCGGAAGTACGGGTGCTACTGGACCGGAATCCCGTGCTGTTGCGCTGCCTCCGGGAACAGGGCAAGCGCTGGACCAGTCATGCGGACTCAACATGGGAAAAAACGCTAATCGAAAATCTCATCGAGGAACCGGATCGGTTATGGCAGGACTTGAGCCTCTGGGCGCTGCTTTCCGGTTATCCGGAGAAATTGATGGAATATGTCGTACCCTTGCAGCGCGCGAAATTCCTGCGGAGCATCCCCGGTGAAATAGTCAAGACACTTGCGCTTGAACGCAAAGTCGTCGAAGAGGCTTTGACCCAGATCGAAATGTTTTTCCGGGACATCGAAGGAGAAATTGACTCCTCAGATGCATTCCGACGGGCGGTTCTTTGCGCTTCCGGCCGCTTGTTAAAGGAATTCAGACTGCTCAGAGATCTGTTGACGGCGGGCCGGTTTACGGCGAGCACAGGCGATGTCCAGGCAATCAAGGATAAATTTCGAGACTGTCCTGGCCTCGACGCCGCCGAACTGGCGATACTCGACTACCTTGTCGTGCCGCCTCGCCCCCTTCTGCCTGGTGGGATTGCGTTTGACAACCCGGCCGCTTGGATAGCCTGGACGGAGAAGACCTATATCCCCTATCGGCATTGGCAGACCAAAAGCGGCCATGAGGATGCGGAGTTGGAGAAGGTTGTTCAATCCTTTAGCGACTGGTACATTCGGGATTATGCGACTCTCCATCAATCAAACGCCCTAAGTCTGGTTCACGCACTCGGCGCTTTCGGCGATGCGATCCGGAACGACACCCTCTCGCTGATCATCTTGGCTGACGGCCTCCCGCTGACCTTCTGGCCGATATTCCAGGAGGCCTTGCAGAAGGCCGGTTTTCATCGCAATGCCCTGGAGTTTCGTTTTTCTCCCCTGCCCACGGATACGGAGTTTGTTAAACCAGCACTGATCAGTGGCGATTGGAACTGCCCATCGGGTGCCTATGAAACCCTCCTTCGGACGCGTGTCGAAAATGATTGGAGCGGCCGGCAGGCTGTCTATTTGTCAAATCTGAAAATGCTCTCCGATTTCATACCGCCAGAGACCGCAGCAGTCGTCCTGCTCAACCTGCTGACCGGCGACGAGATCCTTCATGACGATGTGGCGGCCAAAGGGACGACGCACGAGGAGGAGCTCCACCGCCTATTCATGCGCGTAGGCGAGGCGACAGCCACCCTCCTGGATCGGTGGTCGGGGGCCAGGGAGGCCTTTGGGCTTTACATCCTGACCGACCATGGCGCTTGCCTTGTCCTCGATCAGGAGAGGCAATCCTTCGAATCGAGGATCACAGGGAAGCTTTTCACAGATGAAAGAAGACGCTTTGCTGTGGTTGAAAAGGGAATGGCCGACACCGTTCCCGAAAATCTCTGGTCGCTGGGGTATCGATTCGTTCAGCCCTTTGTGAAAGGAGAAACCGTCTTTTTCATCCCTCGGGGGCACAACACCGTAAGCTCCGGCACGGGCAAAAGATATTCCCACGGCGGTGCGACCCCGGAAGAAGTGATCGTTCCGATAGCCGTCTTCAAAGCGACCAAAGTTGCCCGGAAAGCGCCGAAGGCGCGGTTTTTGGGCCTACAGACCGACTCTGCGACGGGCAAGGCGGTATTCTACATTCAGCGTTTGACGCGGCTTTCGATAGAAATCATGAATCCCAATCTCGAGGAGTTGCGCATCGTACGCGCCACGATCCTTTCGCCGGAGGCGGAACTCAAAGGACGGGAGTTTCCCCTTATCGCGAAAGAAGGAGGAACGGCGACCGTCTTCCTGGAGTGCAATTTCAACCGATCCGCTCTTGGACAGGGGGATTTGACGGTGCAACTTACCTACGAGATCGTCGACGAGGAACGGTCTCTGGAATTGAAGGCGGAGGGACTATTCAAATCAGCAGTGACAGGCGGGTTTAGTTTGAAGGACCTGAAATAGGACGTTAGTAAGCGTCAAGGATGGAAGAGCAATGAAATCATTCGAATCAAAGGCTCAGGATTATTACGGAGAAGTGGTCATCAATAAAGGGTTGATGTCCAAGGCCGGTTTTGGGGCGCGGGCGATCCCCGTCTATGTGGGCGAATGGATCATCAGCCAGTTTCTCTCCGGCGACGCGTTGACGGAGGAGGGACGCGAAGAGATCATCAAGATTGTCTCATCCCACCTTCCGCAGAAGGCGGATAAGAATATTCTCCTCAACCGGTTGAAAGAACAGGAAGAGGTCAAGATCATCGACGACTTCCGCGTCAACGTCAACCTTGCCAAGAACTCCCACGAGCTGAGCATTCCCGTGCTCGATATGAACAATGCCATGATTCAGAAAGGGATCATCGACGACAATTCCATGCTCCTGAAAACGGGCATGTGGGGTCTCGGAGCTCTGCGCTACGTGCCGCCGGACGGCGAGGAGGTCAAACGGGGTCAGGTCTGGATGGTGGATTTCAAGCCTTTCCAGAGCCCCGGCGTCGATCTCCAGTACTTCCGGGAATGCCGGAAACATTTCACCCTTCCAGAATGGATCGATCTGCTGATTTCGAGCTGTCAGTTCAATCCCGATACCCACACCCTGCCACAGAAAATGCTCCTGCTTTCCCGGATCATCCCCCTCGTCCAGCCCAGGGTGAATATGGCCGAGCTTGCGCCCAAGGGCACGGGGAAATCCTTCGTGTTCGACAATATCAGCCGGTATGCCGCCGTGATTCCCGGCGGGAAACTCTCGGCGCCCGCTCTGTTCTTCAACAGCCAGAGCAAACAACTGGGATTAATGCCCCGTTACGACGTCGTCGTTGTGGATGAGGTGCAGAAGATCCATACAGACGCGGCCGGGGAGGCCATGGCGGCCCTGAAGATGTATCTGGAAAGCGGCCGCTATCGGCGCGCCACCGGGGACATGGGTACCGCCGAGTGCGGTTTCGCAATCCTGGGCAATATCACCATCGGCCCGGATCACCGCCCCCTCTACGAGACGAACGGCATCTTCAAGGAGCTGCCTGCATCCCTTCAGGAGTCGGCTTTTGTGGATCGTCTGCACGGACTTCTGGAAGGGTGGTTTATGCCCCGGATCACCAAGAACACGCCCTCCAAGAGCCTTGGATTTAAGGGCGATTTTTTCAGCGAAGCGCTGCACGAACTGAGGAGCGATCTTCAGTACGCCGATTACGTTTCCCACAGCATGCGCCTGCCCGCCTGCGAGGATATGCGGGACAGCAAAGCCGTCGCGCGGCTCGCGGAAGGCTTCCTGAAGCTTTTGTTTCCTGACCTGCAGGTGACCAGTGAGGAGTTTGTCGAATACTGCGTGAATCCTGCGGTCCGGATGCGCCAGCAGATTCGGGACGAGCTGGCCAAACTCGATCAGGAGTATTCGTGGGTGACGATCAAGAGTGAGAGGCCCGATGACTTCCAGATGTCCCACCCGGAAGAAAAACCTGAACAGGAGAAGGCCGAAGCACCATCGGACAATCTGTCACCGGATCGAAAGGCGATTGAGACGATGTTGAATATTGCCGACGGTCAACGCGGTGTCTCCTACGCGCGACTTTTCAATCCCTACTTGAGAGGTGCGACGAACATCAAGCTGATTGACCCGTACATTCGCTATGATTACCAGATCCACAACTTCCTCAATTTTTGCGAGACACTGACGGCAACGGATGCTGGATTGTCGGTCGACCTGGTCACGGGGGCCGATACAAAAAGCCAGGAAACCGAAATCTCCACAAAGATGAACGAACTCAAGGAGAGTCTCGTTCCGGATCGCATCGCGCTGGCCTGGCGCTTCGAGGCTGGCCTGCACGACCGCTGGATCGAAACCGATACGGGATGGCGCATCGTCCTCGGACGAGGGCTGGACATCTTTCAGAAGCCGGAAGGAAAATTCACCCTTGGATTCGTCGATCAGACGAAGCGCCGCTGCAAGGCGACGACGATCACGTATGTGAAAAAGGCGTGATCGGAGAACGAAGGAAGTATTGACACGAGAGCAAAATCTATGTACTGAGCGGCTCAAATGGATACAACAAAAGTTGACCTCATATTAAAATATATCCTTGCCGCCGCCGGCCAAGAAGATGTTGGGAACCAGGAACTCGGCCCGATTCATCTGGTGAAGTACGTCTATCTGGCGGATCTGTCCTTCGCGGAAACTCACGAGGGCGAGACCTTAACCGGTGCGGAATGGCAGTTCTATCACTATGGCCCTTGGTCTTCGGCTGTCTATTCGCGAATACAGTGCGTTGTTCAGGATGTACACGCAACGGAACGGGTAATAACGTCCTATAAATATGAATCTGACTTCGTCCGATGGAAATTGCAGGACGATGAATTGTATGAATCATTACAGGCTGCATTGCCTTTTGAGGTACGACGGGCCTTAAGGGATGCAATTCATAGATTTGGTGATGACACAACGAGCCTCTTGCATCATGTCTATACCACCTGGCCGATGTTGCATGCGGCTCCACACGAAAGGCTTTACTTCACGCGTCCGAAAGAACAGGCCGTGATTGATTCAAAAGAAGCGACGAGAGATGAGATGCTGCAAACCGCTGTACTTTCAAAAAAAGAATTGAAGAAAAAGAAAGAAGAATTGGAGGCGTTGAAGGAAAGAATCAAACGCCGGCTGGCTGAGAAAGAGCAAAAGCAAAAGATGGTGAAACCGGAACCTGCTCCGAGATATGACAACGTTTTTTGGGATGGTGTTGCCCAGCTAGATGAGCTGGCGGGCACGCCTATCTTAGCGAGTGGCGGTGAAATCACCTTTTCGGATGAAGTATGGAAATCCCGAGCCAGATCCGATGAAGGAATATCCTGAACATTCGATTCAATATTTCATTGACGATTGGTGGATAACTGATCAGGCCTTCGATCTCCGCCGGGGAAGACTGCTATGGGCCTTCCTGCCTCATATGGATCAACAGCCCATGATCCTGGTGCCTGAGGGACGAGCCTCTCCAACAGATCATTCGAAAGCAAACTACAGAATCGAACCCTTTCAGATCAAGAAGTCCCACGAGCACCCAAAGCTTCCCATTGCTGCACTGCCCTCATATACTGGCGAAGTCCGAGCTGTTTATCGTGTGAAAGAACGCCCCGTTCTGGTTGTCGGTTCTGAACCGCCTGAAGTACCGAAAAGGCAACGGGTGGGTGGCGCGGCATGGCAGTTTCGTCCTTACATTTTAGTCGCGCCCTACTATGGAGCGGAGTTCTCTGGAAAAACGGGTGGCTGGAGTTCGGATTTTGTAGAGCGAGTTCAGAAGTGCGAATACCCTCAGTACATGTGGGATAAGTTGCCAGAGAAAATCAATTCTTCCATTTTACGTTTGGACCACATCCAGCCGATGGGCACTGAGCCAATAGCCTATAAATGGACACCTTTCTGTCTGGGGTGCGACGCACTGAAGATTTTAGACGAGTGGGTGCAATGGCTGATGACGGGATGTCTTCAATCAGACGGAGTGCTTGATTTTTTTCGTAAAGAGCTTCCCGAATTGGAATGACTTTTTACTTGCACATTACCCAGAGCAATCTACTACACAAACGTTTTCTCGAAAAAATAAGACTTCAACAAGAAAGCTGCAAGGTTCCCGTGACCGAAGGCAATTGCGCTCCTTGAACGTGCCGATTCCGCAATGCCGACGGGATTCACCCCGCGGTCGCCTCCACGGCCGGGGCCGGAGGCACGGCGAGGAGGATGGCCTCCACCGGGCACTCCTCCGCGCAGAAGCCGCAGGAGATGCACTTCTTGGGTTCCGTGAGCGCCGCCCGGAGGTG